>JAILHH010000023.1 GCA_024695935.1 Acetatifactor sp.
TAAAGCACGTTGACGTATTCTGGCAAAATCTCTGGTAACACAAATAGTAAGCGAGGTTTTCTTAAGCAAGGCAAGCTCATGTGCCGCATCTACTGGATTAGCATTCTGTCTGCCGATAGCCTGCTCTACCCAGGCACTACAGTCTATAAAATCTGCTCTTAGTGAAACGGGCAAGAATACATCATTGTCAACGATCTTGCGTCCGCCAAGGCCTGTAAGCCCATCGGACAGTTCATCCGATACTATAACGTCCCATTCCGGATGCTGCTGAAGCGCATCATTCCACAGGGATATACCAGTCTCCTCGCCTGTGTATATAACTTGACCATTTCCATAAAGGCCGATCAAAACAGCGTAGCCTTTCTCAATGTATATTCTTTCACACACCCTAAAGAGACCTTCAGGCTCTGAAAAATCGTGGTTCATCTTTTCCGGATCCCAGGCCCTTTGTGCTTCGTCAAAAACAAGAACTCCCTGCTGCGGAACTTGATCGCTGTAAAAATAGTCCCTTTTAAAGATATACATATCACCAATGGCATTTTCACCGGCATGATCATTTCCTACAACAGAATTGATCTGATATTGCAGTACCTCAACTAACGGGCCATTTCCAGAGAGATATTTGGCATTTGCAGCACCATCTGTATTCTGTTCGAATACTACACTCTGTCCTACAGCCGTTTTACCTGCACCAGGAACACCGTTAATTAGAATAAGAATCCTCTTATGATTAGCACGAGCATCATCTATATAGCTGTTTACTTTTCTTAAGCATCTCTCATTAACATCCGAAATATATGGAATTCGTCCCTGGCCATACATAACGCTGATGGCCTGAAGCATATCGGGCATTTCTGTATACGAAGAATCAAGCCATTGATCAACAAAGCTGCAGGGCGTCTCCCCGACAAGTTCTTCATGGACAGCCGCAGAGATATTATCCTTTGTCAGAACATCTATCCCACGCAGATTACCCGCTACGGCATTCGAATGCGTGCAGACAAGATAACTCTTTACAGCCATATTCCGATCACGAGTTTCTTTATGATGGTTCTGCAGCCATTCTTTATATCTAATAGCCTGGGCAACGTCATCCCGATTACTATTTATCTGTGGAGCTTCCTTACGTTTAAATTCAAGAGAGATAACTTTGCTATTCGTGAGTAAAAAAACATCTGGCCGTTCACGACAAGTTCCCGGAATACAATATTCAAAGACAAATTCGTACTCCTGGTCTTCCGAAGCAAGAGAGACCAAATTAACCTTTATAAATTGAAAGCAGTCACGCCATGATATTATCTGACTTTCACCAACAGCCTCTCCCTGGTGGCCGGCATTGTCCTCGGTCATTACCAAATTTACAAAAGTCTTCAATTCATCCACCCATGCTTCAAGCTCTGCAGGGGTGCTGTTAATTATATCCCGAATTTTAAGTTTCTTAGCAAACGACATATATTATTCCTATTCCCCAAGCAATTCTTTCAGAGTCTTTCCTTCCACATTCTTCAACTCTACTTTACCATTCACTGAAGACAAGGTTACAAACTGTGCTATTGCTGATGGACTACCAAACGGAATATCCTCTATCACTACGCCTTTGCCATCGATATGTTTCTTGAACTCTTCTCTCTGATTCCTGCTTGTCTGGTGACAACTATCCGCAGCTACCGTGGCTACTTTGCTGCCCTTAAGAAGAATATATTCTCCATCTTTATAAGCGCATGTGATATCACAACCACGTCCAGGCTCGTTCCCTTCTTTTCTCATATAAAGACGAGTCCAACCATCAAATTCATCTTTCAAGTTAAGCTCTGTATTCTCAGTTTCAAAATCACCGGCTCCGAATAAGTCATACCCAAGCACCTTAAGTACCGTACTTGTATAATCGATCAGATCATCCATAGTGATTTCTACTTCATCTGAATATGTTCCCGTATTTGGATCCGCTGCATTCTTCGTTTCAAAGGCGCCAGCATTTATAGTTCTATTGCAAAACTGATTCTCTAAGTAATTCAGTTCTGTTGCCCCGATAGCATTCTTCGATGAAATGAGAATAAACGCATCGCTCCAGTAACTCTCTTTTTCCTTTCGGTGTTCGATCACTCTACCAAGAACTCCGTTTCCGTTTTTTCGAGTATTAGCCTGGCCAATATAAACTACAGGCTTATTCTTTTCTTTTCCAAACAGGAAATAAATCCCACATTGTTTAAGCTCAGGCTCATTAGTGTAATTTCCTATATCATCACGCTTTATTTTATAAATAATACCGTCATGAGCTTTATTAACACACTTTAGGGCCCCATCAGCTGTCCCATTTAGCAATGTGATATTTATGAATGATTTACCTGTAGCCATTATTATTCTCCCATCGTTATTGTTTCGGTTATAATCTCTTTTCTATCTCCTCTAAGACTGTATTGATAGCCACACTATTAAACAGGTCACCAAAATACAATTCTTCTCTCAGCAGGTCACTACGTTCAAATTTTCCATTCTGAGATATAAAATTCAGTAATTCCTTAATGTAAGCAATCTGTCTCTCATTATATGACCTGTTTGTATCCAACTCGACAAAGCTGTCCATTGCTGCTTTACTTATTCCTACTGTTTTTCTTATGAACACAGGGATGTCTGCATCACATGTGAACAGTGCATTATAATCATCCTGGTCTTTTGCCAAGCCTTCAACTTCATGCTTAAATGCGCTTATTGCATCATCTGAGGTCTTTTCAAAATGAGTTACTTGATATACAAGAGCATCATTTGGATGATTTGTGATGTAAAATTCCACTTTCTCGCTAAATAGTTTGAAGTCATCAACTGTTACGGTAAAATCAACAGGCTCATCTTCTGCGTCATTTGTCTTATCGATCCGGTCATCAAAATCAGATATTATCGGATCAATTATTATCTTTTCTATATAACGCATCAGTTCACGCAAATCAATTCGGATGTCATCCATATGTGTAACTGTTGTATCTGTCAAGAATTCATCAGTCACAACATATTCCAGCGTTTCTCTATGAGCCTCCACGTCAGAAATATGCATTTTATTATTCAATAGATAGGAAGCAATTGCATATATAGATTTAGCTGTAGTCGTGAATGTATTATTTTTATGGAACTTTGTTGCCGCAAACTTATAACAAAGTAAGTCAAAAAAGCGGGCGGATTCCAAGTCTATAAGCCCACTTATATTGGGAGCAATATGTTTTTTTATTTCAATAAAGCTCTGCTGCGATAACGATTCCCAGCTTTCCGTTATAGAATACTTTTCCACGTGCTTAAGATTCTTCTGTACTCCTACGTAATTAGGATTCAATGATTGGACCTCAAAGAGCAAAGAATTTAGGAGTTTTTTCTGATATTCTTTTTCCTCGGGGTTAAGTTGCCCCTGATTAGTCTGCATCGCCTTTAACAGAGCAACCTTCTCCATAAATATTTTCTGATTCAAAGAAAGGACAGCATCAGATTTATCTTCTCTTCCATCCGGATTTTCTCTAAAAAACGGAAATACATTACAGACGTCAAAAATCAAGAATCCTTGCTTTGATCGATAATGCTGACGATTCTTATCGTTAGTCAACCTTTCAAAATACGGCTTTGAAGGCGATACTACATTTGCGTCATCACACAACCTCGTTCCACGTCCAATCATCTGCCAGAACTTTGTCTTAGACATTATTCTCTTAAAGAATACAAGGTTAACTACTTCAGGAATATCAACACCTGTATCCATCATATCAACGGATACAACAATTCT
This sequence comes from Acetatifactor sp., assembly GCA_024695935.1. Classification (GTDB taxonomy): domain Bacteria; phylum Bacillota; class Clostridia; order Lachnospirales; family Lachnospiraceae; genus RGIG10340. The sequence continues at coordinate 3,764 of JAILHH010000023.1, forward strand.
GATGCCTTGCTTGTACTTGAATTCCTTCTGCAAAACATCATTGTATTTAATCTTGTTATCTATTACCACACAATAATCCACGCCGTTTGCACCATGCGGATTACAAAGCTCCGGGTACATTTTTCTGAATTCATCTTGAATCATAATGGCGTGATTATGATCTCTAGCAAAAATAATGGTTTTACCCAGCACATCTCCGCCATCAACCTTGATTCCTTCTTCCATTACATCACGAAGGACTTCTCGGATGGTATCAATATTTGTAATATATGAATAGAACTGCTTTCCTTCAATTTTTTCCGGAATTGTTCCATCATCTTCCGTGAACAACTCTTCGTATTGCTCTTTATCCTCTTCGGAAAGGTCCTCATAAGTCAAACCATTCTTCAAAATATCCGGAGTTCTATCCAATGCTCGAAAATAGGTAAGAAATCCATCTTTAACGGCTTTTACCAAATCATACTCATAGTTCGGCTCTTCATTATCCAGATCAAACACCTTGTATGTAGATTTGTGAATATCATTTCGAGGTGTGGCTGTTAAACCAATCATAAGGGCATCGAAATAATCAAAGATTTCAGCATATTTATTGAATAAACTTCTATGTGCTTCATCTACGATAATTAGATCAAAATGTCCTATTCCGTAAGGACATGTCGATGTATCTTTTATCATTGAAAGCATAGACTGATACGTTGAAAAAATAATTCTCGCTTCCTTAGAACCAGCAATTTTACCCTCTATGATTGTAGCCATTGGTATAGTAGGCAAGAATTTTTCAAAGGTTTCTTCTTTAGCCTGTGTTACCAAGTTCTTGCGATCTGCTAAAAATAAAATTCTTTTGGCGAAGTTGTTTCTAATAAATATGTCTGAAATAGCGCAAGATACTCTTGTCTTACCAGTTCCTGTCGCAAGAACAATAAGCGAGCGTGAATGCTTATTTCCAAGGTGTTTTAACACCTCTCTAATTGCATCCTTCTGATAATAGCGGTTGCAGATATTTGTATTCGGCTCAGAATCCACAATTGGCTTATTTCTTCTCTGTATCAAGTACTCAAGCTCATCTTTTTTATGGAAACCGAATACTACACGTGAAGGATAAACACCATCAATAATGCGAATAGAATACCCATTCGTATAATATATTACTGGCCTTACTCCATATTGTCTTTCAAGACAATCCGCATAGAGGCACGCCTGAACCCTACCTTGTTCTTCATTTATTACAGATTTCTTCGCTTCTATAACTGCAAGTGGCTTGCCATCGTCTCCGAAAAGAGTATAATCAACAAAGCCATTTCCTGACGAATTACCTATAATTGGCATCCCAGTAACCGGGGTTTCTATACAAGCCTTGTTCTTTTCTATAACATTTTTATCAGTTAATACATCCCATCCAGACTGTGTTAACTTTGGATCAATCAGTTGTTCCCTGGTTTCCTTTTCAGTACGCGCCACCTAAATCACCCCTTTAAATAACAAATACCTCGTCCATCTTCTTTTCAAACAATTCAGAATATTTATCATACATATTCCTTGTCTGATTTTTCATGTTGCCTACTCGTTCTATAAGATTTATGAATTGTTCCTGTTTTTCTTTAGATGGAATAGCTATTGGCATCGATACAAGCTGTTTAACGCCAAAATTTGGCTGTGCTCCCCCGACTTTCTTTTTTTCAATAAACGCTTTTCCTAGCGGAGAATTAATATAATGACATACAAACGTAGGAGTCAGTCCCGCATCAGGCTTCAATCGAAGGATCAGTGTTGTGAACGTTTGGCATCCTTCGTATTCCTTTGGAACAAGACACGCCATTCCCACGTTTGCTCCTGTACGTGTTATGAGAATATCATCTTCTTGTAATCTCTTGTTTTCATACTTGGCAGCAAATTCTGGCGTTATATGTATCAAATCATCATCATCCAGATAATTCACCCGTATATTCTGATTTCTTAGCAAAACAACGCCGGATTCCGAATACGCGTGCGTAGCTGAATTAGCAATTCCAACCGTTGCGTCTTCAGCTATATCACGTATAGTCAAACCACCTCTTTTCAAATCATCTGCGAACAGTTCAATAAACCGAGTCGATACTAATTCTTCTAATAATTGCATTTGCTTCAAACATTTTTCGCTTGATTTACGAATTTTAGCTATCCGGCCTATTATTTCCTTTTGAATATCAAGCGTTGGTAGTTCAATATTTACAGCCTCAAGTTTTTTATATTTCAACGCCAATCGTGTACTACCATTTGACTTTCCACTTATCTGCCTTTGAAAAGAATTAGACTTAAAAAACAGTTCCAGATACTCTGGCATTATTTCATCCGACACTATTTCAAAGACCGGATACGCCGGGCTCACGATCCCAATTTCTTTATCAATCAATCGATTAATATAAAACTTCCCTGTGTCACTCATTGAACGATAAGTAAACTGACCATGTTTTATAATCTTATACCCAGTGTTATCTTGGCTGGCTATTTGTTTATTGAAGTATTCCTCTTGGCTAACAATCCCTCGTTGTGAAGATGTTAATACTTCGTACTGATTGTTACACGTCGTCTTGTCGGATATCTCTCGAATAAGTGTACCAATTTTAACGTTATTCATATGAGTTAGTCTCCCAGCAATTCATCTAGGTTATCCGCTTCAGTCATTAATTCCCGTGCCAATTCTTTTATCTCATGTGCAATTACTGAAGATTTTCGGTATTTTACCTCTTCCCTTTGTATCTCTTTATAGGCTTTTAGAGTCAAATCATATCCCTTTTCCCGTATCTCGGAAACCGGCACCATAAAAGACTGATCTTTCCTGATTCTATTTTTTTCTACCTCAAGATTATTGAATCTTTCGATTATGTCAGGAATATCCGATCCCTCTATAGGCGTTCGCTTAGCATCAAGTGTGTAACCATCATTTTGCATATCATAGAACCAGACATAATCCGTACCGCCATTGTTCGTTTTCTGAAAAATCAAGAACGACGTCTTTACGCCGGCACCCTTAGAAGCTGATCCTTTCTTAGTTGGTGCACTGAACAATCCATATGGCATTGATACAATTCCGATAAGCCTTTGTTTATCTATTAATTCCTTCCTGAGATTTAAATGTGCATTATCCCCGCCAAACAGAACACCATCCGGGACAATCGACATTCCGCGACCACCCACTTTCATTAATGAGAGCATCAGTGCAACAAATAACAATTCTGTTTTCTTAGTTTTTGTTATAGCCAAGATTTTTCCATTAGTAGCAGATTCAACCAGACTGCCCGAAAAAGGCGGATTCTGTAAAACCAGATCGAATTCGTTTAAATAGTCCTTCGCATTTTCATGTTCCAAAAGGGAATCAATCGTAATATGCGGATCCTTGATATTATGAAGGATACAGTTCATGTACCCAATTCGAGACATATTAGTGTCATTATCACACCCATAAAACATTTCATTGTTAAACAGTCTCTTATTTTCTACGTTCATTAATTCGTCAGCTTGATGCGTTTGTATATATTTAGCTGCTTCCACAATAAATCCAGCTGTACCCATTGCAGGATCAATTATCTTTTCTCCTAATCTAGGCTTCATCATATCAACAGCCATATCAATAATATGCCTTGGAGTTCTAAACTGCCCAGAAACTCCACTGCCACAAATATACTCGTATACGTCTCCCATAAGATCTGTATTGGTAAAGTTCAATTCTTCATCCGATAGCTTATCAACTACAGAAGTGAGCAGCCTTTCTTTATCATCAAATCCAAAGGTGTATTTTTTCGCATATTCACCAAACTTACCGATAGCCTTGTTATGTGGATCCTTTATGAAAGGAATAACATAATTCTTAATTCGATCCGCCAAATCACTGCTGTTTAGATTCTTAAAGTTCTTCCACCTTAATTCTTCGTAAGGGATCCTGAATCTTACCTGTTCTTGTCCATTTATTATTTCCTTGTAGACATACTCTCCCTTTTTAAATGTAAGCTCATTTTCCTTCGGCTCTATCCCTAATATAGCTGCCTGAGCTTCAACCGCATTTTGTTTGTCGTCAAGCATTTTAATAAACATAAGAGTAGTTAACTGATTAACTATTTCTGATGTTTGGGCCATGTTTTCATTATAGAAATCCTGCCAAATACTATTTATTTTGTTTTTCAGACTTCCTGTTATCATTTTTTCCTCCGAGGTTTTATGCTCTATAATCCCAATCGTAATACTATATCATGGCCCGTCCAAAAATCAGGACTTTATGTATTTGCCACTTTTAATTCTTTTATCAACAGGCTTCTCAGCGTCCTTCGGAATAGCCCAGGCATGACCGAACTTGACCACACCAGGCACCATACCCTCGTTACATATGGTCTGGACTCGACGAACCGATAGATTCCATGCTTTTGCTGCTTCTTGAATTGTCATGTATTCCATAGCACTTCCCCTATGAAAACCTATTAATAGTCACATCATACATTATAAGCGCAGAAACGCCGAAAGTCAATTAAAACCAGGTGCCAAATACCCCTCCTGATACCTCACCGTGTCTTACGCGCAGAGGTTGAAATTCGGTCGTCGTTTTACCGAACTTATACATATCGGCAAAACTTTTTGAGGCAAAAAAATTCGAGGTTTTTCAACCTCGAAATGTAAATATAGCCCTCTAAGCCGCATAAAATCGGGCTTTCAACAGATTAACTTCAGAAGCATCAACACCGTCTATACTCTCAACCACATAATAAAAAGTTTCCATCTTTTTTCCCCGACCTTTCAAATCATTCTGATATAAGCCGCAAGCAGCTTAACTTAAATCTATTTAACCTTTGCCACTCTCAAAAGTCTCTCATGACAGATTATCATAAGAGCCAATATCATCACTATGGCCACAGGGTACAGATTCATGGAAATATTCTGCCCGGCCAGTCCAAAAAGGGGTGGCATGAGCATTGTTCCGATATATGCAGATGCCATCTGCACTCCCACGATAGCCTGGGATTTATCAGCGCCAAAATAGGCCGGAGTGGAATGAATGATGCAAGGATAAATAGGTGCGCATCCGAGTCCCACCATAACGATTCCTGCATATGCGAACACGATGGAAAAAGGTATTATCATAGTCACAACACCCGCAAGTATCATGGTCTGACCTGTTCTGATCAATGTCTTGTCATCAAATTTTATCGTTGCAAAGCCGTTTATCGCCCTTCCGGCAGTGATCCCGATAAAGAAAAGTGAAGCAAGGGAAGCTGCCGTCACGGCATCGATCCCTTTTGCAATGTGCAAATAGCTGGCAGCCCATAGAGCCGTCGTACTTTCAAGTGCACAATAGCAGAAAAACATCACCAGCACTTCCGGTACTCCGGTGATCTTTACCACCTCATTTATCTTCATGGGACGGGCATCTTTTTTTTCACCGTTTTCCGTAACCACCTGTGCTCTGCCCTTCCAGATGGGAAGGCTTATGATCAGGATGACAGTGAGCACCAGCTGTATCATTCCCACATATCTGTAACCGTTACTCCAGCTGCTCCTTGTAATGGCATACCCCATAATATAAGGGCCTGTTGCCGCTCCGATACCCCACATACAATGAAGCCAGCTCATATGTCTGCTTGCATAATGGATGGCCACATAGTTATTCAAAGCGGCATCCACCCCGCCGGCTCCGAGTCCGTAGGGGATTGCCCACAGTATCAACATAAAAAACTTTGGACTTATGGAAAAACCAAACAATGCCAAGCAGGTCATGGCCACTGAAACGGCAGTAACTTTTCCCGCTCCGAATTTAAATGTAAGCCTGTCGCTGAAAAGCGCGGATACTATGGTGCCGAAAGCAATGACCATATTTACGATTCCCGCATATGACACGGGGACCGCCATCTGAGTATACAGTGACGGCCATGCGGCTCCCAACAGTCCGTCCGGCAGACCAAGACTTATAAATGACATATATATGATAGCTAATAGCAGATTGAACATATTTGCCTCCGAAAAATCATTATTTATGATCTCAACTCCATTAAAAAACATTTTATCATACATATGCATAAAAAATAAAGAGCAAGGTTTTTGCCCTGCTCTTTAGTAAAAAACTGTGTTTAACTGTTATTTTGCAGCTGTCTCAAGTGCCTGTGAGAGATCTGCAATGATATCATCCACATGCTCTGTACCGATTGAGAGTCTGATGGTGTTCTGATAGATTCCCTGATCAGCAAGTTCCTCATCGTTAAGCTGAGAGTGGGTCGTGGATGCGGGATGGATAACCAGGCTCTTAACATCCGCAACATTTGCAAGAATTGAGAATATCTTCAGGCTGTCAATAAACTTAAATGCCTGCTCTTTTCCACCTTTGATCTCAAATGTAAATATACTTCCGCCTCCTCTTGTAAAGAGCTTTGTATAGAGTTCGTGATCAGGGTGATCAGGAAGTGAAGGATGGTTAACATGATCAACCAGAGGGTGATTGCTCAAAAATTCAACAACCTTCTTTGTATTCTCAGCATGTCTGTCAAGACGAAGTGACAATGTCTCAATACCCTGCAGGAGCAAAAATGCATTGAAGGGTGAAATAGCCGCACCTGTATCGCGAAGGATTATCGCCCTGATATAGGTCACGAAAGCTGCGGGACCTGCCGCGTCTGTAAATGCTACGCCGTGATAGCTGGGATTGGGAGCAGCGATGTTAGGATATTTTCCGCTTGCCTTCCAGTCAAAATTTCCGCCGTCAACAACGATTCCACCAAGGGTTGTTCCATGTCCGCCAAAGAACTTTGTTGCTGAATGAACTACGATATTTGCACCGTGCTCAAGAGGTCTGAACCAATATGCGGCACCGAATGTATTGTCAACCACAAGAGGAAGTCCGTGCTTTTTGGCAACTTCTGCGATAGCCTCGATATTGGGGATATCACTGTTGGGATTTCCAAGGGTCTCGATGTAGATTGCCTTTGTATTGTCTTTGATAGCAGACTCTACTTCGTCAGCATTGTGTGCGTCAACGAATGTGGTCTGAATTCCGTACTGAGGAAGTGTGTGAGCAAGAAGGTTATAGCTGCCACCGTAGATGGTCTTTTGTGCTACGATGTGCTCTCCTGCCTGAGCCAGTGTCTGAATTGTGTATGTGATAGCTGCTGCACCGGAAGCTACTGCCAAAGCGGCTACACCGCCTTCAAGTGCTGCAACTCTCTTTTCCAAAACGTCCTGTGTTGAGTTTGTAAGTCTTCCGTAAATGTTTCCTGCATCTCTAAGTCCGAATCTGTCAGCCGCATGCTGTGAATCGTGAAAAACATATGAAGTTGTCTGATAGATGGGGACTGCTCTTGCATCTGATGCCGGATCGGGGTTTTCCTGTCCTACGTGTAACTGAAGTGTCTCAAATCTGTATTCACTCATATTAATAATCTCCTTTATTTTCAATCATAATTTTTTATCGGTTTAAATGTTATCTTTTGTGTTTTGCATCAAAATATTATCTGCAACAGCAACAACATCGCATTCGACCGTTTCTGAAATTATGTCTGTCAAAGTCAATTAATATCTTTGCCATAGGACTTACCTCGTCTGTTATTTCCTACTATCTATATAGGATAATAGTATATTACCTTTACGTTTTTCATTTGTCAACACTTTTTTTTAAATTTTACACTATTTTGGGCATAAAGAAAGTCCATCCCCAAAAAGGGATGGACTTCATTGTCATATCTGTTAAATTAAGCCTTGCCGTTTGATCCGAGAACGTCAACGATCTTGTGTGCAACCATATCCTTAACAGCCTGACGTGCAGGTTTAAGATACTGTCTGGGATCGAAGTGATCGGGATGCTCTGCAAAGTATTTTCTGATGTTACCTGTCATAGCAAGACGGATATCAGAGTCGATATTGATCTTACATACAGCCATCTGAGCTGCCTTACGAAGCTGCTCTTCAGGAATACCTACTGCATCAGGCATTGCTCCGCCGTATGTGTTAACCATCTTAACAAATTCCTGAGGAACTGAAGATGAACCGTGAAGAACGATAGGGAACTCAGGGAGTCTCTTCTCAACTTCTTCAAGAACGTCGAAACGAAGCGGAGGGGGAACAAGGATTCCGTCAGCGTTTCTTGTACACTGCTCGGGAGTGAACTTGTAAGCACCATGTGATGTACCGATAGCGATTGCAAGTGAATCACAACCTGTTCTTGAAACGAACTCTTCAACCTCTTCAGGTCTTGTGTAGCTTTCCTTACCGGACTCAACTACAACTTCGTCCTCGATACCTGCAAGAGTACCGAGCTCAGCCTCTACTACTACGCCGTGAGCGTGTGCATACTCAACTACCTGCTTTGTGATAGCGATGTTCTCTTCGAAAGGCTTTGATGAGCAGTCGATCATAACTGATGTGAAACCGCCATCGATACAGTCCTTGCAAAGTTCGAAGCTGTCACCGTGATCAAGGTGAAGCACGATAGGAATATCGGGATGCTCTTTAACTGCTGCCTCTACAAGCTTAACAAGGAAAGTATGATTTGCATAAGCACGTGCTCCCTTTGATACCTGCAGAATAACAGGGCTCTTTAACTCATCAGCAGCCTCTGTGATACCCTGAACGATTTCCATGTTGTTTACATTGAAAGCGCCGATAGCATATCCGCCGTGATAAGCTTTTTTAAACATTTCTGTTGATGTAACTAAAGCCATCTAAATGTCCTCCTTAATATATATGTAAGTAAAATACTTTTCACAAGGCATTTTACTCCATTTTTATGGTTGTCGTCAACCTTTACGACCACTTATTTTCCGATACGCAACGTATTTTTTTAATATTGTAACGCTTTAATGTCAAAAACACTTCCTCGTCCACTTTTTCACCGGGCATGATAATGGGTATGGCCGGCGGACACGAAAGAGAATAAGAAGCACATATCCTTCCGCGACCGGATTCAATGTCCACATATTCACCGTCAGCCAAAAAAGCTTCTCTTATGCTCAAAACCCTTTCCGGGATGTGAAGAGAACCGTTCTCCTTTTTCCTGCTGCAGAGATTGTCCTGTTCCTTTCTTGAAAAAATAACGGAATCTCCTATCTTTTTAAATATTACTTCAAGCTTTGAAAAAATCTCATCTCCGTTTTCCGGTGTGATCATCAATACCACATGATCAATATCCGAAAATTCGACTTCCGCACCGTTTTTTCTAAGTTCATCCGAAAGATCGTCACCGGTAAAACCGTCATCACCCTTAACCGCCAATGTTATCTTTAATGGATCGGATTCACAGACTGAAAATCCCATCTTAGTGATCTTTCTTTTCAGCTCGTCGCTTTTTTTACAAAAATCAGCGAGTTTCTCTCTGTAATCTTCATAAATATATTTATTGCAAAAATCCAATGATTCCAATATCAGATATGAGGGGGAGGTGGATCCGAAAAGGGCCATTCCCGCCTTGACATTTTCAGTTAAATCTACGGGTACATTTTTCGAAAAATGCAGGTATGCCGCCCCGGTGAGCGCCGGCAATGTCTTGTGGGCCGAATCACAGCACATATCTGCGCCAAGTTCCAGCGGATGTCTGTAATTTTTATACTCTTTTGGCAAAAACTTAAAATAAGCTCCGTGGGCATTATCGACTAAAAGGAGTGTCCCGGCCTCGTGGCATACCTTTGCCAGGGACTCCACATCCACATTTCCGCCAAGATAATCCGGTGTCGTGATATACACAGCCATGGGGAGCTTTGTGCACCCGTTAAGCATGCGCTTTAAACTCTCCGCTGTAACAGGGCATGAACACATGCCGTCACTTTTTTTATCAGGCCATATCCATTCCACATCAAGATCTAAAAGAGCTGCGCCATGCATAAAGGCACCATGGGCATTTCTGCCTGCGAGCACCCTGTTTGAAAAGCCTTCGCCGTATATCCTCTTATTGTGTAAAAGCGCCAGATACAGCATGGTCTTTATACACTGGGATGACCCTTCGGTGGAATAAACTGTTTTTCCGGATCCCCACAGTGCTGTGGCATTCTTTTCACTCTCCGCTATGATACCCTCCGGGTGGTAAAGATTGTCCGCCCCTTCTATTTCAGTGATATCAAATGAAAAAGCATCCAAGACTCCGTATTTATCCTCTCTTCCAAGAAATGCCGCGCCTTTATGGCCCGGCATATGAAGTCTGATCATCTCAGAATTTCTGTATTCATTTACAAAATCAATGATCGGTGTGTTCATCAATTCCTCTTTACAATCCTTCATTCTCGGCAACGCGCATCATGATGGCACATTCGATACGCTTTTTAAAAAGTTCGCATCCCGGCTCATATACTCCTCTTATAGAGCCCGATGCATGAAAAGCATTTGCTGCACAGCCACCTGAACAGTAGAGTTTTGCCCAGCAGTCCTTGCATTCTTCTCTTGCGTATGCATTGCAGCTTCTAAACTCATCTCTCAAGGCATCATTTGTGACCCCGTCGTAGATATTTCCGAGTTTGTACTTCTCCTCACCCACAAACTGATGACATGGATAGAGATCACCCCACGGAGTTACTGCCATATATTCCGTTCCGGAACCGCATCCGGAAATCCTCTTGTAGATGCATGGTCCCTCGGTGAGATCCAGCATATAGTGATAGAAAGTGATGGGCTTTCCCTCTTTTTCACGTCTGAGCATATCTTTTGCAAGAATCTCGTACTGCTCTTTTACGATCTCTATATCTTCAGGTGTGAGGCTTGCGGGATCATCAGGTGCTCCGACCACGGGTTCCATGGAAAGTTCCGTAAATCCAAGGTCTGCCATGTGGAACACATCATTTGTAAAATCCGGATTTGCATGAGTAAAGGTTCCCCTCATGTAATAATTTTTTCCGCCTCTTGCCTCAACAAGTTTTTTAAACTTTGGAACAATGGTATCGTAACTTCCCCTTCCGGCATAGTCTACCCTCAGTCTGTCATGGATCTCTTTTCTGCCGTCAAGTGATAATACAACATTGCTCATCTCTTTATTTGCAAATTCGATCACATCGTCATCTATGAGCATTCCGTTTGTGGTGAGAGTGAATCTGAAGTTTTTGTGGTGCTCTTTTTCTATGCTTCTGGCATACTTTACCAGATCCTTTACCACCTTCCAGTTCATCAACGGCTCGCCACCGAAAAAGTCAACCTCCAGATTGGTTCTTGTGCCGGAATTTTCCACCAGAAAATCCAGGGCACGCTTACCCACCTCAAAACTCATAAGAGCCCTGTCGCCGTGATATTTGCCCTGACTTGCAAAACAGTAGGAGCAGTTTAAGTTACAGGTGTGGGCCACATGGAGGCAAAGGGCCTTTACCACATTTCCACTTCTCTCCTTAAATGTTCCCGCCAGATCCTCGTAGGTATCGGGAGTAAACAGCTTGCCTGCTGCCTTTAAGTCCTCCACATCGGCTATGCAATACTCTAAATCTTCTCTGGTGACATCCTCCCTGTCAGCATACTTTTTAAGCATTGCCTCTATGATCTCTTCCTTTGTGGAAGTCTCAAACATCTCAATGATGTCATAGGCCACATCATCCACTGAGTGGACTGAACCTGAACAGGTATCCAAAACTATATTAAATCCGTTTAATTTATATTGATGAAGCATGTAAATCCTTTCTATTAAAAAACTGCAAACAACAAAAGGTGCCGCCTTGTTAAGACGGCACCCTGCATTGTTGATCAAAATAAATTACTTATCGTTCTCGCACTTCTGATTTGCAACGCCGCAACTTGTCTTGCATGCTGACTGGCATGAAGTCTGGCACTCGCCACATCCGCCGTTCTTTGCGCTCTCACAAAGGTTACGTGTCTCAAGAGTCTTGATTCTTTCCATGTTTATATCTCCTATTCGTATTAATATTTGCCATTAAAACAAAATCTAAATAAAGGTTAACATAGTGGTCATCTAAAATCAAGATTAAATTGCCCGTTAAAAGAGGGTTTCGCCCTCGATTATATCAAGAGAATCATACCCCACATCACATTTTAAAAACAAAACCCTGACCCCCTTTGCAACTGCCTCCCTGTAAGCAAATGCAAATTCCGGGTCGGTTAAGTCATTGGGTCTTACCTCATTAACCCCGGGCATCTGGATCACAAAAGCGATACAGGCCTTGTATCCCTCTTCCACTGCCTTTGTAAGTTCACGCAGGTGCTTTGAACCTCTCTCTGTTGGCGCATCCGGGAAAAATCCAATGCCGTCCACCTCCAGAGTACAGCCCTTTACTTCCATGAGATACCTGTCATCACCCTTCTCCATATAAAAATCTATCCTGGATCTTCCATAGGTATATTCCGGCTTGACATAGGTAAAGTCCTGCTTTTTCAGCCACTCATATACAACCTTGTTTGGAGCCTGGCTGTCCATATTTATCCAGCCGATACCCTCTTTTTTTACCATTACCAGATCATATTTTGTCTTTCTGTCCGGATTATCCGATTCCTCAAGGCGCACAGAAACGCCGGGCAGGAGCAATTCCTTGCACCGCCCGGTATTTTTTACATGAACCGTTTCCTTTTTTGAGTCTTTATCCTCGCTTATGAGCACATGGGCCACAAAACGATTGGGCCTGTCTAAAAATGTGCCTTCCACTATCCTTTTGTATTTCATTAATACAGATCCTTTTAATTTATTCTGCCACCGGGAATTCCACGCTGACTTTAAAGAAGTCGCCGTCCACGGTAAGCGTGAATGTTCCTCCCATCAGATCGGTTAAACTCTGGGCTATATTAAGACCAAGGCCGTGCCCTTCACCGCTTCTTGCGCTGTCAGCCCTTGCAAATCTCTCCAGCAACTCTTCCGCAGGCACATTCAGGCTGTTTTCCGAAGTGTTCTTGAATACCATTACAGCTCTCTTACCGTCCTTTTTCAGATCCACATAAGCTCTGGTTCCGGGCTGGGCATATTTATAAATATTGACCATAAGGTTATCTATCACTCTCTGCAGATGATTTACGTCCGCCATGATCTCAACCGGAGGCTCGGGAGTATTTACACGAAGGTCGATATTTTTTTCTTTTAAGCGCTCATCGTATTCACCGATCACCTGGGTAAGTGCTACGGTAAGTTCGCACTTTGTAAGATCCACACTCAAGTTTCCGGTGGAAGCCTTTGACGCCTCTATAAGGTCCTCGATAAGCTTCTTTAATTTTTCTGACTGGCGTGAGAGCACATCCAGATACTCCGCAGCATTTTCGCTGTCAGGGCCCTCTTTTTTAAGGAGATCCACATAGCTTACTATGGATGTAAGAGGGGTCTTGATATCATGGCTTACATTTGTGATGAGTTCTGTCTTGAAATGCTCGCTCTTTATCCTCTCATCCACGGCCTTTCCGATGCCGTCGTCGATATCATTTAAATATTCGGCCATTTTTTTGAAGTCAAAAAACATTTTTGACGTATCGATCTTTGAGTTAAGCTCGCCCTTTGCCATGTTTTCTGCCGCTTTTTTTACCCTGTCAAAATGCACAGCCATTAAAGCGGTCACAATACCCAGCACAATGGTCTTTATGATCCAGTAAGCATACAGGCCATCACTGTAAGGGGATGAGCCGTGATATATAACAAGCTCCAAAACAGATACTGCGCCAAATATCGCGCATGCCCTGAATATCATACCGAAATGACCGTTTACGGTACCGACGAATCCGGACAGTATGCGGATAATGATCCAGCAGAACAATACCATGCATATTGTGGCTGATACAAATGCAACTACAGCGATCAGATATCTGAAGTTGTAAAGAGCATTTATGATCCTGTCCGCCTGAACAAAGAGATCATTTTGTGAATAATCAAGAGGGGACTGTACAAAGGAATAGACGTAATAATTGTCTCCTTTTACCTTTCTCTCACTCATGACCACACAGTTTTCTTCGCGATCAAATGTATATCCGGTGGTATAAACAGGATAGACGTTTATTTCAGCGTTATAATACATTTGCACTTCTTCGAATTGTGCTCTGTAATCAAGTTCGGGCAGATAAAACTTTGAACCGGCTTCCGCGTCTATATACCCGTGTTTTATATAATCCTCGACAAGTTGTCTGTCTGCTTTTTCACCCGAAGGATCATAGATCTCATATTCTCCCGTATACAAAAACCATCCCGCATCGGTAGAAATGTAAATCTTTGCTGTATTTATATCGTACATCAAATTCAGGATAGCAAGCTTTGTCTCCTCGTTCGCTCCGTCGGAATTGTAGATATAATCATTTCCCCAGAGAGTAAGTTCACTGTTTATCCTACTGTTTTCATTGATGGTACATGAATAGAGATAAGCGTTCAGGTAATCATTCTTGCTCTTAAAATTCGATGCTACATAATTACCTATATCAGTCTTATCCACGTAATCAATGTCATTTTGTGTCTTAATAATTCCGAATCTGAAGTTAGTGTCTGCAAGCTCGGTAAGATTAAACTCATAGTCATAATCCGAGATCGCATAGATCGAATACTTTCTGAGCAGTTCCTCGTTAAAGTCTTTTTTTACATCCTTAAGAGGCCTGGTAAACATACCTAAATCTATCGACAGCGAAAAAGCCCCAAGACATACGCCGCTCAACGCCGAAAAAATCAAAAATAGCACGATCAAAAGAACCATACCCGGTTTTTTCTTAACTTTGTTCATAATCATTTTCCCTCATCCATCTTGTAGCCCTGTCCCCAGATAACCTTGATATATCTGGGCGACGAAGGATCGATCTCGATTTTTTCACGAAGATGCCTGATGTGAACAGCCACGGTCCCCTCGTTTTCAAGGAAAACATCGTCCCACACCTTTGAATATATCTCCTTTGGAGTAAAGACCTTTCCCTTGTTTTCCATGAGAAACTTCAGGATATCATACTCTGTCTTTGTGAGTTTCACCGGCTCACCGTCCACAGTCACTTCCTTGGAATTGTTGTTCAGTTCAATCCCTCCCAGGGTGTAGATACCGGTCTCATTTGCGACTGCTCCAAGCTTGGTATAACGCCTTAAATGGGATTTTACTCTCGCCACAAGTTCCAAAGGGCTGAATGGCTTTGTGATATAATCATCCGCCCCAAGATTCAGACCCATGACCTTGTCCGTATCCTCACTCTTTGCGGTAAGCATTATGACCGGGAGATTGTACTCTTCCCTGATCTTTGTAAGGGCCGTAATGCCGTCCATGTTGGGCATCATTATGTCCAAAAGCACCAGTGATATTTCCTCGCTTCGGATCACAGACAGCGCTTTCTTTCCGTCATGAGCCGTAAAAATGTTGTACCCTTCAGCTTTTAAATAAATTGAGATCGCATTGACAATATCTTCTTCGTCATCGCATACAAGTATATTTGTTGTCATCTTTTTGTTTCTTGTACCTTTCCGTGATCACTTTGTACAATCATATATTAGCAAAACAGAATTTAACAAAATAGAGGGTAACACTTTAAGAAAAGTTTAAGAAACCGAATTTATCATTTCCAAAATCTCGTTTTTTATCTTTTCGCCGGTGTTTTTTGCCTCCTTTAAGCTTTCGCCGGTAGAGTAAAAATAGAATTTGATCTTTGGCTCGGTGCCGCTTGGTCTCACGGCAAACCATGTACCCTTTTCCAAAAAGATCCTGATGGCATTTTGAGGTGGAATATCTTCATAGCCGTCAATATAGTCAATGACCTTTTCAACCTTTTCTCCGGCAACTTCCGAGGGGATATGCTCTCTGAACCATTTCATCATGCGCCTTATCCTCTCGCTTCCCTCTATGCCCTCAAGCACGAGGTTTGGCTCATCCTCTGCAAAATAACCGTACTTTTCATATATTTCCATAAGTACGTCCCAAAGGGTCTTTCCCTTCTTTTTGTAGTATGCCGCTGCCTCGGCCACCATCATTCCGGCACTTATACCATCCTTGTCCCTGATGTCCTCGCAGATCGCATATCCGACCGATTCCTCATATCCAAAGAGGTACGTATATCCGTTTTCATGCAAAAAAGGGATCTTTCCGCATATATTCTTAAAACCTGTAAGGGTCTCAAACATTTCCACCCCGTAAGCCTTTGCCATAATGCTTGAGAGGGTTGATGTGACGATGGATTTTACCATGGCACCCTTTGCAGGAAGCATACCCCCGTCTTTCTTCCCCTCTAAAATATAATTTACCAAAAGATACCCTGTCTGATTTCCGTTTAAGGGAATATATTCTCCCTCGGAATTTCTGATCTCAATGGCGAATCTGTCCGCATCCGGGTCCGTTGCCATAAGAAGCTCCGCTCCGAATTTTCGTCCGTATTCCTCGCTGAGTTTAAAAGCTTTAGGATCTTCAGGGTTCGGATATCCCACCGTCGTAAAATCAGGATCCGGATCTTCCTGTTCAGGGACGATCATCCAATTTGAAAATCCCCTGTCATTTAACATCTCTCTGAAGGGAATGGAACCGCAGCCGTTTAACGGTGTATATACAAGGGGAATTGATAAGTCAAGCTCATCCCCTTTATGGATCGCCATGGATTCTATTTTATCAAGGTATTCCCTGTCATATTCTTTTCCAAGGACTTCTATTATCCCCGATGAAACACCTTTTTTATAATCCTCATATCTTATGTCATTCCAGATATCTACCGCATTTATTTTTTCCGTCATTCCATCCGCGATACTGCTTGAAACCTGGCATCCGTCCTCCCAATATGCCTTGTAGCCGTTGTACTCTTTGGGATTATGGCTTGCGGTGATATTGATCCCGGCTATTGTTTTTAATCTCCTTACCAAAAAAGCAAGTTCCGGAGTGGGCCTTAGGTTCGGAAATACATAAACCTTTATACCGTTTGCCGCAAAAATACCTGCCGCCAGTTCGCAGAACTCTCTGGAAAAATGCCTGGGATCATGAGCTATTACAACGCCTCTTTTGCAGGCTTCATTTCCATATCCTCTTATATAATCGGAAATACCCTGGGTGGCTTTGCCCACGGTAAACACATTCATTCTGTCGGTACCGGCTCCCACTTTCCCGCGAAGTCCCGCGGTTCCAAAGGATAAGTCCTTGTAAAAACGCTCCCTTATGTCAAGATCATTGTTTTCAATTAACTTAAGCTCCTCAAGCAATGCCTTTGGCATCCAGACTTGCGAGTCTTCCATATGGGAAAGTTTATTTATCCATTCGCAAAACTTATCTCTGTGATCCATAGTAACCCAACCTTTCTTTTTTTATCGAAGATCGATCTTTTCATTTGGTCATAGATTAATTATCGCATTTATAGAAACATATCTGCTCTCATTTTACACCACAGAATGCATTAAAAAAAGAGCCCACACTCAATTTTGTGTGAAGCTCCTTTTATAAACATGTTTAAAGATTCCCTGATCACTCTGCGGGATTGGCAGCCAGATATTCAATGATCGAGTGAGCGGCCACATTGCCCTCGCCCACTGCCTTTGTATATTGGTAAGGACGGCCTGTGCAGTCACCTGCCGCAAACACACCCTTTATGGATGTATTCATCTGTCTGTCCACGATTATATGACCGTTTGAATCAACCTCAAGTCCCGGAAGCAGATTTGAGAGGGCGATAGAGTCTCTTAGGACAAACACACCATCCACATCAAGGTGCTTGTCCTGTCCGAAGCTTATGCCGTTTACTTTCATCTCGCCATTTATCTCACTGAGTCTCTCAAGGTGTGTTTCCACATTTTCCGCAATGCTTCCTGCCTTTGGATATTGAGGGAAGAAATGAACCTTGTCCGCAAGCTCTGCCAAAAACTTTACTTCATGCTCGAATCTGGCATTGTTTGATACAACGGCTATGGTCTTTCCCTTGTAGAGATTTCCGTCACAGGTGGCACAATAGCTGACGCCTCTTCCCAAAAACTCGGATTCGTTTTTGATGGTAGCTTTCACTGCAACTCCGGTGGTAAGTACCACTGTCTTTGCCTCATAGAACTCACTTCCGGCGGTTACCGCAAAATGATCTCCAAAGGGCATGATATTATTTACCATAGCCTCGGTGATCTGAAGGTCCATGGCCTCAACCTGTTTTCTGAAAGCCTCATTTAATTCGTTTCCGGACACATCGATAAATCCGGGATAATTCCTGATCTGTTCAGCCTTGTCAACCTTGTCGCTGAGTTTCCTGCTGCCAAACCATATATAATCCTTATTGTGGATCTTCATATTAAGGGCCGTTGAAATACCTGCAGGTCCGGTTCCGATAATTGCTACATCAAACATTTGAAATCTCTCCTTTCAAGCGGACTTTTCTATCAAATTTATATCTGTTTAAATCTGTCTTAACCTGAAACCATATTAGCATACAATTTAATTGTGCGCAATACTTTTTATTTTGAGATTATTTACCTTTTATTACGTCTCTATTTTACGTTTCCGCTGTTGATGCCAAGACCCGTATTCTCTGTGGGAAGCCATTCGATGGCTTTCTTTATATATTTATCCCAAAAATCCCACTCATGGGCACCGGGGCCGACTTCAAATGTTACTTTTACTTTGTTGTCACACAAAAACTTATAGAATTTCCGATTTGCCTCAAGGAGAAAATCACTTTCACCGCAGGCCATGTAAATATCGGGGATATGTGCCTTGCTCTTTAACAGTTTCGTCACTGTGTATGCGGGATTGTTGTCACTTTCAAGCAGCTTGTCCAGGTCGCCGAAACAACTCTCCGCAAAGTCTCTTCCTGTAAACCACTCTCCATCGGTTTTTTTTCTGCCGGCAAACTCCTCCATGTCACATGCCGATGAAAGAGCCACAATCGCGCCAAAGGTATCATTGTATTTCAAACCGTTTCTAAGCGCTCCGTATCCCCCCATGGAGAGCCCCCCTATAAAGGTATCCTCCCTCTTTTTCGAGAGAGGGAACATCTTCCTTGTAAGCTCCACCAGCTCTTTTCCCACAAATTCTCCATAAAAATCATGACTCTTGCTATTATCCACATAAAAAGCATTATCTCCCGAAGGCATTACAACACACAGATCGTTTTCCTCCGCAAAACGTGCGATCCTGGTTCCTGTAACCCAGTCGGTGTAGTTTCCAAAAATTCCGTGGAGCAGATAGAGAGTCTTGAAGGGTTTGTCCCCTCTGTCCCCGCCGGACATGTCCAGCTTATCAACGGGCAGGATTACGTTCACCGTCACCTCCCTCATAAGTGTTTTTGACAACAGATTTACTTGCAATAAAGCCATATAGTACCTCCCTGATTAATATTTGTTTTACTCTTTTTAATTTTATTCCCCGGTTTTTCCAAGGGGTTAATGTTTTTCCCTGATGATCTTCCCTGTGATTTTTCGGATGATTTTCCTTATTTTTTCTGCTTTTTCCGGATATCTTAATCTTTAAGTTCCTTTAGGAAAAACATGTCCATTGCACTGTGGATCACAAAATCCGGCTTGTCTATCTGACAATATCCGGTCTTTTTATAAAGTGATATTGCTTCCTTTAAACAGGAATGGGTTTCCAGGTACACCCTTTTATACCCCTTGTCCGCTGCTCTTTTTTCCAGAAAGCCCAAGAGTTTTTTTCCATAACCCCTGCCCTTTGCCTCGTCTGTTAAATATATCTTTTGCAGTTCCGCGCAGGCATCAATACTTAAAAGCCTCTCATATCCTACGCCACCTATCACTTCGCCGTCCTCTGTCAGCACAAAATACTCTTTTGTATCCGGCAATTCATCATAATACCCGCTTAAATGATCAAGCATAGGATCAAAATATGCTGTTCCGGGCTTATTAAGCCCATATTTTTCAAGATTGCTACGGACTATTGATGCAATCTTCGCATCATCTGCCGGCGTTATTTTTCTGATATTCAAATTCAAAGCGTTCCCCTCTTTTTTTCGATCCGATCAATTTTTAATGCAATTACTTTTTCACATTCTCATTCCTTCACGCATATATACACCCCTGCTCTCTTTTGCCTGTCGCCATATGTTCTGGACCACTTCCAATATAAATACAGTAAACCAAGTAATTGATCTGCGAACTATTTAATCATAATTCAATTTAAGCTTAAAGACAATAAGCTTCAAGGATATTGTAACCCTCGGATTTTACAGCCAGGGCATATCAGATATTCATTTTGTCAGATTTGGAAATGGGTTTGATTATTTATCCCAATGTGGTATACTTTTTTTAGTACATAGAAATAGGAAATTAGGGGGACTTGTATATGCAAATGGATCCTATTGAAGTTACTGACAAACTGGGACGAAAAGTGGTCCTTAGAAGCGCCGATGTCACCGATGCTTCTGACCTGATGGTGTATATGAACATCGTCAGCGGTGAGACGCCTTTTCTCGTTCGAACACCGGGGGAATTCAAACTCTCCATTCAGCAGGAGCAAAATTTCATTCTGTCACGCTTGACTGACCCGGGAGCCCTCTTGATGATGGCCTCGATCGACGGTCGTCATGTGGGAAACTGTTCCTTCTATGCCCTTAGCCCGTACAAGCGCTACGGCCACAGATGCATAGTTTCCATTGCGCTCTATCAGAAATACTGGAATGCCGGAATCGGTGAAGAGATGCTAAAAACCGCTCTCGACATTGCAAAAAAGACCGGATACACCCAGGCGGAGCTTGAGGTACTGACTTCCAATACTCCCGCAATAGCAATGTATGAAAAACTCGGATTTAAGAAATACGGTTCTTTCCCTGACAGCGTATGCTTTGAGGACGGACATTTCGAAGATTCCGACTGGATGATGAAAAAACTATAAATTTCACCAAATGTCTGTCCGGGCAAGCCAAACAGCCGCTCGACTCGTTGCCATAACATATAAAAGCCTGAAACCTTGGAAATTCTCCAAAGTTTCAGGCTTTCTTTATTCTTATTAAGTATCAGTCATTTGAATAGATCTCAAATTCCGCAACCTGGGCCGCTGTGGCGCCGGTATTAGAAGTAAAATTTAATCTGATGGCAGTAAAGGATGTATCATCAAACTCTACCACCACTTCGTTGTTGGTTCTTGGGTCAAAGAAATATTCCTCCGAAGCCACAAGTTCTGTAAAGTTCTCACCGTCGACACTGACTTCTATGGAGAAAGCCTGTTTTCTGGCTCCCCAGATGCTCTTTGGGCACAGGAGAACTTTTATTGCATGAGCGCTCACTGTCTCAGGGAATATCGCTGTCAGGATGTTAGGATAAGAATCCACCGCTCCCTCCCAGTATGATGCACCGTCGGTATTTCCATCCTTTGCCTTACCCGGCAGATACACATCGTTATAACCGTTTGCATCAAATCTTGATAGCTCGGCAATATTGGTGCCTTCGGGGATTATAGGTTCATACTCCTCCACCACAAAATAGGGGGGCACTTCGCTTTGTGTCTGATCCTTTGTCTCCACCACGGTTATATCGCCATAGTTTTCACCAAGGCTTTCCGGAGCAGTCTTTATGGCATATCCCCAGCTTGCAAGACAAAAAATACCGCTTAATATGACAAGTACTAAAACTATTTTTTTCATATGCAGTCCCCCTATTCAAAAGTGACACCGGAAACAGTTTCCTCGTCCACTTTGATATTTCCGTCCTCTGCACTCTTAACATCAGTTCCCAGAATGTTCACGTTCTTAAATGTGACATTTTTTATGCCGTGGTCCGGGTCAAATCCTTTGATCCTTGAAACATTTTCACTTCCTGAGAGGAAGTTTACGTTCTCAAGCACCACATTCTCTATGGTTCCGCGTTCTGCTGTCGAAGACCACTGGCTGTTTTGAACGACGGCAATATCTATGAGGAAAGGCAGATTACAGTCGCCGCTTCCGATCTCCTCATGTTCCACTGTGATATTTTTAAAGAAAATATCCTTTACCAAAGCATCATCCGCGTTGTGAACCGAGATGACGGGCTTGTGGAAATTGTTTAATACCGTGATGTTTTCAAAAGTCACATTGGTGATGGCTGAGTCAGGTTTTTTGCCCTTGTTGGTCTCAAATCCAACCTCCATGGACTGAGCCAGATCCGTCCAGATCTGAATGTCATGGAAATAGAGATTATCCGTGCTCTGGTCATAGTTTTTTACAACCAGAGAGTCATCCCAGCTTCTGACAAAAATATTTTTTACCTCGTAATTCTGGCAGGACTGCATGCTGATACCGTCGCCGTTTGGACGGGAAGAGATGATCTTTAAGCCGTCCAATATTCCGTCCTTTGAATCATACTGCTGTACGACCCACGCGTTTGGATTAAGGACGATGATATCTTTTAAGGTAACGCCGCTGCAGTGGTCGAATTTCAATGGAACATAGGCTGTAGTTCCCTTCCAGCCCTCTATTTTCGAACCGTCCAGAATACCGTGCCCGCAGACTGTCATATTACTGCAAAACGATGAATTGATGGTACCGTGTACCACTGCACCTCCCGCAATATACAGGGTCTGTCCGCTTGAGAGGGAAATATTGTCCATATCCCACTCACCGGGTCCTATATAGATGGTTGCGGGGTCATTTGCCACAGCCTTCTCCTCCTCAGTCTCAAGAGGAAAGGCAAAAATATGCAGCGCTCTTTCAGGTGAGTCATTAAACTGCACCGTATAATTGTCAGGTTTATCCACGGTGAAGGTCACTGTATGTGCATCAGTATCCACATCGGCCTCTATCCCATATGATAAAGGACTTACCTTCACTGTCTTAATATCAATGTCAGGCACGGTTACAGTAAGTGTCACCACTCCTTCAAAATCAAAATACGTAACAGGAGTTCTGGCCTGTGGAGGGTAATAACTGCTCACCCAGGTCCTGGTATGATTCACATTTGTGTCATACACATATGATTCCTGTCCGTTTACGAAAACCTTTGTATCCGTACAATGGAGGAGTGAAAAATCCCTGTTGTTTTCCGCAGTGTTTTTCAGATCTTCCTCCGTGGCATCCCTCAATGTCTTAGGGCCTTCATAAAGCACCACTTTGGTCTCTTTCATTTTTTCAATTTCCTCTGCTTTTTCTTTGTTTATCCTGATTTTTGGGATGGCGATCACTCCACCCGCCACAAACAGGACGATCAACACAAATTGTAACACCACCAACAGTTTTTTCATAAATTCCTCCTTGGATCTGTTTATATTATGAGATAAGTAAATCCCAATCCTTTTCTTCGCACAAAAGAAGCGCACAATAGTCCGCGCCCATGGAATCATAGAAAGGTCCCACCGCAAGGGATTTCATTCCGCCTGCCTTTGCGGCGTCGATTCCGGCCTGTGAATCCTCAACCACTATACATTCTGCAGGGTCCAGGTTTAATTTCTTTGCAGCAACCAGAAATACCTCGGGATCCGGCTTTGATTTAGTGGTATCAAGTCCGCAGCTAACCTTGTCAAGAAGAGGTAATAACCCTGTCTTTTCAAGGATCGCAGGTGCATTTTTGCTGGCGGAACCCACTGCCAGTAAAAGTCCCTTTTCCCTTAATGCCTTTAATGTTGGCTTTACATCTTTTAATACAGCAGAATCGTCCATACTCTGCAACAGTTCAACGTAATAACCGTTTTTCCTGTCCGCAAGTTCAGCCTTTTCCTCGTCAGTATATTTTTTTTCGGATTTTTCAAGCACAACCTCCAATGATGCCATTCTGCTGACACCGCGCTGGCGCTTATTATCCTCTCTGTTAAAAGCTGTTATACCAAGTTCATCGGCAAGCCTTTTCCATGCCTGATAATGAAGCTCATCCGTTGAGACAAGCACTCCGTCAAGATCGAATATAATACCTTTTATCATAAATTTTTCCTCCTGTATATTGGATTTTTAGTTTTTTACAAATATCAATATAGCTTTCCCTTTTCATCCCCGCATTGACCAAAACTTGTAATATTTTGCTGTTTACGAAAAAGAGCCCATGTTTTATAATATAATGAGTTAAACGTTAAACTTTTTTGCCCTAAAAAACAGGGTTCGTTTACGACAAAACCCCTGATTTAAAGAGATAACAGTATCGGTAATCATGAAACCTGTATCCGCATTTTACGGTTTCTCAATTACCTGAAAAATAAAAATAGGAGTCAACATGGTCACCATAAGAGATATCGCGGAAGCAACAGGAGTAAGTGCCACAACAGTTTCAAACGTTATCCACGGAAAAGACAACAGAGTTTCCGCAGAAACCATTCAAAAGATCAACGAAGCCATAAAAGAGCTGGGATATGTTCCCAACATGTCCGCCAGAAGTTTAGTGTCAAGTTCATCCAGGGTGATCGGATTTGTAAATCATGTCATCACCAGAGAAAACACCAACTTTATGGAGGATCCTTTCCATTCAGCAGCCATCGGTGCCATTGAAGCAACCCTCAGAGAAAACGGATATTTCCTCATGCTCCGCACGGTTGAAAATGCAGAAGAGCTGGTAACATTCCTCCAGCGCTGGAACATGGACGGTCTGTTTTTTACAGGAATCTTTAAAGACAAATTCTTTGATTCTCTGGCGGGGCTTCATATTCCCGTGGTGCTTTTGGATTCATATGTCCACACTTCCGGTTTCTGCAATGTAGGTCTCGAAGACTTTACCGGAAGCTACAATGCCACAAAGCATCTGATTGAAAAAGGTCACAGGCAAATCGGCTTTGCCTCACCCAACATAAAGGACGGAGGTGTATTGCAGGAGCGTTTCCTCGGATATAAATCCGCACTTGCCGAGGCCGGCATCCCCTTTGAAAAAGGCATCGTCTTCCAGCAGGAAATGGATCTTAACTCCTGTCGTCAGATATGCAATGATATCGTTGAGCATCCGGAGTTAACAGGCCTTGTGGTATCCGCAGATATCATGGCTGCCGGCATCATGACCGGCCTCAAGGAAAAAGGAAAACGCATCCCCGACGACATCTCCATAGTGGGATTCGATGATATCAGCCTGGCCCAGCTGGTGGACCCACCTCTTACCACCATTCATCAGGACATGAATTTAAAGGGACGCCTTGCGGTGGATTTCATGCTTCAGCTGTTAAACGGAAAGACCCTGGATACAACCGAGATCACCCTTTCCACAAGGCTCGTTGAAAGGTCCTCTGTCAAAGACCTTCGATAGTTCCTTTATCTCCTTCGATATTTACCAGGTATTCTTTTCCCTGATAAAAAATCTTAAATTTCATAGCTTTGATGGACTTTGGCAAACTGGGATGACAAACCGGTTTGCCATTTTCTATTGTGATACCCGCAAATCCTTCCACCGCAGTCATATAGGCCGCACCTGCTGCCGCAGGGTGGGTTCCTCCGATATATATGAGACCTGCCCACTCTTTTCCTCCGCCTCTAAGATCCGCTGAAGCGGATTTTATAAAGAAAGGATATGCCTTGTCAGGCTCTCCGATCTTGCAGGCAAGCATTGCATACATTCCGGCGCTTAAAGACGAACCGTGTTCGGTCCTGGGCTCATAATATTCCCAGTTGGTCCTAAGTTCTTCCCTGTCATGCTCTCTGCTAAAGAGATTCAGCCAGGTCACCACATCGGCCTGCTTTATGATCTGTGTATCGGAAGCTATGCCGTAGGCACCGCCCCAGTATTCCTTTTCATTTATGATCCTGTCACGGACCTGCGAAAGACTTGCATCCTCTTTGTCAAAATATCCGTCAAACTGCGGTATTACGCCAACATGTCCGGGCTCGGCAGAGGGCTGTGGGATATAGATCTTTTCCGCAGCATCAGTGAATTCCTCCACCAGTTTAAGACCGTCATACTCCTTTGGAAGAGTTCCCTCATCCATGGCATTTTTAATGACTTTTACGGCACTTTCAAAAGTAAATTTCGCCATGCGGTTGGTATAACCGTTATTGTTTACTCTCTCATGGTACTCATCCGGTCCTATCACGTCATGAAGTTCATAAATATCCCTGCCTGAAACATGTTTTAAGAGGGCACTGTAATAGAATTTTGCGCATTCAATGACAGTCTTTACTCCGTTGTGATCAAGGATCGAATTATCCCCCGTCCACTCTGCATATCTGCAGATTCCATATACAATGGCCGCTGAGATATGTATCTGCTTATCCTTAAAAAAAGTCCTCATAGGACGGCCCGTAAACACGTCCGTCACATTGTAATCAGAGCATGCATCATATCCGCCTTCCTGGCTCTCCCAGGCATAAAAAGCTCCGTCATACCCATAGGAAGCAGCTTTTTTCATGGCTCCATCCAGGGTGTCTATCCTGTATTTCATGAGGATCCTTGCGGTTTTGGGGTCCGTCATCAAAAAGAAATCCAGCATGAACATTTCCGTATCCCAAAATACCGCGCCCTTGTATGTCTGACCGGAGAGTCCTCTCGCCGGTATCGATAGGGAATCCGTGTGCCTGGGTGCAATTGAATGAAGGTGATACAGTGAATAATTAAGGGCTGTTTCCGCCTGCTCATCCCCGGTCAGCTCCACCTCGGAATGACTCCAAAGTTCTTCCCATACAGCAACATGTTCATCCTTTAGGGCTTCATATCCCCGCTCAGCCGAAAGCCTGTTCAGGCTCACCGCTTTTGAAGCGGGGTCAGGCCCGTCATTTGAGGTAAAGATGGTGACGAATTTTTCCGCGGTATATTTTTCACCGGGTTTTGTCACAAAAAACAGTCTGTGTAAAATTTTATCATCCTTTACGGTAGTCTTTGATTCACCGGCATAATTTACCTTCACCGACTCACAGACCACCACGGTCTTGTGCTGCTCATGAGTCGTCGCGATGACTCTTAAAGATCCGTTTTCATCCTCCATGACCTTGTTTTCAAGGTGAGGACCGTTAATATCCCAAACGTCCGTATCTATTCCTGTTAACAACTCAACATCCGCGTGAAAATCAGCAGTGATGGCAAATTTCATTCCTATGATATGAACATTTGCCATGGATGCAAATCTCTCCGTGGAAAGAGTGATATTTCCCCTTGCGGTATGCCAGGTAGTGGTCCTTGAAAACAGTCCGTGTCTGTAGGAAAGTTCCATTCTATGGCTCACAGGCTCCCTCTCCGGAAGCGTATAAATATCTCCGTCCACCCTCAGATAAGAGTAGCATGCATTCGGAAGATTGATTGGTTCCCTCCAGTTGTCTCCCACTCTGTCATATATCCCGGCCAAATTGATCGCGGGAAGTTTGTCGGCTTTGTATTCCTCCAGTGTTCCTCTGATTCCCACATAGCCGTTGCCGACAAGATACCTGTTTCCAAGCAAAACACCATCGGCCTCCTCATATTTATCCTCATGGATAATCCAGTCGGGCATCTTTTTTTCCTCCGTAAATTCAGGCGGGGATTTTAAAAACTGTCTCTTTTCCGCCAATCTCAGTTTCTGCGCCGTATACTTTTACCCGCAGATTTTCGCCGCCAAGGGTCTTTATAGTAACTTCCGATCCCCTGACCTCCACATTTATCACCGCACCCTCATAGACGATCCTGAAATCATATCCGTCCCATGCCGAGGGCTTCTTTGGTGCAAAGCATAATACTTCGCCGTCACTTCTAAATCCGCCAAAGCCGTACACGATATTCATCCAGGCAGCGGCAATGGAAGTGGTATGCAGTCCCTCTCCGGAATTTCGGTTATAATTATCCAGATCCATTCTGGTTGCGAACTTAAAGAAATCCATGGCCTCGTCATACTTTCCGAGCTGCTCCGCAAATATTGAGTGAACGGAAGGGGAAAGTGAGCTCTCATGTATGCACTTTGGCTCATAATATTCGTAATTTGCCCTTATCACATCCTGTGAAAATGATGAATTAAAAAGCAAAAGGAACATAAGCACATCCGGTTGCTTTATCATATTGTTCCTGTAGATCCTGTCATAGCTCCAGTGGCTGTAAAGAGGGAAATCCTCTACGGGAATACTGTCCACATCAAGGCTGGGCAGATCAAAAAATCCCTTGTGCTGCTCGAAAAGCTTTGTTTTCTCATCAAAGAGGATCAGCATTTTCTCAGCCTTTTCTCTCCAGTCCAAAGTCTCGCTTTCATCAAATGAAACCGTGGATTTTACGCATTTAAGCTTTTCGGGATTTTCCTTTGCCATTTTTTCCATGACATGAAGAGTGTATTCCAGAGTGAATTTACCCATATAATTGGTATAGCAATTATTGTTCACCATCATCTGAAATTCATCCGGACCCATTACACAATAGTAGCCGTACTCTGTCCTGTCAGGGTTATAATCACCTCTCGTTGCAAGCATCCTGGAGATCTCGATAAGCATTTCGAGACCATACTCCTCCAAAAACTCTGTATCCCCTGTGATCTTTTCATAGAGCCATATGCCGTATGCCACAGCGGTTGACGCCTGAAGCTGCAAAGATGCATGCTGCCACAGATCGCAGCACTCCCTTCCGCTTATGGTAGCTATGGGATAAAAAGCTCCCTTACAGTCAAGGGCCTTTGCTCTGTTTTTTGCTTCCTCCAGGGTTGCATATCTGAAATACAACAGATTCCTTGCGGCATTTTTGTCTGCAAACAGATAAAACGGCAGGCAATAAGTCTCCGTATCCCAGAAAGCATTTCCGTTATATGCTTCTCCGGTTAGACCTTTTGCACCGATGTTCGTGCCCTTTACCGCACCGTGATAAGTCTGAAACATCTGAAAAATACAGAATCTGATGCCCTGTTGATTTTCAAGGTCTCCGATGATCTCGATATCTGATCTCTTCCAGGTTTCATCCCACCACTGTCCTGACTTTGAATAAACTCCGGCAAAGCTCATATTCTCAAGCTCGCCTAAGGCAAGGGGAGCTGTAAGATCCGACAAGGGTGACAGATTTATCACGTTCTTTTCAAGTTTTACTTCCTCCCCTTTTTCAAGGTTAAGCGTATAGTTGATGTATACCTTCTTGTCTTCCTTTACCCCTGTGGACTCCGATGCCTTATTTACAAGGCTTCCTCTGAAGGCACAAAAACTTTCTACCGCCATACCCGTGGCTACGGTTTTTCCTTTTATATGACACAGGTTTTCCTCTGCTCTGTGTTCAAAACAGTTCCAGAGCTTTTTGTCACCACCGTGGACTGTATCAAAATCCAGGCCTGATTTAACGTTAAACGTACCATTGAAATCGATAGATTTTATGGTCAAGAGGCTTGAAGCCTGCTCATTTTCCGTCATTGAGATCACTCTCTCAAAACAGATCCTCACGTCTCCTGACTTTGTATGCCATATAAAGCACCTTTTCAAAAGCCCGGTTTTCAGGTCCAGTTCTCTCCTGAAATCTGAAAAATCAACCTTAGAAAGATCGAGTTTTTCACCTGCCGCTTCGATCCCGGTATAAAGCCAGTCCAGAGAGTTTACCATAAACTCTGTCTCCTGAACGATACCCTTGTACCCGGGGGCATTTGCTTTCTTTTTTTCATATACGCCGTTAAAATAGCTGCCCTGCAATGTGTCACCGGAATATCCCTCTTCGAAATATCCCCTGACACCCATATATTCATTTCCCAGGGAGAATACGGATTCGGCCACTGTGCTGTGATCCGCATTAAATCCCTCCTCGATTATCTTCCAAGGATCTGCTTTAAAATAACTGTCTGCAATCTTTGCCATTTTTGTTATCCTTTCACTGCTCCGCTGGCTGCTCCGTCAGTAATCTGTCTCTGGAATATAGCAAAGATGACTGTGGGAGGAATTATCGCGAAGAAGGCCGCTCTAAGTACACTTACCGCATCGGTGGGCGTATCTTTAAATGAGAACAGCTTCACCATTACCGTAGTCTTGTCAGTTCCGTTTAATACCAGATACGGAAGGAGGAAATCCGACCATGCCGCTGTGATCGAAAAGATCGCAACCACCACCAGGATCGGCTTTGAAAGGGGCAGCATGATCTTTATAAAGATCTGAAGCACGCCACATCCGTCCAGTTTTGCCGCCTCCAAAAGTTCCTTTGGGATACCCTCAAAATACTGTTTGAAGAGCACCACCCAGAAAGCATTTGCTCCAAAGGAAAACCAGATGGGAATAAAGCTCTGGTTCAGGCCGATCAGGTTGATATTTCTAAACAGTGCCACAATACTGGTGATACCCGGTATCATGAGACTCCACATTACAAGTCCGAGAGCGATTTTATGTCCCTTGGGTTTTAATATTGCAAAGCCGTATGCCAAAAGTCCGTTAAAGATGATGGCGCAGGCAGAGCATCCAAGGATGGCTATCAGAGAGTTTTTGTAATACTTTGTAAACTTAAACGCATTCCATGTTCCAAGCATTCTGGACCAGTCGTATTTTTCCGGGAATATGGTCACATTTCTGGTAAATTCCTTTATATCCTTAAAGGATGCAAGGAACACCCACAGAGCCGGGAAAAGGCTTACGCATACCATTAAAAGACAGACCAGCATGATGATCAGTGCCAATATCTTTACTTTGGTGGCGCGAATGTCATAGCCACGGATAACGCCGTCTTTTTTGTCATTATATTTGTCAAAAAACCACATTTGGGCCACCTCCTAATTTTCTTTTTCTCTGGTGGCTCTCATATAAATACCGCTGAGAATTACCAGTATGATGCAGACAAGAACCGAAAGTGAAGCAGCCTTGCCCACGTTATAATCTCTGTAACCGTATCTGTACATCAGCATCATGAGTGAGATGCTGGCATTGTTTGGTCCGCCGTTTTTAAAGATCATTGGCTCATAGAGGATCTGGAATACTGAGATTATCTGCAATATGAGCATGGTCTTTGCTATGCCGAAGATACTGGGGATAGTGATATGTCTGATCCTCTGCATGATCCCCGCTCCGTCTATGGTCGCAGCCTCGTAAAGGTCCGGGCTGATACTTGCGATATTTGCCATATAGATAAGGGCTGTGGAGCCCGCGCTCTTCCATGTGAGAGTGATGATGATAAGAGGTATTGTCCACCTGGGGTCGTTTAACCATTCATAGGGGCCCATTCCCATTTTGCCTGCGATGATATTTAAAACACCTGTGGCACCGGGGAGAAAGAAATAACTCCAGATCCAGATGGTTGCAAGAGATGGCATGATATTAGGAAAATACACTGCCATTCTGAAGAACCCTTTTAAATGCACGGTCTCTGTGATGAGCACACCGATTATCATGGGTACAAAGAAACCGATGACCAACGACCAGAGAGTGTAAGAAAAAGTGTTTTTAAAGGCTGCCATGAAATCCACATCATGGAGTACCAGGTTATAGTTTTTAAGTCCCGTAAAAGCCACTGTTTCATACATTTTTGTACTGTAGAAACTGAGTCTGATGTTTTCAAGCAAGGGTTCCCATACAAAAAAAGCAAACAGTATCAGACTGGGCAGCATCACGAGCCAGCTTATCAAATCTCTCTTTCTGAACTTTTCCTTAGGTTTATTCGCTGCTTTCAAGATAGCGCCTCCTGTAGTTAATTGTTTACCTTTTTTCTGTGAAAACCCCTATCATAATTCATACCGGAGAGCCCGTTTTGGGGCCGGGCTCCGGTATGATCTTCATTTCATATGAAGGATTTCAATGAAAAGGTTGATTTATTCTGCTCCGAATGTAGAGTCAAGAATTGTCTGATAGTTGTCGTTAGCCTGCTTCATAAGAGCTGCCACGTCAGCATTTGAGTCTGTAAGGACTGCCTGGAGAACCTTTGTAAGTTCTGCGTACATATCCTGTGTTGAACCGGGCTCCTCAAGGTGAAGTCCCTTGGATGCTGTTGCATCAAAGTATGACTGGAAGAGCTTTGTATCAACATTTGAGAACTCGTTTACAACTGAAGCCTGAGCG
Organism: Acetatifactor sp.; assembly: GCA_024695935.1. Lineage (GTDB taxonomy): Bacteria > Bacillota > Clostridia > Lachnospirales > Lachnospiraceae > RGIG10340. The sequence goes on from JAILHH010000023.1 coordinate 35,360, forward strand.
TCAAGATAATCCTGGTTAACCCAGCAAGGGAATCCCTGGATTACGGGAACACCGTTAGCTACGTTTGCTTCTGCGCCTGCTCTCATACCTGCAACCGAAGACTCTGTTGCAACAGGAGCTTTTCCCATTACCTCAAGGAAGTCAAGTGCTGCATTGATCTCATCAGGTGTAGCGTCCTTTGAGAAGAAGTAAGGAGTACCACCGTAGAGTGAGTACTGTCCGCCGGGGCCTGCAGGGATTGCTGTCATGGCAAGTTTGTCTACAGGAAGTCCGTTAACCTGTGTAGGCTGAGCAACTGCATCGTTAGCTCCGATGTACATAGCTGCATTACCTGTACCAAGCTGAGTAAATCCTGTTCCCCAGTTCTCTGAAAGAGGATCTGCTGTAAGGATGTCATAATCCCACTTAAGAGATTTTACGAACTCCATAGCTGCGATAGCTTCGTCTGAAGCAAGGTTTGATGTGAATGTTCCGTCACCGTTGTCAATAGTAAGCTGTGTAGCGCCAAATGCCCAAGCGATGTTGGAGAAGTGCCATCCACCTGCGTTATCCTGTGCAAGAAGAACAAGACCTGCGGAACCGGTAGCGTCCTTAATAGCCTTACCCATCTCAGCAACATCATCCCATGTCTTGGGAAGTGTAGGATAACCGTCTGCATCTACAAGGCCTGCTGCCTCGAAGAGCTCAACGTTGCACATAAGACCAAGTGCATATCCGTCACGGGGAACACCGTAAACTCTTCCGTTTGAATCTGAAAGAAGATCCTTGATTGAAGGGTTCATGGCGTCTAACCATCCTCTTGCCTCAAGTTCGTCTGTGATATCAGCGATAGCGCCCTGAGCGATGAGCTTTGTGGGCTCTGTGAACCATGACTCAAAGATTGTAGGGCAGTTGCCTGACTCAACCATTGGCATGAAAGTGTCTGTTGAATATTTGTAGTAGTCAGGTACACATGTTACATTGGGATGTAATTCCTGATATGTAGCGATGTAACCGTCGAATACTGCAATGTCATCAACAAGAGTATCTTCTGGATACATACCGAGTGTAATTGTTACCTCGGGAAGCTCCTCTGTAGCAGTTTCTTCTGCTGCAGCATCGTCAGTTGCTGTTGTTGTTTCCTCTACTGTTTCTGTTTCAGTAGGTGCTGCCTTCTCTGTACTGCCGCAGGCTGAAAGAGCTGCAATCATTGTACCGCAGAGAAGCAGACTGATGAGTTTCTTTTTCATAATAAGTAACTCTCCCTTCTTGGAATAAATAATATGATTGTTGGTTGAACGTTAAACCAAGTAAACACTTCAAAATCCATCCTGTCCTCTTATATGATTGGAATTATATCCCTTTACACAAGGGTTTTCAATACCTTCCTCACATCCAATCCCTTTGAAATGCCTCTGGTTTATTTCGTTTAACGTTAAACTAATGATAACACCGTATCAACCCCTTGTCAATATAACCGGCCTTTCCAGAATAACCAAAGATTAAAACTTAAAAAGTGGGATTAAAAAGGTTTCTATTGTGCATTATGCATAATTTTTGCTTGGTTTACAAAACTAATGACATAACTTTAACGCAAAACCTATTGTAAAACCGGAGGCATACCGGCCTCAGGGCTCCCTCTTTTTGCCCCATAGGTAAGTAACCTTTGGCCTTTACCCCATGTTTTCCCACTCCACCTGAGTTTTTAACATTTACTAATGAAGAAACTCATTATTTTTGTGCATTTCCACAACTTGTTTTGCATGATTTTGTCTTATTTTACAATCTTTTGCACTTTTCAGCCCCTTACCTTGTTTTTTATTTTTCAAATTGCTACACTTTTTATCGTTGAGAGACTTCAACTCATGATCAGACATTTTTAATAAATACAAAGGAGCAAGTTTTATGAAAATATTGGTAGGCGAAGATTACAAGCAGATGAGCCGCAAAGCCGCAAACATCATATCTGCACAGATCCTGATGAAACCCGACTGTGTCCTGGGTCTTGCGACAGGTTCAACCCCCATCGGTACTTACGATCAGCTGGTTGACTGGTACAATAAGGGAGATCTGGATTTCTCAAAGGTAAAGACCATCAACCTTGATGAATATAAGGGACTCGAGCCCACAAACGATCAGAGTTATCGTTACTTTATGAATACTCATCTCTTTGACAGAGTAAACATTGACAAGGCTAATACCAATGTTCCCAACGGTCTGGAGCCCGACTCGGCAAAAGCTTGCAATGAATATAATGAAATAATCAATAAAAGCGGCGGCATCGACCTTCAGCTTTTAGGTCTTGGACTTAACGGACATATCGGTTTCAACGAGCCCGGATCCGCTTTTGAAAAAGAGACCCACTGCGTTGACCTGACAGAGAGCACCATCCAGGCAAACTCCAGATTCTTTGATTCATTTGACAAGGTTCCCAAGCAGGCTTACACCATGGGAATCAAGACCATAATGCAGGCAAAGAAGATCGTGGTTGTGGTTAACGGCGCAAATAAAGCTCAGATCGTAAAGGATGCATTCTTTGGTCCCGTTACACCCCTTGTTCCCGCTTCTGTTCTTCAGCTTCACAACGATGTGACCCTTGTGGGAGACAAAGAGGCTCTCTCACTTGTACTTGACTACGTAAAATAATAAAAAGGGCTTAACAATAGATCTAAATGACCTGTTTGTTAAGCCTCTTATTTATGGAGGTATTTCCATGATCATAAAAAACGGATCGGTATTTACACCGGAAGGTGTTTTTAAAGATGTAAATGTTATTACTGAAAAAGATCTGATCAAAAATGTGGACAATAAGCTCTTAACATCATCAGATGATGCAGAGTTTGATGCCACCGGGATGTATGTGATCCCGGGTCTGACAGATGTTCATTTCCACGGCTGTGCCTGTCAGGACTTTTGTTATGGCACAAGGGAAGCCATAGACACCATAGCTAAATTCGAGTTTACACAGGGCGTCACTACCATCCTTCCCACCACCATGACAATATCCGGTGAGAGGCTGGATGGCATATGCGAAGCAGCAGCCTCTTATAAAAAGGAACAGGTAAACGGCACCGTATCCGATGAAACCGCAGACCTTGTGGGAATTCATATGGAAGGCCCGTATATCAGCAAAAACAAAAAGGGTGCTCAGAACGAAGAATTCATTGTCCCGGCTTCAAGTTCACAGATCAGAAACTGGATCAAAAAGTCAGAGGGACTGGTAAAACTCATATCCCTTGCTCCCGAAACAGGCGGGGCTATCGATGTGATAAAGGAATGCGCAGGGGAAGTCAGATTCTCCATCGCCCATACGGAAAGTGATTATGACACTGCCATAAAAGCATTTGAAGCAGGTGCCGATCACGTAACTCACCTCTACAATGCGATGCCGCCTTTCACTCACAGAGCTCCCGGTGTCATAGGCGCAGCGGCTGATACAAAAAAGAGTTTTGTGGAGCTTATATGCGACGGAGTTCACATTCATCCCGCTGTTATCAGATCCACCTTCAAGCTCTTTGGAGATGACAGGATGGTACTCATAAGCGACACCATGGAAGCTGCCGGTATGCCTGACGGCAAATATGCTTTAGGCGGTCAGGACGTATTCGTAAAAGGTTCCCATGCCACACTTGCAGACGGCACATTGGCAGGAAGCGTAACGCCTCTTTACAAGTGCCTTAAAAATGTGGTTGAATTCGGAATCCCCCTTGAGAGCGCAGTAAAGGCCGCCACTATCAATCCATGTAAAAGTGTTGGCATAGACAAGGAATACGGAAGTATCGAAGCAGGCAAAAAAGCCCGTTTCCTCGTCCTTGACAAAAACGATCTCTCAATCAAGGCAGTCATAAAAGGTCAGAACATTTACATACATTAATAGAACAACATTAAATTTTAAGGCCCGGGACTCCCGGGCCTTAAACAGTTTTACACTTTTAAATTTACGTATTATTTAATGGTATTTCTGTATTCGTTGGCAGACTGCCCGGTCTGGCGCTTAAAGACTCTTGAGAAATGGGCCATATCCAGGAAACCTACCATCTCTGCCACATCTCCTATCCTGAGGGAAGGATCCTTTAAGAGCTCCTTTGCTTTCTCTATCCTGATATTGTTCAGGATATCCGAAAAACTCTGCTCCTTATATCTGTTTAAGAGTTTGCTCAAATGCCACTGGCTTACATATACATGCTCTGCCACATCCTGAAGCTTTAATTTCTCCGTATAATGCTCTTCCATATATTTGAGGGCATTATTTACCAAAAATGAGCTTGCCTCACTCTCAACGACCTTCTCGTCGCCTTCATCAGTCTGCTCCTCGGAAAATCCCCTATCAGACCCGGTTTTATATATCTCGTCAAGATTTTTAACCATGGTCTCTACGGCTTCATTCAGTTCATCCATTTTTGAAGGCTTTACGAGAAATCTGGTAACACCAAGTTTAATGGCGCTTCTTGCATATTCAAAATCCTGAAAGCCCGTAAGGATCGTAACTTCGGTATCCGGATGGGATGACTTGATGGATGCGATCATGCTGAGACCGTCCATATTTGGCATTCTGATATCGGAAAAAACAATGTCGGGCTTCTTTTCATTGACAAGCTCCAGCCCTTCAATGCCATTATAGGCGCTTCCGACTATCTCGCAGTTATATTTTTCCCATTTAATGCTCCTGGACAATCCCTCCACGATTATGGGTTCATCATCAATGATCACTACTTTGTACATAACAAAACCACACCTTTCCGATTTCCTGTTGTCTGTGTAATCTTTTATTTAAGTTCCTCACGGTAGACCTTTAAACCTTCTTCCACCGCTGCTGTCACCATCCTGCGTCCCTTGACTATGTCAGTCATTCCGTCAAAGGTGCTCTTTCTGCAGGCTCCCTTAAAGGTATCCTGAACCGCGGGAGTAAGAGAAGTTGATTTTCTCAGCATCTTTATGGCATCCTGCTCCAGGGAATTGTAATTGCTCATGTTTTCAAGATGCTTCTTTTTAAGCACATCCGAAGTGTATTGGGCAAAGCCCTGTATGATCTCATCGGATGTCATATATGATACAAAGCTGACAGCCACATCCCTGGCCTTTGGATCCTCCCAGGCTTTTCTGGTGATATAATATCCCATGGACGTACCGCCTATCATATCCGTTGCACTTCTTGCCTCGGTTCCGGGGACAAAAGTAACTGTAAACTCAGCAAGTTTTTCCTCATCAAGTGACCCGGGATCATTGGGATTTGCCTGGCACTCAGTGACGATGGTGCCCAACTTCCATGAGCCGTCCAGCAAAAATGCCGCCTCTCCCCTCATAAACATCATAAAGGTGTCATCATCCGTAGCAGATGTCGTATTCGAGGGAAAATATCCCAGATCGTATAAAGCCTTTATATTTCTGATGCCATCCACCCAGTCTTTTCCTATCTCATCGGAAGTGCTCTCCGGAATGGTCATATGCTTTTCCACCCCTGTGTGGTTAAAAATACAATACTCCCACCAATAGTGAGGAATGGAACCTATGGAAACCGCTATGGGAGTGTATCCCGCTCTCTTTATCTTTGCACAGTCAGAGATAAAATTCTTCCAGGAGTAATCCTCTCCGGGCACTTCAAGCCCCACCTCCTCAAGCACTGACTTGTTCACATATAAAGCCTCCCAGTAACCATTTACCGGGATCGCATATATATTGTCATCCACCATTGAAGTGGGAACCTTTTTTTCGTCTATATTTTCCGCAAAATCAGGGTACACCTCTCTTATCTCATCGAGGGATACGACCTTTTCCGCATCGATAAAGCTGTCTGCATCCGCCCCCGTAAAAAAGAAGAGCACATCCGGCTCAGAACCGGTCTGAAAATCGTTGATGACCCTGGTCTTAAAGGTCTCGTCCGACTGGCTGGACATATCACGGACCGTATTTCCTGTTTCCTTTTCCCATGCAGCCACTGCATCGGCATAGGTCTGGGAATTACCGTCATTTCCGGCAAAGGTGGTAATCACAGACAAAACATGGCCTGTATCCTTCTTTTCAGGCTTTATTTTGGCAGACCTGACCGCCGAGCCTGTGATAACACCTATTATTGTAAATATCAAAATTACAGCCAAAATCATGGCCACACGGATCTTCTTTTCCATACTCCTCCAAAATCAGGTTCCCTCATGGATCATTCTGATGACTATCCTGCTCACAGTCTCATTGTCACGGTTGCTGGTGATGGTGAGACCGCAGTCGTTTCCATAGATGATCTTGATACGCCTGTTGACATTTCTGATACCGAGACTTACGTGGTGCTCATCCTCCATCCTGTCGTCGCAGTTTAGCAGAAAATCGATCTTTTTGCGGTCTTCCTCGCTCATGACTCCGTCATTTATTACTTCTATGAACATTTTATCCCACTCATAATAGATCCTGATGGCTACCATTCCGCTTCTGTTGGCTTCCACGCCGTGCTCTACCGCATTTTCCACAATGGGCTGAATGATGAGAAGCGGTACCTCTATATCGAGAAGGGCGGGATCTATCTCTCTGTATACCTCGAACCTCTCGCCGAATCTCTTCTTTATGATGTGAAGGTATGCGTCAACATAGGACAATTCCTCACTTAAGGGCACGAACTTTCTCTGCTTTCTGTTCATGGTTGCGGAAAGCATGGTTCCCAAAGCTTCGATCATACCGCTAACATTGTCATTTCCGGCCATTCTGGCCTCCCAGTTTATTATCTCAAGGGTATTGTTCAAAAAATGAGGATTGATCTGGGATTGAAGGGCCATTATATTTGCGTTTCTAAGCTCCAGTTCCTCCTTGTAAATAGTCTGGAACTGGTATTCCAGCTTCTTTGACATGTCATTGAAGCTTTCCTTTAAGTACTCAAACTCAGTGCTTCCCGGCTCAAACTCCGTGATATATCCGTAGTTTTCGTTTGAGATCTCCTCCGCGCTCTTTATAAGCTCGCCTATGGGCATGGAAATCTTTCTGTTAAAGAAATAAAAGATCATATATGCCATGGGAATTACAAAAAGCACTATGAGTATCACGATGTAGCGCAGCATCTTGGTCTGTTCCAGCATGCTTGTCCTTGAGATACTCACGCAAAACCCAAGGGTGGATCTGCCAAAATCAATGGTTTCATAGGAATAATATTTTCCGCCGTTTTTTACATATGCGCACTCCCAGGGCTTTACATCAGGTACATTGAACCTGGAAAAATTACCGTCCTCGAAAAAAGGAACACCGTTTTCATAGATCTGTATCGCCTCCGCTCCCCAGACACTGTCAAGAGAACTGAAGGTTGCATCCGCATCCAGTTCTATCACTATGACGCCAAAGGGTATAAAGTTGCTGTCCACCATATTTCTGACCATGTACAGGTGTCCGTTGTGCCATAGCAGGTCAACCCCCGTATCCAGGTCATCACTCATGTCCAGCACAAACTCTTCGGCAAAATATTTGAAATAATTGATCCTCTGATATGAGTCGGAGCCTCTGTTGTTTGCAGAGTAGGTGTTATATGTATAATAGATATTCTCGGGGTTTTCCTTCAAAAAAAACATGGTGGCAAGCATATTTGCATTGTATTTATATTGCTGATTTAAATAATTTGTCACCGAATTATAGAGATTTTGAGAATTGCCTGTGGAAACATATTCACGGTATGCCTCCTCGATAATGCCGTTATATGTGGCATTTTTTGAGGATGTCCAGATCTCTTCCAGCTTGATGTCGCAGATCTCCACCGCATTTTCCATGGATTCAACGATAGTTTTCTCAAGCTGTGCAGACAGCATGGATGTGACTACATAGACAAGACCAAAAACAATGACAATAAGGGGCAACAGCCATCCTGCGCCCAGAGTCATCATCATTCGAAAAGAAAGAGACTTTATTCTCTCGTTCAATACTTTTCTGTTTAACTTCATCGGTAAACCCTTTATATTTTTTGCGCCGAGCTAAGCCCGTCAGCCACTCCGCTTTTTTCATAACACAAAACAAGTCCCAAAGCATATTTTAACACTTTGGGACTTAAATTTATACTTTTTCTTGATATTTAAAATGTCTTTTTAGCCTATGTTTCAAAGTCCGAGGAATTTTTCAAATATATCGGCTACCTTCTTTGCATCAGCAGGTTCGGGCATCTCGCAGAATATTCTGAGAAGAGGCTCCGTACCGGAGAATCTGGCGCTTACCCAGCCGCCGTTTGCAAAATAAACCTTGCAGCCGTCCATGTAGGAAATGTGATCAACCTCGAAGGGAAGCTCGGGAACTGCCTTATCCTCCATGAGAGTTTTGTTCATCTCAGCCTTCTTTGCCGCCGTGAAGTGGTAATCTCTTTCCTCCATATAGATGGATCCGCACTCAGCCTCGATATCCTTGTAGATCTCAGAGATCTTTTTGCCGGTGACAGCGATCATCTCCACCAAAAGTGCTGCCGCATATACTCCGTCTTTTCCGTTTATGTGACCCTTTACGGTCAGACCGCCTGAGGACTCACCGCCGATTATGGCATCGGTCTCTGTCATCTTTGCAGAAACCCACTTGAAACCTACCGGAACCTCATAGCATTTCTCGCCGAATTTATCTGCCACCTTGTCAAGCATATGGGTGGTGGTAAGGTTTCTGACAACAGGTCCGTGCCATCCTTTGAATTTAACAAGATAATAATACAGTAATACCAGAATATCATTGGGATGCAAAAACCTGCCGGTATCATCGATGACACCGATCCTGTCCGCATCACCGTCGGTTGCAAGACCGATATCGCATCCGTTGTCCAGCACGCAGTTTTGAAGTGCTCGAAGGGTCGTGGCGTTGGGAGCGGGAAGCTTTCCTCCGAAAAGTGTATCATGTCTGTCATGGATGGTATAAACATCGCATCTTGTGGTAAGGAGGATGGTCTTTAATGAAGTCTCACTTACACCGTACATAGGGTCGATGGCAACCCTCAAGTTTGCCTTTTTGATTGATTCTACATCCACCTTTGTAAGTATGGCATCAAGGTAATCATTCAAAGGATATATTTCCTCGATAAGGCCTTTTTCCTTTGCCTCGTCATAGGAAAGCTCCTTTACATCTTCAGGCTTAATCTGAGAGATGTATTTTTCGATATCGGCTGTCTGATGCTCATCGGCATCCCTTCCGCCCTTTGTGAACACCTTGATTCCGTTGTAAAGAGCGGGGTTATGACTTGCTGTGATCATCATACCGTAATCAAAATCATGCACCATTGTATAGTACATGATAAGAGGTGTCGGTGCTGATTTGTTTACGAGGTAGCCCTTGATACCTTCATATGCAAGGGTCTGTGCAGCCCACTGCATGGCTTCCTTTGACAAAAATCTCTTGTCATATCCGATGACAACCTGTTTTTTCACATTCTCGGCATTCATTTTGTCAGCCAGGGCTTTTGCCAGGGTCTGAATGTTTGCCTTTGTAAATTCATCTCCGATCACGGCTCTCCAGCCGCCGGTACCAAACTTGATCATAACACTTCTCCTTTTCTTTGGGTTGTTTTAACCCATTATGACTTTTACGCTATGTACTGAACCCTCTTCAAATACAGGGATCGCATCAACTTTATTTCCGTCGACTTCCACTGTCTTTACACCCTTCATAACTCCATCCGGATTTTCCACAGTGATATCGTATGTTGCGCCTCTCCACTGTCTGTGTACACTGAAGGTCTTCCAGTCTGCGGGAACGCAGGGATCTATAACAAGCTTGTCAAAGTCGGGACGGATTCCCAACATGTAACGGGTTGCTGAAAAATATGACCAGCCGCCGGAACCTGTCATAAAGGGATGTCTTGCCCTTCCGTGAGCCGTGTGGTCCTTGCCCATGATAAACTGGCAATATGAATAGGGCTCAGCCTCTCTTATCTCGATCATGTCATTCTGATAATAAGGGCAGAGCGCATCATAGAATTTCATTGCTCTGTCGCCGCGTCCCAGTTTACATTCCGCAGCCCATGCCCAGGGATTCGGATGTGAAAAGATGGAACCGTTTTCCTTTAAGCCGGGATAAACTCTGGTGACAAATCCGATGTCATCATCCGGCTTTGTATATGAAGGCGCATTCAGCATGATACCATAAGGTGTATAGAGATATTTGTCCACGCTGTCCATGGCCTTTATACCCTTGTCATAGGGTGCTGCACCGGAGAGAACAGCCCAGGAGTTTGACTCCAGGTGAACCTTTCCCTCTTCATCATTTTTTGTTCCTATCTTCTTGCCGTTTTTGGTGATTCCTCTGATGTACCACTCACCGTCCCAGAGTTCTCTGTCGCATACTTCCTTTACATGGTCTCTGATGGCAGTGTATTTTGTGACATCAAGTTCTCTGCCAAGATACTTTGCAAGTTCGATAAAATTATCCAATGCCCAATAGTGAAGGAATGATACAAGCGCACTCTCTCCACCGCCCAGGTTCAGGCAGTCATTCCAGTCCGCTCTGAGGCCCTTGCAGATTCCTGTGGCACCAACCATCTCAGTTGAAAAGTCCAAAATGGTCTTCATATGTTCATAAACCGTATCCTCCCCCTTGTCGGCATAGGTTACGGGCATATCGGCAAACTTAAAATCTCCGGTTTCCTTGATATATTCAATGATGGACGGAACGAGCCACAATGCATCGTCGGAGCAGGCATCCTTTAATCCGTGGATCATGGAATCCTTGTCCGGCTCGGGGATAACTGTAGGCGATTTAAAGGGCTTTACGGATTCATCAGGCTCGAACCACTCGGGCTGGAACAGGTGAAGTCCGTATCCGTGACTGGTGAGACCCTTTAAGAGCTGCACGATCCTGAGTCTGCACTTTTCAGGATTTGAATGGGGAACTGTCATGGAATCCTGAGCCGTATCCCTGTATCCAAGGCCAACTCTTCCTCCCACCTCAATGAAGGAGGCAAATCTGGAGAACATGACATTTATCTCGCTCTGATAAAGTGTCCAGGTGTTTATGAGCGTATTCATTCCCTCGTTGGGAGTGCTAATCTGAAGCTTGTCAAATTTATCCTGCCAGAATTTTCTTAAGGTCTCATAGGCTGCATCCACATTTGCAAAGTCTGAATATTTTTTCTTTGCGATCCTGCCCTTTTCTCTGTTTCCCTCACCCAGCATAAAGATGAATCTCTTTTCCTCGCCGGGATTTAATGTGAATTTCTTCATAAGGGATGTACAGTGATTGTTTCCAAGTTCATGGGAAGATGAGCATTCACCCTTTTCAACCGCGATCGGGTTGTCCTCGGTTCTGTAGGCACCGATAAATTTATCCCTCAGGCAGTCATATCCGTCAGGATCAAAATTTGATGCAAAATACTGGAAACCGAACTGCTCATAGAACAGATCTTCCTCGATGATGCCATCCTCATAGGATGAGCCCGCACAATACATACTCATCTGGAAATTCTGATTGTCTATCATGATATGGTGGAATGAAAGCTCGGCGTATGAGAAAATGCTTAAATCACGCACTCTGTCAGTGGTGTTTTTAACCACAACATCCCAGAGTTCAACATTGTCACCAATGGGAACCGACATCTTCTGGCTTGCCTTTAATCCATCGTATTCACACTCGTAAACAGTGTAGCTCATACCGTGACGGCAGGTGTATTTTGCCTCGTCGAGACTCTTTCCCACAGGCTGCCAGGACACTGAAAAATAGTCCTTATTTTCGTTGTCCCTTATATAAACATAATGACCGGGTCTGTCCATAGGGATGGAATTTCCCCTGAACCTTGTGACTCTGTGGTACTCGGGAGTCTTATAAAACATGTAACCTCCCGCTGTATGATTGATCACCACGCAGGTGTCCTCCACACCCAGATAGTTGGTCCAGGATGTGGGAATATCCACACGGTCGATGACATATTCTCTGTTTTCGTTGTCGAAATGTCCGTACTGCACTTTACATTCCTCCGTAAATTTGATTTTTTGCCTGGTGGCATAAATTTATATTAGCAAATCAATATTTTTTTCTAAATTGTAATGTATGTCAGATTTTGTTTTTTATTGTTCAAAATCCTGTCTTGTATTATTGGTACTTTTAAACTAAAATAATGTTATTAAGAAATGTTTTGGGGCATATGGAGATTGGGATGGCAAAGATACATACAATAGCTGTTTTTATTTCACATATTTACGGGGACTATCAACGTGATTTATGCCAGGGAGTCATAGACAAGGCTTCGCAATACGGATATCATGTTGATATTTTTGTTTCCAATGACGAAAAGGTACTGGGCAATTACAGCAAGGGCGAATTCAGCATTTTAAAGATACCTAATGCTGCTAATTACGACGGCGTTATCACCAGTACGGGAACATATCTGGTTAAAGAGATCAAGGATCGTATCATCGAAGAATTGCAGACCTGGAACTGTCCGGTGGTTGATATCAACACCGCGGAGACTCCTTTTGCAAGAGTCCTGCTTGACAACAATATCGCCACGAAAGAGATCGTGGAACACCTTGTCAAGGTCCATAATTTCACCAGGATAGTTTACCTTGGATGCACTGAGGAAGAGTTCGTATCAAAAGAGCGAGAGCATTATTACCGCGAAGCCATGACGGATCTGGATCTGAAGGATCACATAATCTATACTGAGTCCGATTTTTCACAGGAAGGCATAATGACGGCGCTGGATAAGCTTTTGTTAAACGACCCTCAGGCCATAATCTGCTACAACGACCAGATGGCTTCCACAGTAATAGCAGAGCTTGCTTCAAAGGGAGTGAACATCCCCTGCCGTGTGGCCGTTACGGGATGTGACAATCTGGAATTTGGGCAGAATATCAACCCTTCCCTTACCACGGTCACTTTCCCTGCCTACGAGCTCGGTGAAAAAGCCTTTGACTTTTTGTTAAAAAAACTGGACGATCCGGAATTTGATGAATTTGTCACAGTGAATGCCACACCTATTTTCAGGAATTCCTGTGGCTGCCATGTGACAAAAAACACTCCTCCCATACTTTACAGTTATAAATTAAAGAGTAAGATAGATCAACTTGAGAGGGTATATCTCTCCGGCATGAGAATGTCCTCCATCCTCCAGGGTGTAAAGGACCTGGACGTGGGTGTTGAGCTCATAGACGACTTTGTCAGAAATGTTAACAAAGATCAGGGCGTTGTGGGGCTTAGAGAATTTTATCTCTGCCTGTATTCGGAATGGGACAGAATCTCCTCGGAGGTAAAGCGTGTCACGCATTTGGAGGAGAATCTTGACAAGGACAAGATCTTTTTAAAGCTTGCAAGACGCGACGGTGTCAGGCTTTCGGAATGCACTTTTTCCAAAAAAGATTCCCTGCCCGATTATATCAGAAATGCCAATACCAGCTCTGTATATGTTTTTACGCCTCTCTTTTTCGGTGAAAAGAGCTACGGATACATATGCCAGGCATATGAGAATAATATAATCTCATATCCTTTCCCCTTTGTGAGCTGGCTTTCTAACTTAAATTCCATGTTCCACTCGATCCGCAGCAACAAGAACATGCAGATCATGCTGGACAGACTGGAGGAGATCTACAGCCACGATGCTCTGACAGGCCTTTTAAACCTTCAGACTTTCAATATGAAGGTTACGGACTTTATAAAAAAAGCGGCTGCAGAAGGAAAACAGATCTCAGCCCTGGTGCTTGATCTGGATTATCTAAAGAAGATCAATGACAAATTCGGTCATGCGGAAGGAAATTTTGCGATACAGATCCTGGGTCAGGCCATCAGTCAGGTTTTAAGCGATGACCTTATTGCCTGCAGGTTCGGCGGAGACGAATTCTATATCCTTTGCAGCGGACTGAGTGAGGAAGAAACTCAGAATATCATATACAGGATCCAGAAATACCTTGAAAACTACAACGAGACCAGTTCCCGTCCCTTCAAGGTAATGGTCAGCGGCGGTTACGCCTTCCTTGCAGGGTACGAAACCGAGGATGTGGATGAAGGCTTCAAAGCCGCAGACAAAAATATGTACGCTCAAAAAGAGATCCGCCACAGGAAATTCGGAGATTCCTACAGCGAGGAATAAAAGCACAAAAACCTCTGCAGTTTTCACAAATATGTGATCGTCTGCAGAGGTTTATTTTTTCTATTCTTCCGTGCTTTCCGGAATATCTTTTTTGAATTGCATGTTCTTTCTGTATTCCGTCGGGGATACTCCGTATGAAGCCTTAAATATCTTCATGAAATGTTTTTCGTTCTCATATCCGATCTTTTGACTGATCTCCACGATACGCATATCGGTCTTTTCCAAAAGTTCCTTGGCCTTGTTCATTCTGATGTCCTTTAAAAAGGCCACAAAATTCGTGCCGGTATACTGTTTAAAGGCATATGAAAACAGTGAATAATTCATGGATATATGGTTTGAAACCACAGCCATATTTAAGTCCTTGTCGTAGTTTTCCCTCACATACATCACAGCCTGCTGGATCTTTTGCTTGTTTTTGTAATCCTCAAACTTGTGATTTAAACTCTCAGTGAACTTATCCAGCCATCCCATGAACTCATTTTCATAGAACCCGATGTTCTTGAAGGCGTAAAGATGCTTGAATTTTTCTATTCTCTCACTCTCTGCATGCAGTACCGCGTCATAGGTTTCCGACAGCTCCGAGAGAAAGCTTATCAGCTGTTCATCCAGATTGAAATGATCGATATCTCTTCTGGCATTCCAGAAAATGCTCCTCAGATTCTTCATGGCCTGTTCTACCTTGTCGGTTCCAAGCATCTGGATGTATGAAGAAATGGACTCGGCCTGGAGCTTTTCCTCGAATTTTGTAAAGGCCAAAAGTTCATCGTAATCGATCTGAAGCTTTTCAAGCCAAAACGCCTCTATCCTGGATTTTTTTGCCTCATTATATGCCTCTTTTATCTCCACGAAATCCGTGTGGAGCCGGCTTATACCGATATATCTGGTGCGCCACTCCTGAAGCTTGTATTTGTTTAACACATCAGCTTTTAAGATATAGATCTCGAAATCTCCCAGATTGTTGATATAGACATGATCTTCATCAACCCTCATTTCCCCGGGGCGATTATCCAGACATACCACAAAATATCCGTCAGTAAAGAAAGTATCTCCATACTCGCTGGCTATGGCGGCCACCTCGGCGTCTGTCACGTCGTCATCCCATATCATATGCTTTATCTGCTGGCATCCGATGGTCCTGGTATTTACATTCCTTACATGTTTTTCTTTTATCTCTTCATCCAGGGTGGTGAGGATCTCTTTTATCTTGTCACGATCCACAGGCTTTAAGATATATTCCCTGACACCGGCTCTGAGCATTTCCACTGCGTATGAAAATTCATCATATCCGGAAACCGCCACGGTAAGAGGCTTGTTTGGAAGGTCCTGCATGGCCTTTACGAGCTCTATACCGTCCATCTTTGGCATACGGATATCGGTAAACATCACGTCCACCACCTGAGTCTTTAGGATCTCCAAAGCCATTTCTCCGTTTCCGCATTCCAATATGGTATCCACCGGAACACCGCTTCTTTGAATCATGGCTTTGATTCCCTGTCTGATCATTTTTTCATCTTCAACTATCAAAAGAGTATGCATAAATGCCTCCCTAAGGATTACTTGTTTCTTTCTCATCCGGTTCGAAGAAGGTCTGGGGAACCCTCAGCTGAACCTTGGTAAATACACCAAGTTTTGAATTCACGGTAAGGCCGTAATTTTCTCCGAAATTCATATGGATCCTGTCTTCCACATTTTTCAGTCCTATGCCATGGCCTCCTCCCTCTCTGGAAGCATAGGATTTCTCTGTCTCATCCGTGTTAAACTTTCCGTGGATCTTGTCCATAAGTTTCTCCACCTGTTCCTCGGTCATGCCTTTTCCCGCATCGGTTACTTCCAGCACGACCTCGGAATTTTCAAGCTTACCCTTCACATAAATATTGGTATTTTCCGCGATCTGCTCTATTCCATGGTATATGGCATTTTCGACAATGGGCTGCAGACTCATCTTTGGTATCTGCTGTTTAAGCACCAGATCCGGTATGTTTAAAGACAGATATATCTCATAATCAAATCTTAAGTTTATGAGAGCCAGATAGTTTTTCACATAATCCAGCTCCTCACCCACCGTTACGGTACCGCTGGTCCAGTGCATGCTGTATCTGAGAAGCCTTCCCAAACTTGTGATGGCATCTGAGATATCATATTTTTCATCGATCTCTGCCATCATCTTAATGGACTCCAGTACATTATAAATAAAATGAGCATTGATCTGATTTTGTAGCACTCGGATCTCGGAGTTTTTGGCAAGTCGCTCTCTTGTGACATTTTCCTCCATCAGTGCCCTGATCCTGTCCAGCATCTTGTCTATCTGGGAACCCAGCTCCCCGATCTCATCATTGTCGGAAACACCTATCCTGACAGAGAGGTCACCGTCCTGAACCTGTCTGATGGAATCCAGGATCCTGTAAAATTTTGAAAAAAGCCTCTTTACGATACTGTTTATGGCAAATGACAAAATAACAGCCATTATCAGCATTCCGAAAAGATACATGTTACGGCTGCTTCTGAGGCTTCCTATGGTATCTTCCATATCATAGACACCCACTATGCAGCCTCCCAGCTCCGGCACATATTTAGTCTCCACCAGGATCGCGGTCTCATATCCGGGGTCAAATGCCTGAATACTTCTGTTCCAGTTCCAGTCATCCCGCGCATCCAGAAAAGAAACCACATCATCTGCAAAGTCAGCATTTTGATCACTGCTGTAGGTATTTCCTTCATTGTCCCTGAAAAACACTATGGTGTGCTCATCTGAATTGTAAATATCTGGAAACAGGGTGTTCATGGTGACAGCGACTTCCAGATATCCCACGGTTCCGCTTCCTGTTATCCTGATGGGAGTGATATATGCAGCATTTCTCTGGGTGGTATTTAAAAGTGAAGAATCCACATTTGTGTCCACATAATCAAATACCCATCCTCCGATCTCATCCCTGTCTGCCCATGGAAGCTTGTCCATGGATCCGTAATTATAGAGGATGGGAGGCGTCTCGGTGATGTTGACGCTGTTAATGTATAATCTGAGTTTATAAATATCAGGGTTTGATTCCACCATACGTTCAAGGCTGGTGATGCTCATGTTATATGGGTTATTCACATACAGCAGACTGTGCCCCTGGAATATTCTGTCTATAAGCCCGGTCAGATTGGAATCTGTCAGGGTAAAATCTGTTGCGGATTCAATAATACTCACATTGCTCTGAATCTCATTGTCGCACCTGTTTAAAGTGAATGTAAGGGAATCGGCGCTGTCCTCGATCCCTCTGCGCTCAATGCTTTTGTACATAAGCACGGTGAAAATGGATGAGGGCACCAAAACCAGAACCAGCATGATTATGGCAATCTTGCGGTTCAGTTTCATTCCGCGGTATTTAATTAATCCTCTTCTCTTTCCCTTATCTTTGTTCATCTTATATATAATAACCTATTTTAGTAAAAAAGGCTTCCATTTTTCAATGGAAGCCTTGAAATGCTTTGAATTAATTATTCCTTTACAGAACCTGCAGAAATACTGCTGATAATGTATCTAGAGAAGAAACAGAAAGCAATTACAACAGGAATAATTGAAATTGATACCGCAAGGTATTTAGCACCCTGGTTCTTCGCCATATCCTTTGATGCTGACAGAGTTGAAAGCATAACAGGAAGAGGGAACTTCTTGGGTGTATTCAAAAGGAGCATGGGCATAAGGTATGAGTTCCAGCTTCCGATGAATGCACCGATGGACATTGTTGCAATAGCGGGTGTTACGATAGGAATAGCGATCCTATGGAACATGTACCACTCTTTTGCTCCGTCAATACGACCTGCCTCAAGAAGAGACATAGGAAGGATTGACAGGAAATACTGTCTCAGGAAGAAAACTGTTCCTGAAGCTGCAATTGAAGGTACGATAAGCGGTACATAAGAGTCGATCATCTTCAACTGGAATACCAGGTTGTAGAAACCAAGGAGAGAAAGCTGTCCGGGAATCATCATAAATACGACGATTACGTAGAAGATGATATCTCTTCCTTTAAACTTATATACTGCAAGTGCAAAAGCGGTAAGTGTTGAGAAATAACCGCTAAGGATTGTTACGGGAACTGCAAGCTTTAAGCTGTTCCAGAAACCGAGGAACAGGTTAAAGTAATTAAATACGATATCCCAGTTTTCTTTTAAAGCATCACCGGGTACAAATGTAAAGCTTCTTGAGATCTCTGCACCTGTTCTGGTGGCATTAACAAGAGTAAGTGCAAGAGGAATCATACAGGTGATTGCTAATATGATCATTGCTATATAAATGATAGTATAGACGAATGTCTTCCAAACTTTTGCGCCCATAGATTAGTCCTCCTTCGGATTCATCAGCTTAAACTGAATAATGGAAACTATCAGAATAAGAATGAATAATACATAAGCAATTGCTCCGGCGTAACCAACCTGCTTAGGCTTGATTACAAATCCGTACTTATACAGGTACATAATCATGGTCATTGTGGATCCGAAAGGTGCTCCGGTATCGCCGAACATAAGGAAAGGCATATCGAACATCTGAAGACCACCGATGAATGATGTAATGGACACATAGAGGAAAATAGGTTTCAGCAAAGGCATTGTGATCTTTGCAAACTGAACCCATCTGTTTGCTCCATCGATAGCGGAAGCCTCGAAGTAGTCTCTGTTGATACCCTGAACACCTGCCATCAGCATGATGAAAGAGTTACCGAACCACTGCCATGCAGAAATGACAGATACTACATACGGAGCTGTCTCCTTTTTACCAAGCCAGTCTATAGGGACATAGTTTGGGAACATCTGGTGCAAACCAACGTTAACTGAACCATGCTGCCAGTCAAGAAGAGTGGTAAACATGAATGCGATCGAAGTAACCGCAATGATATTGGGGATGTAATATACTGCACGGAAGAAAGGAAGTCCGCGGAATCTGTATTTTACATCTGAGAATATCATAGTAAGTAAAAATGCAAGTCCTAACTGTAAGATGATATTAGGTATCCAAATTCTGAGTGTGTTAAAAAGAGAGGTCCAAAAGAACTTATCCTTTATAACTCTGGCATAGTTCTCGAATCCCACGAACTTCATAGGACCGAATCCCTTATACGTACTGAATGAAATCTGCAATGTACGGAATACTGGATAGACACTGAAGATCAGGAATACGATAACAAAGGGAGCTACCATTAAATAGCCGACTCTGTTATAAGCTTGTAATTTTGAGCTTTTGTTGCTCGCTGCTTTTTTGTCTGACATAAATTACCCCCATACGGTATTTTTTCTGCCCGAAACCATTCCGAGCATAGTCAGAGTGAAGGGTTTATGGCCCTTCACTCCGTAAAAGCTACTAAGTAGCCGACTATTCATTATAGTCTAAAATTATCTGTTGATTGTGAGGTTAGGATATGTTGCTGCAACTTCATCATAGAACTGAGAAATAGCGTCATCCTTTGTAGCCTCATCAGTCTTAACCTTTGTGATTGCATTGCCCCAAGCATCGCCGATTGCATCGTCATACTCGGTAACCTTGTCATACTGGATACCTTCTGACTGCTCAATCCAGAACTTGTAAGCCTGCTGTCCGCCGTAGAAATCAAGAGCGTCATCAGCGTGTGCTTCCATTACAGCGATGTTAGATACGCAGTCACCGGGATACATCTCTGTGATCCACCAGTCAGCGTGCTCCTCATCAAGAGTAGCGAACTTAACGAACTCCCAAGCGAGATCTTTGTTCTTAGACTGTGATGAGATACCTACCCATGTACCACCACCGAAACCATAGTCAGGACCAGCTACAAGACCCCAGTCACCGGCTGTGTCAGGTGCGTTTGTGTTAAGAGTAAGACGTCCCCATGAAGGAAGACCGAATGCAAGAACTTCTGTTGTCTCATCTGTGTAGTTTGAAACGTTCTCGTTGTAGTTGTCAGCATCCCAGATGTTGAGGTTTGTCTCACCATCTTCGTTGGTACCCCAGTCACCCCACTGAAGGTCTGAAGTAAGAACAGCAACAGGGCCGTTCATAGCCTGATACCAAGGAGTTGCCCACTGAGCAGCGTAGCATACAAGATCCTGCTTGTAGAGTTCTACAACAAGGTCCATGTACTCAATTCTCTTCTCTGAAAGCTGAAGTGTATCATCCTCTACCCAAGCAACCTGGCCTGTGAAGTAGTTAAGCTCTGAGTCAGAAGCGAAGATTCTGTAACCCTTAGCCTTGCACTCTTCAGCAGCTGCAAGAATGTTTGCATATGAAGAGAACTTCTCTGAGATAACAGCGGGATCATCTGTTCCCCAAACAGCGTTTGCTACACTTCTTCTGTAGTAGAAAGCTGCGGGTGTTGTCTGGTAACCGATTGCATACTGTGTACCCTCATACTGTCCAACGAGGTTTACATAGTCGAAAAGGCTGTCAGCATAATCCTGGAATCCGTAAGCATCAAGATCCTCGAAGAATCCTGCCTGCATGAAAGCGGGAAGCATCTGAGGCTCACCACCGAAGATATCGATTGTATCGTCTCCGGCACCAAGAGCAGCTTCGATCTTTGTAGGATAATCAGCTGTTGCAATGATAACTGTCTCGATCTCAACATTGGGATGTTTCTCAGTGAATTTCTCACCCTTTGTCTTAAGGTCCTCAGCCCATGTCCAGATTGTAAGGTGTCCGCTAAGATCATCAGCGGCGTCTGAAACTTCTGCAGCGTCATCTGTAGCAGCAGGTGTCTCTGTTGCTGTGTCAGCTGCTGTGTCGGCAGGTGCTTCTTCTGAACCGCATGCAGCAAGAGAAGCTGTCATAAGTCCGGCAAGCACGAGTGCCAATACTTTTTTCATTTTCATAATGAAATCCTCCTTTAAAATTGATGACATATATTGTCACCTTGTAATTCGTATTATATTTTTTTCGTTTCCCGTATGTAATGCTCTATTTTTTGCATTAGGTGTCTTTTTTTTATTTTTTTTGGTTTCTTTCGTCATTTTGACATCCACAAAGGCTTTTTCCCATGATTTTTGACGTCAAATAAACCAATCCCACAATAATATTGTCCTAAAAATCCTTCCGCTTTTGTGCATTTTGTCGTTATTTACGAAAAGCCGAAGGAGCAAATATCCTTCGGCCTTTTTAACGATGATCTGTTTTGTTTTTACTATTTCAAAGTTACGGTGATCTTGTGAAGTTTGTCCTTTGAAAGCTTGTCAAGGTCCGCCTCGGGGATGGTGACGCATGCACCCTCTGTGATCTTTACAGCCTTGCCGTCGATTGAAACGGAAGCGATCCTGTACTTGCCGTATTCTGCCTTTGATGCATTTACGTATTCCACCTCGTAATCCCTTCCTCTAAAGAGGCTGGTCACGGAAGCTTTGCCGTTTTCGTCAAACTGCTTTGCGGTGAGCTTGGGTTCAAGCACCATATCTCCGTAATGACCCTTCACGCCAAACATCTGAGTGAGAACGGTAAGCAGATACCAGCTGGCAGCTCCTGTAAGGTAGTGATACATTCCGCGTCCCTTGTCATTAAAGTACTCGGGAATTCCGGGATAAATATCGGATTTGGCAAGGTTTGATGCCTGTCTGTAGAGGGTATCCAATGCCTTGTATCCCTTTTGTACAATGCCTCTCTTGTACAGAGCATTTCCATACATTGTAGTCATATGTGAGAATACAGCACCGTTTTCCTTGTGGCCGTATCCGAATCCGAACATTCTGCCGAGGTCTGTCTTTAACTCATGGAAATCAGTGTTAAGCGCATATCCGCCGCGCTCTTTGAAATAGAGATATTTATCTGCGCTTGCGGCGATCTTCTTTACCTGCTTGTCGGTAGCTGTTCCGCTCATAACGGTAAATACCTGTCCTGTGAGCATCATGCGCACTGAACCGTCATCCTGAAGACCTTCCACAGCTCTTCCGGAGTTGTCATAGTAGCTGTTGTACCAGCCGCCCTCAAGCCACTCGGTCTTTCTGATATGTTTCTTTAACCATTCAGCCTTGTTGTGGAGACTGTCGATAAGTTTGTCGATATCAACCTTTTCCTTTTCTCCGGATACGGTATGCTCAACATTCTTTGTATACTCATTTAAGAGTGCTGTCTTTTTCTCGATGCTGTCATACAATGACTTTCTGTCATCAAGAAGGGGAAGCATCTCCTTTAAGAGTTCCACATTTTTAACTTTCTTTTCATCTCTTAAGTATTTAAGGAGAACCGAGAGGTCCTCGAGATTACCTGCATAAGCTGCGGTAAATGCCACGCTCTCTCCTCTGTCTGCAGCCATATCAAGGGCATCATTCCAGTCGGCGCCGCGAAGTCTCATGTGATTGTGCTCGCCAACCTCATAAAATGCGGTCAGGTTCTGAACAAGGATATGCTCAAGAACGGTTCCCTCATATACTTTACCCTTTGCATCGAGCTGTTTTGTTCCCTGGCTCTCATCAAAGAGAGTGTCTGTAACGGTGCCACGGCCTGCCTGCTTGTCCTTGAAATATACGGCGGGTTTAAACAAAAGGTCGCAGTCACCTGTCTGATGGATGTAAAGATCCGTTGTCATATAAGGCCAGAGTCCGTGATCCATCCAGACGCGGGTAATATTATTTCTGTCGGCAACAAACTCTCCGGGCTTCTGTCCGATAATGGTGGCATTACTTCCGTCCATACGAACACCGCAGTAGTTGTTTAAGAGCATTTCTCCGACTTCCCTGGGATTCATCATAAGGAGTGCCAGCTGATCCTGCCACAGGTCTCTCCAGCCTCTTCCGCCCTTTCCGTAATCATGATGAGGAAGGAAAGAACATCCGTAGATTCTCCTTAAGATGGGCTGGAAGCTGATCCACTTCATATAATTGTCGAAATTCTCATCCCCTGTGTGGAATGCGATATTGTTTTCTTTTACCCAATAAGCCTTTGTATCATCAAGTGCCTTATCTGCCTTTTTGAGATCGCCGAATTTCTTTAATGCAGCTTTGATGATCTTATCACTGTGTTTTGAGAGAGCATCTGTCTGCTTGTCGGCTTCATCAAACCCGATGAGAACGATGTAGCTTGCACTCTCGCCTTTTTTCAAAGTCTTCTCCGCAAATCTCAAGGCGCCAACAGCCTCATAACCTTCTGCGGAAAATCCTGCGGTCTCGGGTTTTTTAAGTTTTACGACTGCCTCTGGCACTTCAAAAGAACCGCCCTCGCCGATAAAGTTTTCCACGATGGGATAGAATCCTACAGGCTTTGCACCCTTTTCATCCGCACCTGCCACAAAATATGAGTTAAAATTCTTTTGATGGCCTCTCTCGTCAAATGACAGAACGGGCTGAACGCAAACACCGTCCTCTGTCACACAGATCCTGTGAAGAAGGCTTGTTACATGGCGGTGATCTCTTAAGTTGTCAGCACTTCTGCCGTATACGGGAACTGCGGCAATGGGTGTGAAGGTAAGAGCCTTGTCCGTGGTATTCGTAAGTGTGACCTTCATGATCTCGCACTCTGTCCCTACGGGAACAAAGCTTGTGATCTCGCTCTTTAAGCCGAATTTTTTATTCTCTCTTATCACCTTCTGCCACATAAGACCGGCTTCAACGGTGATATTCTCACTTCTCTTTGTAAATTTGTCTGCCTGCTGAAGTGCGGATACACCTGTGGCCGAAAAATACTTACCGTTGTCAAATCTTACCCAGAAGTTTCTGGATGACTTGTTGTTGTGAAGTTCCTCGGCGCTTTCCGGCTGAAGCAGGAAATGGTTCTGATCTGTTTTCGCATCGCCGAGAAGCTCGGGAGTAACAGCACTCTTTAAACCGGTGCCGCTTGCAATGGGAAAATACAGATAGCTGTAATTCTGTGCCTTCTCTAATCTGAAGGTTCCGTTATTATCCAAAAAAGTTAAATTTCTCATACATCCTCCGTTTCCAATGCATACTTGATCAACTGAATGTAAACTAAAGTATACAGTTAAGTATAATAATAAAAAAGACTCATTTCAAATAAAATGAGCCTTTTTTTGTGCTTGGTGTGTTTTTTTTAGAACCTTTTTACGTTTTTCATTATTCGGGTTTTTCCAGATACACTCTTCCCTCTTTTACAACGACCTTCACCTTGTTGTCCTCAAGATTCAGTGCCGATAAAGCCTCGTGGGAAAGCTGAAGTCGTCCGGCCCTGTCAAGGATAGCAAATTCATCCTGTGAATCCGCTTCCCTCCAGTCCCCTGCCCCCTCGGAGCTCTTTAGTCTGTCCGCGAAGTTTTCCTTTAAGATCCTCTCACTTGAGATCTTTCCGTCCCTGATGGCGGCAACTCTCTGAACTTTTTTGGAAAGCGACACGTCGTGGGTAACTATCACAACGGTGACTCCCAATTCCTCGTTGAATCGCCTGAAAACATCGAATATATAATTTGAAGTCTTTAGATCCACGGAACCTGTAGGCTCATCCGCAAGAAGAAGCTTGGGATTGTTTGCAAGGGCTATGGCAATGGCGATCCTCTGCTGCTCGCCTCCGCTCATCTGGGCCATGCGGTTGTTCTTTTTGTGTGAAAGACCAACCATGTCAAGTAACATCAGTGCCCTCTCTTTTCTCTCCTTTGCACCGATAAGCTCCATGGGCATCATGATATTGTCCAGGGCCGACAGATAAGGCAAAAGATTCCTGCCGTTATTCTGCCATACGAATCCCACCGTAGACCTCTTGTAATCCACCAGTTCCCTGTCCGTCATGGAAAAAAGGTTTTTGCCGTCCACAAAAAGTTTTCCGGCAGAGGGTCTGTCGAGTCCGCCTATCATATTGAGGAACGTGCTCTTGCCGCTTCCCGAGGAGCCGATGATGGCCATCATCTCTCCCTCACTGACGCTTAAGTCAAGGCCCTGAAGCGCCACCACCTCTATGTCCTTTGTCTTGTAAATCTTTACCAGATTGTCGGCTTTAATGATCTCATTTACTTCACTCATATAAGTTTTCCGTCCTCAAGCTCGTAGACCACGTCTCCCGCTCCCATGAGGGAAGTATCGTGGGTTGTCATTATGATGGTGACATTTTCCTTTGTCACCATCTCCTTAAACAGGTTCATTACGTTGATGGCTGTCTGGGAATCAAGTTCCGCAGTGGGCTCATCCGCAAAGATGATGGCAGGGTGATGGGCTACAGCCCTTGCGATGGCAACTCTCTGCTGTTCTCCTCCGGACATTTCCTGGGGCATGTGATTCATTCTCGCACCCAGTCCCACCATTTTCAGGCATTCTTCAACTCTTGGTCCTCTGTTTTCCTTAATATTTGCCATTCTGAGAGCAAATTCCACATTTTCATAAGCGCTCATCATGGGTATCAGAGAGACTGACTGAAAGACAAAGCCCACCTGGTTTCTTCTCAGTTTTTCCCTGCTGTTCTCATTCAGTTTTGTGATATCCGTGCCGTCAAAGATAATCTCACCTGATGTGGGATAGTCCAGCGCTCCCAGCATATTTAAAAGAGTGGTCTTTCCCGATCCGCTTCGTCCTTTAAGGATGCAGAGACTGCCCTTTGGGACCTTTATGGACACGTCGTCCACGGCGGTAAAGGGGTCTGAACCTGCCACCGGGAAGACTCTTTTTACATTTTTTGTCTCTAAAATGATTTCCGACATTGTTAATCCTCGCCAAGTTTAAGTGCGTTACTTATGTTCATGGTAGAAACGATCCTTGCAAGTACCACAAGGCAGATCGCAAGTACTGCGCCGATCACGGCAAAAAGCTGTATCATATCGCTGCTCTTTGTGATGAGCCGCAGGGGCAAAACCTGTTCGCTTGCCGCATATGCTTTCTGTATCATGGGCACGAACATATTTGAACTGAGTATTCCGATAAATCCACCCGTCACAATGGCAAAAAGACCTGAGCAGATCTGCTCCACGATGAGCAGCCAGTTTATCTCTCTTTTTCTCATACCCATGGCCCTGAGAACACCAAAGAGAAGTTCTCTTGATCTGATGGACATGATCCAGTAGATCAGATATCCCACAACGCACAAAAGCAGGATGACTATAAAGCTCATGGACAGGATTCCGTTGGTTCCCTGAAACATTGTATCTCCGATTATGGCTTCCTCTTCCTCCGCCATATTCTCGAGCTTTGTAAGCCTCAGAGCGGAAGGATTTTCCTCCGCGAATCTGTAGAATCCTTCGCCTTCATCCGATGTATCAAGCCATACCTGATAAGGCGTCACTCCCCATCTTTTTACAAGATAAGAATAATTGGTGACAACCATGTAATTATCCGTTGTTTCTACTGTGCCGTCAGTGTTAAGAGAATATGTCTGGGCGCTGTAGGTAGGCCAGTATTTAAAGAATCCGTACACATATCCCACTGCGCTTTTTCCCGCAGAGTTTTCATAGGTGATCACATCCCCTATATGAAGTTCCTGCTTTGTCATAAAGTTCTCGGAGAGAAGTACTGCCTGAGGGTCCGAAGCCAGCACATTTAAATACTCCTCGTAGCTGTATGGGTTAAGAGAATCAGTCATTTCCGTGACGCCGTAAAATCCGGACGTCTTTATTCCCATAATGGTTGCACTGACCTTTTTGGAAGGAACCTTTCCCTCTGTGTCATACACAACCTTGGTGGCAGAATTTACTCCCTCGATGGTCTCAAATTTCGAAAAGTCCGGCTCCATGTATGTAAGGGTATCAGCCTGACCGTTTTGGACGTAAGCTGAATTGTCTCCCCATTTTTCCTTTAATACAATATCGGCACCCACAATGTGCCTGGTGTTATTTACGGCATTTGACACTATGGTCCTTGCGATCATGGTGTCAGAAATACCTATGGATACGGTAAGGATCATAAACAGGATGATAAATTCCTGCTTTGCACCGGTCCTGATGCTTCCAAGAAGAGAAGCATAGGTCGAAGGCTTAAGTCTCTTTTTTGAAATCGCAAAGAAAGCCTTTAGCAAATAGGGCTGAAGCCTTGCACAGAAAAGTCCCGCACCCAATATAAACAGAGAAAAGCTTACATATAAGAGCGGATCGAGACTTTCTCCCGACAAAACATTCATCACCATCATGTTTTCATTCTTTGAAAAAGAATAATAACCGTAGGATGAAATTGCCAAAAGTATTATGTCCAGATACATCTTTTTCCAAAGTGACCTGCCGCTTCTGGACTTTGACTGCTTAAGCTTTACAATGGAAAGCCCGCTGAAACCGATAACGGGGATTGTGGTCATGATGACAGACATGAGCACCGCAAAAAATGCATATATCACGATATCTCCCGTAAATTTTACATCCAGGCTTCTTCTTGCGGAAAATTCCAAAAAAGCGGTGGATGATCCGAGAAGCTTACAAAAAACTGCCGCTAAGGGAAGACCCGGTATCAGTGACACGGTGCTCAAAAATACGCTCTGCATAAAATACAGTCCTATCACCTGGCCCTTTGCGGCTCCTCTTGAGCGAAGGAGCGAGATCTCGTTTCGCTCCATCTGAAGCATCTGACCCGCGATCATATACAAAAAGGCAAGTAAAAGCAGTAAAACCGGCACCTGTAAAATGAGAAGGGTTGCCTCTATCCTCTTTGCCTTTGTGGCATACTCATTTAAGACGGTATCCGCACCGCCCTGGTTTATCCTGCCGCTTAAGGTCTTGTTCCTGTCGAATTTTTCCATGGTGCTTATCAGTGCCGTCACATCCGAAACGGATACTTTTCTGTAATCCCAGATGTAAGTCCACTTTGCGCCCATGGAATAATTGTTTTCCTTGTCCTCGCCCCAGAAGCATTCTTTGTAAAGCTGAGGATCCATATAAATATTTTCTTTTAAGTGATCGCCAAAGGAGATCCAGTAATTTTCATTTTCATCGATCTGTTCAAAGACTCCCACCACCCTGACCTTAAGCGGAGAGCCGTCAATAAGAGCCGTTGTTGCGTAAGTATACTCATCCCCAACGAGGATATCCTGGTCGATCATCGCCTTTGCGGATATGACAGTCTCGATAAAGCCGTCCTTTGTCAATGTGTCAGCCGGAATGTCTCCCATTATGAGATTTACATGCTCCCACATTTCATCAGCCGCCGCCAGCGTGATCCTCTTTTCGTCCACATTGTCTCTGACAACTCCCGGAACGGCCTTTTGTGTGGCAAGATTATATGTGGAAATATGATCCATAACCTCCACACCCATGTCGAGGAGCGCCTCATCTGCGGCATTCTGCATATTTTCAAATCCGGTCTTTGCGCCACCCTTTAAAGTGGTATAGGTAACATTCACAGTGCCCGGCCAGACTCCCTTTTCCTCCGAATAAGCCTCAAACTCATCTGAGAGCATTCTCTGAAAAGATGAAACTCTGTAAAGAGGGTAGCAGGCCGCCACGGCAATGAGAAGAATGTTTCCCAAAAGCAGGCAAAGCACCATCCACTTTTTATGTATTAACTTATGTAACATCAAAGAAAACATAGTCTTTGTCGCCTTTCATCAATAAACTATCTTCATGCCGGGAGTAAGTCCCTCAAGCACCCAGTATTCCGAAGCGGAACTTCCGCCGGGGATAAAACCTGTCTTTGTGAGCGTGCCGTCGTCGTTTAAGACCTTCACATAATATCCGCCGTCATCATCGGTTTCAACCGCGTTTACGGGAAGTACTATCACATTGTCGACACTGACAACATTGCCCTTTAAGGTCATGGAGGTGCTACGTCTGAAGCTGTCCCACAAAGACACCTCACTTGAGTCGGAAAGCTTAAACACCACCTTGGATTCATCCAGATTTCCGTAGAGCCCCCACATGCCGCCGCTCACAACAGATGCATCCACATCGCCGTCCGGCGTGCTTATGATCATCTTTGATCCGTAACCGAACCTGTCGGCCTGCTTGTCAGTCTCTGTATAAACCTCATCCGAATCAATGATATGACATATGTATGTGCCGTATTTAACACTGTCCCCCGGTGTATTCTTTGATGCCATATATACCACACCGCTTACGGGAGCCTTGATCTCATATACACTGCCCACTTTTGTCAGGTCGTTTAAACTTTTTGTGGCATTTTGAATGCGGTTTTCAAAATCTCTGACTGTCCGCTCATGATCGAGAGACATCTGCTTTCTCTCTACATCCATGATGCTCTTTGCGGTCCCGTCATATGTATATTTATAGTCTTCCTCGAATTTCTTTAATTCTTTTTCATGGTTTGCAAGATACACCGCATAGTCATCATTAATATGCTGCAGGTTTATCCCGGCCTCTTCGATCGCTATATCATCCACATCGGTATAACAGGTTGCAAGGACATCGCCTTTATTTACCTCGTCTCCGAAATCCACCATGTACTCGCCGAATTTTGCCTTTTTGTTCTCTACATCGAAATAGACGATGGGAGAATAAAACTTTCTGGTCATGGCCTGATTTAATGCGGCCTCCTCAAAGGTCCCAAGTTCAAGCTCCAGTACCTTGTATTTCGTATCCGCAACTTCCTTTGCCCGGCTGAGAACTTCCGTATTTAAATATTCCTCCACGGGTATGGAGCTTTTTTTACCGCTTCCGGTATCGGTGACAAGGCTCTTTGGAAGGGAACAACCCGTCAGGATCACGGACAGAGTCACCGGAAAAAGGATCGCTTTAAATCTATTCTTCCACATAAACCGTATCTCCTTCCTCCAGTCCCTCTTTTATCTCATAAAAAAGTTTGTTATTCATTCCAAGAGTCACATATGTCTTTGTCTTGGTACCGTTTTCGTCCTTGTATACAAAGCTTTTTCCGCCGGACACATGAACCGCACTCTTTGGAGCAAGTAAAACATTTTCCGCTCTCTTTGTCACAAATCTCACATAGGCCACATCACCGAATTCAAGCTCGTTAATCCCCTGCATCACAGCAAACTCTTCATAGGAGATCTCACTGCTGTTTCGCATTTCTATATAATATTCATCAGGCCTTGGGACATATGAAAGCTCATATTTTTTGCCCTCTGCAAGAAGCTCCGTGGAAAGAGCGTTTTTTATGATGGCGGTTCCGGGGGACTCACATCTTGCATATACAACGGATGTATCAGCCACTGCGATATAATATTTTGAAGTGTCTATCTGATCGCCGTACTCGTCACCGGTTATTGCAACCACCACGCCGTCACAGGGAGCTGTGATTCTGTTTCCGGAAAGTTGTTCCTTTAATTTTTTCAGTTCCGCAGTCAGGTGCTTTCTCTCAAGTTCATAGGTCTCCTGCTCCTGGCGAAGCTGTATATCGATCCTCTTTATCTGCTGATCAAAAGAGCCCGCTTTCACACAGCTTTCGGAATACTTGTCGGGATCGGGATCCTTTTCGGAATAAAAATCTATGTCCTCGTATGCTTTCTTCAGATTGATGTTTGCAATGTCTCGGTCATAGGTCATGGACTGTTTTTTGTAATTGTGTTCATAGTCCAGATCTTCGATCTCTTTATTTTTGTCTTTTATGGCTTCCTCAAGGGCGGTCGTGTCCGCAGTAGCGATGACCTGTCCCTTTTTTACACTTTCTCCGAGACCTGCCTCAAATCTGTTAAAGGTTCCGGGGTCTTTAAATTTAAGCTGTGTGATCTTTGGCCCAAGCTGAGCCTCATAATCATAGCTTATCTCCAGATCGCCCTTTTGTACCGTGGTCTTCATGGGAGCTTCAAAAGCCGACTCGTCGATCTCGTAGATAACTTCACTTTCCTTTTTGCCCTCTCCGCAGGCAGTAAGTAAAATGCTTAAGGCAAGAAGCGCCGGCAATATGCAGATTTTTTTCTTATTCATATTCATCTTCATCCTTCCGCCTTATTTCCTGATAGCTACGATCTCGCCTTTTTTAAGGCCTCCCGTGATCTCCGTCATGGTGTCGCCCACAATACCCACTGTCACGAATCGCATCTCCAGCATTCCGTCCTTTACGATATATACGAATTCGCCCTTATCGGAGGAATGTATGGCATTTGACGGAACACAGAGCACATCGTCTTTTCTCTCAACCTCAAGATATATATTGCAGGCAGCGCCGTTTTTTACGGGTGATTCGTCAAGGGATTCAAAATACATGCACTCATCAGCTTCCCACTTATCCATCTGTGTGGGAGTTATCAGGATCTCATAGGTCTTTCCGCCGTCCTTGTAAGAGGCCGTGACTTCGCTTCCGTCCGTAAAAAACTCAGCATAGTCAAGTCCCTTTACCAAAAAATAACTGGTTTCAAGGTCGCTTATGGTGGCGATAAGGGTGGACTCGCTGCTGTAGGATTTTTCTATCCTGGAAGCCAGATATGTGACCTGTCCCGTGATGGAGGCATATAGCCTGCCCTCGTCAAGTTCCTTTCTGTAGTCAGACAGACGGGCTTTCTTTATCTTCAGATCATCCTCCATGTTTCTGATAAGAGTCCTGTAGGACGCCTCGATATCAGACTTTTTTTCTTCATAGGCTTTTTTATCATCATCGGACTTTTTGCTGTAGCCGTCATACATTATAAAGGCATCGCTTAAGTCAAACTCCTTTAATTCCTGCGTGTGGGCCAATTCCAGCTCCGTATGCTCTATCTCGTACTTTAAATCCTCGATCTTTTCCTCGATATCAGCCACGTCCAGTTCTGCGATGAGAGTTCCCGCGCTCACATAATCATTTTTGTCCACATAGACTTTTGTGATAAGGCGATTATTTACGGGAAAATAAAGGCTCTCCGTCTCTGTGGGAGTGTATTCTCCCGACAGGGTCACGTTTTTTACAACAGAGCCGGTGTTCACCTCCGCCGTGGAATAGGATATCTCCTCATCCTCGCTCACAAGGACCGGTGTATTCTCGATCATTTCCGAATTACCGCACCCTGCCATGGCCATCATCCCGGTCATCAGCACAGCGGTAAGTAATCTTCTATTCTTCATATTCTGCTCCTTTGGGCATAATATCACACTTTTACCATTATAAAAGAGAGGCATTGATTTTCTCAATACCTCTCTTTTTATTTTGGGTCTTTATTTTTTAATAAAATATCTCCTGAAAACGGTGTGATTTTTTTATGATTCCCTGATAGCAAGGCATCTCATGGCATTAAGTACAGCTAAGATCATGACTCCCACATCCGCAAATATGGCGATCCACATGTTTGCAATGCCAAGGGCCCCAAGGATCAGGCAAAGAAGCTTTATGCCTATTGCAAATACGATATTCTCATAACAGATCCTCAGGCACTTTGATGATATTTTCATACCAAGGGCCAGTTTGCCGGGATCATCATCCATGAGCACGATATCCGCAGCCTCAATAGCGGCATCGGATCCCAAAGCACCCATGGCAACTCCCAGGTCCGCCCTTGCAAGAACGGGTGCATCGTTTATTCCGTCTCCCACAAAGGCCAGGATATTTTTATCTCCCTTTCCGGCAAGAAGCCTTTCAACTTCATCCACCTTATCCCCCGGCAAAAGTTCTGCCTTGTAACCGTCAAGTCCAAGTTTTTCCGCAACCGCCTTTGCAGTCTGCTCATTATCCCCGGTGAGCATGATATTTGATCTGACCCCGGCCTTTTTTAAATCTGCCAGCGCCTTTTTTGCGCCGTCTTTTATCACATCCCGGATTAGAATATATCCCATAAACCTGTTTCCTCCGGCAACATATACCACAGTTCCCGGCTCTTTGCAGGTTTTGAAGTCAACCCCTCTCTCAATCATTAGTGCCGCATTTCCAAGGAGTATCTTTTCTCCAAAGACTACAGCCTCTAAACCTTTTCCGGGGATGTTTTCTACGCCTGTGACTTTTCCGTTATCGATAGGTTTCCCGTATTTTGCTTTTAGGCTGAGACTTATAGGGTGATCGGAAAAGGTCTCGCCATATGCCGCAAGACGTATCAGTTCTTCTTCTGACACTCCTAAGACGGGGCAGATATCAGTGACCTCAAAAACACCCTTTGTGAGGGTTCCCGTTTTATCAAATACAGCGATCTTTGTGCTGGCCATGGCCTCAAGGTAATTTGAACCCTTTATCAAAATTCCCTTTGACGAAGCAGCGCCGATGCCGCCGAAAAATGTCATGGGAACTGATATCACCAGAGCACAGGGGCAACTGATTACCAGGAATGTCAAGGCTCTTATCACCCACTCAGACCAATTGGCATCTTTTCCCATGATCATAAGTGCTATTGGTGGCAAAACCGCAAGAGCCAGTGCCGAGTAACATACCGCAGGTGTATAAACCTTTGCAAACTTTGTGATGAAAGCCTCGGATTTAGCTTTCTTCATACCTGAGTTTTCAACAAGGTCCAGTATCTTTGAAACCGTAGATTCTCCGAAGGGTTTCGTGGTCCTTATCTTTAACAGTCCCGTTACGGAAACACAGCCGCTTATGACATCATCCCCCTCGCTCACATCCCTGGGGACACTCTCTCCTGTTAAGGCTGAAGTGTTAAGAGATCCGGCTCCGGAGACTACGACGCCGTCGATGGGGATCTTTTCACCGGGTTTTACCACGATAATGCTTCCGATCTCCACTTCATCGGGATCCACTTTTTCAAGCTCACCCCCGTCTGT
This sequence comes from Acetatifactor sp., assembly GCA_024695935.1. Lineage (GTDB taxonomy): Bacteria > Bacillota > Clostridia > Lachnospirales > Lachnospiraceae > RGIG10340. The sequence continues at coordinate 68,789 of JAILHH010000023.1, forward strand.
CTCCAGGTTTGCATAATCCGGACGGATGTCCATAAGGGCCGCTATATTTTTTCTGCTCTTTCCCACTGCCACGGACTGAAACAGTTCTCCGATCTGATAAAAGATCATAACCGCAACCGCCTCTGAAAACTCGCCCAGTGCAAAGGCTCCGAGGGAAGCCACCGCCATGAGGAAATTCTCATCAAAGACAGAGCCTTTTATTATTCCCTTAAAAGCTTTTTTTAATATGTCATATCCTATGCAGATATATGGGATCAGATAAAGCACGGCAGTCACTGTGGAAAGGGCGATTCCCTGAAGTCCCGTCTTTTCCAAAAGTCCCGACCTTTCAATTATCAGATCGATCACAAAAACAACAGCGGATATGATTATCCTGATAAAAATCTTTTTTTGTTTTTTTGTCATATCAAATCTCCAAGCAAAAATAAAAACCTGCGTCAGATTCCCTCATCAGTCAAAAAAGATCTCGCACTCATCCTCAACCTTTTTGCATGCCTTCAAAGCAGCTTTCATGGTTGCTTCCTCATCTGTGCCTTCCTCAAATTCCACCTTCATCTTCTGAGTCATGAAATTTACAGTTGCCTTTGCGATACCGGAAACCTTGTTGGCAGCTTCCTCCATCTTTGCCGCACAGTTGGCGCAATCAACTTCTATCTTGTATGTCTTTGTCATAATATATACCTTAACCTTTCCACAGCTTTTTTAGATCAATAAAGCCGTTTATCATATGAATGATTGTTCATATGTTTATATTATCACAAAAGATCCCGTTGTCAACATTTTTTTATGTGACAGGAAAGTACTTTTTACATCACAGTAATGCGGAATAATTTTCTGCAAAACAAAAAAGAGCCTTCGAAATCGAGGGAGGGGACTCACGATTTTCGAAGGTTCTCTTATTTATATTAAACTTTTTACTTTAGGCCGGGACTTTTACAAAGACCGCGGGAAAGCAAAAAGTTTAATGCGGTTATGATCAGCCTGCGCCACCGGCCGCTTCCTTGTAATCTTCAAGTCTTCCGGTTATATTGTCGCTTCTGATATCTATTATGGGGCCGCCTGTTCCCTCAATGTAAGCTTTAGTGAGGGTAACGGTGCCGATGGAAGGATCTTTAGGGATCTCATACATTATATCCAGCATGAATTCCTCAATGATGGACCTGAGCGCTCTGGCTCCCGTATCTTTTTTCATTGCCTTTTCAGCTATGGCTTCCAGGGCATCGTCCGCAAATACAAGGCGAACTTCATCAAGTTCCAAAAGTTTCTGGTACTGTTTCAGTATGGCATTTTTAGGCTCCTTTAAAATCCTGACCATGCTCTCCTTTGTAAGGCCCTGCATGGGGCAGATGATGGGGAGACGACCGATAAACTCGGGGATCATACCGAATTTCCTGATGTCCTCCGTGGTCACTTTTTCGAGGATATTTGCATCCTTGTCATATTTATCCTTAAGCTCTGAATTAAAGCCCATACCGGAACTCTTGTGAAGTCTTTCCTTTATGATCTCATCCAGGTCAGGGAAAGCTCCACCGCATATAAAGAGGATGTTTCTGGTATTTACGGTTGCCAGAGGAACCATCGCATTTTTGGAATTTGCTCCCACGGGAACCTCAACCGTTGTTCCCTCCAGGAGTTTTAACATCCCCTGCTGAACACTCTCGCCCGATACATCTCTGGAATTTGTATTCTTTTTCTTTGCGATCTTGTCGATCTCATCGATAAATACGATTCCCTGCTCTGCTTTTTCCACATCATTGTCCGCTGCTGCCAAAAGCTTTGAGATAACACTCTCTATATCGTCTCCGATGTAACCGGCCTCTGTGAGAGATGTGGCATCCGCGATCGCAAGAGGCACATCCAAAAGTTTTGCCAGAGTTTTGACCAGATATGTCTTTCCGCATCCTGTGGGGCCAAGGAGCAGAATGTTCGACTTTTCTATCTCGATCTCGTCCATGGTCTTTGTGGCTACACGCTTGTAGTGATTGTAAACCGCTACCGAGATAACTTTTTTTGCATATTCCTGACCTACCACATACTCATCGAGTGAGGCTTTTATCTTGTGAGGTGCAGGTATGTTTTTAAGGTCGATTATGGGTGCCGACTCACCCTCGGTTTTCTTTTTCTTTATTCGCTGTCTGCCGGGGATCGTGCCGTCGCCCATCAGATCATTTAAATTCACGAAACTGATATTTGGAAATCCCTTAAAGTTTCCAAATCCGGGATTGTTAACCGACTTATCCGGCGTCTGAGGATTGCCGAAAGGGGAATTTCCGGTAAAGTTTCCATAGTCAAACTGGCTCATGGCATCCATGGTCTTTTGCATACAGTCATCGCAGATGCAAATATTGTTTGGCATGTGGAACATCTTGCCGGCTTTGCTCTCGGGGCGCCTGCACACAAAGCATACGTCCTCGTACTCATTATCATTATTGTTATCATTATCTTTATTTACATTATTGCTGTCTTTATTTTCTAAGGTGTCATCGCTTTTTTCGTTATCACCCATGACTACCTCTCTGAAATCGTTATCGTCCTGCATATTAATCTCCTTGTAAACATTCATCTGTTACAAGCCTAATTTTAATTCCTGCGCTCTCCAAGTACAAGTAAACTTTTTCGAAACTCTTCCTAAAATAGACATGAAAAAACAGCCGGGTGCTAAACGTTCTTAAAATGTCAGATTCCACATCTGACTCTTTAGACTCAGTATAACCGCCGACTGTTTTAATTTACTTATTTATTTTCCGAAACATGCTTTGCAAGTTTCATGGCATCTTTTGTTCCAAAGGTCCTTCTGATAAATGTCAATATGAGATATATGCTATGGAGTTCCCGCTTTTTTACCACTAAAGGAATCTGGCCCTGCATTACTCATTCTCCACCTTGATATGGCATGCTTTCATGGCATTTAATGCAGTCATATGAGCCTCTTTTGTAACTCCTGCACATCCTTTGGCATCCACATAGATCTTTTTGTTCGGAAGAACTGCCTTTGTGATAAGAACATTTGATATAACACAGATATCCGTGCAAACTCCTATAAACTCCACCTCTCCTATCTCATCTTTATGTTCTTTCATATATTCCGCAAGTCCTGTGGAACCAAAGGTTTCCTTGTCGATGATAAGGTCCGCGTTTTTTTCTGCATCAAGTTCTTTTAAGATCTCCCATCCCTCAGTTCCCTTTTTGCAATGTGGCACAGGAAGATTTGCACCCTCCTCTGTCTGCATATAGTCATCACCGTGGGTATCTCTGGTAAAAATGATGGTCTCACCTGCTTTTTTTGCGGCTTCGATCTTTGATCTCACATAGGGGACGATTGCGATCCCATCCTCATTTCTGAGCGCTCCCGTGATAAAATCATTTTGCATGTCCACAACTACCAATACTTTTTTCATTTTGAATCCTCTCCTTTTATTTTTTAAATTTGTATTCTGTGCTTCTCCGTCCGCCTTTGAACCTTGAAGTTTTCTCTTTTCCTGTCTCAACGACCTTGTCACTTATCATATCTCTGAAGCTCTTTTTGTAAAGCGGCTTGCCAAGCACTGCTTCATATACCCTCTGAAGTTCAGGCAGTGTGAAAGTATCTTCCACCAGGCAAAACGCCTGATTGCTGTAATATATATGTTCTCTGAGTTTCTTGATGGCTTCTATAAGTATCTCCACGTGGTCAAAAGCAAGTTTTTCATCGCTTACAAGAGTCGGAATGAAATTCTCATACCTGATTACGCCGTTTATAAATTCTTCCTTTTCCAGGCTGTAGACTATCCGTACATCCTTTTTTTCATTAGATATCTCGATGCTGTCGTCTGAAACTCTAAGGTCAAACCAGTCCGCATCGCTTGCATCATCATCCCCTTTTACTTCACTGAGGGTCTGGACAAGCGCCAGATATGCGATGCTCATCACCCAGGTTCTCGGATCCCTGCCGGGCTTTGTAAAAGTATAGATCTGATCCAGATATATTCCTGAGAGACCTGTTTCCTCCCGAAGTTCTCGGCATGCCGCCATGTAAGCCGTCTCATTTTCCTCAATGAATCCGCCGGGCAGCGCCCAGCATCCCATAAAGGGGTGATCTCCTCTTTTTATCAGCAGGATCTTCAAAGAAGAATAATCTTCGTTCATGCCTAAGAGCAATATATCCGTTGTGACCGATGGCCGCTTGTAATCGCCCGGATCATACGCTGCCAGGAATTCTTTTTCAGTTAAGCCGGCCTTGTTTTTTAATTCCATTTTTTATCCTCACCTGGTTTTAATTATTTTCATACTTATTTTTTAGGGATCACTTACGTATTTTTTTATCACTGTTTTGTGCATTGCCTTGAACACTGTCTTAAGTATTGTTTTAATACTTAAGTTGTACCCATTATATCATAGTTAAGTATTGTGTCAATACCTTTCTGCATTTTTCTAAAAAATCTTTTCTATCTAACTTTGACTCTTATGCCCTGCGATCACTGCGGAGCTGTAAAAACAGGTTCATACCTCATTTTTACAGTCAATATAGTTCCCCATTCTGCTCAAAATCGCCTGCTCCGGCTGTAAAAATCCTCCCTCCCTTTATTTTTACAGTAATTACAGCTCCAATTCTGCTCAAAATCGCCTGCTCCGGCTGTAAAAATCTTCTTTCCCCTTATTTTTACAGCCACGAGGGTTCTAAACCCGAGTCAAAATGCCTAGTTTTTGCTGTAAAAAATTTCTTATGTTCCTTTTTTACAGTCATCCTGCTTTCCTAGGCACCTTATAATTGCCTGCCGGGGCTGTAAAAAATGACATGTACCTCATTTTTACAGTCATGGCCATACCGGGGATTGTTATGGGATTGTTAATCGGATAGTTAAACGCATTGGTAAACACATTGATAAAGGAATTGCTTAACACAGTCGGGATCGGTAGAGGGGAAATATTAACAGCAAAAAGGCCCTGCGGAGATAGCCGCCGGGCCCTTACATACTTGTCAGATCAATTCAATGATGATCTTAATATATTGAAGATGCTGATATATCATTATTAAAGACTTTGATCAGTTAGTCTACCTTAGGAAGGGTTGCAAAGCTCTTTTTAAGATCTTCGTCGGAGGGAATGAAATCTGTCATTTCCCCGTCGTTATACTTCTGATATGCAACAAGGTCAAAGTAACCTGTACCTGTGAGACCGAATACGATGGTCTTTTCTTCGCCTGTCTCCTTGCACTTTAATGCTTCATCCATGGCTGCCTTGATGGCGTGACTGCTCTCAGGGGCAGGGAGGATTCCCTCGGTTCTGGCAAACTTCTCTGCTGCCTCAAACACGCTGGTCTGTTCAACAGAGATTGCTTCCATATATCCGTCATCATACAGTTTTGACAATACAGGGCTCATTCCGTGATAGCGAAGTCCGCCCGCATGGTTTGCGGAAGGAATGAAATTGCTTCCAAGAGTGTACATCTTTGCCAGAGGGCAAACCATTCCGGTGTCACAGAAGTCGTATGCATATACACCTCTTGTAAGGCTGGGGCAGCTTGCAGGCTCAACAGCTATGATCCTGTAATCCTTTTCGCCGCGAAGTTTCTCTCCCATGAAAGGTGCGATAAGTCCGCCAAGGTTTGATCCGCCGCCTGCACAACCGATGATGATATCGGGTTCGATTCCATATTTATCCAGAGCGGCCTTTGTCTCAAGTCCGATGATACTCTGATGGAGTACAACCTGATTTAACACGCTTCCCAATACATATCTGTATCCCTCACTGTGAGTTGCCACTTCAACCGCCTCGGAAATGGCACATCCAAGGCTTCCTGTGGTGCCGGGATGCTCAGCATTTATTTTTCTGCCCACCTCGGTCTCCATTGAAGGCGAAGGTGTAACGCTGGCGCCGTAAGTCCTCATGACTTCGCGTCTGAAAGGCTTTTGCTCATATGATACCTTTACCATAAATACCTTGAGATCCAGGCCAAAATAAGCACTGGCCATGGAGAGAGCTGTTCCCCACTGTCCCGCGCCGGTCTCGGTGGTGATTCCCTTTAAGCCCTGCTTCTTTGCATAATAAGCCTGAGCGATTGCTGAATTAAGTTTGTGGCTTCCGCTTGTGTTGTTTCCCTCAAACTTGTAATAGATCTTTGCGGGAGTATCCAATGCCTTTTCAAGGCAATATGCCCTGACAAGGGGTGAAGGACGATACATTTTATAAAAATTCAATATCTCTTCGGGGATATCAAAATAAGCAGTGTCATTGTCAAGTTCCTGCTTTATGAGTTCATCACAAAATACAGGTCTTAAATCCTCAAAGCCCATGGGTTTGAGCGTGGCAGGATTTAAGAGAGGTGCCGGCTTGTCCTTCATATCGGCTCTCACATTGTACCACTGCTTTGGCATCTCGCTTTCGCTGAGATAGATTTTGTAGGGTATTGTCTGTTCTTTGCTCATTTATAATTCCTTTCTGCCCTTCGGGCAATGAGTGTACATAATACAAAAAGATCATTTAAATTAATCTGTATTTCCATAAGGCTTTTTTGCTTTACAGTGATACTATACTATAATAGCAAAAAAGAGAGCCGTAATCAACTTACGGTTCTCTTTTTTAAGAGGAGAAAAGAATTATTGCGCAACTGCTTTTTTTGCGCCTAAAGTGATTGTCAGTTCATGCTGTACATACTCGCCGTTTTCAAACCTTTGTACCACGATGGGTGCTGTCTCGCCTGCCGCATAGTATGTCAGGATATTTAAAAGATCGGCATTGGAATCTATCTTTGTGCCGTCGAATTTGGTGATGACATCACCCTTTACAATGCCTGCGTTATCTGCCGCTGAGCCTTCCTCAACATCAACAACGTATATTCCCTGAGGCATGTTGTACATCTGGGCGATGGTGGGGGTGATCTCCTGAAGAGATATTCCCATGTATCCTCTGTCAGCCTCAGCAACTTCTGTCCTGGTCTGGCGCTCTAAAAGTTCTGCTATTATGGGGCTTGCGGATGTGATAGGGATAGCATATCCCATTCCGTCTATATTGGATCCGCCGATCTTGTTGGAATTGATACCAACCACTTCGCCATCCATGTTGAGAAGTGCGCCGCCTGAGTTTCCGGGGTTGATGGCCGCATCTGTCTGGATAAATGTTCCAGTGCTTCCGTTTTCAAGTTCTATCTCTCTGTCAAGTGCGCTTACGATTCCGCTTGTGACTGACTGACCGTATCCGAGGGCATTACCTATTGCAACGACGGGCTCGCCGAGTGTAAGGGCATCACTGTCACCGAGTGTTGCTATGGTAATGGCCTTCATGGTGGTTTCTTCCACATCATCCTTTGAAACCGCGATAACTGCCAGGTCCATATCCTCATCCGTTCCCTTTATCCTTGCCGAAACTTCACTTCCGTCGGTGAGGGTCACCGTAATGGCATTTGCGTCACCTACAACATGATAATTTGTTGCGATGAGAAGCTCCGTATCATTTTCGGAAACTATGATTCCCGATCCGGAACCGCTGGTCTCCTGGGTAAATGTCTGTCCGAAAAAGTTTGCCGTCTCTGTGAAGTTGCATACTATAGACACCATGGCGGGCATTACCTTGTCCACAACTGTGGATACATCTTCAGCTGTATATGTTATCGTATCAGTGTTTGCAAGGGATATTCCCGCATCCTTTATGGCTTCTCTTAAATCAGCCTGGGAGATCTCTGCTGTCGTAGAAGTCGTTTCTTTTTCAGCTAAGGCTTCATCCATTCCCGTAGCCCTGTAAACACCATACATTGTGCCTCCTGCAGTTACACCCACCAGCACACCGGTAAGTACTGCTGCCGTAACTCTCTTTAATACAGGATGGGATTTCTTTTTCTTTTTATTATCATTGTCAGAATTTGGTCCGGATCCGTATCCGTCCCTGTGCACATCATAATTCGAATAGTTGTAGGTGCCTGTGCCGTAAACTCCGGTCCTGTCTTCATCGGTGTGTTCTCCGGAATAAATATCATTTTCATACATAATATTCACGACCTTTCTATTAATGCTTTATGCCGACATTCACATCTCTTTGGTGTAAATGTTTTTCCTTTACTTTATGATTCAGAGTATAAGAGCCAATTGTGTCCAATTTGTGTTTAAAATAGAAAGTAATTGTGAAAAATAAAAAGGCAACCTAAAGGTCACCTTTAATCATTTTACTCAAAATATCTTTTATTTGTTGTAAGCTTTAAAACCAGCTTTTGAGGAAGCCTTTTGTAATTCTTCCCCAAAAGATACCCGGCATATTTGCAAAAACACTGGATCACAAATACGGGGATACGATAAGCCTTTTTATTGTCCATCAGGTATCTGACGGTGGTCTTTACCATTTTCATTCCCTCTGACTCCGATGAGATCCCTTTAAAAGCCCACTCATTGTCTGCCTGGCTCACACCGTTATCAAAGTTTCTGTGAAACTGCTGACTGTTTGTATAATTGTGAGAATGAAAAACCTCTGCCTCTGCGGCATAAGCGATCCTGTATCCTGCCTTTACGGCCTTTGCGGCATAGAGCATATCCTCATTAAAAATAGCTCTGTTTACAAATCCGCCAAGCTTTTCAAACGTCTCTCTGTTATATGCAGCGCATACATTGGAGCAAAAGAAGGTCTTGATGCCAAGGTCACTTAAATCCTCTCCGGACTTTACTCTTGAAACCGGGGGATAATTAAAATCTCTTGTAAGCCTTTCCTCCGGATAGCAATCCTTTTTGGGAAGCTGTCTTGCGTATGAAACGGCAACAGAACTATCCTCCAGGGGCCTGACCAGATTTTCTATGAGATGTTCATCCTTTGGGAAAGCATCCTGGGTCATCATTATAAACATGTCGCCCGTGGATTTTTCCACACCAAAATTTCTCGTTCTTCCGTGGTCGAATTCATCCTTTGAAATATGAAAAACCTGAACATGCTCATATTTTTCGGGCATCTTTGAACCCTGTAATAAATCCTCAAAGAATCTTTCCTCGGTATTTATCAGGATGATCCTGTCCGGTTTCATGCTTTGATCCAAAAGCCCATCAAGCAGTTTAAAAAGATCTCTGTCCGGTTTATATGTGGGAATGATACATTCTATTCTCATTACTATTTCTGTATATATTCGGCAGTCTGAGACTCAATGATGGAGCTGTAATTTCTGACTGCACTTGATACTTCATAATCGGCGTCTCCAAAGAGGTACTCATGTAACCACTCTACGTTTGATACAAGGTTTGTAGGGATGACAGAACTTCCCTTTGCACCGATGGTAGCTGTGGTTCTCATGCTCTCCTGAGGGAATCCGTTGGTGTCAACAATTTGATAATTGTTGATATTCTTGATAAGATCGATAACATCATCTGAACTGATATTAGTATAAACATCATCGATCACATCGTTAAAGATGCCGAGCAGCTTTGTCACATCAGTCTTTTTTGCCTGCTCTTCGATAGCCTGGATAACTTCACGCTGTCTCTCGGTACGCTTAAAGTCATCACCCTTTGTATATCTGATACGGCAGTATGAAGCTGCCTGAACACCGTCAAGAAGCTGGTATCCTGTCTCTGTGACAGGATTGTAATCCTTCTGTCCGAGAGCCTTTGCAACAGCGATCTGATAGTTGTTGATATGCTTGATCTCCTCGCTGTCCACGTCGATATAAACACCGCCGATTCCGTCGATAACCTCGGAAAGACCCTTATATCCTACTGTTACGAAACTCTCTATATCCATATCCAGGTTCATATTCATCATCTTGATAGCCTGAGCGGCACCGCCGTATGAATATGCGTGATTACATTTGATGTATGAATCATCGCCGATATTAAGATAAGTATCTCTGTAAAGACTCACAAGCTTAATGTCGCCGGTCTCCATATTAACTGAAGCGATCATCATGGAATCGCTGCGGCTGCTGGAATAAAGTCCTGAAGCTGATGTGGCATCCACACCGAAAAGTGCAATGTTTTTATAACCCTTCATTGCCTCATTTTCCACAACGCTCTCATCTATCTGGAGTTCCTCCGAATCAAGAACGGTTACCAGGGGGCCATTTATAGCTCCGCTTCCGTCCTCAGACTGTGTGAGAAAAAAGAACAATGCCACAATCAGCACCAATATTACCACGATCTCCACTCCGAAAATAATGGCTTTTCTCTTCTTTCTCGCTTTTCTTCTCTTTTGTGCTTCCCTTTTAAGTCTCACACTGTCAGGGACCTGTCTCTTCTGATTTGTTGCCATACCTTAGCTCCTTCTTTTTAATATGCGTTCTTGTTTACAAAGCCTGTAAAGAACGTCATTAATATTATTCTGAAATCAAAACCGAGAGTCCAATTCTCAATATAGTAAATGTCATACTCGATACGCTTGTTGATCGACGTATCCCCCCTGAGTCCGTTCACCTGAGCCCATCCCGTAAGTCCCGGACGAACCTGATGCTTTACCATATACCTTGGAATCTCTTCCATGAATTTTTCCACAAACTGCGGTCTTTCGGGTCTGGGACCCACCAGACTCATGTCTCCCCTTAATATGTTAAACAACTGCGGAAGCTCATCTATGCTGGTCCTTCGCATGAATTTACCCACTCCGGTGACTCTCGGGTCATCCTTTGTGGTCCAGCCCTTTTTCTCGGTCTCCTCTTCCTGAACCCTCATGGATCTGAATTTGTAGATGTTAAAGGGCTTGTTGTGAAGTCCGATGCGCTTTTGTTTAAAAATGATCGGTCCCGGGCTTGTAAGTTTTATCAAAAGCGCACATACAAGCATTATGGGCGAAGTGACTATTATCCCCACAAGTGCGCCGAAAATATCCACCATTCTCTTCATCAGGATATTTCCCGTATTGGTGAGGGGCACATGCCTGATATTGATAACCGGCAGTCCCATCAGATCTTCGGTGTAGGGCTTTGTGGGTATCACACTGTTATAATCCGGTATAAATTTGGTATGCACACCGAATTTTTCGCAGATGTCCACGATCTTTTCCAAAATATCATAATCTGCCAAAGCCAATGTGATGGCGATCTCATCCATCTTGTTCTCCGGCAGGATGATTTCAAGATTTCCTGTGGTTCCAAGGACTTTAACACCTTTATATTCTGTTCCCGCAGGGATGTGATCGTCCAAAATACCGCATACCACATATCCCCAGCTGGGATTGTCCTTGATCCTCTTTATATACTCTTCAGCTGCTCTTGAATATCCAACCAACAGTATGTGTTTAAGATTGTAGCCCTTTTTCCTGAAATTTCTGAGGACCACACGCAAAAACAGCCTGAAGGCTGAGCTGAAGAACACATTTGTAACAAAAAAGAAGGCGATAACGGAACGGGAATAGTTGATCTCCTTGATCACAATGTAGAGAATGAAGATCAAAGACAGGATACCTGCTACATTTGCCTTTATTATGGAATAGACCTCCATGCGTAAATGCGAGGTCCTTTTGGGCGAGTAAGTGTCAAAGATATAGTACAAAAGCAAATATCCGGGGATAATGCCGGTGAGAAGCCTGATATATTCGGAGAGCGGCAATACGCCCACTCCCGGGCCCGGCAACAAAATATAGAATTTTATAATATATGAAAGTATCAACGAACCGCCCAAAATAAGAGCGTCGAAAACTACGAGAAGTCTGTTGAGTACTCTCTGATTATCCTTGATCATGGCCATACCCTTGCTTATCTACGCTTGACTTCTGTAATTTTACAATAGCCGCGATAAAAGGGCAATTAAGATAGATTGATTAAATTCTTAAATTTTCTTAAGAATTCCTACCGCTTAAAAACCATCAAAACCGTGTTCAGATAAAGTTTAAACTGTATCCTGATGAGATTTGGAAGATCTTTGAAATTAAAAAAGACCTTGTTGGAAAATCCCTGCTTTGAGAAGGATTTTTTCACACCTTTAACTAATCCTAATGCATATTCCCTGCCAAGGTGCTTTTTTGTATAAAACAACAGTTTCACCAGGCTTCCCATCACCAAAAAAGGAAGATTTATCAGGTATTGCAAAAGGGGCATGTTTTTAAAGGGCACATATACAGAATTTTCAGCGCTCAAGCCTGCCTTAAAGGCATTGTACCTGCTGCCGCTTGCGGCGGAGCCGAAGTGCTTTACCTTTGCTCCCGGCACAAAAATATTCTTATAACCCTTTATAAGCGCTCTGTAGCCTATGTCCAGATCCTCGAAATATGCAAAGTGGGACTCATCAAATAAACCGATCTTTTCAAAAACTTCTCTTCTGTAGATCGCAGCGCCTCCGCAGGCGGAAAAAGTATCGCACGGTCTTTCAAAGTCTTTTCTGTTCTTTCCCTTTCCCCTGCCGTATGCCCAGCCAAGAACGGTATACCTGTCGCCGCAGTCATCTATCACATTCTCATCGTCCCAGGCAAGCATCATGGAACTGCCCGAAAAAATCTTTTTGTTTTCATCCCCCAAAAGGCTCTCACAGAGATTTAACACAAAATCGGGATAAACCTCCGTATCATTGTTTAAAAGTATCACGAAGGGTGACACGGATTTTTGGATCCCCACATTTACGGCATGACAAAAGCCGGTATTTTCATCTAAAAATACCGGTTCGAATCCGCAAAAGGAGTATGCGGTTTCAGGGACTCTGTACCCTTTTAAAAACTCTGCCGAACCGTCCTTTGAACCATTGTCGATCACAAGGACTTCAAATTCAGGGGTTTTCTCTACCTGTTTTGAGAGCGCATTTAAGCATCCGTCCAGGTATTTAAGTCCGTTAAAATTTGGTATTACAACTGTAACTAATGCCATAACTATCCTCAAAAATCCAGATCGGAAACCGGAAGATATAACAGGAGGCTGTCTTTTTTGGTATCTGAGAGAGCCTTTGACAGTTTCAGACTAAGTTCCTTTATCTGTTCTCCGTCGTCGTTTCCTATCACACCACAGTAATCAAAAATACCGTTTTTTTCGCTGTATTCAAATCCGGTGACCTCTTTAAAAAGGTTGTAAAATGCGGGATTTACCTTTATGCATCTGATGTCGAGCCCCGATACATCCTTTGGCAAAACTCCTCTGTGCATATATCCGGAATAACCCTTTTTAAGGCCAAGGTCCACCGCATTGCCCTCTTTGTCATAGGCTCCGAAGGCGACCTTACCCTTTTCTATGACCCTGCTGCCGACAGCTGCCGGTACGAACCTGTCCCCTCTTGAATAAAATACATTGCCTTCATACTCAAGTTCATAAAATCCAAGATGTTTTGAGTGAACTGCCTTTGCCTTAAAACCGTTCCTGTCCGCAAAATCCTGCAAAGCACGCCTGCCCGCTTCATAAGCATAAGTTTTACTCATGGGATTTACCGCAGTGGACGCCTCATGGCATCTCCAGTGATACAGTACCTTTCCCACGTGCTTTATGTCTTGAAAACTTTTTGCCTCATCCAGGCATCTTAATATCAGATCATAGTCCTGAGCTCCGTCAAAGGCAGATCGTAGCTTAAGTTTTTTCATTATATCCGCCCTTACCATCAAAAAATGACAGATATAATTATTGGTAAAAAGCATGTCCGGGTTAAAATCCGGTTTAAAATTCGGTTCGTAAAAAACAAGACCGTCGCCGTCACATTTATCCTCGTCAGAATAAACTGCAACAGGCAGGACATCCGGGTCATTTACCGCATTTACCATCTCATATAATGCATCCGGCGCAAGCAGATCGTCATGATCTAAAAGTGCGATATAATCTCCCTTTGCCTGCTCCATGATCTGATTGGTGTTTTCTGAGATCCCCTCGTTTCTTTCAAGGGATATGTATATGATCCTGGGATCATTAAATGTCCCTGTCACGGTTTTTACACTATCATTTTCACCGTCTGCATCCCTCGGGGATGCATCACCGATAAGCAGTTCGAAATTTCCGTAGCTTTGAGTAAGTACCGATTCTATAAGCGCCCTTAGATACACAGCCGGAGTCTTAAAACAGGGAACAACGATACTGATCTTTTTATCAAAGGCTTCACTGTTTTTTTGTTGCACAAAAAGCTCCTCTTTTGAAGGAGCTTCATATGTATACTCGGACTTACTCTCCGAAATCCTCTCACGCAAAGCCCGGAGGGTATCCGCCGGGCCGTTACGCTTCAGATAATATATTGTTTTCTTTAGATTGGACGGATTTAATATTCCCATACAACCCTCCAAAGATTTTAGATCAGGGCCTTTACTGCCTCTGTGAGAGCTTCAACCTCTTTTTCGGCATCCTCTAAGTTCTTGCCCTTTACGCCCATGTAGAACTTAAGCTTGGGTTCTGTACCCGAAGGTCTTGCACAGCACCAGTAATCATCGGGCAGATCAAAGTAAAGAACATTTGATGTGGGAAGACCTGTCTTTGTCTTTTCGCCGCTCTCCATATCAAGGATCACATCATTTTTGTAATCTCTGAATTTCAATACCTTCTTGTCGCCGAAGGCCTTGGGAGGATTGGTACGAAGCTTGTCCATGATCTCCTGGATCTTTTTGCTTCCCTCGATTCCCTTTAAGGTGATGGTGTACTGAGTCTCTTTGAAATAGCCGTATTTCTCATAGGTTTCGATCATCATATCCCAGAGAGTCATATTGTGCTTTTTGCAATATGAAGCAACCTCGCACAGACACATTACGGCAACGATGGCATCCTTGTCTCTTGCATGTGTTCCGGCAAGACATCCGTAGCTCTCCTCGAGACCGAATACGTAATTATTTGAACCTGACTGCTCAAACCACTTGATCTGCTCACCGATATATTTAAATCCTGTGAGGACCTCGATAAGCTTCACATTGTAAGCCTCTGTGATGGGCTTAGTCATGTTGGTGGTAACGATCGTTGTAACAAGAGCGGGATTAACAGGCATGGTACCTGTCTTTGTTCTCTCTCTCAAAATATATTCTGCAATGAGCATTCCGGACATATTTCCGGTAAATGAAACATACTCACCTGTCTTTGTATCCTTTGCATAAACACCGAGACGGTCTGCATCGGGGTCTGTTGCAAGCACAATGTCCGCATCCTTTTCTTTTGCAAGCTTAAGAGCTCTCTCGAATGCTCTCTTATCCTCAGGATTGGGATAAGGGATATCCGCAAAGTTGGGATCGGGATTTTCCTCTTCGGGAACCACATATACGTTCTTGAAGCCCAGCTCCTTTAAGATCCTCTGTACGGGCTTGTTTCCTGTACCGCAGAAAGGTGTATATACGATCTTGATATCCGAAGCCATCTCAGTGATGATCTCGGGATGGATAGCCTGTTTTTTAAGAGCTGCCATGTACTTGTCATCCATGTCGGCACCGATGATCTCATAGAGACCGGCTTTTTTTGCCTCATCCATGCTCATGGTCTTTACTGTATGATAATCGCTTATGGCGCGAACCTCACCGATGATCTCTGAGTCAAGGGGAGCAGTAACCTGCGCTCCGTCTGCCCAGTAAACCTTGTATCCGTTGTACTCCGGGGGATTGTGGCTTGCTGTTACCATTACGCCCGCTGTGCATCCAAGCTCGCGAAGAGCAAATGAAAGCTCGGGAGTGGGACGAAGTGAATCAAAGATATAAGCCTTGATGCCGTTTGCCGCAAAGCAAAGCGCTGTCTCCTCCGCAAATTCTCTGGACATTCTTCTGTTATCATGTGAAACTGCAACACCCTTTGCCTGAGTTCCCTGCTTTAAAATGAAATTGGCAAGTCCCTGGGTTGCCTTTCTGACAGTGTAAATATTCATACGGTTGGTACCTGCGCCGATGACACCTCTGAGTCCGCCTGTACCAAACTCAAGCTCTTTGTAAAATCTGTCCTCTATCTCTTTTTCATCATTGCGAATGCTTAAAAGTTCGTTCTTTGTATCTGCATCAAAATAATCATCATTGACCCAGAAATTAAACTGATCCATTACCTGCATTTTTATTCCTCCTTTGTTTTCCCGATTTCAAGCACTTATTTTAGCATAATATTCATCCATAGAAAAGTGCCGTTTATTTGTAAATTATTTCAATTTTTTAGGTCATTCTCCGACTTTTAGCGAAAAATCGCTCCGATCCAGCGAAAAATTGGGATTAAAATATGGATCTCCCTTTTCAAGCTCGTCCTTCCACTTTTCCCTGAAAGCCGCCGATTCTCTGTTGTATCTCTCTGCCTTTTCGCCCTTGTCATCAAGTCCCCTGGAAGCCGATTCATAGTGAAAAGCCTCGGCAAAGGGAGTAAACACATTCAGATATCCCAAACGTCTTAATTTCAGACAAAGATCCACATCGTTAAGAGAGATCTCAAAGCTCTCATCCAGGCCGCCTACTTTGTCAAAAAGTTCCCTCTTCACCATAAGGCACGCACCTGTAACTGCCGTCACATTCTGCGCATAGCAGAGCCTTCCCATGTATCCGAGGTTTTGACGATGCTGTTTGTAATGACTGTGCCCCGCTGTCCTGTGGGCTCCAAGACCTATCACCACTCCTGCGTGCTGAATGGTCTTATCGGGATAGTACAGCTTTGCTCCTACGCATGCCACATCCTCTCTCTGGGCGTACATGAGGAGCTCCTCAATCCAGTTTACGGTGATGATCTCAATGTCATTGTTTAACAGGACCACCATATCGCCGTCGGAATTTTTTACTCCCAGATTATTTACTGCGGAATAATTAAACTTTCCTTCGTATTTTACCACCTTCACATTTTCATGGGCGGCGGTCACTTCATCATAATATTTAAATATCTCCTCTGTCTCGGAGTTATTCTCCACGATCACGATCTCAAAATTGTCATAGGTGCTCTTTTCAAATATGGAATCGATGCACCGCTTCAAATCTTCTGTGTGATCCTTGTTTGCGATTATGACAGAAACCTTTGGATCACCCTTGATCTCGTACTGAATACGGAATATTGTCTCAAAGGCTTTTGTGGAGGTGATCTTAAAATGATCGAAGCCGTGCTTTTTCAGATGTTCTGCCACAGCACCCTTTGCGGCCTCAATGGCATAAGGCTTTGCATCGATACCGCTTGCCACGCTGCCGGAGTGACTTCTCCAATAATACATTAACTTTGGCACATGGACGATATTTTTGGCATTGTCGGTGAGCCGCAGTATCATGTCATGGTCCTGGCTTCCGTCAAACTTCGGCCTGAAAAGCTCATCCCCGTCTAAAAGGTCTCTCTTAAACACGCTGAAATGACATATATAATTATTTGCCCTTAAATTATCCGGCGCATAATCCGGTTTAAAATGCATGGTCAGCATGTGATCGATATTATCGCCCTTAAATGTGGTCTCATCACAGTAGATGTAATCTGCCTTTTTTTCGTTGATGACCTTAACATACTCATACAAAACCGAAGGATGCAGGATGTCATCCTGATCGTAAAGACCGATGTATTCACCGCTTGCCATGGACAGACAGTAATTGGTATTTCCGGCGATGCCGTAGTTTTTTTCAAGTTTTTTATAAACTATCCTGCCGTTACTTTTTTCTGCATACTCTCTGGAGATCTCGCCCACATATGCATGCTCTTCATCCGATCCGTCCGCCAGGCATAGTTCCCAGTTCTCATAGGTCTGATTCATCACGGCTTCAAGCATTGCAACCTGGTATTCTCGTTTATTGTTCCATAAAGGCACCAGGATACTGATCTTTGGCATATATTCAAATACGGTTTCACGCTGCAGCTTTGCCTCTTTTTCATCGGGGAAAGAATTGGTGCCAAACTGCTTCATGGCTTCGAACTCTCTGCCCTTGTAAAAAACTTTCTTTACAAAGCCCTTCACGCCGCCTAAGTTTTTCACCCTGTCAACCTGCCTGATGCCCCAATGCATCACATCTCTTGCAGGCTTTGAAGCTTTCCACACCGGATTGTTTTTTATCCTGTCAAGCTTCCAGTTAAGCTCCTCGTTTTTTGCCTCAAGATCCGCAACTCTTGAAGCCAGGTCGGCACTCTTTAGATGTTCTTTTTCATAAGCTTCCTTGTAATCCATCTTTCCTCCAAACTAAGGATTAAAATATCTGGTGCTGAAATTGATCAGCCCTGTCTTTGTCACGGTATTTTTTGCCATAATACCGATATTATAAGTCTTTTCCTTTTTCAGTTTTTCCATGGCACCGCGGCTGAATCTGAAATTAAAACCGCAAAGACCCACATTTATCTGATCCGGCATATTGTCCGCGATATCGGGTCTGTATCTTCCCTCCATGGGAAATGTATATATATTATTTTCACCCTTAAAAACTATTTCAAAGGCGTAATTTGCATTGTTGTCCCCAAGGACTATTGTATAACCCTTTACGGTCCTCCTGTCCACGGACTCCACGCGAAAATGCAGACATTCATCCTGCCTGCAGCTGTTCAAAAACTGCTTTTGAACATGCTTAAGATCCGTATCCTCAACAGGTACAGTGCAGTTTCCCACAGTCTCATAGGCATATCTGATGCCCGTGTCAAGTTCTCCGCGGCTTAAGCACTCCGAAAAGAAGGGATCCGCGCCCCTTAGCTTTTCATGGCGCTTATATAACAGGTCCCGCTCCTTAAAAAGCCTTGCCACCTTATCGGCGGATTCGTCATTTCCCCTTGTCAGAGACTCGTGGTGATAAGCATATCCATCATTTACGCACACATTAAAATATCCTTTGTCACACAGTGAAAAACACAGATCCACATCATTAAAGGCAACCTTTAAATCCTCGCAGAATCCTCCGGCTTCGATAAACTTTCTCTTTTCGATCATAAGGCATGCTGCCGTGACCGCAGTCACATTTTTAAGCCCCCTGTTTTCACCGAAATAGTATTCCTTTGTATCCTCTAAAAACTGGCATTTATGCACAGGTCCCATGGGGAGATTGGTGATGCCGGCGTGTTGGATCTTTACGCTGTCCGGGTAATAAAGCTTTAATCCCACGGCTCCCGTATATTCCCTGAGAGCCATCATGGTCATCTTTTCCACAGGGGATTGTTTTACCAGCTCCACATCGTCATTTAAAAACAGTAATACGCTGCCCTTTGCCATGTCCGCTCCGATGTTACACATCTTTGCGAAATTAAAGTCCATGGACATGTAGATATATTCAAATTTAAGCTCTGCAGACATTTTGTTAAGCTGAAGTTTATTCATGCCGTTAGAGCCATTGTCCACCACGATTATCTCGTTCTCGATATCCTTAAAAGCCTCTCTTGCTCTTTCGATGCATTTTTCCAAAAGAAGAGGATTATCCTTTGAGGGGATAATGATGGAAACCATGGGAAAAGCCTTCCCGAAAGCCTCTTCCTTTGAAGGATATATATAAGCTTTTTCAAAATCCTCTTTGTCATTGTGAAAGAGTACGTAAGGAACATGGGCCACTGCTTTTGAACCCTTTTTGAAGGCTCCCGCCACCAGCAGATAAGAACGGATCTTTTCAAAAAATTCCTCGTTAAGATCTATTATCTTTAGTCCGCTCTCCTTTGCTACACTCTCGGAAACCGCTATGACCGCTCCCGGATAAAACCATGAATCGAATTTATCCGGTGACCAGTCAGGCTTAAAAAACGGCCTCTTTCTGATACCGTCGCAAAGTACATCCTCGTCGCCGTAGATTATCTTGGCATCCGGAGCATTTTCAATAGCTTCCTTTATGGCAGGAAGCATGATGTCTGACACATGGCCTTTATTTGATACATAGATGCACCACCCCGAGAGGCTGTCGTTATCGCTTATCTGAAACTTTCCCTCTCTGCCCTCTGCCCAGGCAGGATAATCGATGCGGCTGTTTTTCAAAAGTTCATTGTATTTATTCTCATTACGCTTTGTAAGTGCAGCTTTGACAATGTCTTTTATACTCATTTTTTTCCCTTATAAGAAAATTATTTTACAGATCAGAAGATCTTTTTGATGGCTCCCTGCAGATCCCCTGCCATATCCGAAGGCATCATTACAACTTCAAAAATGGCGCTGAAGGTATTCTCATTCTCTTTGTTTAATCCGCTCAGATCAAAGTGAATGTTTGGATCGTCAGTTGCAAAAACAAGGGTGTGACTGTTTCCCTCTCCCTTTATGATCTTGCCGTTTGCAAGGAGATTTTTCTTTGGTATAAGTTCATAACTCTCCCCGTTAAAGAGGATCTCTTTAAGCCTTACTATACATGCAGAAAACGCCGGATCCACTCTCAGCACCTTCACATCACAGTCTGCGTTTATCTCGATCTTTACCGTGGTTCCGTCCTTGTTCAAATCCTCAGCAAAATAGGAATTTTCCTCGGAAAATCCCTCACCCTTATCCTCATAGATCTGGATCCTGGATGCGCTGGTGTCTGAGGCATATCTGTCGATCCACTTTCCGGGATCTGCGATCCTGTTTCCTATCAGGGATCCGATCTCAGCCATGGAGCGGTGGCCCGAAGTCACATATTTCTGGAAATCCGCTTCCCTGCTTCTGTAATCCTCTGCCTCAGCCTGAGTGATGTTCAGTTTTTCAAGGATCTTAGACAGATCAAGGCCGTTTCTCTTTTCATCCTCAAGGACATAGCAATACAGTGCCCTGAAAGCCAGTTCCTTTGTATCGATGGCTCTTCCGAAGGTCCACTCATAGTCTATCAATGTCCATTCGTCCTTGTCATCCACTAAGATATTTGAAAAGATGGGATCAAAATCCGCCGCCGGATATTCCGGGTTATAGCCTATTCTCTCCAGATACCTGTCAAATAATTCGTTAAACCTGTTTTTGTCTCCGTTTTGAAGTGCCTTGTCCAAAAGCTCCGAGAGAGGTTTTCCCTCCACATATTCCAGGTCCGCATACAGCTCGGTTCCGTTGTCCACAAGCTTACACTTATTGACCTTTAAGTCGCAGCCCGTATATCTGTCCTTTAGACTCTCATAGGCTCTCACCATCTCTCTGATGTGATCCGCAGCCCTTTCTCCGAAGGGATATTTGCGTACGGTTATGCCCTTTAAAGCGCTTCTGGATATGACAGTCTTGATGGCATATTCGGGAGCCCTGTCATTGGAGTATTTCACATATTTTATGTCAAAATCCTTGCCGATAACGGCTATGAAAGAATTTGAAAAAAGCGGGAACATATCATCTTCGATGATGCCGTCAAAAGCGGACTTTTCATCAAAGAGCATCATTCGATCCCTGTCAAAATTTCTGATATTGTTTGCCAGTTCACCCTTTCCGGGCTGATAAGCATCGGAATAGAGGGTTGTCATAAATTTATAGTCGGGATACGGATAATAGAAATGGTATTCCTTTACATCCGTCCTCTTAAATATCTTCTCGAGACCTCTCCTTGAAAAAGTCCTGACGCCATCCTCCGCTTTGTAATTTTCAATACCTGAAAAATAAGTGCCCAGATGATCTTCCTTGCATCCCGCAAAATATTTCAGACCCAGTTTGTTTTCGATGGCGATGATGATCCTGCCGCCTTTTTTTAAATGAGGCATCAGTATCTTTATGAAATCCTCATAAGGGTTATCTCCGCCTATGTAGCTTTTTCCGTACTCAAACACACCGATAAGGCATATATAATCAAAATCCGCGGGAAGATCCGGCTCAATATCCTTGAAATTTCCCACATGTATATTTACATTGTCGCAGTCTTCGTTTCTGTATGCATTTATGGTGCTTCGCTTTTTAGACAGTTCCACACACTCAACCTGTCCGGCTTTTCTCGATAAAACTCCGGTGATCGCTCCGCATCCGCTTCCCACTTCCAAAACCTTGTCAGTCTTTTTCATGGGGATCCACTCAACTATATTTTCCCTGAGAGGCGAGAGATGATACAGCACGGGCCAGCTTTTCTTTTCCTCGATGGCCTGACCGTATTCAGCCTTTGAACGGTTTTTTACTATGTCCAAAAGCTCATCTTCCACTGCTCCGTCACAATAAAAATCCTCGCCGGGATATTTGGACAGATCTAATTTTATTTTTCCTATGGTCTCAAAATCAGCCATTTTTATTCCTCAACATTTTCCACTTTTACTTTCGAATCCATGTCGTAATATCCCACGGTATCCTTGTCGGACACCACCGTGATATTTAACGTGTCATAAAGTCTGTGATAAACCTCGAACACATCCTTGTTGTATCCGGTAACACCGAGAGATATCAGATACTCTCCCCCCTGAAGGCTCATCTTCTGGGTGAAGGTTATCTCCTTTACATCCCCTGCCTTTGCATCATCCAAAAAGGCCTTTTCTATCATGGAATTGGTTCCGGTTATCTCCGTGCCCCTGACATTTTTAAATGACATGGCAAATATGGGAGCAGGCACTGCCTCATTAAATCTGACCCTCATATGAAGAGTAAATTCGCTTCCCTTTATGACTGCCGTGGTTCTGACTCCGGCCTCATCCGTCACGAAATATTCCTCGATCTTTGCCTTGCCGTCACCGTATTCAAGGGCATTGGGATTTGATCCGTCGTCCAGATCGAAGCTCTCATTTCTGTCCGGCAGCTCGTATTGACCCACCAAAACCCTCTTGTAGGCATCGATCATTTCCTTTGGACCGCCCTCTCCCAAAAGGGTTCCCTGATTTAACAAAAAAACTCTGTCACAGTATTTACTGATACTGGAGAGATCATGGCTTACAAAGACTATGGTCTTTCCCATTTTCTTGAATTCTTCAAATTTGTGATAACATTTTGCCTGGAAAAACACATCTCCCACGCTGAGTGCCTCATCAACGATAAGGATCTCTGGCTCGATATTTATGGCAACCGCAAAGGCAAGCCTTACAAACATTCCCGATGAATATGTCTTTACGGGCTGATATACATAATCTCCGATATCCGCAAACTCCAAAATACCCGGGAGTTTTTCATCTATCTCTTTTTTTGAAAAGCCCATCATGGTGCCGTTTAAGTACACGTTTTCAATACCGTTGTACTCCTGGTTAAAGCCTGCTCCAAGTTCTAACAGGGCAGAAATCCTGCCGTTAACCTGCACGTCTCCTTCAGTGGGATTCAACACACCTGTAATGATCTTTAGGATGGTGGACTTTCCGCTTCCGTTGGTACCTATGATGCCCACGGTCTCGCCCTTATTTATGGAGAGGCTCACTCCCTTTAAGGCCTCATGCAATTTGATCTTGTCTTTCTTTTTTAATCCGAAAGCGTCCTTTAATCTGTCAGAAGGCTTATCATAAAGCTTATACACTTTTTTGACATTTCTGACGGTTATGACCGCTTCGTTTTTTTCATTCTCTGCCATCAAAAATTCCTTTATTCCACATACTTAACCACGATACTGTTTTTTCCATACCATTCTGCCATTGCGACATTCGCTCCCCTTGTTGGATCTTCGGAAAGCTCTTCAACGCACAAAAATGTTGGTCTGAACACATAGGCTCCAACCGCAACATCCCCTTCCTCGGATTTTATCTGATCGATCCTCTGAAGGTATCCGGTCTGAAAATTCAATGCTTCGCCGGTATGTATATAATAATATGCCCCATACGGAGAATATTCCCATACAGCCTGAGAATCGGTAAATACGAGAAACGCCGTTATCAAAAAACTTCCTGCATAAATCCACCAGTAGCCAAACTCTTTGACTTCTTTGCCTTTTTTTGACAGAATGCCTTTCAACCATCCGATGAAATATATTTCATTAAAGATAAGCAAAAACTCATATGTAAATTTAACAGCATTTAAAGTGCGTGCCAGTCCCGGGGAGCCCATTCCATAAAGGCTTGGCGTATAACCTGTTGCATAAAGGCAAAAAGAAAGTACAAACACCAGACCCGGCCATCTGAACTTCAAGTCACTGTTTTTTAATCCTCTTATAATTACGGGTATCAGCATTATGAGGACTAACACCGTAAAAATATCCGTAAATCTCGCCAGATATTTTACTGCCCAATAAAAAGACATTAAAACACTTTTTACCGGTCCCATAGCCACATCAACATAGTATGCAGCACGATGATCGTTTCCGGGCGCTGTTACATTTTTATAAAATCCGAAAGCATAAACTGCCATAACCGGGATGTAGATAAACGCTCTCTTACCGTATTTGTAACAAACGAATGCCATAAACAATACTGCAAATAGCATACCTTGAAGAGCAGTGACAAAGTTACTTCCACTGACTACAACTGCCAATAGGACACAAATGATTGTCCAAATGGTCACGGCGTAAGCTTTTTTTACAGTTGCCGCAAGTATTATCGATGCCAGGAATATCATCATAAAAGAATGCATTCCCACATAATGGACGCCTGCATTAAACCAATAGAATCCATGGCATGCGGTATGTATCTTTACGATCATAAGTATTGACACAAAAAAAGCTGTTGTAAGAGCTTCTATAAAGTCGAAACCAATGATACGTTTCATAAAAATATATGTGAATGCGACAGAAGATAAAGTAAGCATTATGATCAAAAACCATGATCCCAAAAAGTGCCATTCCTCGCCCCAGATGATGGGTGAAAGACCCATTAAAAAAACAGATGAAAAAGTTCCCTGCCAACTGTACCAGGTAACCTTAACTTTATAAAGGGAACCTCTTACAGCATTAAAGAAACTTCTTCCGTATTCCACCATGAAATCTCTGGCGGGCTTGGCATATCCATAATCATCATACCAAGGCACTGAGTACATTCCGATTCTAAACAATGGCAGCAATGCAACTAAAAGCGCCAGTCCAACCAAGATCAGCAAAAGAACTCTATTCGGCTTCCATGAAAATATTTTCTTCACGTAAAAATTCCAATCCTTCCCCTTAGATTACAGCACATCCGCAAAATGTACTTTCAGTCGTTTAAACACAAGCGCACCGATTCCAAACAAAACCACTGTAACTATCCAAAAATACATTGTGGAATAAAAATCCTGAAAGAACCATTGTCTCTCATATACCGCACTTCTGTAACCATTCACCACATACACCAGAGGATTTAGTTTTAAGATGGTAACCCAGGTGCTGTTTAAGCTCTCGATGTTCCAGAGAATAGGAGTAGCCCACATTCCGATCTGAAGCACGATATTTATTATCTGTGACAGATCCCTGAAAAATACCACCACAGCACAGGATGTGTAGGACAGCGCCAATACAAAGATAAACAGGCAGGCGCTGTAATAAATTATCTGTATGGTATATATGGTGGGGAAATATCCGTATATTGTAGCCACTATCAACAATATAAGCACAAAAAAGGCATGTATAAAAAGAGCAGCAATGACCTTTATGATAGGCAGGATGCTGATCTTAAATACTACCTTCTTTACCAGATAATTATATTCCAACAGGGCATTTGTGCCGTTATTAAGCGCCTCGTTAAAGAAAAACCATGGAACAAGACCCGCCGTCAGGAAAAGCACGAAGGGCACTTCCACCCCGTCCCTTAAGGGCGTTGATGCAGAGCCCATGACCTTGTCAAAAACTATATAATACATGAGCACCGTCACCACGGGCTGGATAAAAGCCCATACGGCACCCATGGAAGAGCCGGCATATCTTTTTTTGAAATCATTTTTTGCCAGCTTCCATATGAGAGCCCTGCTCTGCCACAGTTCTATGGGAAGCAGCGTAAATTTGTCATACCACCTGGCAAATATCAGGCACGCCGCCACTATGACCACGCAGGATATTATTTTTTTTATAAGTTCATCAGTGGGATTTGCCAAGGGATTGTGATGGAACAGGATCACTGCTCCAAACAGGACCATCACAATCGTAAAGATCAAAATCCCTGTTTTTTTGCTAATTTTCACTTACGACCTCTCCGGTGTCTTATTTATTGTGTTCCTCACAATACTGTTTGAATGAAGCCTGAACCTTATCCTTGTCGCTTAAGGTAAGCTCCATTCCCTCAGGGATGGGCCATGCAACATTTAGATCGGGATCGTCATATTTGATACCGCCCTCGTCATTGGGATGATAAAAATCCGTTACCTTATAGCAAAACTCCGCATAATCGGAAAGAACCAAAAATCCGTGGGCGAAATTCTTTGGAACAAAGAACTGCTTTTTGTTTTCCTCTGACAAAAGTACTCCGTGCCACTGTCCGAAGGTCTTTGAGCCTTCTCTCAAATCAACCGCCACATCATAAACTTCACCTTTAATGACGCGCACCAGCTTGTCCTGAGGAAATTCCTTCTGAAAATGGAGTCCTCTGAGCACTCCTTTTTTTGATGCGGACTGATTGTCCTGAACGAATTTGCAATCGATGCCGATGGCTGCAAAATCATTGTAATTATATGTCTCAGTAAAATATCCTCTGTTATCACCAAAAACCTGAGGTGTGATCTCATAAAGTCCTTCAATCTCACATGTTTCTACAGTTAATTTTCCCATTTTTTTACTCCGTTCCTTTTTTATTCATACCAAAGGTTTAAGTCCACACGTCCCTTAATGCCGTCAACGCTTCCCTTTGATGTATACTGCCAACAATCATAATATCCTCCGTAGAGAGGAACACTTCTGTACTCTGCCAGCCAGATCTTGTATTTTTCAAGTTTTGAAGTATCCAGATTGTTATTGAACCAATTCCTGCTGGCATAGACTCCTGCGGTGTAGCCCGCATTCTCTATGGTGCGGCAGAATGCTTCGCAGACCTTCGTTCTCATTTCCTTGTCCAGTCCGTCAGCCCTTCCGTTTCCACCTGCGCCCTCAGTGTCTATAAATATGGGATAATCGATTTTTTTATCCCCCAGGAGATTTAATACCGCACTGGCTTCCTCCACGGCTTCGACTTCATTTACCGCCTGGGTAAAGAAATAAATGCCTGTATCTACCTTTGACTGCTTTGCGCCGTCAATATTTGCCTTAAAATACGGATCCTCAACCAATGCTCCGGTGACTGATCCTCTGTATCCGATCCTTATGATGGCAAAATTCACACCGTCGTTTTTGACCTTGTCCCAGTCGATATCTCCGTTCCACTTGGATACATCGATACCAAACCTGGCACTTCCGGAAAACTGATGTTTTTTTATCTCGCTTCCGTCCGTATCGGATAAAGCATCCGCAACAAAGCTATCCTCCGCCTCCGCATCGATCTCTTCCTCTGTTTTTATCAAAAGGGAGATATCATTGATGGCAAGATATTCCACCTTGTCCTTTACCTGTATTCTGGTGGATGTGGTGGGAACCCTGTAGCCGGATATGGATTTTAATGACACATAATACTGTCCCGGCGTGATATCACCGATGTAGATAACGCCGTCCTTGTCCAGATCCTTGTATTCTCCCAGATCATCCACTTTAACGAGAAAGCTCTCGCCGGTGACGATATTGCCCTCATCATCCACAACTCTGATCCTCAGATCCTTTTCCACCGAGGTTATCATAAGGGACAGCCTCTTTACATTGGCAAGGGCCGCCTCAAGCACAGGATTTACCTCTTCATCAAAGAAGGAATCATCCTTTAAGAATGCCTTTGTGTCCACAGGTTTATCATTTGCCGTAATCTCACTTGTCACAGCCTCTGTAGTCTTTGAAGCATTCCCTGCAGGTTTTTCGGTGCTGCTGTTTATCATTATGACCAAGAGCACCACCAGAGCCAGCATGGAAACAGAGGCAAAAACAGTTGCCCTCAGCAATTTAGAGTCCATTTGCTACCTCTACAAGATATTTGCCATAATTGGTCTTCATAAGAGGCTCTGCCAGTTTAAGGAGCTCCTCTTTTGTGATGAAACCGCGTTTGTAAGCGATCTCCTCTATGCATGAGACATAAAGTCCCTGTCTTTTCTGAACCGTTGACACGAAATTGGATGCCTCAAGAAGGGCGTCATGATTTCCGGTATCGAGCCATGCAAAGCCTCGACCCATGGTCTCAACCCGCAAAGTTCCGCGCTTTAAGTACTCATTGTTTACTGATGTGATCTCAAGTTCACCTCTTGCAGAGGGCTTGATATTCTTTGCAATCTCTACAACGTCATTGTCATAGAAATATAATCCGGGAACCGCATAATTACTCTTGGGATTCTCCGGTTTTTCCTCGATGGAAAGAGCCTTTCCGTTTTCGTCAAACTCAACAACACCGTATTCCCTGGGGTCTCTTACGTAATATCCAAAGATTGTTGCTCCCTTTTCTCTTCCCGCTGCCTCTTTCAGCACCTTTGAGAAGCTCTGACCATAGAAAATATTGTCGCCGAGCACGAGGGCAACCCTGTCATCTCCGATGAACTTTTCACCGATCAAAAATGCCTGTGCAAGTCCGCCCGGGTATTCCTGAACCGCATATTGGATATCCATTCCAAGCTGTTTTCCGTCTCCCAAAAGATCTTCAAATACAGGCAGATCTCTGGGTGTGGAAATAATCAGAACCTCTCTGATCCCTGCAAGCATGAGGGTTGAGAGAGGATAATAGATCATGGGCTTGTCATAGACGGGCATGATCTGCTTTGAAATAGCTTTTGTCAAGGGGTAAAGTCGTGTGCCGCTTCCGCCGGCAAGAATGATACCTTTCATGTTTTTATCCTTCCTTTTTATGATGCGTGCTCTCATTCTTTTAAATCCGCCAAAAGACAGACCTGAATGGGTAATAGCACGATCAGACTGTAAACATAACGCAGCGCTGCCATAGGTCCCAAAAAGCATGTGCCAAGATAAAGGGCAGGGATCAGCATCACCGCAATAATACCGCTTTTTTTCCTGAGGATGGCAAAAAAGATAAGTATGATTGCCAGCCAGATATATCCGTCACTTCGATATGCATAACCAAGTAACGGGGTATTTTCATATTCTCCATCATAGAACCAATGGGAATAAAGAGCATTTACCGGGTGACATAAATCTTTCTTTTCGATTTGATCACCGACTCCGATAAGCATATGGTAAAGCCTGATGTCCATTTCGGCATACATTCCGCGTCCAAGCGGGAACCAGTATCCCATCGTATTGGTGACGATTTCCTCTATATATTCTCCCGGGAAATCAAGTCCAATCTTTATCCAGAGCTTAAGGAAATTTAATTTGTTCGATCCCAGGAGACTCTCGTTTGCTTCACCTTTTACCGGATCGGCATTGTATGGATTATATTTTTTCAGCGCTTCTTCGCTGACATATGACAGCAGTTCCTCGTAATACTCATCTTTCATCTCCCCCGGTCGATACGCGGCCACACGTGCCATGCACTGGAGAGGTATACTCATGGATTCCCTGTTGGAGTTACCCTGAATTGCGTTAACTTTATGGATCAGAGCATTGTTAATGCCGGAATAAAGGAGAAACGCTGCCATCAGAATGAGTAACGCTTTTCCTTTAGCTTTCCATGTTTTTTGAAAAAGAACAAGAATGACCATTCCAATAACAATTGCATAAAGTCCGTTATTTCGATAAAGCATTGCCCCGGCTCCTGTGATCACCATGCCGATGATCTGCGGCACACGGAATGACTCTCTGTCATAAAAATAACGGATAACATAAATCATAAAAGCCATAAAAAAGGCTGCAAACAAAATATCCTTGGTGGCTGTGATAGCCATAACGGGATGCATCGGGAACAATGCAAACCAAAGGAGGGCACCTCTGTCGAGCCATCGTGAAAAGCCTTTTTTATAGATATAAGTAACCGCATATGCGCAGGATGCACTGAGTGCCAGCATTTGAATGATGGTATAAATTTGAGCTCCCGCTGCGGGATTGCCTATGGATCGTCCGAAATTATACGCAGCTCCCATCAAAAGGGTATGAGCCAGGGGATGGTGGGTTGTATGATATCCCTCCACCACGTTCTGGAGCTGATAGGGCGAATCCACCACAAAGTTTCCCGGCCAGAAAGCCAAAAATACAGGAAACCATGCAGCAAATATAATTCCCCATGCCGTGAGAAAACGGCTTAGGCTCTTTTCCCTGATTTTGGCACCTTCTAAATGGTCCCTGAAGCGATCCGCTGCCAGTAATAACTCTTCGGAAAGCGGAGCCAAAAAAAGAGACAGACCCAAAATAGCACCGATCTGTGTGATAATTGTAGCCGCATCCGTAAATATATCATTTATAAAATGAGCATATATTCCCCAGACACAGCTTAAGGAAATAAACAGTCCCAAAACAAAAGAAACGATATGCAACCGTTTGTCATTTCGTTTCGTCATCCGATAGAGCATGATGCAGGTCAAACCATACATGACCCATGCCGACAGATTCATTCCGAATGATGTCACTCCGTTATAAGCGGCCATCGCTCCGACAATACCGGAAAGATGGCCAGCTGCTGCCACGGAACCGTAAGACAAAACAAGAATAAACAGGATAAGCGCTGTTTCTTTCTTTCCTTTATCCTTAAACATTAATGGGTTCTCCCATACATATCGTCATAGTATTTCTGATAATCTCCGCTTGTGACATTCTTCATCCAGTCCTCATGTTCAAAGAACCAGGCAATTGTCTTTTTGATACCGTCCTTGAACATGGTCTCGGGATACCAGCCGATCTCTGCCTTGATCTTGTCAGGAGCAATGGCATAACGTCTGTCATGACCTTTACGATCCTCCACATAGGTGATGAGATCCTTTGTCACAAGTGCTTTTCTCGGATCGGAATCCGGCAGCATTTCCTGAAGAGTCTCAATGATGATATTGATGATCTCAATGTTCTGTTTCTCATTGTGACCGCCAACGTTATATGTCTCAAAAAGTTTTCCCTGTTCCTGTACCATATCAATGGCCTTCGCGTGATCCTCAACAAAAAGCCAGTCTCTTACGTTCTTTCCGTCTCCGTATACGGGAAGCTTCTTGCCCTGAAGAGCATTGTTGATAATAAGAGGGATCAGCTTTTCGGGGAACTGATAAGGGCCGTAGTTGTTGGAGCAGTTGGTAATGTTGGCAGGGAAATGGTATGTATCCATATATGCCTTTACCAACATGTCTGAACTTGCCTTACTTGCTGAGTAAGGGCTGTGGGGATCGTAGGGTGTGGTCTCATAAAAGAAAGCCTTGTCATCATCGGGAAGTGAACCGTACACTTCATCCGTTGAAACATGCAAAAACTTCTTGCCCTCTTTGAACGATCCGTCAGGAAGCTCCCATGCAGCCTTTGCACAGTTAAGCATTACAGCAGTTCCGAGCACGTTTGTCTGAACGAAAACCTCGGGATTTCTGATACTTCTGTCAACGTGGCTCTCTGCAGCAAAATGTACCACTCTGTCGATGTCATTTTCCGCAAAGATCTTTGCAATGGCATCTTTATCACAAATATTTGCTTTCACAAATGTGTAATTATCTCTGTTCTCGATGTCCTTTAAATTCTCAAGATTTCCTGCGTATGTGAGGGCATCTACGTTAATGATCCTTATCTCATCACCATATTTTTTGAACATATAGTGAATGTAATTTGAACCGATAAATCCGGCTCCTCCGGTTACAAGATAGGTTCTCATGCTTTTTTCTCCTCCTTAAAATGCACTCTTTACAATGCATTCATTATTTTTTAATGTACTTACTAATAATACTTTTGAAAACTAAAGTAATCTTTGTTGATTTTTTAAGAAAAACGAAATATTAATATCCAAGATAACTCCAGTCTAAATCCACATCTCCGCTGATTCCGCTGACCTTACCCTTTGAAGAATACTGCCAGAGATCATATCTGCCTGTGTAGGTAGGCGCTGAAGCATACTGGGCAAGCCAGATCTTGTAAGCAGAAAGCTGACTTGCATTCATCTTTTCATTTAACCAGGTCTTGTTTGCATAAACTCCGGGAGTGTATCCGCCCCTCTTTATGGTCTCACAGAAGGTCTTTATGACTGCGGTCCTGGTCTCCTTGCTGATCTTGTCGCCTCGTCCGCCGCTTCCCTCCACATCCAGGAAAACAGGATATGAGATCTTGTAACCCTTTATCTGATCCAGAACAAAGGACGCTTCCTCAACGGCTTC
The DNA here is from genome assembly GCA_024695935.1 of Acetatifactor sp. Classification (GTDB taxonomy): domain Bacteria; phylum Bacillota; class Clostridia; order Lachnospirales; family Lachnospiraceae; genus RGIG10340. The sequence goes on from JAILHH010000023.1 coordinate 100,516, forward strand.
CACCTCATCTATGGCCTGTGTAAAGAAGTATACTCCGACCTTAAGGCCGGCTGATGTCGCACCTTTTATATTCTGTGTAAACTTGGGATCCACGATAAGCGATCCGGCAGATGAACCTCTGTATCCGCATCTGATGATGACATAGGATATACCGGAGTTTTTAACTGCCTTCCAGTCGATGCTTCCGTTCCACTTGGAAACGTCTATACCCATTGCTCCGTTTCCGAGAACCAGGCTTCCGTCGCTGGCAAAGGTGTATTTTGCACCCTGGATAACCTGTTCGCCGGTGACTTTCTTGCCGTTTTTATCAAAGAAATAAACATTTCCCTTGATGGTCTGCCATCCGGTGTATTTGATCTCACCCTTAAGGTAAAAGGCCGAAGCTGTGTAATAATCGGCATTTGTAGCCTCTCTGTACTGGCCGTTCTCAAGTACGTAAACCTGCTCGCCATCCTTTGTGAGAAGCTTTGTCGTCTTGTCGTTTTTAGGATTATCCTTTACGGTAACCTTGCATACTTCGCTTACTTCCTCGCCACCCTCTTCCTTGTAGGAAACAGTGATATCTATAGGATTTGCACTTGTCTTCAGGGCAGTTACTATCACTTTGTTGGTGCCGCTTACGGTAACGGTGGCTACGCTCTCGTCGCTTGATTTTGCCTTCACGGGAGTGTTTGCAACAGTCACATTTGTAAGAGTTGCGGTAAGTACCAGTTTCTCTGCATCTTCCACGCCCACAAAGGCGGTTGCCGTCTTCTTGTCAAGGGCGATAGCATATTTGTCCACAACAGTAATGTTAAGGATCTTTGTGGGAGCTGTTATCTGAGTTCCCTCTTTGTAATTTGCACTGATCGTAACAGACTGAGCCGCGGTAGTGAGTTTTAAGCCTTTGATAGTAATCTCACCCTTGGTCTGATCTATTGTGGCATTGAAATATTCATTGCTTGAAGGTGTGACACTATATGTCAGTTCCTCACCCTCGGTGGCTCCGGTGGGAGTTACTTTTACCTTTACGGTTCCGTCCTTAGCCACATTTACGGTTGCAGGATTTATATCGATGGTAAATGCACTGTGACTTGCCGTTACGGTAACGGTGCACTCTGCAGTCTTTCCCTCGCAGGTGGCGGTTATCTTTGCAGTACCGGCCTTCAAAGCAGTGACAACACCGCTTTCGCTTACCGTTGCCACATCTGTCTTGTCACTTGACCAGGTAATGGTCTTTCCCGTAAGTTCTGTGTCGGCTGCATTCTTTGTAACGGCTGTGAGAGTCTCTGTTGCACCAACCTCAAGACTTGATGAAGTCTTTGAAAGTGTAATGGTATTAACCACAGTATCCTGTACGGGATCCCCTCCGGCTTCTCCGGACCCACTTCCGCTTTCTCCGCCTTCGGAGCCGTTTCCACCTTCATTGCCACCCTGGTTACCGTCTTCGTTGCCGGATATCGTATTTTCATTTAATTCGGCAATTCTGAAGAACTTCTTGGCCAAAGCCACCTTCATGGGGTCAACCAGGTCTGTCTTTAATACCTGAACATAATTGTCTGCAGTCTGAGTGCTTGCAACCCACTCGACTGTGTCAGTGAGCTTCGACTCCACAACAGTATCGTTTGCTGCTGTATCTTCCTTTGCCACATCGATCTCAGCCTCGGTCTTTACCTCATCCGAAACGTCGATCTTTTCATATGCGATCTCACTCTTTACTTCGATGGTCTTTGTATCAAGGGGAAGTGTGAATCTCTCGTATTTTTCACCGTCAAGTTCATTTAATGTAACTTTGCACTTTCCGGTCTTTATTCCCTTTTTGTAGATGATTCCGTCCATGTCATCATCTTTCCAGGTTTCCTTTGTTCCGTCGGAAAATTCCACCGTAACCTCGAAGGGAACATTTGCCACCAGTTTTCCCGATGACTTATTGTTAAATTTGATCTTTAAATCCTTTAATACGGACGTCAGATTCATAACCACAACAACATTTGCGTTGTAATCCTCCTCATCGTATCCTGCGTTCTCATCCTCGACTTCATCTACCACAAATCTTGCCGCAACAGCCTCGTCCACTGCGATAAGGCCCTTTCCGCCGATGGTCTCTATTCCGTCAAGCTGTGTTCCCACAGAGGAATAGTCCTTGTTAACCTTTGTGTTTTTTGTACCATGAAGAAGAAGTGCACCTGCCAGCACGAGAAGAGCGATGACCAGCACTCCTGTCAGGGCGACAACCCTGTCCATGGTGGTCATATTCATGAGAAATTCACCGATCTTTCCAAAAAATCCGGTGGCAGTTTCATCATCCTCATCATATTCCAAGATAAAGGCCTCATCGTCACTGTTCATATATTCCACATCGGAAGCTTCATCAAAGGCCTCATCCTCATAGACTTCGTCTTCGTAATATTCTCCCTCGGGCGCTTCATCTTCATAATACTCGCCGTCCTCGTCACCGTAGTATCCTTCGCCCTCTTCGCCCTCAGCGTAATACTCATCCTCTGCGCCTTCTTCGTAGGTTTCGGCATATTCGCCTTCCTCGTAAGCATCTAAACCATATGTCACATCCTCGGGGTTTTCCTCATAGTACTCATCTTCATATTCATAGGATCCCTCGGAATCCTCGTAGAATTCATCCTCGTCGTAAATTTCTTCGGATTTATTTCGGCCAAATAACTTCATAAATTCCCATCCTTATAATTTCGTCTTTTTACGCAATAGTATATTGTTTTTGCACAATATAGCAAATTGCCCACTCCGTAACATTATAACATCCTATACATATTTATTCAAGGATAAGGACAGATCATGGGGCCCTTTCTTTCCGCTTTTATTGACGGTTGAGCGATTTATGTTATACTTATATATATCGTGTATACAAAAAACACTTAAATACAATCGAAAACAAGGATAAGCAATATATGGATTTACTTACTTTAAAAGCTTATGCAAAGATAAACTTAAGCCTGGATGTGACGGGAAGACGCCCAAACGGATACCATGACGTAAAAATGGTCATGCAGTCCGTGGACATTTTTGATGTCCTCACCTTCCGGAAAACCATTGCAGGCATAAATCTTAAAGTCGATAACAGCGAGCTTTCCGCCTCGTCAGACAATCTGATATGTAAAGCCGCAAAGCTCATGTTTGACGAATTTGATCTGTCGGGCGGTATCGACATTACTCTTCAAAAAAATATTCCCATCGCTGCAGGTATGGCCGGCGGAAGCACAGATGCTGCAGCCACATTCAAAGGCATCAATACTCTGTACGGATTAAACCTGACAGTTTCCGAACTTTGCGACCTTGGGGTAAAGCTGGGGGCAGACATTCCGTTTTGCATAATGGGAGGCACCGCTTTGAGCGAGGGAATAGGTGAGAAACTGACTCCCATAAAGAATCCTCCACAGTGCATTTTGCTTGTGGCCAAGCCCGACATAAACGTATCCACAAAGGAAGTTTATACAAAGATTGATGCCATCACACTCCCCGGACACCCGGATGTTGACGGCATGGTAAAAGCCATCGAAGAGGGGGATCTAAATAAAATGTGTTCCCTCACAGGGAATGTGCTGGAATATGTAACTGAATCGGATCACCCCATCATTACAAAGATAAAAAAGATCATGAAGGATGAAGGAGCTCTCACCTCCATGATGAGCGGAAGCGGTCCTACGGTATTTGGAATATTTACGGACAGTTCAAAGGCGGAAAAAGCCTTTGCGGATATAAAGGAAACTTGTGGCCTCAGGCAGGTCTACATAACAGGATTCATTTTTTAAATAATCGGGGTATGGCATGACAGACAATTTACAGATCAAAATGGATGATTTTCTGCCTTTAAGAGATGTTGTCTTTAACACTCTCAGGCAGGCGATCCTCACGGGGGATCTAAAGCCCGGCGAAAGGCTGATGGAGATCCACCTTGCGGACAAATTAGGTGTGAGCAGGACTCCCATCAGAGAAGCCATCAGAAAATTAGAGCTTGAAGGACTGGTGATAATGATCCCCAGGCGCGGGGCTGAGGTTGCACAGATCACGGAAAAAAGCATGAATGATGTGCTGGAAGTACGTCAGTCTCTGGATGCTCTGTGCGTGGAGCTTGCATGCGACAGAATCACTGCGGAGGAGCTTGAAAACCTAAAGCGGGCCTGCGTCGGCTTTGAACTTGCGGTAAAGACAAAGGATACTAAAAAGATCGCTCAGGCGGACGTAGCCCTTCACGATATCATCTTAAAGGCCACCGGAAACGACAGACTCATAAACCTGGTCAACAACCTGGCTGAGCAGATGTACAGATACAGATTCGAATATATAAAGGATGCGACACAGCACGATATGCTGGTGGAGGAACACAGACAGATTTACGAAAGTATCGTAAAAAAGGATAAAGATGCCGCCTCAAAGGCAGCCTGGACCCATATCGAGAACCAGAAAAAAGCCATCATCCACCAGATCAGGCTGGATCAGGAAAGCAAATAATCCTATGAACAAAAATATAAAAACAGATAAATCAAATGTTAAGATCGCCATAATGGGAAAGCAGACAAGTCCCGAGGGCGAGACCTCAACATCCCGCACCATCTCTCCCGGCTTCTTTACGGAGACGGATATTAAAAAAGAGATATTCTTTACGGAAAAAGGCGGTTCTGATGAAGAGGTAAAAACCAGGATCCTCTATGACGAAAACATGGTGGAGATCATAAGGGACGGAGCATCGTCTTCTCATATGATCTTTGAACCCGGAAAGGCCAATATGACAAAATACAGGACGTCATTTGGCACACTTCTTCTCGGGGTTTCCACAAAAAAGCTGGAATTTTACACAGAAAGAGGAAAGACCACCATCAGACTTACTTATGAACTGCTTGACAACACAGGCATCATATCCACCAACGAAACCGTTATAAGCATCAGATTCTCAATCGAGTAGGCTGACTCCTATTTCAACTCTGTTTCACACCTCAAGGCAAAGCCTTTCGGTGTTCTACAGTCGCCTAAGTCCCCCTCGCAAGCGAGCTTGCAGGTGGGACCTAGGCTCGTTGTTATACAAAAAAGAGCGTATCGCCAAAAACGACACGCTCTTTTAATTATTTAATGGGTTTTGCTCCGGCTTTTTCCTGAGCCTTCTCAAGAGCCTGTTTCCAGATACTCTTCTTTTTCTCGGGTTCCTTTGAATCGTTCTTTCCGTGAAGTCCCTTTACATCCAGCACATAGATACCGCTGACGGAAGCCTTTACTTCCTTTTTCACGGGAACTGACTCGAAAATCTTGTCATCACAGATAAGAGACATGATCTGAGGACCGATCTTTGCCTTGATGATGGGAAGTTTCTGACCTCTCATGGCTTTGGGAGTCTGGTCGATCACCATCTGAGGAAGACCGGATTCCTTTATCTTCATCCTCTTTTTGTCAATTATGAGCATTGACACTGTCTGCTTGTTTGCCTGAAGGAGTTCCTGCTGTTCCTCCTGTCTCTTCTGAGCTTTCTTTCCGAAAAAATATAAAAGACCAATTGCAACTGCCAATACGACAGTGACAACTATTAATACTATTACACCTGTACTCAATGATATTTCCTCCTAATAATGCGTAAACGCTTGCGGAAATCATTGTAACATAGCTTTACATTATTTATCAACGAATCTTTTTTCAAAAAATACTAAAGTTTTATAAACTTTCGGTCGATAACAAAGATAGATCAAGGAAGATCGTTTCATTACCATTTTTTAAGAGAGGGAAAAGCCATGAATGTAAACGGAATTACATCGGCCGCTCAGAATGCCTACACATACACTGCAGAGGCCACAAATACAAAAAAAGAAAAGAAAGTCACAGAGCCCGCTGTAAACGAAAGCGGCGTTATATATGAAGCATCCGGTGAAAAAAACAAGGCTGTAGAAAAAAAGACTTATTCGCCAAATACCGAACTCATCGCCAAATTAAAAAGCGATGCAGAGGCAAGGGCAATACAGCTCAGAAACCTGGTTGAAAAGGCAATCCTCGGACAGGCCGGTGTATTTTCATCAGAGGAGGATTACATCAGGATCCTCTCTTCCGGCAAATTCACCGTAGATGAAGCCACCAGAGCCCAGGCACAAAAAGACATCTCAGAGGACGGCTTCTGGGGAGTAAAACAGACTTCCGACAGGATCCTCCAGTTTGCAACAGCCATAACCGGCGGGGATCCCGGAAAGATCCAGGAGATGTATGATGCATTCAAAAAGGGCTTCGATCAGGCAAAGAAAGCCTGGGGTGGAGAACTTCCCGAGATTTCCGGAAAGACCTTTGATGCAGTCACTGAGAAATTCAAAAAACTTGCCGAAGATAACGGCGTAACACTTGATTACTAAACCTTCCCATAAATAACCAAACCCAAAAAGTACCCCAACCTGTTTCCAATACGGGCTGGGGTACTTCCAATTCTATCTGCTTTATTCCACACATCCGATGATATCGGTTATGTTCTCAATATTATTTTTAGCCATAAAATCTTCTATTCCGGTGACGATCTTTTCAGTGACATAGGGATCCACGAAATTCATGGCTCCCACACTCACTGCGCTGGCGCCGGCCATCATAAATTCAATGGCATCCTCTGCGTTTGCTATTCCGCCCATACCGATAATGGGGATCTTTACGGCATTGTGAACCTGATATACCATTCGCACTGCGATGGGCTTGATGGCAGGGCCGCTCATACCGCCGGTTTTGTTTGCCAGAGCAAATTTACGCCTGTTGATATCTATCTTCATTCCGGTGATGGTATTGATAAGGCTCAGTGCATCACTGCCTGCTGCCTCTGCGGCACGGGCCATCTCCGTAATGTCCGTGACATTGGGAGAAAGCTTCATGATAACAGGCTGCTTTGCATGCTTTTTGATCTCGGAAGTGATATTGCAAAGGGCAACAGCCTTCTGACCAAAAGCGATGGCTCCTTCCTTTACATTAGGACAGCTGACATTTATCTCAAGCATGGAAACATCATCTCTGTCGCTGAGTTTTTCCACAACTTCCACGTAATCCTTAACTGTTTTTCCACAGACATTCACGATAACCTTTGTATCGAAATCCTGTAAAAATTTAAGGTCTCTTTCCATAAAAACATCCACGCCGGGATTTTGAAGACCTATGGCATTTAACATTCCGCCGTATACTTCCGTAACTCTCGGCGTGGGATTTCCCGGCCATGGCACATTTGACACGCCCTTAGTCACTACAGCGCCCAGCTTGTTTAAATCCACAAACTCGGAATATTCCATTCCGCTTCCGAAGGTTCCGGAGGCTGTCATCACAGGATTCTTAAATGTAACTCCTGCCAAAGTAGTTGTCATATTCATCAGATTTCCACCTCCGAAGCTAAAAATACAGGTCCGTCAGTACAGATCCTGGCGTTGTTTACATGGGAATGGTGATCCACTTCCTTTGTCTTTACGACGCAGCCAAGACACGCTCCCACTCCACAGGCCATATGTTCCTCGAGGGAGATATATGCGGGAACACATTTTTCCTCCGCAAATTTCTTTATGGCGCGAAGCATTGGCATGGGGCCGCAGGCATAGATGACATCACATTTTAAGTCATTATCCGAAATGGCATTCATGACATTTCCTTTGCTTCCCACACTGCCATCCTCTGTGGCAATGTAAACTCTTCCGTATTTTTCAAAGTCCTCTCTGAGGAAGGTCTTTGAATCCCTGTATCCCACGATGATCTGTGCATCCGGATCGCCAATCTGCTTTGCCAGCTGGAGAATGGGGGGGACACCGATACCGCCACCCATTAAAAATACTTTTTTACCCTCAGCCTTTTCAAAGGGGAAACCGTTTCCCAGGACTCCGAGAAGCTCCACCTTATCACCTTTTTCATAGGTAGAAAACTCATTTGTTCCCGTTCCCTCTCCGTTATTTCTGTAGACAAGGCGAAGAGCGTTTTTTTCATTGTCGATCTCACATATGGAGATGGGGCGGGGCAAAAGTTTGCTCTTATCCTTTGTAAAAACTCCCACAAACTGCCCGGGCTTTGCACATGACGCAAGCTCCGTCTCCAGCCACATATCAAATATTCCCGGTGCGATCTCACATTGAGATATCAGACGGGCAACAACCTTCTTTTTCACAAGCGATCCTCCTTAGTTTTCTGCGCTGTATACTATCACACCTCCGGCCACGGTTGCAATAACTTTTCCGCAAAGCTCGCTGCCGGTAAAAGGTGTGTTTTTTGACTTTGATGCATACTCATCAGGTACCCAGGTTTTTACGGGATCAAAAATGCACAGATCCGCAGGGCCGCCCTCAGCGATATAACCCGCGTCGATATTATACAGATCCGCAGGGTTTGTGCTCATCTTTTTAATGAGTTCCTTCATGGAGAGATAACCTTCATTTACCAGATTCGTGATACCAAGCGCCAGGGAAGTCTCAAGTCCTATGATACCGCTTGGTGCCTCGGTGATTGGCTTATCTTTTTCGGATTCGGCATGGGGCGCATGATCAGTTGCGATGATATCTATGACACCGTCCCTTAATCCTTCGATGAGAGCAAGCCTGTCCTCCTCCGTCCTTAAGGGAGGATTCATCTTTGCATTCGTACCGTATTTTATGACCGCTTCCTCAGTGAGCGAAAAGTGGTGGGGTGTAACCTCAGCGTGAACATTTACACCTTTATCCAGTGCCTCTCTGATAAGGTCCACAGTCTCCTTTGCTGAAATATGCTGGATCTCTATGCAGGCTCCTGTCTCAAGAGCAAGCTCCAGATCCCTTCTTACCAAAGAGATCTCTGCCTCCCTGGGCGACCCGCCGATCTTATAATATTCAGAAGCCTTTCCTCTGTTTACGCCATTGTTTTCAATAAGGGCCGGATCCTCCTCATGGAAGCTCAAAGGCAGATCCAAAGCCTTTGCCTTTTTCATGGCTTCCTTTACAATCTCCCCATCCTTAAGGGGTATCCCGTCATCAGTAAATCCCACTGCGCCAAACTTTTTTAAAGTTTTCATATCCGTAAGTTCAGTCCCCTTCATTCCCAGGGTAACATTGGCGCAGGCATATACATTAATGCCCGTTAACCTGCCCTTGTCCAGACAATATCTGAGAGTCTCGGGATTATCGATCGTGGGCTTGGTGTTTGCCATCATGATGACCGACGTAAATCCGCCCCTTGCCGCAGCCTTTGCTCCGGTATCAATATCCTCTTTGTGGGTAAATCCCGGGTCTCTGAAATGAACATGATCATCCACAAGTCCCGGAGCCACGATCAGGTCTTTGGCATCAAAGACTTCCGCATCCTCTTCATCAATCCCCCCCACGGGAGATATTTTTTTAATCTTTCCATTCTCTGTCAAAATATCTCTTTTCCCCGACAGGTCCGTTCCGGGGTCACAGACATATCCGTTTTTTATAAGCAGCTTCATAAATGAACCGGTTTCCTTCCTCTATGTTCTCTGTCCATTCTATCACAGTTTTTAAGAATTCTTCACTTTTTCTTTATATACACCCATTTTCAATTATGCTATACTTTACGTGCAAATATAGCAACCCGGAAAGGAATTAACTATGATACGTTCAATTCTTATGATCATATATTTTATCTTTGTGGCGATCCTGTCGCTCCCACTGCTTCTCATATTTTTCATTGTGGGGCTTTTTAACCGTGAGGCCAAGGCAAATGCCTCACTTTTTGTGGTAAAGATCGTGTTTAATACCATACTTTTTATCGCAGGTGTCAAACTCACAGTCATCGGCGAGGAAAAGGTTCCCACCGACAGGCCTGTTTTCTATGTAGGAAACCACAGGAGCTACTTTGATACCGTTATGACCATGGCACGCGTTCCCAGAGTCACCTGCTACGTGGCTAAAAAACAGGTTAAGAGCTTCCCTATCTTAAATCTCTGGATGATGAATCTCCACTGTCTCTTCCTTGACAGAGACGATATAAAGCAGGGATTAAAGACCATCATCGAAGCCATAGACCTAATTAAAAACGGCATTTCCGTATGCATATTCCCCGAGGGCACAAGAAGCCGTGTTCCCGATGAATTCCTGCCCTTTAAGGAGGGCAGCTTTAAGGTTGCCACAAAGAGCGGCGCCCCCATCGTCCCCATGACCATCGTGAATTCATCTTCAATATTTGAGGATCACACTCCTTTCCTCAAAAAGTCAAAGGTCATTTTGGAATACGGAGACCCCATCTACCCCGACAAACTTGAAAAAGAAGAACTCAAAAAGATCGGTGCTTACACCGAAAATATCATAAAAGAAACATATTTCAAAAACAAAGAACTTTTAAAAACTTTGTAGGAAAATATCTTCATGAAACAAAAAAAGTACCTTACAACCGTCGTAAAATATGTCTTTGCCCTGATCCTGACTTTCGCGGGGCTTAAAAACTTTAAATATCCCGGCTCCCTCCTTCTTTCAATGGGGGAGCTTTTTTCCGTTATATTTTTGAGTGATACCCTCATCAGAAAGAGTAAATATTTCAACATCCTGAATTCCGTTTTGATATTACTGTACAATGCCCAGATGCTGGTGCTTTTCTTTGGCGGAAGCTTCATCACCCTGGTGATGCTCCAAAATCTGGCAAGCGTTCAGGACCTGGCAGGAAAACTCTTTATATATTCATTGGGTATCATACTGGTGCTCGTCTTCTCATTTCTGCCGGTAAAGTCATTTGAAGATTCAGGAGTTTTAAAAAATATAAAGGTACCTCTTTTTACAGGTCTGGTTCTGATCCTGTTACGGATCCTGTTTATGTTTGTATTCCCGGGCGGCGAAACTCCCCTCGGAGGATACACAGACCTCTTTAGCCAATATAAAAATCACAGACAGCTCTTGGCAATGGTTGAGAATGCGGGCACTGCTGCTGATTCAGATTCATATGCAGATGCAGAAGCCGCATCCGCTGAAATACTCATGGACACCTACGATGAAATCATCCCCGAAGAAATAACCATAACAGAGGTTACTGACTCTCCCAAGAACGTGGCACATCCCGTGATAACCGGTAAGCCAAATGTGATACTCATTTTCACTGAAGGGTTATCCCAAAATATCGTATCAGACGAAAGAGGCATAATGCCCAATGTAGCTGAATTGGAGGAAACTTATTTATCCTTTGAAAACTATTACAATCACACCTTTGCCACCTACAGGGGTATACAGGGTCAGCTTTTTTCCGGGCATCAGTTAAATGACACCGACAAAAATAACCTCCCTTCCATTATGAGCGTCCTGAAAAAAAGAGGGTACTACACGGAAATGATAAATACCGAGCCGGCAAACGAAATGTTTACGGGATATTTAAGGGATCTGGGCTTTGATGAATGCATTGAGACCGAACCGCCTGCAGAAAACCTGTTAAGAGCTCTGACCGACGCCCAGGCTTATGACCTGTTATTTGACGAAACGAACAGGCTGGAAAAAGAGTCTTCGCCTTTCTTTTTATGCATATACACCTTTGGAACTCACGTGAGTCTGGATTCACCGGATCATAAATTCGGAGACGGTGAAAATATCGTATTAAACAGATTTTACAATGCAGATATGCAGTTTGGAAACTTTTTGGACAGGCTTAGAGAAAATGGTTTTGACAAGGACACACTCGTTGTATTTACAGGTGATCACGCAACCTTCAGCGACGAAGATTACAGAAATGCTTTCCCTGAATACGAGAGAGCCTGCTCCAACGTTGACGAGGTTCCTTTAGTATTTATATATGATGGTTTATCACAAAAAATAGATGCTTCAGGGCGTAACTCCCTGGATCTTGCTCCCACACTGCTCGACCTCTTGGGGCTCTCCTCACCGGAAAGCTTTATGGGTGCGTCCTTGTTTGAAAAAGAACTGGACAACATGGCTCCGGATAAATATTTCTGGGATCCCACATATATGAAATATACCGGAAATGACAGTGTGGAAGACATAAGCGGTAACACCGCATCACTTATTTTCAGTAAGATTGCAAAATACCTGGCTGATAAAAAAGTGCCACGGGAATAAAGGATATTATTCTACATATTTTTGTTTAAACTTTAATTCAAATCCTCCGTTTCGCTTTTCCTCAAGCCAGGCGGTAAGTATAAGATGCCTGGTTTTTGTCACGATAACCGTGGGGCTAAATGAGTCCTTTCTATGAAGGAACACTTCTGCATTATCATCAAGATATTTGGCGATCACATTAGGCATTATTATTTTTTCAATCTGATAAAGCATTTCCTCTTCGTATTTATATGCCCTGTCATTTGGCAACTCCCTGTAATATAGAAGAAGATTGGCCTCAAGGAATTTACTCCTGCAAAAGCTTTTCCTGAAGTAGCTTTCGAGCATCATGTAGAGACAGAATTCATAAGTTCTTAACTTTGCAAGGTTCTTTTCTTTATTTGTTTTTTCAACTTTTAGCATATGTTTACCTCCGTTTTAACATGTTAATGTTTTCTGTTGTAGCTTTTCCTTGCCGTAGAAAAGCCGGCTATTCAGTTTTCAAAGTGCAAAAACCCGAGAGAACAAATATGAGTTTGTTATTGATACAGACAGACTTTCAGCCCATCCATACAATGTACTCACCATCTATTGTTCTCTCAGGTTTTTCCTGTTGAAATTACTATATCAGATTGCTCCTATAAAAAAACTACACCACAGGTATAGTCCGCCCAAAACCAGAATGCTCATTTCGCTCTTGAATATCTATCAGATTATTCTTATAAAGTAAATCATCCACCTCGCCGCCTATTATCTTGGCAATCCTGCGCTTGGGGGCAACCATATCAACTACAACATTTATGGTAGGAACGTTTGGTTGAACGACCCTCCAAATTTGGAGGGTCGTATTTGCGAATACTGTAAATCCTTAAGATTCTACTATTTTTACAGTATTCTCAACTATCATCCGGCACATTGAAAACGCCCAAATACTGTAATTTTTTAAGGTTCTTTTATATTTACAGTGTTTTCACCCATTTTCCGGCCCTTTCAAAGAGGCCAAATACTGTAAATTTTTGAGATCTTCGATTTTTACAGTAATCGCATCCATTATCAGCCCCTTTTTAAGAGGTAAAATACTGTAATTTTTTGAGAATCTGTTTATTTTACAGTATTCCCGGAAATTTCCGGTTTTTTTGGAGCCGATGAATGCTGTAATTTTCGGAGGATCAGCCTTTTTTACAGTATATGAGATATGTTGAATGACCCTCCAAATTTGTATGGTCGTATTTGCACACTTCTTGGCAGGGTAAAGGGATTGGAAACAAGAACGAGGAAATATCGTGACGATTCCATGATTAAAGCAATGACTTACGAGGAGTGGAAAAAAACAAGGTGGAATGAAACAAATTCTATTACACGTCCTGAGGAAGAATCATGGGAATGCACCTCCAGAAAAGGATCAGATGATTATCCGACTAAAGAAGGAAGGCTATACTGACCAGGAAATCGTAGATAAGGTCGGATATAAAATCCACCGTGCCGTTGTTATGCGAATAAAAAAAGACTCCTTTCGGCTACTAATTTGTCTCGTTAATTGCCATTTTACAATTGTTCCTGGCACTCTGATATCATGCATCACCCATTGGAAATCCCTGTGATATCCTTTTTATTTTCAAAACAGTCATCTCTTGCATCCTGCTAAATCATCCTAATCAATTTAACAAGTTCTGATTCCCAGTCCTCATTTTCAGAATAATAAACTGAACCAAGTATTTCCGGAAATCGGTAATTTACTGATGAGCACAGGATAATTGGTATATCCCAGTCTCGTTCCCTAAAAATATTTATCAACGCCTCTCCACATTTTTTTTCGCTTTCTCCGGGAGCTTCGGGATACCACATATCCGAAATGACTAAATCGTATGGATTATCCTGTTTGATGGCATCTTCTATTTTATTGATTCCATCTGTAAGATTTCCAACACATTCAATTTTCAGATTTGCGAATGAACCTCTTTCAATAGCTTTGCATATATCATGATGTTTAAAAACATTATCTTCTAGATTTAAAATATGCATTGTTTACCCCTCCTTTTAAACAAATATAAGCAAATAAACTCTATAATGTCCCTGAACAAAAAAATGATAAAAAAGGAAGAGAAGGACTCACGTCCTCCTCTCTGCTGCCCCTAAGTATGTCATCTACCGATGTACCGAATAATCTGCTTAGGGCATACAGATTATCGACGGTAGGAAGGCTGTCACCTCTTTGCCACTTGTAAACAGCCTGATCTGATTCAAAACCCATAAAACGCGCAACTTCTTCCACCTTCAAGTGGTTCGTCTTTCGAAGCTCCTTTATTCTGGCTCCGGTTGCTTTTGCGTCCAAAACTGGATATTCCATATAAATGCCTCCTTTGTGTAATGCAGTATGAACTTTTCACTAATTACAACATCCTCTTGCTAAAAGCAATCAGGCACCTCTGCCTTCCGGGGGATGTAAGGCTATATGATTGTAATATATCGTCACGCCAGCGCAAACGCTTACGTTTTGCGCTAGATTTTTAATCTACTACTAAACCTGTTTTTTGTAAAGTACTTTTTTAATCATTCTCCTGATGAATTCTTTAGGAAGATTTTCAGATTAAATGCAATTTTTGATTGCATTTACTATGACAAAGATTTTTGTTGCATTTACTATGACTGTAAAATCGAGGCAGTCATAGACCGCCGACCTCTCACAGCACCGTTACCCTCATGCATAACCTCGTATGAAATTTCTGTACGTCAGACCAGAGATTTGCCCGTGGGTTAGTATGTTCCCCACATCCAGCTTCCTTCAGATTCCGTCTCGCGGCGGACACCCTTGCTTTCGGCTATATCCTTCCCACTACCGGGCGGATTCGGGACTTTAACCCGTTAGAAACGTGCGTCGCTAGGCGCACCAAAAAAAACTCCCGACCGTTTTCATTCAGGTCAGGAGTTTTTTTATACTGTTTTTTTACACTGTTTTTTTATGCTGTTTTATTTTTGATTTTAATATTTTATCTTTGTCAGTGTTACAAAACCTTCTTTACATCCACATATAAGCTGTAACCGTTTGTCACGATATTTGACGTACTTCCGTCAAAACCGCTGATATAGCTGTCCCTGCATCATTCCCATGTTTCCTTCTGCCATAGGGGGCTGTCCCTGCATCATTCCCATGTTTCCTTCTGTCATGGGGGGCTGTCCCTGCATCATTCCCATGTTTCCCTCTGCCATAGGGGGCTGTCCCTGCATCATTCCCATGTTTCCTTCTGCCATGGGGGGCTGTCCCTCCATCATTCCCGTGTTTCCTTCTGCCATAGGGGGCTGTCCCTCCATCATTCCCGTGTTTCCCTCTGCCATGGGGGGCTGTCCCTCCATCATTCCGAATTCCCCGTTCATATCTGTTTCTGTCTGCGGCATTACTTCCTGGGTGACATTACTGTTTTCGGAGTTCATCTCCGGAGTCTCCATGCCAAATTCTCCCATTATACCACCCAAAGCTCCGTCACAGCTTGCACCGCATTTATTATCGAGGCATCCTTCTGCCACATAGCAACTTCCTACATAGTCAAGTCCTGCTTCTCCTGCACTTGTTCCGCTGTTTATAGTAGTATATCCGCCTGTTATATTAATATTTCCATTGGAATCCAGACCATCACCTTTGCAATTAACAGTCCAGTTTCCTCCTGTGATATTTATTGCAAATTCCATTTCAGAAGAATATGTTCCATCACTGTTTGCTGCATTTACTCCATCATCCGAAGCATTTATTGTTGCACTTCCGCCAAACAGATTCACAACTGTGCCCTCAATTCCCTCTGTACAGTTCAAAATATTTATTTCGGGTCCTGTTTTGCCTTCGGTGCCAAGGGTTATTATCCTGTCCGCATGAAGTGCATCATCCCCTGCCGTTATATTTATATTTCCACCGAGTATTGTCAGATCGTACCCTGCATTGATAGCATCGTTAGCTGCATCGATATTTATGGTGAGAGAACCGTCTATCACAAATGAAGGATAATCGGCATCTCCAACCTTTATGCCATTTTTGCAGTCGGACGCGTCAATATTAAGTGTTCCGGTTCCTGTCAAATATACATTTGATCCATCCTTTGCCTTGATAGCTGCCCCGTCAAAAGCGTCCGCAACTTCAGCATCTGCAGAATCCTCGTCTGCAGGATCCTCTGCGTCCGTCAGATTCACGGTGCCCTCTATTATAAGCTTTACTTCAGATGTTTTGTTAAGAGAAACCGTTGCTCCTGTGGTACTGGTCAGATCCAGGTCTCTGAGAATCAAAACAACATCTGTAGTTCCTTTTTTGACCGTTATATTACCGTCTGAGCATTCCCCTGTAACTATATATGTACCTGCAGATGATATTTTGATATCGTTGTTGCTCTCACTCATTACATATGTTGTTGCATTGTCATAATCAGCCGTTAGAGCTGCTGCTGTATTCTCAACGGTAGTTGTAACTATTTCAGTTGGTTCATCTGCGTAAGTCACATTTCCCATACCGTTTTGCATTACCTGTCCCGGCATTCCCAATCCTGCAGTATTTTGCATAGCAGAACCCGACATATTCTGATTTGTCTGTGCTGTGCCAAATCCCATGCCCATCTGTAAATTTCCTGATCCCCCAAACATATTTCCGGAGTTTTCTCCCTGTGAGGGGTTAATCTGTTGCATAAAATTTTTAAGCTCAAATGGGTTTACTTCCCTTGCATATGCTGTGAGAGATCCTGCTCCCACTAATGTGGCAAGTGCAATTCCTGCAGATACTGCTGTGGCTTTTCTCAAAATATTTTTTCGCATAAAATTGTCCTCCTAATATTTAACATATTTGAAAGTTCATTGGATCCAACCTTTTTGGTTCTATGTTAAAATATTCGGAGGACATTTTTTAAAAAATGGGGTATCCCAAAAATTTTTTTATTTTGGAGGCATCTCTCCATTTGGATTTTGCCCCGGATTATTTGAGTCCGGTGCTTCACCTGAAACAGGTTCCCGGGTTACCTCTGGCATAAGAGATTCCTTTGAAGGCTCCGCCTGTTTACCTTCCAACGTCACCGTTTTGTTTTCAAGCGCTGCAGATTCCATTTCCTGCTCCGGGGATTTGTTTTCCGGTGCTGCAGGGTTACTTCCCTGCTCTTGAGATTTACTTTCCGGTGCTGCAGGGTTACTTCCCTGCTCTTGAGATTTGCTTTCCGGCGCTGCAGGGTTACTTCCCTGCTCTTGAGATTTGCTCTCAGGCGCTGCAGGGTTACTTCCCTGCTCTTGAGATTTGCTCTCAGGCGCTACAGATTCCATTTCCTGTTCTGCAGGCTCACTTTCCGGCGCAGTGCTGTTACCTTTAGATTCATTTTCCATATTTGCACAAGAGTCTTCTTCAATTTTGATATCGCTTGTTTGTTCCTCGATGGTATTTACCATATCATACTTGTATTGTCCGGTACTCACATTGTTCTCTCTGGCCTTGGCCCTGTCGTCCAAAGTGCTTTTAAACATTTCCGGCTCCTTTAAACCCTCGTAACTTTTTTTTACTCTCTCCGATATCCTTTCAATTTTCTTTTCATTGTCAGAGGCGATATCTATAATCACTGTCTCATCATTATTTTCATATTCGTCGAGATTCATGATCTCTCTGGTTTTTTTAATAGCTTCCTCAACACTGTCAAAACGTATGCCCTGTTCATACAATTCTTCAACCAAAGCTTTGGAGTCATCATCCAGAGCCTCAACCGAAATCACCCTGCCCATATTGTTGAGGGCCAGTTCTATCGAGGAATCCGCATCCACTGTAATATATGAAGATGCATATGCTGTCTGAGAATAAGTTCCTCCAAACAAAACAAACACCGCAGCCGCAGCCGCAGCTATGCGGTAGGCAGGCTTAAAAGAAGCAACCGACTTTTTTTTGTATTTGTCAGTGTCGATAGTCTCTCCCAGGGTCAGCTCTGCTTTGATATTCTCAAACACTCCATCTTCTCTGAGCACTGACGATATGGAATTTTTCACCTCTACCACAACAGCTTTCATACATTTTTCCTCTTATATCAATCACTTATCAATCACTGACACAGACAAATGTAATTCACATCTGTCAATGTCTAACCACTGTCAACCTTCAAATACTCCTTGATAAATCTCAGATACTCAGAGATAAGCGGATACTCTCCTGTGAGTATCTCCGCCGCTGCAATTATATACTTTCGGTGTCTTTCCAGTATCTTTCCCTTGACTCCGGTGATTTTTTTCAGATCATTTACAGGCAACGTGTGGCTGTTTCGCATTTTTGCGAACAGCTCCTTGTTTTTAAATAGTTCTGCCACCACGATCCCGCATGCCTTTTTTGTCTTTTCTGCATGGGGCGAGCAGTCAGCCAGTTCCGTAAATTCTATTCCGTACTCCTCCAGCACTTTACTTATGGCATTTATTTCATCCACGGTGGCATTTGTACCGGGGGAATTACCCCTTCTGCTGCTCTCATCCATGGAATCCGCAGATGTCTTTTTTATAATCTCCATATGTATGGATGTGAGATTATCTTCATCCGGCAGTTCTGCGTCAATAGCTCCCGGTTCCACACTGATTTCCCGCAAATACTTGCCATTTGTCCTAATATAATCTATGAGGCGTCTCTTTATAATAAGCGCAGCAAAGGATGAAAAAGCTCCCTTGGATTCGTCATAATCATTGATTGCCTCATAGAAAGCCATGAGTGCAACAGAATACTCATCATCCCTTTCACTGACATAGCGATTCAGGGTTTTGTACGAAGATGACACTATGAAATTTTTGTTGTCTCCGATAAAACGATTGAGCCTTTCCTCGTCCGTTCTGGCCTCTATCGCTCTTTTGCCGAATTCATCCATGTATTTATTCGCCTACTATTATATTCGTTTTTGGTTCAAATATTTTTGGGGTGCAAATGACATATTTTCTGATCTTCACAGCACTTTCAACAACTCTATCAGATTCTCTGTAAATTTCATACCATGGGAAGCCTTAACCAAAACGGTCGCGCTGTTTGGAATGATATTCTCACGATTCTCCTTTATATCATCCACAAGTTTTCCCACTTCTTCATAGTATCTTACATCCATGGCAGGATTTATCTTTTTGGCACCATTATACATATTGATGCTGTTTTTTCCGACACAGATAAGTCTGTCAATACCTGTTGATGCCGCATATTCCCCGACTTTCCTGTGAAGGCTGTCACTGTTTTCGCCAAGTTCAAACATATCACCAAGAATTGCTGCCTTATATGTATCAGCCATCATGAGCAGGTCAAGGGACGATTCCATTGATGCCGGATTGGCATTATAGCAGTCGTCTATGAGCACATAGCCCGGGCATTTGATGATATTGTTTCTGCCGGGGAGAGCCCTGACAGAACTGATACCATTAAGTATCTCGTCATCACTAAGTCCAAGTACTCTTCCCACAAGAGCTGCTGCCGTGGCATTTATCACCATATGTATTCCCGGCATTGGAATATTGGCTTTTAATCTGTCTTTTCCGATACAAATCTCTGCTTCTGACCCGAAAAGTTTTCTGTTGATAACATTCTCAGCCCAGGCCGTCTTTTTCTCCCCTTTTTCAAGTCCGAAAAATATGGGTTCTCTTCCCCCGGGAGTGCGGTTTTTGTCAACTGTTATGAGTTTATCGTCATCACCGTTTAAGATAACGGTTCCGGTTTCCCGCATATTGTCAAAGATCTCTGTCTTTGCCCTCAGTACTCCGTCTCTGTCCCCAAGGTTTTCAAGATGGCAGTTTCCGATATTTGTGATAACGGCGATATCAGGTTTTACCATATCCGATAATCTGTGCATCTCCTCAAAATCAGAGATACCCATTTCCACGACGGCAACCTCTGTATCCTCAGTGATCCTCATAAGAGTAAGGGGAACACCGATCTCATTATTGAAATTTCCTTCTGTCTTTAAAACATTATATTTTGCGGAGAGAACACCTGCTATAAACTCCTTTGTGGAAGTCTTTCCCACACTGCCGGTTATACCTACTACGGGAATATTCAAGGTCTCTCTGTAGCACTTTGCGATCTCTTTAAGGGAAATAAATGCATCCTTTACCAGGATGAAATTACCCCACAAACTTTTGTCAACTCCGTAAAGTTTTTCAACTTCCTCAGGAGTCTTTTCCGTGATCACAAGGGCTGCACCTTTTTCAAAAACCTGACCTATAAACTTGTGCGCATCGACTTTTTCGCCCACGGTTGCCAAAAAGACACTGTCTTTTTTTACAAGTCTTGAATCGATCACAGCGCCACTTATGCGGTTTTCAAGGCACTCCTGCAAAATATGTGCATCGCCTTTTACGGCTTCTTTTACATCTTTTAAAGTAAATCTCATTTTATGTCAAACTCCGTTTTTTACCGGTAAATTCTTTATCTAAAAGCAAATTTCAGGATCTTTTCGCAAAGTTCCTCAAATGATACACCCACTGCAGCTGCCTCCTGAGGAAGAAGTGATGTGGGGGTCATGCCGGGAAGAGTGTTTGCCTCGAGGCAGAATATCTCTCCGTCATGATTCATCATAAAGTCCATGCGGGCATAGTTTTTAAGTCTGAGAGCAGCAAAAACTCTCTCTGCGATCTCCTGCATTTCCTTTGTCTTATCATCGGGAATGTCCGCAGGACAGGTCTCCACCGTGCTTCCCTCCTGATATTTATTCTTGTAATCATAGAATCCCTGCTTGGGAGCTATCTCGATAACGGGAAGAGCCTTTCCGTCCATTACACCTACGGAGAACTCACGTCCCTCAATATACTGCTCAATTACAGCTTCCGGATCGTATTTGAATGCCTCGGCCTTTGCAAGTTCATACTCATGCTCGTTTCTGGCTATTGTAACGCCGACGCTGGAACCGCCGCAGGCTGCCTTGACGATGCAGGGGAAAGGAACTTTTCTCTCTTCCTTCTCGCCTTTTTTAAGTCTGATGCCTGCAGGAGTGGGAATATTGTTGGCATAGAAAATATCCTTTGTGATACCCTTGTCCATTGACATTGCCGCGCTGACAAAGTCCGTTCCTGTATAAGGGATACCCATAAGTTCAAATGTGGCCTGAATCTTTCCATCCTCACCGTTCTGACCGTGAAGAGCCATGAATACGGCATCTGCCTCCTGGCAGAGTTTTATGACATTGGGGCCGAAAAATCCCTTGGTGCCTGCTTTTCTCATGGCCTTTATCTGATCAAGGTTGGGATTTTTCTCGGAAATCTTTGCAATACTTCCCGCCCAGTCCGTGTCTTTTTCAAATATATCATCAGTGTCGCCCTCATATCCCAGATATACATCCAGAATGATGGCCTTATGACCGTTCTTTTTTAATGCATTGTAAATCATTTTTCCGGAGATAAGAGATACATCTCTCTCCGTGCTGGTTCCTCCAGCCAAAACCACTACTTTCATTTTGTTTCTCCAATCCTGTATTGATTCATATATTTATTCAAATATCGGTATTTTCCATTTAGGCGAAAAATATCGTTTTTTACTGTTCCATTGTTTTTGCATTCGCAAGCTGCACCAAAAGCAGGATATAATCGCTGTGGTCTTCCTCGTCATAATAGCACTTTGCGTCGGGATTGATACCGCCAAGATAGTGCATCATCTCCTCCAAAGTCATGTTATACTGATAGCTTGGAAGCACAAAATTTGCAAAGATCATATCCCTTGTCCGCTTCAGAATTTCCTCAGGGCCACTGTTTTTTGCTGTGACGGGGCTGATCATATCCATATGGTGGTCGCTTACTTCCTCGCCCCTCGCCTTTATATCGCTCATGAGAACCTTGCACACGTTCACGTCCACCTTTTGTCTGGTGGTCATATATGCCATGGCTCCGTAGAGGTAATAATCCTTTTCCAGATAAGTACTGTTATTTATGAAAAAATCCCCGTAATTTTTTAGCTGCTCCCTGTAGGAATATTTGCCGGAAGCCCTGTAGAGCTGGGTTAATGCATAAAAACTTTCCGCATCCTGATGGCTTATTGTCTGGCTTTTTGCAAAATACGCCCCGGCAAGCTTCAGGCAGCTTGTGGCATAGTTTTTGTCATAATTTTGATATAGGTATCCAAACTGGGCAAGCACTGCGGCCTTGTAAACAGAGTTTTCTTCATCCGTGTCCGCATTTTCCATGTAGGCCATGTATTTACTCGTGGCATCAAGCACATCCGGCACCTGATTTTCATCCGCATCCGCAAAATACTCCGGATACCATTCATATGCGGTAAAAAGCGTCACAACCTCGTCATAGGACGCCTCCCCGCTTTCGCATCTGTCGTAAGATTCCTCCAAAGCTCCACAAAGGAGTTCTTCGTAAAGACCGTCCTTTATCTCAAAATCGTAGCTTCGTCCGATATTCTCACACTTAATGTAATAGGTACCCGGAGTAGTAAAATCGGAAAAGTCAGCATAACCCACGCTCTTTGTAACGGTCCCTCCTTCATATACGGTCTCCCCCGTCTGTCTGTCGATCAGTTCGAAGGAATCGGGAACAAATTCGGAGACTATAACTCCCCTCTTTGACCCGGTGGATTCATATCCGCAAAAATCCGTCAGGATATTGGGCGTAACCTTTGGCATGGAATATTCGATGACCGCTGTCTGTTCCATTCCCGTGGCACCGGAGTATTTGTTTGTGACCACTGCGCTTTCAGAGTTTGCTTTGTCAGCGCATCCGCACAAAAGAACCGTTCCGGCACACATCAGGATCTTTATTAAATTTGTCTTTAAATTACCAGCCGGCAGTCTCATTTTTTCACACTCCGGCTAACATTCTATCACGAATCGGTCTGTAAGTCCACCTGTTGGAGTGTCCCCGCGTTTCCGTTTTCGTACAGGAAAAGACCGGTCTTTCTGATCACACCGCCTGCTTCCCCCATTACTCCTGACGCTTCACCCATCTCATACTCAGAAGCCACATTTAACAGGCACAGAGCCCCCACTCCTTTTTCCGCCAGAGTATAGGTTCTCTGGGTTCCGTTTGAATCAAGGTAAAGTATCTTTAGTTTGTTAAAGATGCTGTCGCCTTCATCGATCCAGCCGTTACCGTCTTCATCAAAGGCGGAAAGGTCGCCAAAGCCGTTACCGCTCTTTGCTCCAAAGAGCTCCCCGCCATTGTCGATCAGACCGTTATCATCTTTATCCAGCGCCAAAAATCCACTTCCTGAGGAAATATTTCTGATGTTTTCCGCTTTTCCATCGTTGTCGAGATCAAAACGGACCATCACGTCGGAGACGTCTGCCATATCCCCATCAAGATTTATCACCAGGGGATCGCCGTAATTTAATGCGCTCCAGTTTACTTCATGCTCGTATTTTGCGGCAAATTCCTTTGAGGCAGATACCTTCAGATTAAAGTCCACGGTCCTGCCGTCAGCGCATCTTACTGTTCCCACGGTATTAAAGTTTATCTCTCTGTACTCATATACTGACACCGTGGTCTTTCTTGTGAGGCTTCCGGAAAACGGTGATAAACCTGCCTGTATTCCCTCCGAGGCTGGATCCTGTGACAGGTTCATATCCTCAATACTCATGTCCCGTGCTTCCTTTCGGTCCATAAAAAGCAGGGAATAAATGTATTTTATTATCTCCTGTCTGAAGGTCTCTGCCAGATTTCCCGGCCTTTCCCTGAGGTTTGTCCTGGTGGGCGATGAGGTCCTAAGCCCCCAGAGAGTCTTTGGTTCCGTTGCCTTGTCAGAGTATTTTTCCTCTGCCTTTTCCTCATTTTTGTCTGTGTCATTGTCTTGATTTAGACCCGTCTGATAATCCTTTATCGAAAATGTTGTAGTCCTCGTTATGACGGATCTGTGGTACGTAGCGGATTCCATTCCTAAGCTAGTGGAATCGATTCTCAATTCTTTCCTCCTTTTTTATTTGTGTGCTAAAAAACATAAAAGCCACGGACGTTTCCATCCGTGGCTTATACTTATTATATCGGCCTTATTTTTATAAAATTAATCCCGGGTTCGGCAAAAATTTATACTCGATTGTAATTGATGAGACATCCCTTTAAGATGATCTCTCTCTCCTCATTTGTAAGTTCTCCCAAAGTAAGTTCGAACTCCTTTAAGGAATTATTCTCAAGGTCTACTTTGTAAGCCTTGATGACATCAGCCTTTTCCTCAACCGCTTTCTTTATGCCGGGCACAAAGAGGTAATCAAGGTTTTTGAAGGGAAGCTCTCCCTCCTTTATGATGAAAGGAAGCATACCCCAGTTGATAAGGTTCGAACGGTATCTCTTTGTGGCATACTCGTTTGCGATATTTGCCCATCCGCCCAGAACCTTCTGGCAGCTTGCAGCCTGCTCGCGGGCTGAACCGTCACCGGGCTTAACTGCAAATATGGTGGAGCCGAAGCCGGTGTTATCCTTGCTTACATCAGCAAATTCAGTCTTGATGGTATTCATTACATCCTTGGCCCAAGGTGAAACCTCGCAGGGATGTTCTCCTGCCATTCTGGCTTTCTCAGCCTTTTGAACTTCCTTTGCACGACCCACATATAAAGGATCTTTTCTGGAAAGAGCAAACTCTGCAAGTCCGAGAGGATTTGATCTGTAGGATGAAGTCTCACCCGAAGGGATGAGCTCATCTGTGGTGGTAACGGGATCGTGGATCTCTGATACTACCTTGAGCACAAGGTTTTCGGGAAGAGCGCCCATCTCGGGCCAGTCCTTGATATTGGGACCAAACTGGATCTCAACCGAAGGATCTGCCACGCCGTGAGAATCAAATACGCGGTTTGCATAAATATTTGAATCAAAGTGATATTTGTATTTTCCGATCTCACCGTCAAAGTCAGTAGCGGGAGTGAGCACGCCCTTGTTTGCTGCGGTTGCTGCGATGGATCTGGCATCCATAAGCGCAACGGATGAGATCTGACCGTTCTGAAGCTTGGAGCCTTCACGGTTAGGGAAGTTTCTGGTGGAGTGACGGATACTGAAGGCATTGTTTGCAGGTGTATCTCCGGCACCAAAACAGGGTCCGCAGAAAGCTGTCTTCATGACTGCACCTGTCTCCAGGATTGTTGCTGCCGCGCCGTTTCTGATAAGTTCCATATAAACAGGCATTGATGCGGGGTAAACGGAAAGAGTGAATCCGTCGGAACCGATGTATGATCCCTTAAGGATATCCGCAGCTGCGCAGATATTTTCAAATCCGCCGCCGGCGCATCCTGCGATGATACCCTGATCAACCATGAATTTGCCGTTTACGATCTTGCTTTTTAGTGAATATTCCACCTGTCCGTCCAGAGATACAAGTGCTCTCTTTTCTGTCTCTGCAATGATATCCTCAAGGTTTGCATTAAGTTCCTCGATGGTATATGTGTTTGAAGGGTGGAAAGGCATGGCGATCATGGGACGGACCTTTGAGAGATCCACCTTTATCACGCCGTCATAGTAAGCGACCTCACCGGGATTTAATTCCTTGTAGTCGGCGCTTCTGCCGTGAATATCATAAAACTCTTTGATATTGTCATCTGTCTGCCATATTGAAGAGAGGCATGTGGTCTCTGTGGTCATAACGTCCACACCGATACGGAAATCAGCAGAGAGATTCTTTACTCCGGGGCCCACGAACTCCATTACTTTATTTTTAACATATCCGTTCTTAAATACTGCGCCGATGATGGCAAGGGCAACGTCCTGAGGACCCACACCCTTTACAGGTTCTCCCTCCATGTATACGGCTACCACACCGGGCATATTGATGTCATAGGTCTGGTTAAGGAGCTGCTTTACAAGCTCAGGACCGCCTTCACCCATGGCCATGGTTCCGAGGGCTCCGTATCTGGTATGGGAGTCTGAACCCAGGATCATCTTTCCGCCGCCTGCAAGCATCTCTCTTGCAAACTGATGGATAACTGCCTGATGAGGGGGAACATACACTCCGCCGTACTTCTTTGCGCAGGTAAGTCCAAACATGTGGTCATCTTCGTTGATGGTTCCGCCCACAGCGCAGAGAGAGTTATGACAGTTAGTAAGCACATAGGGCATGGGGAATTTGGTGAGTCCCGATGCTCTTGCAGTCTGAATGATACCTACAAAAGTAATATCATGGCTGGTGAGCTTGTCAAATCTGATTTTCAATTTATCCATATTTCCGGAGGTGTTGTGATCCTTTAAGATGCTGTAGGCAATCGTCGCCCTTTTGGCATCCTCTTTTACAACATCTTTTCCGGTCTTTGCTTTAATGGCTGCGGATGCCTCTGCTCCGTCGGGAATCAATTCCCTTCCATTTACGAGGTATGCACCGCTGTCTGATAAAGTTACCATATTCCACACTCCTTTAAAAATTGTCTTTAAACATAATTCATCCCCCATTATAGCTAAAACCAATGGGGGATGCAATATATTAATTTATTCAATTAACGTGTAAAAATTTGCATGTGTCTCAGATATTTTTACAATTCCACCTTGTCAAGATGCCATATCTCGTCCACATACTCTCTGATGGTTCTGTCCGATGAGAACTTTCCGCAGGAAGCGGTATTAAGTATTGCCATCTTTGCCCAGCGGGCTTCATCCTTGTAAGCCTCTTCCACTTCCTCCTGGGCATTTGCATAGGATCTGAAATCCTTTAAGATGAAATATGTATCAGCCTTGGCCGTGCTAAGAGTATTTAAGAGCGAGTTGTAAAGCGGTCTGAAGAGCTCTGTGTCCGATGCATAGGAGCCGTTTATGAGCTGCATGAGAACTCTTCTCACATCGGGATCGTTGTTAAAGACATCCATGGGATTGTATCCGCCGTTGTTTTCGTAATTTATTACTTCCTCTGCGGAAAGTCCAAAGATAAATGCATTTTCGGGTCCCACTTCCTCAACGATCTCAACATTTGCTCCGTCCATGGTTCCAAGGGTCACGGCGCCGTTTAACATGAATTTCATATTACCGGTTCCGGAGGCTTCCTTGCTGGCTGTGGAGATCTGCTCTGACACATCCGCTGCCGCAAAAATCATCTCTGCGTTTGATACATTATAATTTTCAATGAAGACAACCTTGAGCTTGTTGCCGATGGTGTCATCGTTGTTTATGACCTCAGCCACGGAGTTGATAAGCTTGATGGTAAGCTTTGCATTTCTGTAACCTGCTGCCGCTTTTGCGCCAAAGATAAATGTCCTGGGGAAAAATTCCATGTCAGGATTATCCTTTATCTTGTTATAGAGATACATTACATGCAGGATATTCAAAAGCTGGCGCTTGTATTCGTGAAGTCTCTTTACCTGAACATCGAATATGGATCTGGGATCCACCTGCACTCCGTTGTGATCAAGGATGTAATGAGCAAGTCTCACCTTGTTCTGATATTTGATATTCATAAACTCCTGCTGAGCCTTTAAATCATCCGCATAGATCTTTAACTTTCCAATATGGGGCAGGTCAGTGATCCACTCGTTTCCGATGTGATCCGTTACCCAGTCTGCAAGAAGGGGATTTCCGTGAAGTAAAAATCTACGCTGCGTGATACCGTTTGTCTTGTTGTTAAAGCGCTCCGGGAACATCTCGTAGAAATCCTTAAGCTCCTGTTTTTTTAGGATCTCAGTGTGAAGTCTTGCCACACCGTTTACGGAATATCCGGATACGATGGCTAGATGTGCCATCTTCACCTGTCCATCATAGATGATGGCCATCTTTCGGATCTTTTCATCCACATTCACGCCGTCCACGCCGTCATATTTTCTGTGAATTGCCTCGATAAACCTGCGGTTTATCTCCTCTACGATCTGATAAATTCTGGGAAGGAGTCTCGAAAAAAGCTCAATGGGCCATTTTTCCAAAGCCTCCGACATAATGGTATGATTGGTATAAGCGCAGGTCTTTGTGGTGATCTCCCATGCTTCATCCCACTCAAGTCCGTAATCATCCATGAGAACTCTCATAAGCTCTGCGATAGCCACCGTAGGATGGGTATCATTTAACTGGAATGTGACTTTCTCAGGGAACTTGTGGATATCATCATGTTTTCTCATGTACTTTTCAACCGCTTCCTGTACCGATGCGGAGATAAAGAAGTACTGCTGTTTAAGTCTGAGTTCCTTGCCTGCGTAGTGATTGTCGTTGGGATAGAGTACCTCGCAGATATTTCTTGCCAGGTTTTCATGTTCAACCGCCTTTTGATAATCTCCCTTGTCAAAGGAGTCGAGCTGGAAGCACTCAATGGGCTGTGCATCCCAGATCCTCAAAGTATTTACGATGCCGTTTCCGTATCCCACGATGGGCAGATCATAGGGAATAGCCTGAACGGACTGATAATCCTTGTGTTCGAATACACCCTTTCCCTTTGCATCCGTATGATAATCTATATATCCGCCGAATTTTACGACCTTTGCATACTCAGGGCGCCTGAGTTCAAAAGGATTGCCGTCTGCAAGCCAGTTGTCCGGCACCTCAACCTGATAACCATCCTGGATCTTTTGCTTGAACATTCCGTATCTGTATCTGATGCCGCAGCCGTATGCCTGATAACCAAGTGTTGCCAGTGAATCGAGGAAACATGCTGCCAGACGTCCGAGACCACCGTTTCCCAAAGCCGCATCCGGCTCCTGATCCTCCACGATGTTAAGATCAAGTCCTAACTCCTCCATGGCAACCTTTGCCTCTTTGTATGCCTGAAGGTTTATCAGGTCATTTCCGAGAGCACGTCCCATCAAAAACTCCATGGACATGTAATAAACCATCTTGGGATCCTGCTTTTCAAAAGCCTTCTGGCTCTCCATCCAGTGCTCCACGATCTGGTCCTTTATGGCATATGATACAGCCTGAAAAATCTGCTGTGGTGTAGCTTCGTCAAGTTCTTTGCGATAAAGAGTTCTGACATTGTATAAAACACTTCGCTTGAAGAGTTCTTTATCAAACTTGGGATTTCTAAATTCTTGCTTTTCTTTCGAGATTTTCATAGGTCAAGTTCCTCCTGAATTTAATAATCCTTTCAACGTCTATACGTAGACGATTATAACATATTTATGTCAAAAATCCAATAAAAGCAAGGGGTATTTTCTGACTTTTTCGATTATTTTGCATTTTTGTTCTGTTAATATATGTCGCGGATTCAAAGTCTACTTAGCGAAGTACATCTGATTTATCATCTATCCTTACAAAATACGACACCGTTGATGATTTCATCATATGAATAAAAGAAAAGGGGGCAACGCCCCCTCATATCTTCGATTATTCTACTTAATTACCACTGCTTGCTTCAGATCCACTCATTATAGATTTAAACTCTTCTATATTCTGCTCTATTTCATCAGAATTAGATTCGAGTCCTTTTTTAAATCCAGAAGAAAATGCGCCAGAAATACTGTTTGATTTTTCTTCATCATTCTCAGCACTATCTGACCTTTCCAATATAACTCCGTCTTTAGCGGCTTCTTCAATGACTTTTTCAATAAGATACTCTTTTTTTACGCCCCACTTCCTTCTGGCCTCTTTATCATTCCCATTATACTCCATGCTCTCCGCATTCAATAAGGCCAACTTGTAATCACCATTAGCTAAATCCCCTTCTATTTGGACTTCTATCGCAGTCAATCTCTCTTCTTCAGCTTGATTCTTTTCTGGAGCTGATTTATTTTCAGAAAAAATCAGCAATATCACTGGAACAATAATCAAGGCTAACAGAATAATAGTCATAGCCAAACAAGAAGCTACATATTTTCTTTTAGTTCTCTTAATGATATCTTTTGTATCATAGTAAAGATCTTCAATTTCAATAAATAATGAATCGTCATTTGAAATGGATCTTTTTGCCTTTTGATATGCTTGCTCACTCTTGGACAACCACGCATCAGAAAGAGCCCTTGAAGAAGCATTCATTGGCACATCACCATTTTTATAGTCATTCGGATCAATGTTTGATGTAGCTAAAATCATGAACTCCAAAATATCTTCCTTGGCATTAGGTATCGGGAATGACTTAATCAAACTAACTTTCTGTTCATCCGTCTTCGAAACAAACCTCTGTGAAATAATGGGTTTTTTCTCACGTTCTCTATGCGCTTCTATGGCCTCTAATTTTAATGATAACTCGCGGACGGAGCTAACAGCTTTCACTTCCCTAAGTTCTAATCCACATGCCGGGCAATCTGTCTCAAATGATCGTAATTCCTGCCCGCAATTCGGGCATTTAAGCACCTTGCCCACATACTCAATTTTTCGCCGGCCTGAGCCATTTCCACCATTTACTGGATGGCCACATTTTTGGCAGAACTTAGCATTCTCTTTTAATTCATTTCCACAATTTCTACAGTAAGACATATTGCCCCCTTATTTTACTCTATATGGATTAGGCTTAGTTATTATGAGAATTAAATCAAAAAAAACGCCAACTCCGCAAAATCCAAATGTACACAGGTACATAAATCCTGTAAATTTCTTTCCTTCATAGAACCTATGCATCCCAAAGCACCCAAAAAACAAGCACAAGATTAGTGAAACCCATTTATTTTTCCACACACCAAAATCCTGTTCCTGCACTTTCCTTATCGAATCATTATGATTTTCGGGAGCATCTTGATCAAATTTATTACCGCATTCCAAACAGTAATACATATCCTCTGGCATTTCAGCGCCACATTTTTTACATATTTTTATATTTATTTGCGAACTCACTAAAGGTGATGAACTTTGTTCTGCTCCGCATTCTGTGCAAAAATCAAAGTCATCACCTAGTTCTGCTCCGCAATTATAGCAGTATTTCATTAACTCCACCTATGTAATTAGTATTTTATTGTTTAGGTAGTGGTGGTGGTGGTGTGATATTTGCCTGAAGCATTCCCTGAAGCTCCTGAACGTCACTAGCCTTCATCCACTCTGCCATTCCAGGTTTCCATACAAGGTTTTCGCCATTTATCTGTCCCGTCGTAAACATATTGGACAAAGTAGCCATATCAAAAGGTCCTGAAGACTGTCCATTGATTGCCACATGATATGCTACCACAGGTAATGGAGGCGGTGTCATCTGCTGTGGCTGCGAGAAATTCCCCATCATATTATTCATATTATTTGCAATATTCTGGCCAACAGCGCCTCCTACAGCCATACCTGCCATCATGGATGCAGGGTTAAAACCTCCTCCACCCATGTTTCCGGATCCTCCAGAGCCCATCTTTCCAAGACCTTCAGCTCCTGCCACTCCTACGTGTTCTTGAGCCTCCGTCTGATATGCTGCAAAATTCGCAGATTGAGTCTGTTTATGCCTAGCATAAGCACTTTCCTTTAAATCAACAAATGCCTTTCCTGCTCGCTCAAGAATACCAAGTTTCTGGCTATCTTTCATTTCTTTAATATCAACATCAGATTTTGCTTGTACTTGTGCTGAAGTAATATCTTGCGTAACCGATTTTAACTGTTGATATCCATCACTAGTCTTATCCACGTCTATGGCTGAAATATCTACACTTGATACTGTGACTCCAAACTCATTAAATAGTCTATCCCTGATTTTACTCTCAACAATCTCGTTTATCTGTTCAATCTTGCGTTCAAGCTGAACAACAGGAATTCCATTTTCTTCTGGTACATTTGAGACAACCCCTTTAACGTAGCGTATAATTGCATCTCTAATCTGATTTTGAAAGTCTTCAATTGTAAATGTTTCAAGCCTATGAAGCGCAACAAATTCCCTGTAATCAGTAATCCTAAAACTGATTGTTCCTCTAACTGCAGTAGGAACCCCATAGTCTAAAAACCTCGGATCATATACATCAAAGTATGGTACAGCAAATTTAATCTGTATTATCTGTGCGAGATTGATGAAGTATATTTCTGCCTGAAAAGGAGTATCTCCTTGAAATGCCAATCCTACTAAGCTTGACAATACTGGGAAATTACTAGTTTCAATCAATTCATCGAATGGTCCCTCAATATACTCCTGTTGCGTTCCATCATTTTGAGAATATACAAATACCGCCACAGACCCTTCTCTTACGCGAAGTGAAGATCCCCAACGAATTGCATTTTCTCTTCTATTATTACCAGCCTCTGTTCCTTCTGGATGCCATTTCCAAATAAGATATGAAGGCTCATCACAGCGAATTACATCCATAAATCCGCCACCTGACGGCTTTTTACTAAAAATACCCATTACTTGCCTTCCTCCTTTTTTTCCTCAATCAGTTTTATCAAAGCTTCCCTTTGTTCATCCCAATCTTCAGCCTTTGACTTAGATATGCTTGAGTCAAAATGAAGCGTATTAGCTTTTATCAAAGCAGCATCATAATCGCCATTAGAAATATCTATCTGAATCTCTGCCACAGTAGCATTCAGTTGCTTATCCAGCTTAGACTCTCTCCCATTTTCCACTCCTATCATAATGAATATAATGGCCATCAAGGCAGCATATGCTGCAATCGCTCCGATAAGGATTTTCTTCACCTTACCTTTGCTCTTTTTTACAGCTTTCATTTTCGTGTCATACATTTCTTGTATTCTCGCAAATTCTGGTTCTGTACCAAAATGAAAGCTTTGCTTTCTGATATACCTGATCCGTTTTGGCTATCCACGCATTTGAGACATCTTTAGCAGTAGGATCGTTATTATTTTCATACGCGCTCACATCTATATTAGAAGATGCCAAGATCATAAATTCCAGGACATCTTCTTTAGAGTTTGGCACAGAGAAATTACGTATAAGATTTATCTTCTGCTCGTCTGTAGTATCTTTTGCTTTTACTCCAAACGCCTCTGCCACACTAGATAGCTTTGATTTGCCCTTTCTTTTGGACTCTATTTCCTGAAGCTGTCTTGCAAATTCCTTAACCGTAGCAGACGTAGGAGCCTCTCGGAACTCATAACCACACGCCGAGCATTTCGTACTAAAAGCTTTTATTGGCTCTCCACAATTGGGGCACTTATGAACACTTCCCTCAAAAACTTGCTTACGCTCTCCAGAGCCTTCATTTGAAATTGGTGTCCCACACTCAGGACAAAACTTTACACCTGCTGATACTTTCTTCCCGCAATTCGTACAAAATACCATGAGAATCCTCCTAGATTTTTACGTTCTAAACTATAGGTGTTAATTTAGTTTACATTCTTTTATAATTATACCATCAAATATATGTAATAACCACATTATACTCAATGCTAGTATGATATTTACTGCTTTTGCGCCCTTATATCTGCAATTATCTGACGAACCCTTCTTTCTGAGAGGTCCAACATTTTTGCCATCTCAAAAGGTTTCATAATTTCCATGTTTTCCATGATAAATTCCTTGCGAAATTCAATTGAATAGAGCTTCTGCGGAAATGTGATATTAAGTCCGGAAAAGTTCTTCCAAATTTTTAATGTAGCAGCATCCCCAACCAGCTCTGCCAAATCTTTATATACGCCACTATAACGTTCCGGATTGTTGTTAATATCAATCACCTCCTCGTCAATATTCAATTGTAAAGAATCCCTTTTGAAAATATCCTTTGCCGATTGCCCTGTTATATTCATATGAAATTTACACTGTCATATTTCCATTTCTAAATACAGTGCATTCCTCCTTTCATTACAGGGCATGTTTTTTTCGCGAGGTGAAAAGAACTATTGCTGTATATGTTAATCACACATCCTTCCCTTTCCATTTGTTCAACTCCGAGATTTAACAAATTCTTATTTTCGAAAATCTGAATTATATTTTTTTGGCAAATTTTTGCAGCATCCCTGTCCGTGGCTATACAATATTTTTCAGGAATTACATCGGTCAAGCCATGATAGTAAAAAGCACTGTCCATTGCAAATACAGCTTTCGGATACTTCATAGATATAATTTGTAATGCCGGAACATACCAACTCCCCCGCCCCTCATTCATGAGGGGTTTGGGGTTTTCTTTTTGTTCCAAATTCTTCATAATTATCTTATGAGCAATGCTCAATAACATAAATAAAAACCCAGACAGTAGCTCTCACTACCACCTGGGCTTTTATGGATATTATCGAATTCTAAAACTATCCCTGTTTCATATCTACATCTGATACTTCAGAAAGCAACACTAATACATGTTTTCCAACTCTGCAGTGAGCTACTGTCTTTGATTTCATCCTTTTTCAAAGAAAACCTTAGCTATTATTTCTGCAATGGACTTATTATCCGAGTTCTGCGAAACCTGCTCAATGACCTTGTTAATCTTATCCATAGTCTCATTGGCGAGTTTTGACTCCAGAATTTTCTTGGCCCAATCAATATCGTCCAATGTCTTTTTTCCGAGGTAAACCTGTTCAAAGAGATATCTAGATGTTTCACCAATAGTGCAAACAAATGACCCAGCAATCACTGCGTTTAATACAGCGCCTGCGATATTAATGCCTGGAATTGCCTTAATCGCGCTAATTAGCGCTTTAGCTGCTGCTCCTACCGTTCCGACCTCAATAATTGAATTGATGAAATTCTTAGAATTCTCACTCTTTCCTATTTCGTATATTCCCGCAAGAGCATTTACTTCAGCAATTTCTATCGGCGTTAATATCGCAGCATCCGCAAGCGGGATGGGAATTGCACCAACCACTACTCCAGCGGTTGTGACAGTCCCGATCAAACTTTGAGAGAGAACATTTTTCCGCTTTAACTTATATGTATTAATATCTCGATCAGCTGCCTTAATTCCTTCAGGTAAGCAATTATTTGTGGTGTCAATCAGCTCTGCAATTCCTTCAGGAGCTGCGAAGGCCGTATCATTAAGTACATACGTTGACGCCACCACTGGTATAACTTCATGCAAATTCTTTGATATCTTTTGCTTTGCAAAAGCATTCTGCACCATCTGAATATTCTCTTTTCTCTCAGGTACAGAATATGACTTAGTTATTACAACAATAATCGGTACTGATTCCCACATCTTTGTCGCAGAGGATAAATCCTTAATCGTCTTTGCAAAGAGTTTTCTCGATGTACCATCCACACAAAACCAAATGGTGCTGATTTTCTTATCATTCTCACCATTCTTAGCAGCATCCTTTGACCATTTCTTAACCGCATTGATAGCCCTTAACTCTTTCACAAAAGAAGGCTCAAAGCCAACGGTATCAATAATTCGAAAAGGGACCTCATCATTCTCATATATTTTTAGTTCCTTCGTTGTCCCCGTATTTCCCCAGCTGGTCTCCGCCACATTCTCTCCCAGGACAGCATTAATCAGCGTCGACTTTCCAACACCTGAATTCCCTATGACCAATACATTTCCTTTTTCCATTACCCGGCCTCCTCTTCTATAATGAATAAACGATCTGCTTTACCATTCTTATCTATTCCTCAAGACCATTATCTTCCGGAATAACTTACTATCGCTTCACCTCAATAAATTTGAATTTATCTGGCAATTCTATTTACATTTTAGTTCTCTAATTCTCTTGGCTTCAAGATATACCTTATCAACCCATTCATCATCAGGTGGTCCAATCAAATAAACTTTAAACCCATATGTTTTGCCATTTTGCAAAACACTA
>JAILHH010000035.1 GCA_024695935.1 Acetatifactor sp.
GGCATAAAACCCTCCACACTTTGAATATTATAACATAATAAATAATGTGAAGTATATGATTTGATTAATTTATTTGATTGATATTTTTTTCAGTCTATTCTATACTTAAAATATAAATTTTATGGGGGATTTTTAATGAGAACTATTACTAAAATGGAGTTAGAGCCGGGAATGGTGATCGGTGAAGATATCATCCACAACGGCAATGTTATCTTCAAAAAAAACACCTCTTTGGATCCGGAAAAAATATCTAAATTAAACAGATATCCCATTCTGTGTGTTTCTATTCTGGAAGCTGTCGATTTTGCAACAACCCACTATGAAAAACTTCAATATGATGAGAAATTCATTAAGTTCAGGACAAAGTATGATTATGTCCTTTTGAAATTCAAAGAGTTTTTCATGAAATTTGTAAATAACAATACAAAGATCCCCGATGACCTTTTATTAAGTATGTATTCGGAATTGGAGGACCTGCTCCCCTCAAGATTCAGCATCCTGGATTATCTCTACAATATGATCCCGAACGAGGATGAACTTACATTTACACAATGTTTAAACTCAGCGCTTTTAGGCGGTTCCATAGCCAACTGGATGAGCATGAATTTTGAGGCAAAGAAGACACTCATCCTATGCGGATTCTATTACGATATCGGAAAATTAAAGCTTCCGTATGATATTTTATGGAAAAACGGAAAGCTTACAGATGAGGAATATGATACGGTAAAAACTCATCCTAAGCTCGGATATGATATGGTAAAGAATCTGAACCTGAATTCTCATATAAAAAATGCTGTATTGATGCATCACGAGAGAACTGACGGTTCCGGATATCCTATGAAGCTTCATATCGAAAATATCGATAATTATGCCCGATACATGGGTATCATAGATTCCTATACGGCCATGGCTTCTCCAAGACCCCACAGAACTGCACTCTCTCCATTTGAGATCCTGGGCAGATTTGAGGATTCTCTTGATAAATATGATGCGGAGATTTTAATCCCTGTGATGAAAAGTATCGCAGATTCGCAGATCGGTAAGAGGATCAGGCTGTCTGACGGAAGCGAATGGGAAGTTTTGATCATCCATCCGAATAAATTCTCCCGTCCCATCATCAAAAATGATAATAACGATATCATGGATCTGTTGGAACATAATGAAATGTCAATAATAGGCGTTGTATAAGTAAACATCCGGCATCAAAGATGCCGGATGTTTTTTGCTAAACTAAAGCTGGTTATTTTTCTTTAAAGACAAATATTCGTTGTATGCTTTCTCAAGTATCTGCTTTTCATTGGAAAACTTCAGAAGATGATAAGCTTCATGATATTTATAGAAGCCTGAATCTACAAAATGTTCTTCTCTTTGAGGCTTACTGTAGTAACTGTCAGCCTTCATCAAATACCATTGAACAGTCTTATTTACCACATCATCGGGAATGGAAAAGGTATATTCACTGTGTCCTACATACTTTAAGATCGAAGCGGTGGCACCTGTCTCCTCCTTTACCTCTCTGAGTGCAGTTTCCTCAAACTGTTCGCCCTCCTCAACGGTTCCCTTTGGAAGAACCCATCCTTCATATTTATTCCTGTAATTCTTGTATAAAAGAAGGATCTTTCCTCGAAAAATGACCACACCTCCGCAGCTTGTTGCTTCTATCATTGCAATTCCTCCTGTGGTGTGTTTTTAACTACTAGCAAGTATAGACCAAGATGAGCAATAAGTAAACCTTTAATTACTCAACTCCTTTCTTTTCATGGCCGGTAGTATATTCAAAGGGTGCTTTCTTTGTATTTATGTATCCTTCGTAAAAAAAACGAAGAACAGTCTTTACCTCTTCGGAATTTTCCGTAGTAAACTCCAGCCTGCAGAGATATTCATCCTTTAAGAATCTGTAAGAATCATGAAGGGATAGAGGAACACTGTTATATATTATATTACTGCAGTCATTACAGTTTACTTTTACCGGGAATCCGGTATTTATTCTGTCCTTTAAATATGCAAACCCTTCGTCTTTTCCGTTTCTGCAACCAAAGGAAGTCTTTATAACACAGTTTGCGGTTATCATCATGGGGACCCTGCCGTATACAATTTTCTCAAGAGGTACGGCTCCATGTTCCAAATATCTGTACTCTTCTCTTTTTAGTTCAAAAGGAAGGGTCTGAATATCAATATCATCATTAAAAGCTTCAAAACTTTCCCTGTTCCAGGTATATAAACCTGCATCACCTATAAGTGTAAGCTTTTTATCTGAAAAGCAGCGCTCTAAAAAACCAAGTTCATCCAGGCTCCTGACGAGGCATCCGTCAAACAGATCTTTAAAACATAAGCTTTCCAGAATATCCGAAAGCCTTTTTTCGCTGCTGTCTCTAAGAACATAAGGAAGGGCCAGGATCATAGAAAGCCCGGGATCTTTCTTTTTTATATTTGAAAACTCATCATATGTAAACTTTTCATATATATGGCTTTCTATATATATGATTTTAAGTTGTCCTGATCCGATAAATTCAGATACCGCCTTAAACTGTTCATATGAGGAAACAAGAACGCTTAATCCTTTTATGATCTGAGAGATTTTCTCTGCACCCTCTAACTTTCCAATACTTGTTTTCGTAAAATCCCTGGAAACTTTAAAACCATTTGCGGCAATTATCTTTTCTTCAAGCAGTTTAACAGCTTCGCGCCTGAGTGCATTTATGGCACCAAGGGGATAAAAAGCATTTTCGGAAATATTAATATCAAGATCTTTTAATTCAAAGAAGGTCTCTCCCATTTTTGATAATTGCTTTTTGACATTATCATAGGAAACAGGCTTATTTTGAGATACCTCAACCTCATTACCGTAAACTTCCGCTGTGATATCTCCGTACTTAAGTGAAATATAAGCCTTTTTACCCGGTGAAAATAAACAGGAAGCACTTATTTTTAACCTGAGTTTTTTGCCAAGGTATTCATCTCCAATCCTTTTTAGCAGGTCTTCCGGAGTCTGTGTATACGCAGGGGAGAATAAAGTTACCATATCCCTGCCGTTTCTTTTAAAATAATAACCGTTTTGTTTTTCGCTCCTGATATAAAGAGAGGACAAGGTTTCAAGATCCTTTTTTTCGATGGAAATAATGTCCTTCTCAGGCATATTTTCATATATACGGTCAATATATTTTCTGTATATGGAAGTGACACCTGCAACATATTCGGGCCTCTTCATGCGGCCTTCTATCTTAAAAGAATCAATGCCGGACTTGATCAGAGCCGGAAGATATTCAATGGTACACATATCCTTAAGGCTTAGTGGATAAAGAGGATCAGTATTACCTTCTTTTGCACTTACACTGTAAAAAAGCCTGCAGGGCTGAGCACAGCGACCTCTGTTTCCGCTTCTTTCCCCAAGGCTTGAACTGAATAGGCACTGGCCCGAATAACAATAACACATGGCTCCGTGGATAAAGCATTCCAGGGAAAGTCCTGTATTTTCCTTTATTTTTTTAATCTCTCTTAAAGATAATTCTCTGGCAGGAACAACACGGCAAACTCCGAATTTCTTTAAGTATTCGGGACCGTATTCATTTGCTAGAGTCATCTGAGTGCTGGCATGAAGCTCCATCCCGGGAAAGTTTTCCCGTAATAAATATAAAGCACCTATATCCTGTATGATGCAGCCGTCCAAACCTGCTTCATACATGGGTTTTAAAAAATCCACAAGCCTGTCTGTCTCTCTCTGCTTCATCAAAGTATTGGTCGTCATATATACTTTTTTATTAAAAAGATGGGCATATCTGATACATTCACAGATATCTTCAACTTCAAAATTATCTGCATATGCTCTTGCACCGAATAATTTTCCACCCAGATATACTGCATCCGCTCCGGCATATACCGCAGCATAAAAACTTTCCTTATTACCCGCAGGGGCAAGTAATTCAACTTTTTTCATAAAGTTTCCTCTTAGTTCGTTAATGTAAAAGAAAAATTGTTTCCTATTACATAAAGACAAAAGGCCGTCCTTAAGGGACAGCCTTCAATTTACTTTTCTTTTAATTCTGTTTCAAGTCTCACAATCTTGCGTTCGCAATCATTTAACTGTGCCTGCAATTCTTTTGCACGTTTCTCGGAACCTTCGATCTTCATCTGTGAAGAGATAAGATCATGTTTTAAATCATATAATTCTTTATCCTTGGCGGCAACTTCATTCTCCAGCATGCTGATCTGTTTTTTGGCCTTAAAATAATCATCAGCAATGTTTAACTGGAGCAATACGTTCTGATTGTCCATCGGCAGGCGTCTGAAACTGTCAACCTTACTATATTCATTGATTTTATTGTTGATATATGAGGCTACCTTTTGAAGATATTCCTCACTCTCATAACCGCTTAAAGTAAATACTTTTCCACCGATTATGACCTCTGTATCTGTTTTAGCAGACATTTCGTACTCCTTCTTAGATACATACTACTAAATATTGTTTGTTTCAAAGAAACTAATACTAGATTTATTATATATCACATACAGGAGCAAAACAAGTATAATCTTTAATTATTTGGCTTTAACCTTGAAAAATGGGAATATGCAAGGTCTGTCGCAACTCTTCCCTTTGGAGTTCTGTTAATGAATCCGTTTTTGATCAGATACGGCTCATAAACATCCTCAATGGTTCCGGAGTCCTCTCCGATTGATGCAGCCAGGGTATCTAATCCAACAGGCCCTCCGGCAAATTTATCTATGATCGTTAAGATCAGACCTCTGTCCACATTATCTAATCCCATAGAATCCACATCAAGTGAATCCAATGCTTTTGAAGCAACATCTTCCGTAATGTCGCCCTCAAATTTGACCTCCGCAAAATCCCTGACTCTCTTTAAGAGCCTGTTGGCAAGTCTGGGGGTTCCTCTGCTTCGCTTTGCCAGCTCCACAGCACCCTCTGAATCTATCTTTACATTAAGGACCATTGCGGAATTTAAAATGATCTGCTTAAGTTCGGAAATAGTATAATAATCCATATGATTTATAAGTCCGAACCTGTCTCTTAAAGGAGCTGATAAAAGTCCTGCTCTGGTGGTAGCTCCCACAAGGGTAAATTTGGGAAGTTCTATTCGCATGGATTTTGCACCGGCACCCTTTCCCATCATGATATCAATGCAAAAATCCTCCATTGCGGGATATAATACTTCTTCTACCTGCTTGTTTAAACGGTGTATCTCATCGATAAACAACAGATCACCGTCGTCAAGCTGGCTGAGTATTGCAGCCATATCCCCGGGTTTTTCGATGGCGGGACCGCTTGTGACTTTGATATTCACATCCATTTCGTTGGCTATAATGGATGCAAGTGTAGTCTTTCCAAGTCCGGGAGGTCCGTAAAAAAGGCAGTGATCAAGAGGCTCACCACGGTTCTTTGCGGCTTCTATATATATCTTTAAATTATCTTTTATCTTTGACTGACCGATATAATCCGAAAGCATCTGCGGCCTTAAGGACTTTTCAGTCTTAGCTTCCTCTTTGCGGATTGTGGTCTCGATTATCCTGTTATCAGCCATTTATAAAAAACTCCCTTACATTTTCTTTAAAGCGGCTCTTACTATCTTTGCAGCAGTAAGTCCCTCTATATCTCCCAGAGAGTTAACCGCTCTGGTGGCATCTGTTCCGGAATAACCAAGAGCCATAAGTCCTTCGATGGCATCTCTGTATTCTTCGCTTTCTTTCGTAGGAGCCTTTAGAGCCTTTGCGGAAGATGAACCATCGTAAAATACCATGTCCACCTTGTTTTTTAGGTCAACTATAAGCCTCTCTGCGGTTTTTAAACCAATGCCCGGAGCCTTTGAAATGGTCTTTGCATCCTGAGACAGGATGGCAAATTTAAGTTCTTCGGGGTCAAAAGCAGAAAGTATTGACAATCCGCCCTTGGGACCGATTCCGTTAACTGTTATGAGCATTTTGAACAGATTGAGTTCGGCTCTTGATA
Organism: Acetatifactor sp.; assembly: GCA_024695935.1. Classification (GTDB taxonomy): domain Bacteria; phylum Bacillota; class Clostridia; order Lachnospirales; family Lachnospiraceae; genus RGIG10340. Next base: position 5,960 of record JAILHH010000035.1, read on the forward strand.
AAAAACCATAGAGTAAAAAGGCATCCTCTCTTACTGCGGTATAAGTATAAAGCTTAACTCTCTCACCGCATCCGGGAAGCAAAGATAAAGTTCTGGATGAAATAATGATATTATATCCCACACCGTTTACATCCAAAACGGCAAGGTCGTCCTCTGCGAAATCCAGAATACCGTCAATATAAGCAAACATAAAAAATCTCCTCTTTATTTATTAATATTATCATATGCGAACATATGTTTCAATAATTAAAGAGGAAATTATATATTATTTTTTATTTACTTTCCAGAGTACTTATCTTTCTCTTTTCTCTGTTAAAGATCACGATCATACAGATAATATGTACGCTCCAGGTCAAAAACCAGCTGATGGGATATGACATATATAACACTTCAAGACTTCTGTGAGCGGCAAAATAAGTATAAATATAAACTATCCTGAAAACGCAGGATCCCAAAAGGGATACAAACATTGGCATCAAAGAATATCCCATTCCCCTGATAAGGCCCACAGCCACGTCCATCATTCCGCAGAGAAAATATGTGGAACATATGATGGAAAGACGCTTTGCACCGTAAAATATGACTTCAGGGTCCGTTGAATATATGGATACAAGTCCGTTTCTGAAATAATATGCCATAAATCCCATGATGCAGCCTACAAAAAATACGACAAAATGGTTTAATATTATGATCTTTTTTATTCTGTCAAATTTCTTTGCACCATAATTTTGCCCCACAAAGCTTATGGATGTCTGATATATGGCATTCATGGATATGTAAACAAATCCTTCGATATTTCCGGAGGCAGTATTACCCGCAACCACAATGGAACCGAACGAATTTACTGCTGACTGGATCAGCATGTTTGATATGGAAAAAAACATGCCCTGAACTCCGGCAGGAATTCCGATCTGAAACATTTTGATCATCTTTTCGGGAGAGATCCTAAGTTCTGAGATTATCAGCTTGTAATCTCCGTCTGTGACGTAAAGACACCTGATCACCAAAAACGCCGATAAACCCTGGGAAATAGTTGTTGCAAGAGCAACTCCCGCCACACTCATGTTAAAGACTATCACAAAGATCAGATTTAATAAAACATTTAAAACACCGGCCGCCGACAGATATATAAGCGGACGCCTGGTGTCTCCTATGGCTCTTAATATCGCACTTCCGAAATTATAAAGCATCAAAAAAGGCATGCCGGCAAAATAGATCTTTAAATATAAAACAGACAGATCGATAATGTCTTTTGGTGTCTTCATAAGAACCAAAAGGGGTCGCGCCAAAAAAAAACCTAAAAATATCAGTATTATACCGCTCAAAAATGCTGTTACAACAGATGTGGAAACCATCTCTGTCAGCTCATCCTTTTGATCAGAACCAAAATATCTGGCCACAAGAACATTTGCACCGATGGAGAGACCGATAAACAAATTTACAAGAAGATTTACCAGAGAACTTGTTGCTCCCACAGCTGCCAGGGCGTTGTTTCCTGCCCATCTTCCCACCACAACAGTGTCAGCCGCATTAAATAACAGCTGCAAAACACCGGACAGGATAAGAGGTATCGAAAACAATAATACCTTCCCAAGGAGCGGTCCGTTACACATATCTATCTCATATTTTTTACTCTCAGACATAAATAAAGCCTTTCGTATTAATCTAAAAGTTAAATAACGATAAATAATAATATAATTCAAAAATAATTTGTATGCAATGCAAAAATAAAAAAGAGAAGGCTTTCACCTTCTCTTTTAAAATATTTAAATTCAAATGATTAGTTGTTGATAAGCTTATCTGCTTCGTTGTTCCAGCTGTAAAGCTTTCTGATCTCTTCGCCAACCTTCTCTGAAGGATGCTCAGCATGAAGCTTTCTCATGGCATTGAAGTGAACCTGCTTACCTGCGGGAGACATATCAAGAAGGAATTCTTTTGCGAATGTACCATCCTGGATATCGGAAAGGATCTTCTTCATTGTCTTCTTTGTCTCTTCTGTAATGAGCTTGGGACCTGTTACATAGTCACCGTACTCAGCTGTATTTGAAATTGAATATCTCATTCCTGCGAAACCTGACTGATAAATAAGGTCAACAATAAGCTTCATCTCGTGGATACACTCAAAGTATGCATTTCTGGGATCATATCCTGCCTCAACAAGTGTCTCAAAACCGGCCTGCATAAGTGCACATACACCACCGCAAAGAACTGCCTGCTCACCGAAGAGGTCTGTCTCTGTCTCAGTTCTGAATGTAGTCTCAAGAACGCCTGCTCTTGCTCCACCGATTCCGAGAGCATATGCAAGTGCAAGATCCTGAGCCTTACCTGTAGCATCCTGATGAACAGCTACGAGACAAGGAACACCCTTTCCTGCCTGGTACTCTGAACGAACTGTGTGTCCGGGGCCCTTGGGAGCGATCATTGTTACATCAACATTTGCAGGGGGCTTGATGCATCCGAAATGGATGTTGAAACCGTGTGCAAACATCAACATATTTCCTGCTTCAAGATTGGGAGCGATATCCTTGTTATAAAGGTCAGCCTGCTTCTCATCATTGATAAGGATCATAATAATGTCAGCCTTCTTTGCAGCTTCTGCAGCTGTATATACCTCAAATCCCTGTGCCTCAGCCTTAGCCCATGATTTAGAGCCTTCATAAAGACCGATAATGACATGGCATCCGGAATCCTTAAGATTAAGTGCGTGTGCGTGTCCCTGGCTACCATAACCGATAATAGCAATGGTCTTTCCCTCTAACAAGGACAGGTTACAGTCTTCCTGATAAAAAATTTTAGCCATTTTTCATTCCTCCGAATAAATATAGATTAATTATTTTATAACTGATAGGTTTCCCCAGAGTTAACTGATTTAAAAATGTACCAGCTTTTCGGTACCGCGGTTAAGGCCGGCAATTCCGGTCCTTGCGATCTCAATGATCTCATATTCATGAAGCAACTGAATGAACGCATCGATTTTTGACTGATTACCTGTCACCTCAATGATCATACTGTCCGTGGCAACATCTATGATATTTGCACGGAAAATATTGGCGATGGCAATGACGCCCTGACGTCTGTCATCCTCAGCTCTTACCTTTACAAGAGCAAGTTCCCTGTAAACGGATTCTTCAGGTTTCAATTCTCTGATATCTTTAATATCAATCAATTTTGCAACCTGTTTTTCGATCTGTTCAAGGATCTCATCATCTCCAGAAGCCACGATGGTGATCCTGGTCACATTGGGATCGTGAGTTGCTCCGGCTGTGATACTTTCAATATTATAGCCTCTTCTGGAAAAGAGTCCGGAGATACGGGAAAGCACTCCTGAAGTATTGTCAGCCAATAATTGAAATACTTTTTTCTGCATTTTTAACACCTTCATCAAATCTTTTATTTAAAAATATATCAATTTAGAATGCTAATGTCAACACAAAACGCTTTAACAATTTAAAACGTTAAATTACATCAATACTTGGTTAAAATAAATCAATCCGAAACATCATTTTCACAACATTTGGCAAGTGCAAGGGTTCCTGTTCGAGCCACTTCAACGATGCTGATGGACTGGAAAAGATTGATCAGAAGTTTAATTTTGTCAGGGGTATCACATATCTGAAGCATCATCATATGCTTTGACATATCAACTATCTCAACCTTCATGATCTCGCAGATCTCCATGATTTCCTTACGATTTGTCTTATTATATTTTATTTTAATTAACATCAATTCTCTGGTGACACATTGCTGTTCTTCAAAGGTCTTTACTTTGATGACATCCAGCTTTTTGTTCAATTGCTTCTCGATCTGTTCAATTGTCCTGTCGTCTCCGCTTGATACGATGGTCATATTTGAAACTGTGGGATCATCTGTCTCGCCAACTGCCAAAGAATCGATATTGTAACATCTTCTGGAAAACAATCCCGCAACTTTACAAAGTACACCGGACCGGTTTTCTACAAGAACCGAATAAATTCTCTTTTTCATCATACAAACCTCTTTTCTATACCAGATCCATGGGATCGATGATACATTCAAGAATAACGGTGTTGTCATCGCCCTTTAAAAACCTGTCGATCACTTCATCCGCATCCTTCATATCGGTAAGTCTCATAAAATCAATTCCATAACTCTCGGAAAGTTTTGAAAGATCGGGGCTTCCTGTCAGTTCAACCATTGAATAATTATCCTTGTAAGCGTTGTGCTGATACTGTCTTACCATGCCGAGATAATTATTCTTTAAAACTATTATCTTTATGTTGATCCCGTGCTGTTTTAATGTAGCAAGCTCGCACATTGACATCTGGAAAGACCCGTCACCGCACACTGCGATGACCTGTTTGCCCGTATCTGCCTCTTTACATCCCATTGCGGCAGGAATCGAATAACCCATGGTTCCCATACCGCCGCTGGTCAAAAATCTTCCGTTTTTTACAATATGATATCCGCAGGACCAAATCTGGTTCTGTCCCACATCTGCCACGTAAATGGCATCATCTTCCATTTTCTCGGAGAGTTTTGTGATAAACACGGCAGGATCCACATATCCCGGATTGGGATTCCTCTTTGGAGCGTATTGGATTTTGTACTCCTTTAATGTTTCAAGCCACTCTTTTGTATCGGTCACAAATTCTGACTCAGTCATATCTTTTAAAATATGCTTTGCATCGCCTACGATAGGAATAGAAGAAACCGCATTCTTTCCGATCTCTGCAGGATCCACATCCATATGGATCAAAATCTTATTCTTTGTAATAAGATCAGGCTGTGAAACCGCTCTGTCAGCTACTCTTGCGCCCACCATGATGATCACGTCGGACTCGTTCATGGCTTTGTTCGCATAACCTTTTCCGTTATTTCCGACCATTCCGAAATTTAAGGGATGATTTGTGGGCATAACGCCGATTCCCATCATAGTGGTAACTACGGGTATATTGAATTTTTCAGCAAAAGCTCTTAATTCTTCGCAGGCATTGCTTAACTGAACGCCACCTCCCGCACAGATTATGGGTCTCTTTGCTCTTTCAAGCTCCTTACATACCTTCTTTATCTGAACGGCATGACCTTTTACAGTGGGCTTATATGTACGAAGGGAGACAGTCTCGGGATAAACGAACTTTGAAACTGTGGCATTCTGCACATCAATGGGAATATCAATGAGAACCGGTCCCTTTCTGCCGGTGTTGGCAATATAGAAAGCTTCCTTAAATATCCGGGGAATATCATTGGCATCCTTTACCAGATAGCTGTATTTTACGAAGGATTCCACCGCACCTGTGATATCTGCTTCCTGGAAAACATCGCTTCCCAAAAGTTCGGAGTTAACCTGACCGGTTATGCATATCATAGGTATTGAATCTGCAAAAGCTGTGGCGATACCGGTAATCACATTCGTGGCACCGGGGCCGCTTGTAACTGCACAGACTCCCGGTTTTCCCGTAATCCTTGAGACACCGTTTGCCGCATGTGCAGCATTCTGCTCGGTACGTACTAAAATCGACTTAACCTTTGAATTTAATATACTGTTGTAAAAAGGGCAAATGGCAACTCCGGGGTAACCGAAAACCTCTTTGACACCCTCTGCTTCCAAACATTTGATGATCGCATCTGCACCGTTCAATTTAAATTCCTCCCTTTAGCTGTTAATAAGAACTCCGGCAACCTTTACGGCCTCCGCAGCATCCTTTGAATACCCGTCGGCACCGATGAGTTTTGCGTAATCTTCTGTGATCACAGCTCCTCCTACCATAACCTTTATGGGCAAATTCCTGCGTTTTACCTCATCTATGACCTCTTTCATCCTTACCATGGTGGTGGTCATAAGGGCAGATAATGCAATTATTCCTGCATTTTCCTTAATTGCAGCATCAATTATAACATCTTTTGACACATCTTTTCCAAGATCTACCACATTATATCCATAGTTTTTTAGCATCAGAGCCACCAGATTTTTACCGATATCATGGATGTCTCCTTCCACCGTGGCAATTACTATGGTCTTTTCATCGTTTGTTGAATTGCCGTTAAGTAAATACGGCTCCAGCACGCCTATACCCATTTTCATGGTTTCAGCCGAACCGATAAGCTGAGGCAGGAAATATTTTCCCTTATCAAAATAATCCCCAACAGTATTTATGGCAGGTAAAAAAGCTTCATCGAGAATATTTTTTGCATCAATGCCCGCTTCTATGGCTTCTTTTGTAAGATCACAAACCTTTGCCTTATTACCTTTAAGCACACAATCGGTTAGTATTTTTATATGATCCTTTGGACCATTGTCTGAAACAATGTTTTTTTCAAAGGTTTCTTCGAGGCTGTTTATATGCTCAATGTATCTAAGGTCTGCGCCTTTTATTCCCAAGAGCATATCCGCAGCAAACTCATCATATACACTTGCATCCAGTGTCGGATTCATAATGGCTGAAGTAAGTCCGTTTTCAGCGGCGATATGTAAAAATGTTGAATTCACAGCAGGTCTTTTGGGCAGTCCGAATGAAATATTTGATAAACCGCAGGAAGTGGCAAGACCGTTTTCTTTGCACCACTTGATGGTCTCAAGTACTTCCTTTCCGGCAGTTTTATTAGCACCCACAGTGGTCACCAGGCCGTCCACAAATATATCTTCCTTTGTAAATCCCAGGCTTATCGCCCTGTCATAAACTTTTTTGATGATATTTATCTTTTCTTCCTTATTTGCAGGAAGCCCTTCGTCGCTTAAAGGAAGGAGGATAAACATAGCACCGTATTTTTTAACGATGGGCAAAAGTTTTTCAAACTTGATCTTTTCCAGAGAAACTGAATTTATAAGCGCTCTTCCGGGATACATACGAAGTGCTGCTTCCAAAACATTTATATCACTTGAATCAAGAGAAAGAGGCAGGTTTGTGACGCTGATAACCTCTTTTATGGCATTTAGCATCACTTCCTTTTCATTGATACCGCCCATGCCCACATTGACATCAAGTATTACGGCTCCCGTTTCCTCCTGAGCCATGGCAAATTCTCTGACAGGTTCATAATCACCGTTTAACAAAGCAGCCTGCAGAGCTTTCTTTCCCGTAGGATTGATTCTCTCACCGATAATATAGAATTCATTGTCAAGACTGATTTCAAGAGTCTGTCTCTCAGATGAAAGAAGGCGCTTTTTTGTAAACGGGCGCTTTTTGAACGAATCTTTATAAGTATCATGTAAAAGTCTTATAAATTCGGGATCTGATCCGCAGCATCCGCCTATAACGGTGGCTCCCGCATCACATAATGACCTAAACTCCTTCACAAATTCCTCAGGCCCCATGGAATAAGCCGCATTTCCGTTTTCATCTATAACAGGCATTCCCGCATTAGGTTTTGCGATAAGAGGAATTCCTACTACAGAAGCCATATTCTCTATAACTTTACTCATGGCTTCGGGTCCGGATGAACAATTGGCTCCGATGGCATCAACCCCCAGGCTTTCAAGGACGATAGCAGCGCTTTTTGCATCTGTTCCGTAAACGGTCCTTCCGTCTTTTTCAAAAGAAAGGGTTGCGATTATGGGAAGGTCACAGACTTCTTTGCATGCAATCACGGCCGCTCTGGTCTCAGCCAAAGATATCATGGTTTCAACTACTATGATATCCACACCTGCATTTTTAAGACTTAATATCTGTTCCTTATAAACATCTATAAGTTCATCTATACTTGTATTTCCAAGGGGCTCCAAGGTGAGGCCCGTCATTGTTATATCCCCGGCAAGGATCACATTTTTCCCGGCAGCTTTACAGGCCCTCTTTGAGATATCAACCATTCTTTTGTTTATCTCATCCAGCCTGTCTTCGAGATCAAACTCTTTTAATTTCACTCTGTTTGCCGTAAATGTGGGGCAATACAGAATGTCTGAACCGGCCAGGATATACTCTTTTTGCAGATCCTCTACGATCTTTTCATGGTCCATGATCCATTTTTCTGTACAGACACCTGCAGGCATTCCTGCTTTAACCAGATTAGTACCCATGGCTCCGTCCAAAAAGACTATTTTTTTATCTAAAATCTCATGAAATTCTTTTTTGTTCAAAGCAAAGATCCTCTGTTACAAAATTTATTGCGTTAACACGTTAATAATAACAAAACACTGTCCAAAGGTAAAGAAGCATTATTAACATAAATATTGAATAATATTCAAAATTATGATAGATTTTATAGTAATGAACGAAAGCGGAGGACTTGATTTTGAAGAAAAAAATGCTTGCTCTTTTACTATCTGTGAGCTTTATCATTACAGCATGCGGAAGTAATGCCAAGGAGCAATTACCTGATGAATTTACAACATCCATGAATGATTTTTGCACTCAGGTGTCCATCATAGATGACGAGATCAACGGTATAGACCCAGAATCGGAAGGAGCAGTTGATGATCTGCTGTCCTATCTTGATGAGTTAAAAGTAAACTTTGACGGATTTGCGGAACTTGATTTTCCTGAGGAATTTGACTATCTCGAGAGTCTTGCTGATGAATCTGCCGATTATATGACACAGGCTGTTGACAAGTATCATGAAGCATATGGAAATGAAGGATATAACGAATATACAGTAGCTTATGCAAAAGAATATTATTCCAGAGCATATAAAAGACTTCAGATCATAATCTCATTTCTCCACGGTGAGACTCCCGATGATGCCGACGTGGTTATCACAAACTCAGACGGAACTCAAAAGACCGGTGAAGAAATTAACGACCAGACAGAATAATGAGCATGTAAACCTGCGTTTATTAACGCAGGTTTTTTTACTAGTTTATTAACGCAGTTTTTTATGAGTCTTTTTAACGCATTTTTTTATTCATAAACGTTCAAGGGCATCAACTTTACGCTCAAATTTTCACTCAAATTTCCGTAATGATCTCTCCCAAAAAACCTCTCCAACATTGATTAGCAATTCTTTTACAGTATTTTGAGATATTCTTTAAAAATAACTGTAAGCAAATTTTTTTCAAATCAACACTCTACAGTTATTTCAAACTTTTCCTATATTTTACTGTAAGCTTTTTTCAGGATTACAGTTTTTACATAAGTCTTTAGATTTTTACTGTAATGATTTTTTTATCATTACAGTTATCTATGCAGTTTATCATTTAAAACTGTAATAATAGTAAAAACCTTACAGTTTAAATTTCACTATTTTCGAAAAAACTGTAATTCTATAAATCTGTACGAGATTTTACGTCGTAAAGTGAAATTTTTAATCGTATAGTGAAATTTAAAATTCAACTATTTTAGCCCCATAATTATGCAATCTGGAAGTTGGTCTTACACATGTTGTTTTTACGCGATTGTATATAGGGCTGTCTTATGCCGGAAATCTATAAAGGTTTAGTTAGTGGTACAATCAACGAAACAAGTCATAATACTTATACGACAACGACATACTCTTTTGTTATAAATAGGAGGTATTTTTCATTTAAAAAGAGACTTGCTTCATCTCGAAACAAGTCTCTTAATATTCATTTAGGATAGATATAGTTATCTATGATTAGAACTTACCTGCGTCTGCAGCTTCCTGAACGGAAACGGCAACAGCAACTGTAGCACCAACCATAGGGTTATTACCCATACCGATAAGACCCATCATCTCAACGTGAGCGGGAACTGATGAAGAACCTGCGAACTGAGCGTCTGAGTGCATTCTTCCCAATGTATCTGTAAATCCGTATGAAGCGGGACCTGCAGCCATGTTATCGGGGTGAAGTGTACGTCCTGTACCACCACCTGAAGCAACTGAGAAGTACTTCTTACCTGCTTCTACTCTTTCCTTCTTGTAAGTACCTGCAACGGGATGCTGGAATCTGGTAGGATTTGTGGAGTTACCTGTAATGGAAACCTCTACGTTCTCCTTCCACATGATTGCAACACCTTCGGGAACTGAGTTTGCACCATAGCAGTTAACCTTTGAACGAAGGCCGTCTGAGTAAGCGATTCTCTCGATTTCCTTTACAGTGTTTGTATAAGGATCATACTCTGTCTCAACGAATGTAAATCCGTTAATACGTGAAATGATCTTTGCAGCGTCTTTTCCGAGACCGTTAAGGATAACTCTTAAGGGTTTCTGACGAACTTTATTTGCCTTTTCAGCGATACCGATAGCACCCTCAGCAGCAGCGAATGACTCATGTCCTGCGAGGAAGCAGAAGCAGTCTGTATCCTCTTCAAGAAGCATCTTGCCAAGGTTACCGTGACCAAGACCTACTTTACGGGTATCTGCAACAGATCCGGGAATACAGAAAGCCTGAAGTCCTTCACCGATAGCTGCAGCAGCTTCAGAAGCCTTTCTGGCACCTTTCTTGATTGCGATGGCAGCGCCAACTGTGTATGCCCAGCATGCGTTCTCGAAACAGATGGGCTGAATGCTCTTAACCTGATTGTATACATCAAGTCCGGCATCTTTGGTAATCTTCTCAGCTTCTTCGATAGAGGAGATTCCGTAGCTGTTTAAAACAGCGTTGATTTTATCAATACGTCTTTCATATGACTCAAATAATGCCATTTTAGTTTCCTCCTTTATCTTATTCTTTTCTGGGATCGATGATTCTTACAGCGTCAGCAACACGACCGTACTGGCCCTTTGACTTCTCATAAGCTGTTGTAGGATCATCACCCTTCTTGATGAAGTCTGTCATCTTGCCGAAGTTAACGAACTGGTAACCGATGATCTGATCGTCCTTATCAAGAGCGATACCTGTTACATAACCTTCAGCCATCTCAAGATAACGAGGTCCTTTTGCAAGTGTACCGTACATTGTACCAACCTGGCTTCTGAGACCCTTTCCAAGGTCCTCAAGTCCGGCACCGATAGCAAGACCTTCCTCAGAGAATGCAGACTGTGAACGTCCGTAAACGATCTGGAGGAATAACTCTCTCATAGCGGTATTAATAGCATCACAAACAAGGTCTGTGTTAAGAGCTTCCAGAACTGTAAGTCCGGGAAGAATCTCAGCAGCCATAGCAGCTGAGTGAGTCATACCGGAACAACCGATAGTCTCAACCAGAGCCTCCTGTATAATACCTTCCTTTACGTTAAGTGAAAGCTTGCAGGCACCCTGCTGAGGAGCACACCAGCCCACACCATGTGTAAATCCGGAAATATCTTCTACTTTTTTGGCCTGAACCCACTTCGCTTCTTCGGGAATGGGAGCACAACCGTGATGTACGCCCTGAGCAACGGGACACATCTCTTCAACTTCCTTTGAATAAATCATGTGAAATCTCCTTTCAATATTTAGTTGATCTATAATATTAATTTAATATTATAAGCAGTCAAATTATTTTCTCATATTACATAAGAAAAATCCAGCATAAATTGACAAAAACAAGTTAAAAAATCAAATGTTTTACCACATGCATCAACACTTTTTCATAACGATTTCGGTTTTGTTTTTATAAATATGTCCGGCAGGGATGACACCTCTCACACAGGAGGTGGGATAAACATTGCTGCATCTGCCGATTACAGTACCGGGATTTAAAACGGAATTGCATCCCACTTCCACATTGTCACCAAGCATGGCTCCGAATTTCTTTAATCCTGTCTCGAATTTTTCGTTTCCGTCCTTTACAACCACAAGGGTCTTGTCGCTCTTTACATTGCTGGTGATGGATCCCGCTCCCATATGGGATTTGAATCCCAGTATGGAATCACCCACATAATTATAATGAGGTACCTGAACTTTGTTAAAGAGGATCACATTCTTTAATTCTGTGGAATTGCCCACAACGGCGCCCTTTCCGACAATTGCTTTTCCTCTGATAAAAGCGCAGTGTCTGATCTCTGCATCCTCATCGATAATGAGCGGTCCGTTTAAGTCTGCTGTGGGAGCAACCTTAGCCGACTTAGCAACCCAGATATCGTCTCCCCTCTTTTCAAACTTATCCGCAGGCAAAGTGTTTCCAAGTTTAATGATAAAATCACCGATCTTTGGCAAAACTTCCCATGGATATTCGCATCCCTCGAAAACTTCTGCTGCGATTGTCTCATTCAAATCATATAAATCTTTGATCTTAATATCACTCATAATATGTCCTCCATAAAATAATCCATGTCTGATATTATACCCCTTCGAAATCAAATACTATATTTTTTTCATCATTTAATTTAAGTCTTGCATCAAAATACAGTCCTTTTTTACTTAAAAACTCATTTATAATATCTGTTTTTCCGGTCTTTAAAAGCTTATTTAACTGTTCCTCGGAGATAGAAACTCCGGCGATCTTTGAAACATAAAAATCACAGCCGTTTTCTTCGGGGTTTAAGTTTTCATTTTTGGGGCCGGGACTTAAATCATTATTGATTTCACCTTCCGAAGGATTTTCACCTGCTTCTTCCGGCTTTTTAAAATTCTCACACTTAAAGCCGTTTCGAAGTCTTATGATATTACCGCCGCATTTAGGGCATTTTATATCAGGCAAAAGTTCTTCAGTATCGTCAAATACAAATTTAATGCCGGTAACTTTACCGTTCTCATCCCTTGAAAGAGCAAGTTTTGCATCGAATCTGCTTCCTTTTTTGGATTTAAAACCTGTTATGACATCGGTTTCTCCCACGGATAAAAGCTCTTTTATATTACTTTCGGAAAGCTTCTTTCCTGCGACCTGCCCGATGCTGAATTTACAACTGTTTTCCGGATCATCCTTGTTATAATTTGCACAGCCGTATCCGAAGGGCGTGACGACGATCTTCCCACCGCAGACAGGGCATTTTACATCCTTTATCTCCTTTGCTTCAACATTTTCAAAGTCAAAGGCGATATCGAATTTATCTTCGTTTGGCTTTAACACAAGAACTGCGTCGAAAGCCTTTTTATTCTTTCCTTTAAAGCCTCGGATGGTTTTGGTCTTTTTATCAGTCAAAAGGTCCTTAACATCGCTTTCAGAAAGTTTCTTGCCCGCTATCTCGCCGATGGTAAAATAGCATTTGTTCTCCTCTCTGAAATGATTTTCGCAGGAATAACCGAATTTAGTGACGATTATCCTGCCGCCGCAGGCCGGACATAAAACATTATCTACAACTTTTGATTCCACATTTTCAAAATCAAAAGAAACCTCACTCTTTCCTGCCTCGTTTTTCTTTAAGATAAGAACCGCATCAAACTTATTGCCGTTTTTCGACTTAAAATCCCTGATGGTTGAAGTCCTGCCGTTGTTTAAAAGCTCCTTTACATTTGAAGCAGAAAGTTTCTTTCCGGCTATTTTACCGATAAAAAATCTGCAGGACTCCGGATCATCTGGACTGTAATTTCCACAGCCGAATCCCGTCTGTTTTATCTCTATGGGGCCTCCGCAATCAGGGCATTTTACTCCTTCAAGCTTCTGTGTTTCAACGCCTTCAAAATCAAAGACAGTAACAAACCTTCCGTCCTCATTTTTGCTGAGTTTAATTTTGGCTGCAAACGGAGTGTTTTTCTTTGTCTTAAATCCGTTGATTATGCCGGTTTCGCCATTATTTAACAGGCTTAAAAGATCATTTTCGGAAATCTTTTTACCGGCGATCTCACCGATTCCAAAATAACATTTTTCGCTTTCGGCTTCTTTAAACCTATTCTCGCAGGCATATCCGTATCCTGTTTTTACGATACTTCCACCGCAGGCAGGACACTGAACACCCTCTACCGGTTCGTTAACATTTTCAGAGAAATCAAATCTGGTGGTATATCTGCCGTTTTCATCTTTATAAAGCAGGATCGAAGCAGAAAACTTTGACTTGTTTTTGCCTGTAAAACCTGATATGACTCTTGTCTTACCTTTTACGATAAGGTCCTTGAAATCCTCTTCATTAATATCGATTCCGGCGATCTGACCCATACCGAAGCGACATTTTATGGACTCATTTCTGTAATTACTGCATCCGTAGCCAAATGAGGTTTTATTAAGTTCTCCACCACAGACAGGGCAATTTATGCCAAGGGGTTTAATGGTAGCAATACCCTTTGATTCTTTTCCGGTAAACTGATTGATATTTGCAGCGATACTGTTTGTCAGATCGTTTCCGATCATTTTATTGGTCTCTCTGCGAATATAGTCCTCAAGTTTTCTCCTGTAGTCCACATCGTCTACAGACCCATTGATGATCCCTTCAAGTCCTTTTTCCCAGGAGGCGGTCATCTCAGGATTTAGCAGAGAAGGCACTGACAAAAAAACTACTTCATAAATCATTTCTCCCAATTTTTCCGGAGTGATGATCTGTGTCTTATTATTTTGATTTAAATATCCTATCCTCACCAGTTTTTCAAGGATCTCGCCTCGTGTGGCACTGGTACCGATGCCGGTATTTTTAATCTGTTCCCGCAGTTCTTCATCCTCAATCAGATTACCTGCATTTTCCATTGCAAGAATGAGATTTCCGGAAGTATATCTTTTAGGAGGAGCAGTCTTTCCTTCCTTTATGACAAATTCGGAAACGTCTATGGAATCACCCTCGCTTAAACGGTTCAATATATCAAGTATCTCTTTTTTGGAGATATTCTCGTCACTGTCATTATTTTCATCGCTGCTCTTTGGTATTCCCGAAATCTCCATATATCCCGGATTGGTAAGCACCTTACAGGACATCTGGAATTTTTCTCCGGAGATATCGATAACTGCCTTTGCGGTTGCAAATTCAGCGGCCGGATAAAAAATACTTAAAAATCTCCTCACAATAAGGTCATAAATCCTCTTATGCTTATCCGGCAAAGAGTCAAGACTTCCGGTAAATCCCGTGGGAATTATGGCATAGTGATCCGTAACTTTTGAGTCATCGGTATAATGGGTTTTCTCGATCCCTCTGTAGAAATTTTTTGATATTATATTTTCCACAAAACTCTTTACGGGAGCGTAATTTTTAAGGCCGTAAAGATTTTTCCCTATTTCTTTTGCAACTGCTGTTGTCAGAACTCTGGCATCGGTTCTGGGATACGTAGTAAGCTTCTTTTCATAGAGTTCCTGAATGACCGCAAGAGTCTCCGCAGGAGATATCTTGAATATTTTTGAGCATTCAGACTGAAGCTCTGCCAGGTTAAATAATAGCGGTGCCTTCTTTTTTGAATTTCCCTTTTCAAGTTTTTCAATATGGGCATTCTTTCCTGACAGGAAAGAAATAAGTTCCTCGGCACTCTCCTTCTTTTTAAATCCGTTTTCCTTGTAAAGCAAAGGCGAATTGTCATATTTTGAACCGGGGACCGCATGCCACTCCGCTTCCAGCTTGCCTTCCGAAAAATTACCGCACACACGATAAAAGGGAGTCTCTGTAAAGTTTCTTATCTCCCTCTCTCTGTCAACCACCATTCCCAGAACACATGTCATAACACGTCCTACCGCAATTGCAGTATAGGACTTTGTGGCAGCCGCATCATTTATAAGCTTGCCGTATTTTACGGAGAGGGCTCTGGAAAAATTAATGCCGAGAGCATAATCCTCTATTGTACGCATTATGCCTGATTTTCCGAGTCTAAAGTAATCAGACATCGGTTTTGCTTCATTGATGCCTCGCTTTATCTCATCATCGGTCTGGGAATCGATCCAAACGCGCAGCTCCCTCATGCCGTCTCTGACGCCACCGTAATTACGGATGTTTTCTTCAATGGTCTGACCTTCTTTTCCGGAGTCTCCCGCCCAGTAGACCACATCTATATCTTCTCTGTGCAGCAGAGAATTCACAATCTTATACTGATCCTTGCTGCTATTTATAACACCGTATTTGTATTTTTCAGGCAAAAAAGGCAGATCCTCAAGATTCCACCTTTTGTATTTAATATCATATTCTTCCGGATAAACCATCTCCACCAGATGACCGAAACACCATGATATAACATATTCATCATTTTCGATAAAACCCTGTCCGTTCCCCTTTACATTAAGGACTCTTGCAAAATCCCTGGCAACGGATGGTTTCTCGGTTATAATCAGCTTTTTGGGCATAAATTCATGACCCCTTAATTAATTATTGATAATAGTTCAAGATTTTCACTTTCTGCAGCTTTGACCACATCCGGTTCAAAACCTTTTTCGGAATAAAGTCTGTATTTCTTTGCTTTTATCTTTGCTTTCGAAGCACAGAATTTAAGCCACTCCAGGTCTTCATAATTTACTGTTCTGTTGAGAGTACAATCGCAAAGACAGATATCTTTGTCATTGTTTTTGGCAACTATGTCGAGGTTTCCGTTTTTACCAAGCCACTCACCCACATAGGAATACTCTGTCTGTACATGTTCTCTGCAGACCTTTCGATAGGCTTCTTCAATAAAGCCTTCCAGCGCATCCTTTATGTGAGCATCATAGAATTCATTACTCGAAGCCTCTTCAATAAAGGTTTTATTGGGATAGATAAACCTGAAATAAAACAGAATATATGGATTGATTATGCGATACATTCCTTTTTGTGCATCCGCATATCCTTCGGATTCATAGGAATATACCTTTTCTACCATATCAAGCTCCATGAGATTTTTAAGATATACACTTATTTTTGCTCTGGAGAACCCTGTATGCTTATAAATATTGTTTAATTTTGTGGAACCCTTTGAAAGACAGGATAAAATCGTACAATATACAGCGGGCTCCCTGAGTTCCTCGGACATATAAACAGATAACTGATCGTAGAGTCGGCTCTCTCTGTTTATGAGATAGTCCTTTATATTGTCTTCCAGAGACGCCTCAGGAGAAAAGCTTTTCCAAAGGCCCGGGAAACCTCCAAGTATCGCATAGGTCCCAAGAAGTGTATTTTTATTAAAATCCGGAAAAATATTGCAGATGTCCTTGAATTTGTATTCTCTGATCTTTAACAAAGAACTGATATTAAGCGCATCAGCTCCGATCTTTTTAACCATGCTGTTTTCCACCCAGCCTGATGCGGATGTGCACAAAACTATCAGGACTTCGGAAGGTGAACTCTTTATGGCATTATTAAGTTCACCGATAAATCCTGCATTTGACTTTACAAAATAATGGAATTCGTCAATGACGAGGATGCCTTTTTTACCCTTAAAGGAATCTAATATTCCCTTTAAGATCTCTTCTGTCTCAGGAAAAGGTTTAAGTGTGATCCCAAGAGATTTTTGAACTTCCTGCCCAAAGAAATATTTCTGTTCTCTGTCGGAGCAACATCTTGCGGCATAATAATATGACGGCTTCTGCTTGCTAAAATCCCGCAGCAGAGTAGTTTTTCCTACGCCCTTTGAGCCATAGGTAATGATCATCTTTGAACCACTGCCTTTGAAATTTGTCTCTAAAAAATTTAACTCGCTTTCTCTTCCCGTTATCATGATAACCTCTTTTACATGAGTCCCTTTAATATATCAGAAAACTCCGATGCCGGCATAGGTTTTCCAAACAAAAATCCCTGGATATTGTCAACACCTATAGCGTTTAAATATTTATACTGCTCTTCCTGTTCCACTCCCTCGGCAACAGTTTCAAAGCCGAGAGCCTTGGACATGTTTATGATGGATTCCGTAATGATACGGGTCGCGGAATCGTTTAAAACCGTATCAACAAAGGATTTATCGATCTTTACGGTATCGATGGGGAACTTCTTTAAATAAGATAATGACGAAAATCCTGTTCCGAAATCATCAAGCGAAACCCTGATACCGTAATCTCTGAGTCGTTTTAATTTCTCCATGACTTTGTGATAATCATCAATGAGAATGCTCTCTGTTATCTCAAGTTCCAGATAAGCGGGATTCATATGATATTTGTTTATAACATCGATGAGATCCGCCACAAATTCATCGCGCTTATACTGCATGGCTGAAATGTTTATGGACAGGACGAAATCATAATCATATGCCTCTTTCCATTCCATATACTTACGGATACTTTCTTCGATGACCCATTTGCCGATAGGAATGATATTTCCGTTCTTTTCGGCGATGGGAATAAATGTGGATGGCGGTATACTTGTTCCTTTATCATCCTTCCATCTGATAAGTGCTTCCGCACCTCTTAACCTGTGATTTACCGAAGAATACTGTGGCTGATAAAACAGTTCAAAACTATGTGAAAATACGGCTTCACGCAATTTATTTTCTATTTCAACAGAAGCGATAAATTCGTTTATAAGGGGAGTATTAAAATACTGGATCGTATTTTTTCCCATACTCTTTGACTTATACATTACGATCTCGGCACAGTTTATCAGTTCAAGGGCACTCTCTGCCGCTTCCGGGAACTCTGCAACACCGATGGAAACCGTGATCTGGATCTCCTGACCGCCGCTTAAATTAAAGCTTCTTTTGGTTCTCTGAGAGATGCATTTTTCAAGATAATCAACACTTCTCTCGTCAACGGGATCATACATTGCCATTGCAAAAATATCACTGGACAAATGACAGGCGATCACATTGTCGTTTGTAAAATCCTTTATAAAATCACCCAGCTGCTGAATGAGCTCGTCACCTATCACTATGCCCAAGCCGTCGTTTATACGCTTAAAATCATCGATATCGATGACCATTACACTTACTACGTCACCTTTTGCCTTGGCTTTATCGATAAAAGAACCTAAAACCCTGACAAAATAATTTCGATTGTATAAATTGGTAAGGGAATCAAAATAAGCAAGATATGATAATTCATCATTTTGAATCTTATTCTTTGTGATATCGGAGATGATAATGATTTTTTCATGAGGTGTCAGATCATCATTGTAAGTGATCTTCACACTAAAATTAACCCATTTGTTGACACTGTCCTTGATACGGCAGTCAACAGATGCGCTTGACTCGTTTCTCTTTTCGGCATACAAAGTATCCCTCAAGGGAAGAATATAAGAATCCTCCACAGATTCGAACAATGTTTCAAAATCTCTGGAATCATTGATTTCAAAATCGAAGAGATCACTCCACTTCCCCAATGTGGTGTACTCATCTTTTTCAAAAGAATAATATATAAAAGCATCAGAAAGCGAGCTACAGATAAGGTTGTACATACTTTCCTTAGCTGTAAGCTTCGCATTCATAGCTTTTAACAAATCGATCTGATAGTGCAGTTCATTCATAACCCGTAAAGCCTTTCAATAACCCCTAGTATAGAACCACTGTATTACTTCTTTGTGATATAACCCTGTGCTTTGAGAAGTTCTGCGCACAATACCGCTCCGCCCGCAGCTCCTCTTACTGTATTGTGTGAAAGGCCGACAAATTTCCAATCATATACAGTGTCTTCTCTGAGACGTCCGACGCTTACTCCCATGCCGTGCTCGAAGTTTACATCAAGCTGTACCTGAGGTCTGTTATCCTCCTCAAGATACTGTATAAACTGCTTGGGAGCGCTGGGAAGTTCTAATCTCTGAGGCTCACCGGAAAACTCAAGGAGCTTTTTGATAAGTTCTTCCTTTGTGGCTTTCTTTTTAAATTTAACAAATACTGAAGCGGTATGTCCGTTTAATACGGGAACTCTTATACACTGAGAAGTGATAACAGGGCTTGTGGCAGGCTTGATAACGCCATCCTCAACCTTACCCCAGATTCTCAAGGGTTCCTTTTCACTCTTTTCCTCTTCGCCGCCGATGTAAGGGATGATATTGCCTACCATCTCCGGCCAGTCCTTAAAGGTCTTTCCTGCACCGGAAATAGCCTGATATGTGGAAACAACAACCTCATAAGGCTCAAAATCTTTCCATGCGGTAAGAACGGGAGCATAGCTCTGAATAGAACAGTTAGGCTTAACAGCGATAAATCCTCTGGTTGTTCCAAGACGCTTTTTCTGAGAATCGATGACTTTCATATGCTCAGGATTGATTTCGGGTACGACCATGGGAACATCGGGAGTCCATCTGTGAGCAGAGTTGTTTGAGACAACAGGTGTCTCGGTCTTTGCATACTCTTCCTCGATCTTTTTGATCTCTTCCTTTGTCATATCAACGGCACTGAATACAAAGTCAACCTTTGAAGCAACTTCAGAAACCTCATTTACATTCATAACTACTATCTTTTTAACAGCTTCGGGCATGGGTGTATCCATTTTCCATCTGTCTCCCACTGCCTCCTCGTAAGTCTTTCCTGCAGATCTGGGAGAAGCTGCGATCGTAGTCACTTCAAACCAGGGGTGGTTCTCCAAAAGAGATATAAATCTCTGTCCCACCATTCCTGTTCCACCTAAGATACCAACTTTAAGTTTATCACTCATTTTAAAAATCTCCTTACGTTTAATTATATTCTTAAATTCTAATTTAATTATTGTCAAGATATTCTTTTGAAAGTTTAATAACTTTTTTCATCATATCAGGTCCGGGCCCACCGATAGTCAGTCTGTTTTCCACGCATGTTTTAAGAGAAACAGCTTCGAAAATATCCTCTTCAAACACATCGCAGATACTTTTCAGTTCCTTAAGGCTCAGATCGTCAATTGCGCAGTTTTTGTCTATGCAATAAAGGACAAGTCTGCCTATAATGCCATGGGCATCTCTGAAGGGAACGCCCTTTTTGACAAGATAATCCGCCGCGTCCGTTGCATTTGTAAAACCGTTTGAAGCGCTCTTCTCCATGCGATCTTTTTTGTATTTCATGGTCTTTATCATACCTGTGAAAAGTTCGATGCAGTTTTCCACGGTTTCAATCGCATCAAAGCTGACTTCCTTGTCTTCCTGCATATCTTTATTATATGCAAGAGGAAGACCCTTCATTGTTGTCAACAGGCTGATCAGTGCGCCGTATACACGGCCTGTCTTTCCTCTTACCAACTCCGCGATATCAGGATTTTTCTTTTGAGGCATTATGGAGCTTCCCGTTGAATATGCATCATCGATCTCAACAAATTGATACTCATTGGAATTCCAGATGATGATCTCCTCGGAAAATCTGGAAAGATGCATCATAATAATAGATAATGATGACAAAAATTCTATGAGATAATCCCTGTCTGCCACAGAATCAATGCTGTTTAATGTGGGCCCCTTAAAATCAAGAAGCCTTGCAGTCATTTCTCTGTCCAAAGGATATGTGGTACCTGCAAGAGCCCCTGCACCCAGAGGACAATAATTCATCCTCTCGTAAATATCCTTTAATCTGTCTCTGTCGCGCTTAAACATCTCAAAATAAGCGCCGAAATGGTGAGCCAGAGTAATGGGCTGAGCCTTTTGTAAATGTGTAAAACCGGGCATATAAGTCTCGGTATTTTCTTCCATAGTCTTTAACAGGCTCTCCAGCAATATTCTTAAAAGCCTGTCAGTCTCTTTTACATGATCTCTGACAAACAGCCTCATATCAAGGGCTACCTGGTCGTTACGGCTTCTTCCGGTGTGAAGCTTCTTGCCTGCATCTCCGATCCTGTCGATGAGATTTGCTTCAACAAAGCTGTGAACATCCTCATATTCTGAGGTGATCTGAAGATCTCCTTTAGAAACATCTGTGAGAATACTGTTTAATCCGGAGATTATCGCATCTTTCTCTTCAGAAGTAAGAACCGCACATTTTTCAAGCATGGTAACATGAGCGATACTGCCTTCAATGTCCTGCTTTAAGAGCTTTTTATCAAAATTAATGGACGCATTAAAATCATAAACCTGCTTTTCAGTAGATTTAGTAAAGCGCCCTCCCCAAAGCTGTGCCATTTTTTTCTCCTTGCATAAATTAATTCTGAAATAAATTTCTTAGTGAAGATAATAACACATTTAATGCTTTAACGCAATAATGTATTAATAAAGAAAAAGAGGAATGCGAAATTGCTCACATTCCTCAAAATACAAAGCTGAAAATGGGACTCGAACCCACGACCCCTTCATTACGAGTGAAGTGCTCTACCAACTGAGCTATTTCAGCTTAAATTACACAACAAATGAATTATATGTGAAATTCAGAAAAAAAGCAATATGAATTAATTGAATTAAAACTAAAATCAATCAAGTTCATGCAGGAAGATTCCGCTTCTGAGTTTGGGCTCAAACCAGGTGGATTTTGGAGGCATTAAGAGCCCCGCATCAGCCACACTGAAAAGTTCACCTATAGAAGTGGGATGCATCAAAAATGCAACTTTCATGTCATCATTGCATCTATTTTCAAGTTCCTTGTACCCCTTTATTCCGCCCACAAAATCAATGCGCTTATCGGTCTTTGGATCATCGATACCAAGAATCGGTTTTAATACCTGATTCTGCAATATGGATACATCAAGGTTAAGTACCGGATCCTCAGACTTAAAAGGAGAAGAAAGTGTATACCACTTTCCCTCTAAAAGCATTGCGATCTCTCCTTTTTTTGAAGGACGAACAAAAGAATCATTCTCTTTTATATCAAATAAAGAAGATATCTTTTCCAAAAACTCACGATCGCTCAGACCGTTTAAATCTTTTACGACCCTGTTATAATCCATTATCTTTAACTGCTGTTCAGGGAAAAGAACGGATAAAAAGAAATTGAATTCTTCATCCCCGGTATATCCGGGATTTTCTTCTCTTCTCTTTAAGCCCACCTTTACGGCGCTGGCGCATCTGTGATGGCCGTCAGCTATATAGATTGAATCAGTTTTTTCAAACTCGTTCTGAATCGTTAAAATATCATCAGTTCCGTCAATGATCCAGACTCTGTGAGTAATATTATCTTCACTTACAAAATCATATACAGGTTTATTCTGCATATATGCATTTACAACACCATCGATCACACTGTTATCCCTGTAAGCCAAAAATATGGGACCGGTCTGCATATTGCAGGTGTCAACATGCTTTATCCTGTCGATCTCTTTGTCGGTTCTGGTATTCTCATGCTTTTTTATTATATTGTTCTGATAATCATCTATTGAGGAAACGGCAACGATACCAACCTGGCTTCTGCCTTCCATAACTTCCTCATAGATATAATATACGGGCTTATCCTCTTTGATGAATTCCTTTTTGTTTATTTTTTCATCGAGAAGTTCTTTAGCCTTTTTATATACTCTCTCATCATATGTATCGACATCATCTCCAAAAGATGTCTCTGCTCTGTCTATTGCAAGAAAAGACTTTGGATTATTCTCCACGACTTTCTTTGCCTCTTCCCTGTTATAAACATCATATGGAAGGGCTGCGATCTTGTCTGCAAGCTCTACGGCAGGTCTGTATGCTTTAAAAGGTTTTATAATTGCCATTTTGGGTTTCCTTTCTAAGTACGATTGTGCTAAAATGAATCTGATAATTTCCGAACAAAGGAGTAAAGATATGACTGAAGAAAACAGATTATTGTTGAAAAGAATAAACGACTTTGCAGAAACCGCTTTGGGAGACATTGAGGACCCCCAAAAAGTACAGGTTTCCATCCAGCTCGAAAGATTAAGACCCGTTTTTGAAGAGATCGCAGGTGAAAAAAACATGTCCGTTGAAGATGTATTTATTCTCTATATGGATCTTCAAAGCGAAGCCACGGTTGCAAGCGACAACAAGATCCGCGAATCCTTAAGGGACTTAAACGAAGGATCCGACGGTTCGCCTCTTTTATACAGATAAATAATTTAATAATCTTTTTTCAAAAAGCCCGATGCATATCTGTGCACCGGGCTTAAATTGTCGAAACATCTTTACTTAAATAAAGAAACTTAAATCTATTTTACAACTCTTACTCTGAAGACACCATCGATGGCTTCAAGAGCTTTTACGAACTCATCTGTTGCAGGATTCTCGATATCAAGAACAGTAACAGCATTTTCTCCCTTTGACTTGTTGATCATGTTGCTGATGTTGATGCCCTTATCACCGAATATAGCAGTGAACTTTGTGATCATATTGGCGATATTTTCATGGAAAATCGCAACACGGCCTGCAGTCTGGCATACACCCATATCTACGGGAGGGAAGTTAACGGAATTCTTGATATTACCGTTTTCAAGGTAATCCATCATTTCGTTTACTGCCATAACAGCACAATTATCTTCTGACTCTTCTGTACTTGCTCCAAGGTGAGGAGAAACGATGCATCCCTTTACACCTGCAGTTGTAGGATTGGGGAAGTCGGTAACATAATGAGCAACCTTACCTTCTTTAATGGCTTCGACCACATCACTCTCACATACGAGAAGGTCTCTTGCAAAGTTCAGGATGTTGACACCCTGCTTCATCTCTGCAATAGCTTCTTTGTTGATCATGCCCTTTGTGGAATCCAAAAGAGGCACATGGATGGTGATATAATCGCACTCTCTGTAAATATCATTTACATCGATAACATGCTTTACGCTTCTGGAAAGGTTCCAAGCCGCATTTACTGAAAGATAAGGGTCATATCCGTAAACTTCCATGCCAAGAGCATTTGCTGCATTTGCGACTTTTACACCGATGGCTCCAAGACCGATAACACCGAGCTTTTTACCCATGATCTCGGTTCCTGCGAAGTTTTTCTTTTCCTTTTCAGTAGCCTTTGCGATATCGGGATCATCCTTGTCTGATTTAACCCACTCAATACCGCCCACAACATCTCTTGCCGCAAGAAGCATACCTGCGATAACAAGTTCCTTTACGCCGTTGGCATTGGCACCGGGTGTGTTGAAAACTACGATACCTTTCTTTGCGCATGTATCAAGAGGAATATTATTTACACCGGCACCTGCTCTTGCAATGGCATAGAGGTTATCGGAAAACTCCATCTCATGCATTGAAGCACTTCTTACCAAAATACCCTGTGCTGCATTAATATCATCTACCAGAGCATAATCTGAGGAGAAATTATCTGTACCGATCTTTGATATTTTGTTTAAACAATGAATATTGTACATTATGCATTCTCCTTTTCATAATTCTTTAAGAAATCAACAAGAGCCTGAACACCCTCTGTAGGCATAGCATTATAGATCGAAGCTCTGAGACCACCCACACTTCTGTGACCCTTAAGGTTATCAAAGCCTGCCTTCTTGGTAGCTGCGACAACAGCTGCATCTTTTTCCTCATCACCTGTAACGAAAGTTACATTCATAAGAGAGCGGAACTCTTTTTCAACGGTACCCTTAAAGAGTTTTGAAGAATCAAGGTAATCGTAAAGGATCTTTGCCTTTGCCTCATTGATCTTGTTCATAGCCTCAAGTCCACCGAGAGACTTAAGATATTTGAAAACCTTACCGCATGCATAAATTGCCCAGCAGTTAGGTGTGTTATACATTGATCCGTTTTCTGAATGAGTATCGTATCTCATATATACGGGAACCTTCTCATCAAGATCCTCTCTGATAAGATCTTCTCTGATGATCACGATAGCCATACCTGCAGGTCCAACGTTTTTCTGAACTCCGGCAAAGATCACACCATAGTCTGAAACATTGCAGGGCTTAGATAAAAACATTGAAGACTGATCGGATACGAGGATCTTGCCCTTGGTATTGGGAAGCTTTGTAAATGTTGAACCGTGAATGGTCTCGTTCTCACAGATGTAAACATAATCCGCATCATCATCAACAGGAAGATCCGAGCAATCGGGAATATAGCTGAAGTTTTTGTCTGAACTTGACGCAATGACATTTACCTTGCCGTATTTCTTTGCCTCAGCTGCAGCTTTCTTACTCCATGCTCCTGTAACGATATAATCAAATACACCGTTTTTGCAAAGATTCATGGGAACCATTGAAAACTGAACGGTTCCGCCGCCCTGGATGAAAAGGACTTTATAATTATCAGGAATGTTCATAAGTTCACGAAGATCCGCTTCAGCTTCGTCATAGATCGTCTGAAAGACCTTAGATCGATGTGACATCTCCATGACACTCATTCCGCTTCCCTTGTAATCAAGAAGCTCTGACTGAATCTCTTCAAGTACAGGAAGTGGCATCATAGCCGGTCCTGCAGAAAAATTGTAAACTCTGGACATATCAATTTCCTCCTAAAAACATTTAAATATATATTCCTCTGCACTACTTTAAAGTGCACAATTAATAGAATAAACTTATTTAACACTTTAGTCAACTACATTGTTAAATTATTTTTTACAAAATTATTTCAAAATACACATTCTTATTCGTGTTTATAGATAATAACAAGGGTTCCGACCTCCACTGCTTCATAGAGTGTAGGCATAAAATCGGAGGGTGTGTTGATACAGCCGTGGGAACCGTTTCTGACAAAGAGTTCTCCTCCGAATTCACTTCTCCAGGCAGCATCATGTATACCGATATTTTTATAAACCGGCATCCAGTAATTTACATGGGATGCGTATCCGGGGCCTCTTAAGATCCTGTTAGTCTGTTTCTTGTAAACGTAATACACGCCCTCAGGAGTGCCGTCATGCTTTCCGGTGACAATATCCGTCTCAAGGGTAATGCCCCCCTCTTTAAAATAATACAGCTTCTGATCCGTCAGATTTACCTCAATATAGGTATCTCCATAGTCGTGAAGACCTCTTGTTTTTGTCTCCTTAATATAAAACGGGATATGTTTTTTATCATAAAGGCTGTATATCTTTGATGACTCAAGGAGATTTTTTAAATACTCTTTTTCTTTTTTTTCATCAATAAGGGTTCCGTACGTAACATATTTTACGTTTACATAATACCCTTCGGCGGTCAGAAAACTCTTTTTTTTCCCGTAGGTGTCATAGTTTTCCTTTAAGTTTTCTACAAAACTATCTACTGCATCTTCATCTATTTCAAATAATCCATCATCATTTAAAACAGGCAGATCATCCTTTAATACCAAAAAAGAATTCATTATCTTTTTGGTAAATAATATATTCTCTTCTCCCATGTCATAGATAAGGCCTGCATTCTGAAAGCTGTCGATCTTTTTAAAAAGTTCAGCCTTTGACAACTGACTTTCGCTTTTATCAATGTCATAAAAATATGCCTCATCTATGATAAGTTCACTGTCAAGAGCTTTTATCTTCGCCATAAGAGCATCATAGAGTTTATCTGTATCAAGCCTGTCAGAAAGACCGTCATACAAAGAAAATTCTCCGTTTTCAAAGGTGATCTCAAAGTTCTTTTCTCTTGAATTTTCCCTGATCACAGGATCCAGACTAGAGAAAATGGAATCAAGCTTTTCAATGTCAAAACCAACTACAGGTGAAACGATAAGATTTTGCTCGTAAAAAACATACTTTGGCCAAAGAAGAGGATTTCTCTTTTCCAAAGTATCTTTCAGATTTTCTTTATAATCAATTGTAAGGTCTATATCCTCCGCCTTTATAAAAAAAGGATCCGAAGTTTCTCCTTTTAAGACAATTGATATACCGTCATAACAGATCTCAGATTTTAAGAGTCTGTCCATATCTTCGTAACGTAGACCTGTGACATAATAACCGTTTACCCAAATATTAGGCATTGCAACCTCTTTGTAATAAAAATACAAAGAGACATACAATGCCACTGTTATCGATAATGCAATTAGGACATAAACAGATAATTTCTTTAGTCCGTTCTTCATAAGCCTTCCTTACTTTGAAGCTTTTTCCAGGTCATCTCCATCGAATACTTCAGCTATGGGAGCACCTGCGGGAACCATAGGAAATACCTTGTCGTCCTCGGGAATGATACATTCGATCACAACAGGCTTCTTTAAAGCGATAGCCTTTTTGAAAGCATCTTCCACCTCTTCCTTTTTGGTGACACGGATGGCTACACAGCCAAGACCTTCAGCGGTCTTACAAAAATCAACCTGATCTTCGAGGACGGTCTGAGAATAACGCTTTCCATAGAAAAGTGTCTGCCACTGACGAACCATACCCAGTACATGATTGTTGATGACAACTTCAATTATGGGAATATTATAACGGCTGGCCGTTGCAAGTTCAATCAGATTCATTCTAAAACATCCGTCTCCGGCGATGTTTATACAAACCTTGTCAGGCTGACCGACCTGTGCACCTATACAGGCGCCGAGTCCGTATCCCATTGTACCAAGTCCACCGGAAGAAAGGAAAGTTCTGGGCTTTGAATATTTGTAATACTGAGCAGCCCACATCTGATGCTGACCTACGTCTGTAGTTATTATAGCCTCACCCTTTGTAACCTTATCGATGGTCTCAATGATATAAGGACATGAAAGATTTGTATTGTCATATTTAAGGGGATATTTCTCTTTATATTCTGCGATCTTGTCCATCCATGGAGAATGATCCATGGGCTCGAGACGGCTGTTTAAATCCTGCAAAACTGTCTTAAGATCACCTACAAGAAAAGCTGTTACCCTTACATTTTTGTTGATCTCTGCGGGATCGATATCGATATGTACTATCTTTGCTTTCTCTGCAAATTTCTTTGCATTTCCTGTTACACGGTCCGAAAATCTGGCACCCAAAGCGATCAGAAGATCACATTCGCTGACACCGAGATTGGATGTCTTTGTTCCGTGCATTCCGATCATTCCGGTATATCTGTAACTGTTTCCGTCATAGGCACCCTTTGCCATAAGAGTATCGCATACAGGGCAGTCCATAAGCTCTGAAAGCTTTTTGATCTCTTCCTGAGCTCCGGAAATAACAGCACCACCACCCACATAGAGGAATGGTTTCTTTGCCTTTTTGATATACTTAACCACCTTCTCCATCTCTTCTTCGGTATATTTTGAAGGTGTTTTTACCAAAACAGGCACTAAGGGCTTAAAATCACATGTGGCAGCAGTGACATCCTTTGTAATATCGACAAGTACAGGGCCGGGTCTGCCTGATTTAGCGATCTTAAAAGCTTTTCTGATGGTATCAGCCAGGATATTTACATCCTTTACGATAAAGCTGTGCTTGGTGATAGGCATTGTCACACCTGCGATATCGATCTCCTGAAATGAATCCTTTCCAAGTGCGGGCAGGTTAACGTTTGCAGTGATGGCAACCACGGGGATAGAATCCATATATGCTGTTGCGATACCTGTCACAAGATTTGTGGCTCCGGGACCGCTTGTTGCCATGCAGACACCCACTTTTCCTGTGGCGCGGGCATATCCGTCGGCAGCGTGTGCCGCACCCTGCTCATGGCTGGTAAGGACATGTCTTATCTCATCCTGGTGTTTATAAAGAGCATCATATACATTTAAAATGGTACCTCCGGGATAACCGAAGACTGTATCAACCCCCTGCTCCTTTAAGCATTCAATTACGATTTCAGATCCGTTCAATTGCATAATATAAAACTCCCTTTTATTATTCTTTTCCGGGAACCTTTAAAACAGCTCCTGTATTTCCGCTGGTAACCAGCTCTCTGTATCTTGCAAGATAACCGGTAAGATGCTGCTCCTTTGGCTGCCATTTAGCTCTTCTTGCAGCAAGTTCTTCATCAGATACCTTCATATTCAGTGAATTGTTAGGTATATCAATGCTGATGATATCTCCTTCTTCAACCAGGGCGATAGGTCCGCCAACTGCAGCCTCGGGCGAAACGTGTCCGATGGATGCTCCTCGGCTTGCGCCTGAAAAACGACCGTCTGTAATAAGTGCAACGCTGGATCCAAGTCCCATACCTGCGATAGCAGATGTAGGATTAAGCATCTCTCTCATTCCGGGTCCGCCCTTAGGTCCTTCATATCTGATGACTACTACGTCGCCGGGAACGATCTTTCCGCCGCGGATAGCCTTAATGGCATCCTCCTCGCAGTCAAATACTCTGGCAGGGCCTTCATGAACAAGCATTTCGGGAACAACAGCGCTTCTCTTTACAACGCCGCTGTCAGGTGCCAGATTACCCTTTAATACAGCGATGCCTCCGATAGGTGAATAAGGATTATCGATAGGTCTGATAACCTCAGGATTTTTGTTTACGCAATTTTTGATATTTTCACCGATGGTTGTGCCGTTTACAGTCATGCAGTCAAGATTTAACAGATCCTTCTTTGAAAGCTCATTCATTACTGCATAAACTCCGCCTGCCTCGTTCAGATCCTCCATATATGTAGGGCCTGCCGGAGCAAGATGGCAGAGATTGGGAGTAACTGCAGAATATTCATTTGCAATATCCATATTAAGAAGAACACCGGCTTCCTTTGCGATGGCAGGAAGATGAAGCATGGAGTTTGTGGAACATCCAAGTGCCATATCTACCTTGAGGGCATTTGCAAAAGCCTCTTTTGTCATGATATCTCTGGGTTTGATATCCTTTTCTACAAGTTCCATGATCTTCATACCTGCATGCTTTGCAAGTCTGATCCTCTCTGAATAAACAGCGGGGATTGTTCCGTTTCCGCGAAGACCCATTCCGATTGCTTCAGTCAGACAGTTCATGGAATTTGCGGTATACATACCCGAACACGAACCGCATGTGGGACATACATGCTCTTCAAAATCAGCAAGTTCTTCCATTGTCATTGTTCCCGCAGCCACTGAACCCACTGCCTCGAACATGCTGGAAAGACTTCTCTTCTGTCCCTTTACATGTCCTGCAAGCATGGGACCGCCGGAAACAAAAATGGTGGGTATATTAACTCTTGCCGCAGCCATAAGTAAACCCGGCACGTTTTTATCGCAGTTAGGTATACATACAAGGCCGTCAAAGCCATGAGCCATTGCCATACATTCTGTTGAATCAGCAATAAGGTCTCTGGTAACCAGTGAATATTTCATTCCGATATGTCCCATTGCAATACCGTCGCAAACAGCGATGGCGGGGAACATCACTGGAGTACCGCCAGCCATGGCAACTCCGAGTTTAACGGCTTCAGCTATTTTATCAAGATTCATATGACCGGGAACGATCTCGTTGTATGAACAGACGATACCGATCATGGGTCTTTTTCTCTCTTCCTCCGTAAAACCTAAAGCGTTGAACAAACTTCTGTGAGGAGCCTGTGCGGTTCCTGTCTTAACTGAATCACTTCTCATATTTCACAATTCCTTTCATAAACTTATATATCAATTATTTAATATAATCTATAAAATTCTCTCGGCAATAAGATCTCCCATCTTACTGCATCCGACTTTTGTCATTCCTTCGGAATAAATATCTCCGGTTCTGAATCCATCCTTTAATACCTGTTTTACAGCCCTGTCTATGGCATCGGCTTCTTTGTCAAGATCAAAGGAATAACGGAGCATCATGGATGCTGACAGGATGGTTGCAATGGGATTTGCAATGTCCTTTCCGGCAATATCGGGGGCCGAACCGTGACTTGGCTCATAAAGACCAAATTTCGTATCATTTAAAGATGCGCTTGCCAGCATTCCGATTGAACCTGTGACCATGCTTGCTTCATCTGATAAAATATCTCCGAACATGTTCTCTGTGAGGATAACATCAAACTGAGCGGGGTCTTTTACAAGCTGCATCGCGCAGTTGTCAACCAGCATATGCTCTAATTTGACTTCCGGATAATCCTTTGCGACCTCCTCCACGACCTTTCTCCAAAGCCTTGAGGAATCCAGCACATTTGCCTTGTCAACGGATGTTACCTTTTTCCTCCTCTTCATGGCGATATCAAAGCCCTTGATGGCGATCCTTCTGATCTCATCCTCTGTATAAGTAAGAGTATCTATTGCCTTTAATTTACCGTTTTCCGTAACTGTCTTTCTCTCTCCGAAATACAATCCGCCCGTAAGCTCACGCATGATCATCATGTCAAAGCCCGCCTTGGAGATCTCATCTTTTAAAGGACAAGCTCCGGAAAGTTCATCATATAATACGGCAGGTCTTAAGTTTGCAAAAAGATTAAGTGCCTTTCTGATCTTTAAAAGTCCTGCCTCAGGACGAAGATTCGGAGGCAGCTTATACCAGGGTGATGTAGTGGTATCTCCCCCTATAGATCCCATAAGTACAGCATCGGCAGCCTTAGCCGTGGCAATGGCTTCATCCGTCAAAGGTTCGCCGCAGGCATCAATGGAAGCTCCACCCATGAGGATATCAGTGTAATTCATAGAGTGACCGTACACCTCTCCCACCTTATCAAGAACTTTTTTTGCCTCAGCCACTATCTCCGGTCCGATTCCGTCCCCGGGAATGCATGTAATCTTCAGTTCCATAAATTCATCTCACTTTCTGACTTAAAATAAATCAATGGCTCTGTTAAAATCAAACAGACCATCAAAGTTTACTTCAACCATAATACATTAAAGAAAAGAAAAATTCAATTGATTGATTATAACATAGCATAATATTAAGAAAGTTCAATTTTATAAAAAAAGCAGTGCAAATCGCACTGCTTAAAATAGAACAATAATTAATTCTTATCTGCTTTTTCAACTTTACTGATGGCAGATTTATCCATAGGAATACGGCAGTTTTTGTTATTACCAAACTCAACGATAACTGTATCATCAGCAATATCAATAATGATTCCGTAAAAACCTGATGTGGTCATTACACAATCTCCGATCTCCATCTGTGAAAGCATCTCAGCTGTTCTTTTCTGTTCCTTCTTTTGAGGCCTGATCATAAAAAACCACAAAGCTCCAAATATAAAAACAAAATAAACTGCAAATCCAACCACGCTCATTGCACCGCCTGCAGCCTCAGTTCCTGTAAGTAAAATACCCATTTATTTCCTCCGTTCTGACCAAAAGTCTTAAAAATCCTTTTAAATCATACACAAAAACACTAAAACTAACAAGTATAAATTAATTAATTTACTATAAATTAATCTGATTATTCTTCACCGGAAGCCATGTTTTCAAGCTTTTGTTTTTTGTAGGAAGCAAAAACTCCATTGTCCAGTGAATCTCTGATCTCCTCCATCATTGTATTGTAAAAATACAGATTATGAAGAACACAGAGCCTCATGCCAAGCATTTCATTTGCCTTTAACAGATGCCTGATATAAGCTCTGGAATACCTCCTGCAGGCAGGACAGCCGCATCCCTCTTCGATGGGTCTTGAATCAAGCTCAAACTTGGCATTCTTTAGATTCAGCTTACCATGATTTGTATATACATGACCGTGCCTGCCATTTCTGGACGGATATACGCAGTCAAAAAAGTCTATTCCTCTCTCAACGCCTTCCAAAATATTGGCAGGAGTTCCCACACCCATAAGATATGTGGGTTTATCCTTTGGCAGATAGGGAACCACATGATCCAGGATATCATACATCTGCTCATGGGTCTCACCCACCGCAAGTCCGCCCACGGCATATCCGGGAAGGTCGAATTCCGAAATCCTCTTTGCATGCTCGATCCTGATATCTGGATATATCGCTCCCTGATTGATTCCAAATAGCATCTGATCCCTGTTTACGGTATCTTCAAGTGAATTTAATCTGGCATTCTCTGCTTTACATCTTTCGAGCCACCTTGTGGTCCTGTCTACAGACTTTTGAACATAGCTTCTGTCAGCTACAGACGAAGGACATTCATCAAAAGCCATGGCTATGGTAGAACCGAGATTTGACTGTATCCTCATACTCTCCTCAGGCCCCATAAATATTTTGTGACCGTCAATATGGGAATTAAAATATACACCCTCTTCCTTGATCTTTCGAAGAGATGCAAGAGAAAATACCTGAAATCCGCCCGAATCGGTTAGGATGGGCTTATTCCAGTTCATAAATTTATGGAGGCCCCCAAGTTTTTTAATGGTCTCGTCACCGGTCCTCACATGCAGATGATAAGTATTTGATAATTCCACCTGGCATTTGATATTTTCAAGGTCTTCGGTGCTGACTGCACCCTTTATGGCACCAACGGTACCGACATTCATAAAAAGCGGAGTCTGAACGGTTCCGTGAACCGTAGTAAACTCCGCCCTTTTTGCCATGCCTTCTGTTTTTAAGATTTTGTACATTTACAAATATTCCTCCCAGAATTCTTCAAGACAAATTTCCTCGAGGGTCATCACTGTGGCAGCATCAACACCGACATATCTGAAATGCCAGGGCTCATACTCAATGCCTGTGATAAGTTCCTTTCCCAAGGGATATCTGAGTATAAATCCGTATTTATATGAGTTTTGTGCAAGCCAGATTCCGGCCTCCGTATCACCGAAGTCCTCGTCAAGGCTTGTATAATAATCACAGGTAATATCAAAGGCAAGTCCGGCCTGATGTTCGCTTGAGCCGGGCACTGTGACAGCCTCGGACGCAAGCCTGTAGGCATCCACATAACTCATGCCTTTGTTCATATAATTTGTCACTTTTTTGTTGAACAGAAAAGTCTGTCTGTCAAGGTTTCTGTATGGGCTTCTGATGACAAGATTAACTCCGTCATTTTTTGCCGCAGCCACCATATCCTTTACATAAGGGATAACACGCTTATCGCACTGCATCGTTCCGGCAAGAGTTGCAAGTTCAAATTCATAATCTTCAGGAATGGAATTTTGCTTGTTTATAAGTATAAGTTTCCAGTCGCCCGCATCAAAATCCGTATTGATCTCTATATCGGAATAATCCGTTATCTCAGGCGTGTATTCACCGATGATATCATCTGCAGAAAAAACATCCCCGTCCTCCTCATCATCCTTTGAGGCAAATTCCCTCGTAATGACATCCGGAGAAGCCACAGGTATCTCCTCGGAATCCACCAGGTCGATATCTTCGTATTCGGATTCAAATTCCGCAATAAGATCCGTCTCCGAAACATTAGTTAAAAAGATGGGGAAGGAGAAACTGCAATAAACAGTAAAAAATATGGCCGTGAGTCCGATCATGGAGAATCTTTTAACATTCCCTTTAAAATATTTAAAGACGGACTTAATGGTCATAAGCACAAAAATAAAGGGAATTATAGCGATGCGAAGAAATCCGTTTTTGCGTCCGATCTTGATGAGCCCGGATTTGATTTTTTCCTCAAAAGTCTTCTTCATCACTTATTTCCCTTCCCACAAATCAAGATAAATATATCATATTCGAAAACACTTTTCATCTCTTTTATAAAAAAAGTTGCCATGAAAGTCGCAATTTATTATAATGAGTTCAATTTAGTACGTTAATGTAAGGGAGAATCATTATGGCAGGCAGTACTTACGGAAATAATTTCAAGATAACGACCTGGGGAGAAAGTCACGGAAAAGCTGTGGGTGTGGTAATAGACGGCTGCCCCGCGGGCCTAAAACTTTCAGAAAGTGATATCCAGCCCTTTTTGGACAGAAGAAAACCCGGTACCAATGCCCTTTCAACTCCAAGGAGTGAGGATGATGAAGTAGAGATCCTCTCCGGTGTCTTTGAGGGAAAAACCACCGGAACTCCCATCAGCATGATGATAAGAAACAAAACACAGATCTCTGCGGACTATTCGGAGATCTCATCAAAATACAGACCCGGCCACGCGGATTATTCATTTGATTCCAAATACGGCTTCAGGGATTACAGAGGAGGCGGCAGGTCCTCGGGAAGGGAAACTGCAGCCAGAGTTTGCGCAGGTGCGGTTGCAATGCTCATATTAAAAGAGCTGGGCATAAAAGTATATGCATATACAAAAGCCATAGGTCCCGTTGTTTTGGACGAAAAAGATATAAACTTAAATCTTTTATATAAAACTCCTTCCATGATGCCAAATACAGAGGCAGATGAAAAGGCTTGTGATTATGTTGAAAAATTGAAAGATGAACAGGATTCCACAGGCGGTATCATAGAATGTGTTGTGACAGGGCTTCCCGCAGGAATAGGCGAACCTGTTTTTGATAAGCTGGATGCATCCGTATCAAAAGCCGTTATGAGTATAGGTGCCGTAAAAGCAGTTGAGATCGGCGATGGCATAAAGGTTTCATCTGCAAGGGGAAGTGAGAACAATGACGGATTTTTCATGGATAACGGAAAGGTTTGTAAGATCACCAATCACAGTGGCGGAACACTTGGCGGAATGAGCGACTCCTCCCCTCTTTTGATCCGTGCTCATGTAAAGCCTACTCCCAGTATCTTTAAAAAACAGCAGACCGTTACTTCAACCCATACAGATACCACCATTGAGATAAAAGGAAGACACGACCCTGTAATAGTGCCAAGAGCCGTTGTTGTGACAGAAAGCATGGTTGCCATAACTGTCCTTGATCTCATGATGAGTAATATGTCAGCAAGACTTGACAGGATGATCGATTTTTATAAAAATTAATTACTTTGACTTAAATCAAACCAAAAAAATCCTCTGCATTTACTGCAGAGGACTTTTCTATGCTTTTAAAGTCAAAAATCTCAGACAGTTTGGCTCATCCACATGGATCGCAGGACCGTTCATCATAAGAGTTCCCTTTTCCACATCAACCCTGAAAAATGTCATATCATTTGATTCATGATTAAGCGATACCAAAAACTCATTTCCCGGGAAAAGATTTGCATCCTTTGGATAATCTCCGCTTATGGGAAGATCTATTATCTTTTCCAAAAGCCCGGTCTTTTGATGAGCACGATATACCACCACATTGTTAACACCTGCATTTGTGGTGGTCAGATATTTATAATCAGGCGAAAAACTAAGGGCGCTTGAAGCCGATTTACTGCCGGGGCTTAAAACTGCCGTTCCTATGGTCTGGATCTTTTCAAAAACAGGCTTATTGTCCACATCCTCATAAGAGTATACATCGATATAACATTTGCCCTCATGCAGAACATAGAGGAATTTTCCGTTCTTTGAGAAATTGACATATCTGGGGCCGGACTCCATTTCGCTTCGAAGCATATCCTCAAGCTTTACAGTGCCTTTCTCAGCATCAAACCTGTATACATTTACATGCTCCATGCCCTGATCCGTTACAAGCAGATATTTGTTGTCATGAGTGATCTTTGCACAATGAATATGTGGTCTGTAGGACATATCACCCAGCGCACCGAGGCTCTTATGATATTTCTCATCTGTGATATCCCCGATGGAACCGTCTTCATTAAGTTTTAACACAGTAAGCTTTCCATCGTGAAATCCTGCGACAAACAAATACGAATCTGTTCTGTCTGTTGAAACATAACAGCCTCTCATGCCGTTTATGGGGGCATAATTAATGATCTCAAGCCCTCCGTCCTCCAGGATCCTGTAAGCCTCCACGCCAAAATCTGTGATGGAATAGAGATATTTTTTGTTATGTGAGATTGTGATATATGATGAATTCGATATCTGAACTTCATCCATGGGATAAAATCTTCCATTTTCAAGATCCACATCATATATCTTGATACCGTGCTTATCGCCGGCTGTATAAGTGGAAACGTATGCAACGCACTTTTCTTCTGCCATATCCATACCTTCTTTTTATATTTTTGTCACATCAGTTACCTAAAAAAATCATAACATAATAGAATAAAATTTTAAACTATAATAAATTAACTTTTCCTGTGCAAAACTTCTGTCCGCACATATTTATACATAGCTTCCTCACCTTCATTTGCAAGGATACGGAGGATTTTTTCAAGTTCGTCACCGGTTTCTTTGTTAATGGGAACCTTCCCCTTGCCCAGAAGATAATAATTTAATGAATCACTGTCCTTGTAATCGGCGCCGTTGTAGGTCTTACTTGCGGCGATCCTGTCCATTACCATCTCCGCCAGATATTTGTCCGGCATTTTTACTGGTATTATGAGATTTTCCGGTTCGGATCTGTAATTATAATCCACCCAATATTCGTAATGATGCTTGTTTCTGCCTTTGTGATGAAGCCATGAAGAAGAATATCCAATATCCTCTCTCTCAGCATTATTGGGACTTCGAAATCCCTGAAAATACTTAACTCCGACAAAGAATTCATCCGGCGAATACTTCGACAGATCATGAAGCAAACCCTGTTTATAAAGCCCAACCTTAAAGCATCCCTTGCGGACAAGCTTTCTGTGATGTGAAATAGTTTTAAAATGCAAAAATGCATTTTTTAAATAACTCATTTATGATCTCCGGTTTTGATCAGAAAAAACTTTTATTTCTGTCAATCTTTCTCTTTTTACAGTCGTGGACATATACGGCAACACTTCTGCCTTCGATTATCATGCCGCCCCCCTGAGATGGTTCCGGCTTATCTGCCGTTGAAAACAAAAATTCCCATTCTCCTTTGTCCTTATCCGGCAGGCTTGGAAGTTCAAAAACATGGTTTTCCCAATGAAAATTAAAGGCAATATATATATGTCTGCTGTCTTTTTTTTCATCGTAATCACCACAGTACATAACGGCAAGAGTACGACTGTTTACTGTATTATCCACTTTCCAGGGCTTGCAGCCATGATATGACATATCCGGAAGTCCGCAGCTTATATAGTCCATCATCCTGGGATCTTTGTCAAAATGTAAAATCTTATTCTCTTTTCTGAAACCGGACAATTCCTTTACAAAATCATACAGGCTTTTGTTTTTCTTCAGATCGTTCCAGTTAAGCCAGGTTATATCATTATCCTGACAGTAGGGATTGTTATTGCCCTTTTGAGAATTGCCAAACTCATCCCCCATAAATATAAGGGGTGTTCCCTCTGCAAACATCAGCATGCAAAAGGCATTTTTTAGCTGTTTTAACCTGAGGGCATTTATCTTGATCTTTCTGGTAGGACCTTCAAAACCGCAGTTCCAGCTGGCATTGTAATCTTCGCCGTCCGTATTGTCCTCACCGTTATCCTCATTGTGTTTCCAGTCGTAGGAAACGATATCCTTCAGTGAAAATCCGAAGCAATCGGCGATATAATTTATATTTCCCAGGCCGTGCCTGTTATTTTTAAAATTATACATAAAGGCAGAGATCTGGTCCTCATCACCTTTTAAAAGTTTTCGGGCATTATTCTTGAAATCTGCCTGATAAAGGATGACATTCTCATATTTTGAATCATAAACCTCATTCTGGGAGATAAACTTGCAATTGCAAAGAGCGGGATCATTGTAATAATCACTCTTTAATGGTGCCTCTCCGATTATATGAAAACCGTCAACATGATAATTTACGGTCCAGAATCTGAAAATATTCTGCACTGTCTTTGCATCGATATCGGGTTTAAAATAAAACTGCATAATAACTTCGATACCGGCGCTGTGAAGAGTCTTTACCATCATCTTAAATTCCTGAACGGAATCCTTGCAGGAGTATGATGCCTTGGGGGAATAATAAAATCCCGGCTTATATCCCCAATAATTAAGTTTAAGAGGAGCAAGTCTGTCCAGTTCCTTGTCGGTAACCGGGAAACGCAGCTCCTGTTTTCTCTCTGTCTTTGTCTGATATTCAAAAAACTCATAGGCAGGCTGAAGTTCTACTGCTGTAACACCCAGTCCTTTTAGATAATCGCATTTTTCGGCAATGCCCAAAAAAGTTCCTTTTTTCTTTACTTTAGATGAGGGATGTTTTGTAAATCCCCTGACATGGAGAGAATATATAAAAGAATCCTGTATTGGTACCAAGGGATGAGCGTCCTTCCCCCAGTCGAATTCCGAAGTATCAAATACAGCCTTCATATCAGACTCGTCACGGATCATGCCATATTCAAAAGAATCATAATATTTACCGGATTCCCTGTCACAGACCAGATCATCATTCTCAAAAAACAGATACATTATATCTTCGGGTTTAAAACCGGTGAGAAACATTCGGTTTAAATTGCCGATGGTATCCCCTTTGTCAAAATAAAAGCGGCCCAAAGGCTCCCCGGTATTTTTGTCATAAATAATAACTCCACATTTTTCTTCTGCAGAAACGAAACTAAAATAGATACCGCCTTCAGTTGGAAACGCCCCCTGCGAAAGATAAAAATATGTTTTGCCAATAAATTCAGGTATCAAAACAAGCTCCTTCTTTGCATAAATCTACGGAAAACATTATAATGTATTGCATGAAAAATCACAAGAAGATATAATTTATTTAAGTTAAAGAACAAAAAGGAGCGATCTGATGGAAGAAAAATTTGAAAATACAGATGAAGAAATGACAGTTGATATAGAGCTTGATGACGGTACAGTTGTAAATTGCTCTATTGTAACCATATTTGATGTGGATGGCAAAGAGTACATTGCTCTTCTTCCCCTTGACGATGACGGTGAAAACGAAGACGGCGAAGTATGGATTTACCGCTACAGCGAAAATCCGGATGACCCTAACGAAGAACCTGCTCTTGATTTCATCGATAATGATGAGGAATACGAAAAAGCCTCTGAGGCTTTTGATGAGTACCTGGATTCCTCAGAATTCGACGAACTTGTTGATGAAGACTAAATAATAAATTACATTAGTCTGTTTAAAAATCTGCTGATAAGCCTTTCGCCTCTTCCGCTTCCGGAAATGTAATAAAGCGAAAGGCTTTTTTTAGCCCTTGTCATGGCAACATAAAACAGCCTTCTCTCCTCTTGTTCATATTCAGGTCCTGATCCTGCGGGATGGGGAAAAACGCCTTCATTACAGTCCGGAATAAACACATTATCAAATTCAAGGCCTTTAGAACTGTGAATTGTATATAGATAAATATGTTTATCGGTCCCGTAATCCGGGATTTTAGAGCACTTTTTTCCCCTGTGAGGATTATTTGATAAAATGTTTTCATCAGTTTTTTCTA
The DNA here is from genome assembly GCA_024695935.1 of Acetatifactor sp. Lineage (GTDB taxonomy): Bacteria > Bacillota > Clostridia > Lachnospirales > Lachnospiraceae > RGIG10340. The sequence continues at coordinate 46,193 of JAILHH010000035.1, forward strand.
AGTTATTTATAAATTCCTCCAAAGACATTGATCCTCTTGCCATATCCATTATAAGTTCTTTTACATCCTCTGCCTCAGACCTTTCTCTGTAACTTTTTTTATTGATATATTTTTCATATCCCAATGCTTTAAATAACATATTTAAGGCTTGATATGGTTTCATACCTGATATCATTTCCATATCCCGCACAAATTCATCTGCTTTCTTGCGATCATCTGATAAAAGTTTTTCTCTTTGCTCCTTATTAAAAATATCAAAGCCATCATAAAAGATTTCTCTGGGAATACCTCTTTCAGGCTTATTTATGATGCCTAGTATATTTTCAACACTCCTCTCCCCTTTAGCCACCTTAATATAAGTCAAAACATCTTTAACCAAAAAATTATCGCTTAAAGGCCGAAGTTTTTCATTTGTAACATAATAAATCCCCTTTTTTTCAAGATAATAAGCAAAAATCAAAAGGGCTTTATTGGTCCTGAACAGTATTGCATTTGTCACATTTATGTTTTTATCAGGATCACCTGAAAATATGCTTTTCAGGATCATATCAAATTCAGTTTTTTTATCTTCCGCCTTTAATATTTTAAATCCTATATTTGAACCGTGAGAAACTACCATTTCACTTTGCATTTTTTCAAAGGATATCAGATCCTTATCAAACCGGTTCCTGTTTTCACGGATAAGCTTTTGTGATCTTTCTACTATGGAACTTACACTTCTGTAATTAATATTAAGTATGATCTTTTTGGGATTAAAATCATGAACGAATCGCTTTATGCATTCCGGGTCTGAACCTCTGAAAGAATATATTGACTGATCGTCATCCCCAACTGCAAAAATATTACCTTTATGTGCTATAAGCTTACAGATCTCGTAGCTTCCGGGATTTATGTCCTGGAATTCATCTATCAAAAGATATCTGTACCTATTCGATAATTCCTTTAAGGCAGCAGGATCACTTTCGAGATAAATCCTGCAATAATAAATCATATCATCATAATCTATAAGTTTTTCCCGTAACATATATGTATTTAATCTTTTCAGTACCTTTATAAAATCAAAGTTATTTAAAACTTCAACGATTTCAATGTCAGTGGGAGTCCTGCCCGTATTTTTATAAAAACCTATGGCATTTAAAATGATATTTATTTTATCCTCTGAAAAATAAAGACCATGATCCTTTAGTGCATATCTTAATAACTTGATTTTCTGTGGGGTGGATGCAAGTTTATATCCCATAAGCTTTTTACTGCTTTTAAGAATATTGAAAAATAAAGAATGGAAAGTAGCAAAGTTAGGTTTTGAATAAGTTTTTTTTTCTGACATGAAGCGTTTTTCCATTAAAAGAGCCGCTTCTTTTGAAAAAGTAAGAACAAGAATGGACTTTGGTGAAACATTATATTTTTCCACCAGATAATAAACATGTTGAATTATGGTTACGGTTTTACCGGAACCGGGGCCTGCAAGTACAAGCGCAGGCCCTTCCCGGTGTGTTACCGCCTCAAGCTGTGAGGGGTTTAAGTTCACAAGATCAAGCATTCTCTAAGAGTTCGATTCCTTTTTTGATCCTCTTTAAGGATTCTTCTTTTCCAAGAACCTCGAGGATCTCCGTAGCTCCGGCAGGAGTCATCTGTTTGCCGGACACAGCGGTTCTGATGGGCCACATTACATAGCCGTTCTTTACACCTTTTTCTTCAACATATTTTAAAAGTTCCTGATAAAGAGCATCATTTGTGAAATCATCACAGTTTTCAAGGATGGGATAAACATCCTTTAATACCTGAAGGGATGACGCGGAATCAGTCTTCATCTTTTTGTGAGTATACATTGCTATATCATACTCGGGCAGTTCTTCAAAGAAATCGATATGATCCCTGATATCCGGGAATACTTCTATTCTGGTCTTAACCATGGCTGCGATCTTTTTAAGATCCAGGGGCTTTCTGATGACTTCCTTGATGTAAGGAAGAGCCATCTCATAAAATTTGTCAAAGTCCATAGCCTTTAAGTATTCTCCGTTCATCCAGCGAAGCTTTACAATATCAAATACTGCAGGGGACTTGCTTATTCTCCTGTAGTCGAATTTTTCGATGAGTTCCTTCAGACTGAAGATCTCGTTGTTGTCTTCAGGGCTCCATCCGAGAAGGGCTACATAATTGACGATAGCCTCGGATACAAATCCCTGCTCCACCAGATCTTCAAATGAAGCATGTCCGCTTCTCTTTGAAAGCTTTTTATGATTCTCATCAGTGATAAGAGGCAGATGGATATATACGGGCACCTGCCAGCCAAAGGCATCATAAAGTCTCACATACTTGGGTGAAGAAGAAAGATATTCATTACCTCTTACAACATGAGTGATATTCATTGTATGGTCATCGATGACATTGGCAAAATTATATGTGGGATAACCGTCCGATTTGATAAGTATCATATCATCAAGTTCGGAATTCTCCACAGTGATATCTCCGTAGAGTTCATCATGGAAAGTGGTGGTACCCTCATTGGGAATGTTCTGTCTGATGACAAAAGGTTTGCCCGCATCGAGATTAGCCTGTATTTCCTCCTTTGAGAGGTGGAGGCAATGCTTGTCATAGATGGTGATCTCTTTACCTTCAACGATCTCAGTCTTTAATGAAGCCAGTCTCTCCTTGTCACAGAAGCAATAATAAGCCTCACCTTTCTCGATGAGTTCCTTGGCATATTTCATATAAATACCGGTTTTCATACGTTCACTCTGAACATAGGGACCGTATCCTGCATCCTTATCGGGACCCTCGTCATGTTCAAGACCGGTCTCCTTTAAGGTATGATAAATGATCTCAGTGGCGCCTTCTACAAAACGTTCCTGATCAGTATCCTCTATTCTGAGAATAAAATCGCCGCCTTCGTGCTTTGCGATCAAAAATTCATACAAAGCTGAACGAAGATTTCCTACATGCATTCTTCCTGTAGGGCTGGGGGCGTATCTGGTTCTGATTTTCAAAACTATTCCTCCGTTTCCAGTTGTTATAATAACTATTAACCATTCTAATACTTTTAAAAAAAATGGCAAGCAAAAGGTTATTTTATGAAATCAATGATTTCAGTCCTCTTTGTCCGGAATATCCTTTTCGGCAGCAGCCTTAAATCCGGCAACGCATTTTCCTGCTGTGGCAATACTAATATTGGTGCCCGCACCGGCGACACATCCCCCGGGACATGCCATTCCCTCGATCAGACAGCCGTTCTTTTTTCCTGCCTTTGCCAACATCAATATTTTTTTACACTCGGCCAGGCTTTCTGCATGCTCGATCTTTACCTCTGTGCCGGGATAATATTTGTTAATGACATCCTCAATGGCTGAGGCAACTCCTCCGGCCACGCCGTAACCACGTCCTGCTCCGGTGGCATCCTTCATCTCGTCCATGGCTTTTATCTCATCGAGCAGTATCCCCTTTGCCTCGAACATTCCGGTAAGTTCTTCAAAAGTAATTACAAAATCCACATCACTTCTGACACTCTTGCGGCTGGCTTCAAGCTTCTTTGAAGCGCAGGGACCGATAAATACCACGGATGCATCCGGCTCCAGGATCTTTATATATCTGGCTGTAGCTACCATGGGTGTGAGCTCGTTACTTATCTTGTCGATGGTCTCAGGGAAGAAATTCTTTGCAAGTACAGACCAGGAAGGACAACATGAAGTAAGAGCAAAATCCTGATTACCTGTGGCAACTTCCTTTACGTAATGCTCTGCCTCTGCAAGGCATCCTTCATCAGCACCTATGGCCGTCTCATATACATTTGCAAATCCGAGCTCCTTTAATGCCGTCTTAAACATTTCGGGAGTGACATTTGGACCGAACTGACCCACAAAAGCAGGTGCAACCTGGGCAACGATCTTTCTGCCGGACTGCATTGCCCGGATCAGCTGGAATATCTGAGATTTGTCTGCGATGGCTCCGAAGGGGCAGCTGACCATGCACTGTCCGCAGGAAACACACATATCATTATCAATATAAGCTCTTCCGTGATTATCCGATTTAATTGCCTGGATACCGCAGGCGGCCTTACAGGGTCTCTCCTTGTGACAAATTGCATCATACGGACATGCGTCATGGCACTTTCCGCATTTGATACACTTATCCTGATCGATAACACTCTTTCCGTTCACAAATGAAATTGCCCCTTTGGGACAAACCATCTGACAGGGGTGAGCAACACATCCCATGCAGGAATCCGTGACCTCATATCTGTTGTCAGGACAGGCATTACAAGCGGAAGGGATCACCTGCATAAGAGGCGGTTCATAATATTTTTCATCAATATTACTCTCCTCCAAGCCTTCCGTAAGATGTCCCGGATGATCTCTGTTTTCGGGGCGAAGGCTCATACCCATGGCAAGCCTTATCCTCTCCCTGATAACAGCTCTGTCCCTGTATACATTTTCCCAATATTCAGACTCTTCATAATCCACGATCTTGTAGGGAAGAGCCTCCATATCGTCTTTTAAATTTGTTGAATTGAATGCAAGATTTGCCACTTCTTTAAAGACACGTCTTCTGCGCTGTCTTACGGGAGTGTCAATGCCTCTCATGTTTGCCATAAAAATAAGCTCCGATCAAATTGATAAAACAAGATTATTAAAAATGGATAACCTTGTACGGCTTTATATCATACACCATTTGGGGTACTTTGTCAAAAATTTGACAATCATAACACAAAGCAATACTTCTGCTCTTAAACTCAGGATACTTTAAAATAAATCTGTCATAAAATCCACCGCCGTATCCCAGGCGTGAATTGTCTCTGCCAAATGCAACTCCCGGCATTACAAGAAGTGAATTTGCGGGATTAAAATGTTCTCTGTCAAATTTATCCATCAAAAATACAGGCTCCAATATTCCGAATCTGCCGGGTGAGACCTGATCAAGGGCTGTTATCTTGTAAAAATTCATAATCCCTTTGCCAATAACCTTAGGGACAAATACATTCTTTCTCTTTTTGAAGCTCTCTTCGATGATATCCAGAGTATCCACTTCATTATTGCAGGAAACGTATATTAGGATATTGGCAGAGTCCGAATACAGCGGATTCATGAGAAGCTTATCCGCAATATTTATATCAGCTTCTCTTCTCTTAAGCCCATCCAGTTCATCCCTGTTTTCAAGAGCCATTTTCCTGAAAAACTCTTTTTCGTTTTCAAACCCTTTATTACTGTCCATTTTCCCCTCGCAAAAACAGATTAAAATAAGAAATATATCTTAAAATCAAGATATTAAAAAAATTATTTTACGATCTTCCAGGTCTTGTTCTTTCCGACGTTTACTTTGTTTCCCTTTTCATCCACAATATCTATATTGTCCAGCTGAGAACGAAGATTGTTTCTCACGCTTTCAACGTATTCATTTCGAAGCTTTGCCTGCTCCGCCTTTTCCTCTTCGGTTAAATTTCTCTCCTGAGATAAATGATACAATTCATTTATCCTGGCAATTCTTTCTTCCATATTCATATGAAGATCCACCTTTACCATACAAAATCTACTTACTTAATTTTTCTGCAACCGCCTCGGCGACCCTGATGCCGTCCATGGCAGCGGAAGTGATACCTCCCGCATATCCTGCGCCTTCACCGCAGGGGTACAGGCCTTTTATATTACTTTCAAAATCTTCATCTCTGATTATCCTTACAGGGGATGAAGTTCTGCTCTCAACTCCGGCAAGGATAGTATCCCCTCTATCAAACCCCTTTATCTGTCTGCCAAACACTTCCATGGCCTCTATAAAAGCCAGATTGCACTCCCTTGGCAATATATCAGAAACCTTTGAAAATGTGTATTTTCCTTTGCAGACGGGCTCTATCATATCACAATCCTCTGCCAAGTTCAAATCATACGCTTCTTCCATGCCTGTAATGTCATTTTTAAAATCAGAATACCTTTCAAGAGGAATATTTCCATTTCCGCATAAAAAAGCTTTTTCCTCAAGTCTTCTTTGAAATTCAATACCGGAAAGAGGTCCCTCCGACCCATAATCCTTTGGATCCACTGAAACGATTATTGCACTGTTTGCGCATTTACTGCCTCTGTCCGAATAACTCATACCGTTAACCGCAGTGCGGTTTTCTTCACTGGATGCATTAACGACATACCCTCCGGGACACATGCAAAATGAATAAACGCCTCTGTTAAAGGAAGTCTTTGCCGTAACCTTATATGGCGCAGCACCCAATATATCACTTGATTCATCGCCGTACATCTCATGATCTATCATGGACTGGGGATGCATTACTCTGAAGCCAACAGCGAAAGCCTTTGCCTCCATATGGATATTTTTTTGCAGCAAAGTATAAAAAGTATCCCTTGCGGAATGCCCTACGGCAAGGACCACATTTTCAGAATCTATCTTTTCGGTATTGTTGACCACAACGCCTTTTAAACGGTTTCCTTCAATAATAAAATCCGTAACCTGACTTTCAAATCTGACTTCACCGCCGAGTCTTATGATCTCATTTCTGATATTTTTAACAACATCCTTTAATACATCAGTTCCGATATGAGGCTTTGACTCGTAAACGATGGAAGGCTTTGCACCAAACCTTACGAAGGTATCGAGGACCTCCCTGTTTCTTCCGTTTTTATCCTTTACGAGGGTATTTAATTTTCCGTCGGAAAATGTACCAGCACCGCCTTCTCCAAATTGCACGTTTGAGGAAGTATCAAGTTTTCCTTCCTCCCAGAATCTGTCTACATCCGCAGTCCTTCTGTCAACATCTTTTCCTCTTTCAAGGATCAAGACTCTGAACCCGTTTTTTATAAGATTATATCCGCAAAACAGTCCTGCAGGTCCGCTTCCAATCACAACAACAGCTTTATTTTTCAGATCCCCTTTAAAGGGAAATGAGTAAATCTCTTTTTCGGTTTTTACAAAGACAGACCCCTGTTTCTTTTTGCCGGTTCCCTTTAAATATCCGGCCTCATTTTTTAAATATACATCCACCACATAACTGTAATAAATTTCCGGTTTTTTTCTGGCATCGATGGACTGACGTACCACCTCAAAATCCTTTATTTCATCACTCTTTATATTAAGCAAAGAACAGAGTTTATTCATAAACTCTGTCTCATTGTGATCATATTTTATTTTTAACTGATTGATCCTGATCATATATTTATCCTGTATTATCGACCTTGTTTTAAATAGTTTAAAGCACCCTCTGCTGCTACGGCTCCGCTGGAAAAAGCCCATTGCAGATTATATCCACCGCATTTTCCGTCCACATTTATGATCTCTCCTGCCATAAATAATCCTTCACACTTTAAGCTCTGCAGATTATGGTCCAGTTCACTCAAGGGAATACCTCCCGCAGTGACCTGAGCTTTGTCATATCCCACGTTTCCCTTGACAGTAAACTTCAGATTCCTGCAAAGATCATAAACCCTTTCAAGTTCATCGTTTTTGATATCTTCGCAGGGCTTTAAAGGATCCACACCGGCTTCTTTTAAGATGACTTCCATCAACCGGTCGTTTAATATACCTGTAAAAAACTCCTTTGCATTCCTGTCATGGAGCATGAGTTTTCTGAGTAAAAATGATTCTCTGAAGGCCTCATCCGCACCCGGGAAAAAATCTGCCTTTAAATAAACCTTATTGCCATCAAGCATCAAATAGTTGGCAACGCGACTTATCTGAAAAACAGGAATTCCGGAAACAGATGAATCCGTAAACTGCATCTCACCAGATTCCCTGCAAACAAGGCTATTATTTTCATCATAGAGACTGATACAGCCTTCGGCTCTAACTCCGGCCAGGGTCTTTAATTTTTCATCATCGCTTTTAAGCGGCACAAGTCCCGGCACTGTTTTTACAATACTGTGGCCCATGGAAAGGGCAAGCTTTATTCCCACTCCGTCCGAACCGGTTTTGGGTGCGGCATTTCCTCCGGTGCAGAGGATACAAGCGTCAAATTCATAGGTCTTGCCCTCTGAATCAGTGAGTTTAAAGCCTTTGTTTAATCTGTCGACCCTCACAACCTTAGAATTTGTAATAACATTTATGCCAAGTGATCTGATCTCAGCCTCAAGAGTTTCCACAACCGTCTTTGCACTCTCTGAGAGAGGATACAGATAACCTCTTATGTCCTTTATAAATAGACCGAGAGAATTAAAAAATCTGAAAGTATCCTCAGGGGAAAATCTGTGGAAAATATTAAAAGCTCTTTCCACATCGCCATAGTAGCAATCCTTTTCAAAATAATCATTTCCCAGATTGCATCTGCCGTTTCCCGTGGCATGAAGTTTTTTTAAAAGTGCGCTGTTTCCGTCAAATACGGAAACCTTTAATCCCTCTCTCGAAGCAAGTATTGCTGCGACTGCACCCGAGGCCCCGCCTCCGATAATGGCAAGATTTTTACCCATATATGCCTTCACACCCTTTCATGTATACAAATATCAAAATACCCTCAGTAACTGTCCGAGTCCCTTTATAATGCCTGCAAAATAAGCTCCTTTTAACTCTCCCTCTCTGAAATCTCTAAGGAGTAAAAGAAAGCTCCAATATGCGAAAAGACCGAATATATAACAGATAAAAATGGTCACGATGGGAGAAATATGTGAAAAGATAATTTTTCTAAGTAACATCGTGATAAGAAGCGCCCCTGCCACAGCCCCCATGGGAACAACCACCTCCCTGAGCAAACTGATATTGACCTTATAGACAAAAAGGTAGATTGCAAATAAAGTCAGGAAAAATCCGATGGTAAAAAGGGAGAGACTTACTCCGAACCTGGTCTCAGGCATATGGTTTTTTCCTAAAAACAGATTATATACCACAACCGCAGCATCACCGATAAACAGTCCGGGGAGCATCATCAAAACCTTCTTGCTCCTGATAAATACGACGCCGAAATATATGCTCATTATGGCAAAAAGTATAACAGGAGAAAACACAGCCATCATATAGTCCAGTTCGTGGCTCATTCCAAAGACATTGCTTATGTCAAAGGATACTATCACAGGAAAAGCGGCGAGGTAAAGTCCGTTTACAAAAGCAAGATGAGAACCGTTCTGAAATATAAATTTAAAAGCTCTCTCATCGTTTTTCTTTAGATATCCTGCTGATTTAACGGAAAATACAATACTCTCAACAGAGTAGAGTCCAACCGGAATACCTATGACGCAGGCAGCCTCCAGCAAAAGCTTTATAAGGCCTTCTCTCTCTGATCCCGCACGATTGACCAGTAAAAATACCGTGACAAACATGGGGACACACAAAAGTGCATTCTTTACAAGTTCTGCCCCTGCCAGTTCAAGCCAAAGAGAAAAAGTAAAGTTTTTGTTATCGACCTGCCTCATGCCATCATCAAGATCAAATTCCATCCTGTGATAAACATATAAGTAAAAGAATATCAAAAACAAAAATACAATGATCTCACTTACTATGCAGACAGTACAGACAGATGAAGCAAATACCAGTTCTCCGTATAGCGGAAGTCTCAAGAGGTTACTTAATTTTGTACCGTAATCAGAAAAGGCATTCATAAATAAAAGACCCAATACCACGATCAGAGAAACTCTGAGAATATAGGCCACATCGGCGATCTTGTCAAAGTTTCTGCCCTTTAAAAATCCCTGAAGTATGGAATCGATACTCCTTAACAAAATACATGGAGTAAGCAGTAAAAGCATTTTCCCTGAATATTTAAAATCTGCAAAGACTGCGGGAATCACAAATGACAGGATCAAAAATATGCCGGTTAAAACCAAAGATGTAAAAAAATATATAAGTGCAATTCTTCTGCCCACCACATCAGCATTTTTATATTGCTTTTTGGAAAATCTGGAGGCATAGATCCTGCCAAGTACATTTGCCGTTCCCTCAGAAAAAAGCAAAATAAAAATATAATACAGCCCATAAGAAAAAAACAGTCCCAAAAGTCCCTCTGCACCAAGCCTTCCCGCAAAGAGGAAGAGACCAAGAACTGCTAAAAGATATGATATAAATTTTGATTGTAATCTGGTGGTCTCGATCTTATTCATAAAAATCTAATCTCTCGTAATTCCTAATTTTTGTAAAACCGCTTCCTGCTTGCTCTCCATGACCTTGCTCTCCTCGGGCTCCATATGGTCGTATCCGCACAGATGTAGCATGCTGTGAGCTACCAGAAATGCAAATTCCCTCTTTACGGAATGGCCGTAGTTTTCGGCCTGTTCCAAGACTCTGTCCTTTGAGATGATAATATCACCAAGGATAAGTTCCCCTGTCTCCGGATCGAAATAATCAGCTTCCATGTCTTCGGGTATATCAAACAAAGCAGGTACTTCAAAATCAAGGTTTGGGAAGGACAATACATCCGTTTCCCTGTCAATATCCCGAAACTGCTTGTTATATTCATGTATGCCGTCATTATCCGTAAGGAGAAGATTAATCTGTACCTCATAATCACAGCCCTCGCTGTCAAGCACTTCTTCTGCCACGGCTTCGGCAACGGCTTTCATATCAAAATCAAATTCAAAATCTGTCTCGTTTTCAACGTAAAAAGTCATAATATAACTTTTCTCCTTTAAATACATCCTTTATAACCATAAATTCAGCAAATGAAAGGTCGGATTTTTTTAAATAACCGTCCTTTATCACTTTGTCAAACAATGAATCCAGGATAAGATCAAAATCTATTTTTTTGTCACCGTTTTTTTCTATTAAAAACTGCAGGCTCCCTACCATATAATTGCAAAGACAGATAACAGTGCATTCTTTTGATACCGGAAGCTTTTGATTCGCATACTCAAAAAGGATCCTGAATACGGAATCCGGAAACAAAGTCCTGCTCAATATATCCCTATTTTTTAAAAGAAGCACATGATAATAAGCCGCACATTTTAAGGATTCAGTGTCAAGACCTATCTTTCCGGCTATCCTCTCACAAAAATATACCGTATGAATCGACAGCATATAACTTTTGTGATCATTTTCCCTTAACTTGACAAGCAAAGGATTTTCCGTGTCATTAGCCTCCAAAAACTTATTCCTCTCCTTAAAGATAACGGAAGAAGAAAACAGTTTTAAAATACCGATGAAAAGTATGGTGGTGACAACGATATTTAACACAGGGATCATAAAGCTTTCCGGAGAAACAGTGGAGTTTTCGGAAAGAATGGCCCCGACTATGAGCATCACGGAATATGAAACCATGGAAAGAGCAACCTTTAATGAAACCTTAAATTCCTTATCAAGTTTTTCAAAGATACAAACTGTAAATGCACCGCTTGCAAAATACAGTGCAAAGACTTCTACCGAAACGCCGGAGGCAATACAGCAAATCAGCAAAAACAAAGATCCACCCAGAAGTCCCGTAAAAGCATTGCTAAAGAGCATCATGGTCAGATATAAAGCAGGGATCGGCCATCCGTACTTAGGCAGATATGCACATACAACGGATATCACAAACATAAGTCCCGAAACCAGATATATCCTGACCGGGTGGATATTATTATCATAATCAAATTCTGCATTTATAAGACCTGATCTGAGTTTAAAAAGGAAAACCCCGCAGGCCGCACCGCATAAAACCGTATTTAACAAAACTTCAGCCTCACTTCTTTTTGCAAAAAAAGATGTGAGAAATGCCGAGGTGACAGTTATCAGAAAAACAATCACATCAAGACAGATGAACAATGCTGTTTTTTTACTTTTTTCTTCTGTTTTTTTCTCTTTGGTCTCTGTGGTCACTTTTGTTCTTTCCTTCGTAATCTTCGTATGCTTTGACGATCCTTTGAACCAGAGGGTGGCGCACAACATCCTTGCTGGTAAGTGTGATGAAGCTTATACCCTCGATCTTTTTTAAAACTTTTTCAGCGATCTCAAGACCTGACTTGGTTGAAATGGGCAGATCTTTTTGAGTCTGGTCTCCCGTGATGATGACTTTTGATCCGAATCCGATCCTGGTCAAAAACATTTTCATCTGGGCAGGTGTAGTATTTTGAGCTTCATCCAGGATGATATAGGCATTATCAAGCGTTCTTCCTCTCATATAGGCAAGAGGAGCCACCTCGATAAGCCCTTTTTCCATGTTTTTGTTAAAGCTCTCAGCCCCCATTATCTGATACAGGGCATCATATAAGGGCCTTAGATACGGATCCACCTTACTTTGCAGATCTCCCGGCAAAAATCCCAGTTTTTCTCCTGCTTCGATGGCGGGTCTGGTGAGGATTATCCTGCTAACCTCATTATTTTTAAATGCCGTTATAGCCATAGCCATGGCAAGATAGGTCTTTCCCGTACCTGCAGGGCCGATACCAAAGACGATCATATTGTCCTTTATGGCATCGATATAGGCTTTTTGTCCAAGGGTTTTGGGCTTTATGGGCTTACCGTTTATGGCATGACAGATTATCTCCGAATCCATCTCACAAATGGCTCTTTCATTATGTTCTTTACCGAGCTCTATTGCATAATCCACACTCTGCTCCTCAATGGAAGTCCCTTTTTTAGACACCCCCGTAAGCTGTTTTAAGATATTTGCGGCGGTATTTACGCTGTCTTTTTCGCCTGTGATCTTCACGGAACCGTTTCTGTCCTGAATGACCACATTTAAGTTTTTCTCGATCTTTTTAATATGATAGTCGTTCATGCCAAAAATATTCTGCATATCTAAAGTCGATAGTTCAAGTTCAATCGAAAAATCTTCCATAAAATCTCCAAATCAAATAATTCCCTTTATCATTTCCGTCTTTTCGGGAGAAACGGCACTGAATGTATAAGCCTTTAAAAACCTGTCTTTTACAGATTCTATATTCGACTCATCATCAGAATGTATATAACAGAGTATATCACCCTTTTTAACATAGTCTCCACGTTTTTTTGTTAGATACAGGCCAACGGCCAGATCGATCACGCTGTCCTTTGTCTCTCTTCCTCCGCCAAGCATTAATGAGCAGATTCCTACTTCGTCGCATTCTATGTGGGATATATATCCTTCCTCGGGACTTTCCACAGGCACAATAAACTTAGCCTTTGGAAACAGATCCGTATCATATACATATCTCTCATCTCCGCCCTGAGCCTTTACAAATTCAGCAAGTTTTTTCAGAGCTGCTCCGCTTTCAAGGGCATTAGTAAGCATCTTTTTTGCACTCTCATCATCTTCACAGATTCCGCCTGCTATAAGCATCTTTGTTCCGAGAGTCATCACAAGTTCCACAAAATCAGTTGGTCCTTTACCCTTTAACGTGTCAATTGCTTCCTTTACCTCAAGTATATTGCCTACTGCATTTCCAAGGGGCTGATCCATATCGGAAACGATTGCAAAGGTCTTTCTGCCTGCGCCCCGACCGATCTTTACCATCTCATTTGCAAGGGCAAAAGCATCCTCCTCAGATTTCATAAAGGCACCGCTTCCGGTCTTTACATCCAGTACTATACTGTCAGCTCCGGCAGCAAGTTTTTTTGACATGATGGAGCTTGCGATAAGAGACATGTTATCAACTGTGGCTGTCACATCTCTAAGAGCATATAATTTCTTATCGGCAGGCGCCAGATCCGCTGTCTGGCCCATAATGGCAACACCTACATTATTGACATTTTCAAAAAACTTATCCAGTGAAAGAGATGTGGTAAAACCTGGAAAACTTTCAAGCTTATCAATGGTTCCTCCGGTATGACCAAGGCCTCTTCCGCTCATTTTGGCAACAGGTACACCGCAAGCGGCAACAAGAGGTGTAAGGGACAGGGATGTTTTATCTCCCACGCCTCCGGTGGAATGCTTATCAACCTTTACGCCCTTAATACGGGACAGATCCAGCATATCTCCACTGTGGGCCATGGCCATGGTGAGATTAAGTGTCTCTGTCTCATTCATCTTTTGAAAATAGATCGCCATCATCAAAGCGGATACCTGATAATCCGGTATCTCACCCTTGGTATAACCCTCCACAAAAAAGTCGATCTCCTCCTTTGAAAGTTCACCGCCGTTTCTTTTTTTCATGATAATGTCATACATTCTCATAACGCTACCCCCGTAACAAAATTTAAATGGCTCAGATATACTTTTTACATATTTCATTTAATACACAGATTTCACATTTAGGTGCACTTCTCGCACTGCACACAGCCCTTCCGTGATCCACAAATCTGTGGCAAAGATCGTTTCCTTCTTCGGGAGGAACTATCTTTCTTAGAGCTTTTTCAACCTTGTATGGATCTTTTTCGTTTTTTACAAGGCCAAGCCTGTTGGAGAGTCTGATGCAATGTGTATCGGTGACAATTGCCGGTTTTCCGAAAATATCCCCGAGAATCAGGTTGGCACTTTTTCGTCCGACACCGGGCAGAGTTAAAAGTTCCTCCATGGTATCCGGAACCCTGTAATCAAATTTATCTCTTAGCATGGTCATAAATGCTTTTATATCCTTTGCCTTAGAATTACCCAGGCCGCAGGGTCTTACGATCTTTTCGATGTCTTCTACATTACCGTCCGCAAGGGCATCCACTGTCGGAAAGACTTTATACAGGTCATTAACAACCACATTTACTCGTGCATCAGTACACTGTGCAGCAAGACGAAGACTGACCAACAGCTTCCAGGAGTCATTGTAATCCAGGGAGCATACCGGCTTAGGATACTCTTTTTTTAATCTATCTATAATCTCAAGTATATAATCTTTTTTATTCATTTTCTATTATATATAGTTCGAAATAAATTGAAATTTATTTGTGATAAGGTTCATTATTAATGATTCTGAAACTTCTGTAGATCTGTTCACTGAGTATCACCCGCATAAGCTGGTGGGGAAATGTCATTTTTGAGAAACTCAAATGCCGGTCGCTTCTTTTTGTCACTTCTTCGGATAATCCCAGGGAACCTCCGATCACGAAAGCGATGGAGCTTTTACCCATTGTAGTGAGTCTGTCTATCTCTGAAGCCAGTTCAGTGCTGGACAGTTCATCTCCCAATATCTCAAGTGTACAGACATAAGCATTGTCCGGAATTTTCGATAAGATTTTTTTTCCTTCCTTGGCCTTTATTATCTCTTCCTCAGAAGGTAATGCTCTGTCAGGAGTGGGTTCATCAGCAACCTCCACCACCTGAAATTTACAATATTTACCGAGGCGCTTTGAATATTCATCCAAAGCGTCCCGATAAAACTTTTCTTTAATTTTTCCTACGCAGACAATTGTGATCTTAACCATTATTCATCCTGCATTATTGTCAGTAATCAAATCAATCGGAAAATACCTTTTCATAGATGGTCTCGTCGATAAGACTGTCCAAAAAACCCTGATCCAGATTAACGAACTTCTCATTTATGGCACTTTTTATAAGCGCACTTCTTGAAAAGAATTTCTCCTCGGGATTTAAATTGTCTGTCATATCGATCTTTGCATCAATATCCTCGGCCTTCAGGTTTTCTTCCACAAAGTCAAGGATACTGCTCCTTAGATCGGAATCTGTCTTTGCAGCTCCCATAAGCTTCTTTGCGTTTATAAATGAAATGATACCCGATACGATCATAAAGATCATAAATGCGATCATCACAATATAAAACAGCACTGAATCACCGAGGCTTAAATTAATTACTCCCGTCATGCACAGAATAAAGAAAATAAGTCCCACCGTTCCCACAAACAAAAGGGTCCATCCGGAAGATCTGTTGTCAGCAGCCTTTTCTCTGTTGTCTATATAAGGCGAAACAGGCTCCACATCGGTTTCGTCGATCTCACCCTCATCCTCGGCTCTTTCGATCTCCTGTCTTATAAATACGGAAACAAGCTTCATACTCTGTTCCCTGTCATTTTGGGATACGGAAAGTTCGTACACGTCATCCTTTTCATTGTGACTCACTTTACCGGACATGATGTTGTTGTACTCAAGATAATCCTTTAACAGGTTCATCTGTTCCTCATCTCCAAAATAGATGGGCACTAAAACTTCCTCAGTCAGTTCACCTTCTAAAAGTGTTTCTCCGCAGTCAGGGCAAACATCGATACCTTCACGATATTCATTTCTGCACTTGGGACAATATTTCATAAATATCTGCCTTTCATATATCTGCAAAAAATTAATCAGTTTATTTGTTTCTTAAATACTCATCAATACCCTTTGCAGCAGCTTTTCCTGCTCCCATTGCAAGGATAACGGTTGCCGCACCTGTAACTGCATCACCGCCTGCAAATACACCGGGCTTTGAAGTCTGACCGTTTTCCTCATCGGCTACGATACATTTTCTCTGATTGATATCAAGTCCGTCTGTGGTAGATGAGATAAGGGGATTGGGGCTTGTTCCGAGAGCCATGATAACTGTATCTACATCAATGACAAACTCAGATCCCGCAACCTCAACAGGACGTCTTCTGCCTGATTCATCGGGCTCACCAAGTTCCATCTTTATACATTTGATTCCATTTACCCAGCCGTTCTCATCGGCAAGGATCTCGATGGGATTGGTAAGGAGGTTAAAGATGATACCCTCCTCTTTTGCATGATGAACTTCTTCGACTCTGGCAGGAAGCTCCTCTTCGCTTCTTCTGTAGACAACATGCACCTCGGCACCAAGTCTTAAAGCTGTTCTGGCTGCATCCATGGCAACGTTACCGCCACCTACAACAGCAACCTTTTTACCTCTCATGATAGGTGTATTTGAATCCTCGTCAAAGGCCTTCATGAGGTTGCTTCTTGTCAGATACTCGTTAGCGGAAAATACTCCGTTGGAGTTTTCTCCGGGAATACCCATAAACTTGGGAAGACCGGCACCGGAACCGATAAATACGGCTTCAAAGCCTTCCTCTTCCATAAGTTCATCTATGGTAACACTCTTTCCGATGATGACATTTGTCTCGATCTTTACGCCGAGAGACTTAACATTCTCGATCTCTTTAGCGACAACAGCAGTCTTGGGAAGACGAAACTCCGGAATACCGTATACAAGTACTCCGCCTGCCTCATGAAGAGCTTCAAAAATCGTAACGTCGTATCCAAGCTTAGCCAGGTCTCCGGCACAGGTAAGACCTGCAGGGCCGGAACCGATAACAGCAACCTTCTGTCCCTTCTTTTCCTTTGCTCCTTCGGGCTTAATGCCATGCTCTCTTGCATAGTCCGCAACGAATCTCTCCAGCTTACCGATGGAGATGGGCTCACCCTTTATACCTCTGATACATTTACCTTCACACTGGCTCTCCTGAGGACATACACGTCCGCATACTGCGGGAAGAGCACTTGACTCGGAAATGATCTTGTAAGCTTCTTCGATATTTCCGTTCTTAACCTGCTCCACGAATCCGGGGATATTAATATTTACGGGACAACCCTGAATACAGTGAGCGTTTTTACAATTTATACATCTTGAAGCCTCGCGCTGTGCTTCCTCTAAAGTATATCCGAGACAAACCTCTTTGAAGTTTGTGGCACGTTCTGCGGCATCCTGCTCTTTCACAGGTACCTTTTTTAATACATCTACTTCCATATTGACCTCCGATTTGATTGAAATTAGTTGCAATTTCCGCAACCGCCGTGGTGAGTATCACCCTCTTCATATTTGAGGAGAGCTCTGCCCTCTGCGGTCTTGTAAAGTGTCTGACGTCTCATCGCTTCATCAAAGTTTACTTCATGACCGTCAAACTCGGGACCGTCAACACAGGCAAATTTGATCTTTCCGCCTACGGAAACACGACATGCTCCACACATTCCGGTTCCGTCCACCATAATGGGATTTAATGAAACAACAGTGGGGATCTCCAGCTTCTTTGTGAGAAGACATACGAATTTCATCATGATCATGGGTCCGATGGCTATACAAACATCATATTTGTTTCCTTCATTAACCAGATCTTCTATAACCTTTGTAACCATACCGCTTCTGCCGTATGAACCGTCATCTGTGGTAATATAGAGATTACCAGCAACAGCCTTCATCTCATCTTCTAAAATAAGGAGATCCTTGGTCTTGCTTCCTACGATAACATCAGCGTCAACACCGATGGAATGAAGCCACTTAACCTGAGGATAAACAGGTGCAGTACCGACACCGCCTGCCACAAACAGGATCTTCTTTTTCTTTAAATCCTCTACAGACTCATTGCAAAGTTCCGAAGGCTGACCAAGGGGACCTACAAAATCCTTGAATCCTTCACCTTCTTTAAGCTCTGCCATGATCTTTGTGCCTGCTCCAACTGTCTGGAAAACAATAGTAATGGTTCCTTTAAAGGCATCATTGTCACAGATAGTAAGAGGGATCCTCTCGCCCTCATCATCTGTTCTCACGATGACAAACTGACCCGGTTTACAGGACTTTGCTACTCTGGGTGCTTCGACTTCCATAAGATAAATATTTGAAGTCAAAAGCTGTTTTTTGATAATCTTATACATATTTCACCTCTCTAAAGCTTATATTAAACAACCTAATCATCCACTGAATAGTTGTTAACACCTTCGATAATAAGGGATCTTACTCCCCCTCCGTGGCATTCCGCACCGTAGTAATGACCTGTATTTGCGGATACACCGTTCTCATTATATATTTCTCTGAATACATAGAAATCTCCCACATTTTCTATTGTCTGAGCGTTTACAAAGGAAAATGTATATGAAGAAGTGTGGGAATCATCTATATATCCGTTTTCATCCACTGTCCTGCCTATCAAAACAGCGTATGCTTTCACATCTTCAAGGGCCTTCGAAAGACCGTAACTGTCATCGATCACAAGATTGTAATTAAATGTTAATGTATTACTCTCTTTATCATTTCCAAGCCTCTTAAACTTAAAAATACTGTTTCCCAAAGGCATGGGAATGGGATCTGTAAATACATTGGATCCGAAATCCGGCTCGCTTCCGTCCGTTGTATAATATACATTTTCGAAATCTCCCTCAATGGAGATAAGCGTGGGAACGTGATAATCACCGGAACCGCAGTCAACCTCAGGGTCAGGAAGAAATTCCACATCAACCCTGTAATTTTTAACCACCACACCGGATTTTAATCCGTATCTGTTGATACATACGGCGGATACACATATATCTCCCTCCTCCAAAAGTATCGGAGTGGTGTAAAGTAAGGAGTTCTCATCAGGAACTGATCCGTCTAAAGTATAATAAATGTCAGCTTTATCATTTTTTGATGATAATTTAAGGGGGATAACCGTATTATATTCCCCTTCCGAGAGATCAAACTCCGGGTCAGATACAGACACATCGGCATACATCTTTAGGATTTTATCATTTTTGCAAGCAGATAACAATTCGCTAACTGTATAAAAATCATCTCTAAATGCATAAATTTCCAACAATTTGCTAAAAGCATACTCATATTCCCTGGATTCAGGCTCTGAACTTTGAATAGCTTTTCTGAGATAATATTCATATTGGGGCTTGTTATTAACATTCTGATACAGCTCTGAGATCTTCAGATAAACATCTGCATCGGAATAATCAACATCGCTGTCCAAAAATGAAAGATAAATGGAAACAGCCTTTTCAAAGTCTCCCCTGTCAGCTGCTCTCTCTGCTCTGTATACTTTCAGTTCAACGGAACGGTTTATATAAATGATACCTGCCGTCAGTACAAAAAACAGGATAAATACAAAAGCAGAGGTGTAGTACAATATGAACTTTTTATTGTTATCCTTTCTCTTTGCGGGTTTAAAGAGACTCATGACGGATTCCATGCTCTCTCTGATCTCCTGATCCACCTCAGGTTCAAAATCCGGAACTATATGAATATCTTCTCCGCATTTTTCACAATAAAGAGACCCTTCGGGAATTTCCGCACCACAAACCGGGCAAAACATATTGCACCTCCGGATTTAACTATTTATTAAGTTCAACAGAGTGAATACAATTGTTCATAAGCATTGCAATGGTCATGGGGCCAACACCGCCGGGAACAGGAGTAATAGCGCTGCACTTAGGTGCAACAGACTCATAATCCACATCTCCACAGAGTTTTTTGTCCTCATTTCTGTGAATACCCACATCGATCACAACTGCACCGTCTTTTACATATTCAGCGGTGATAAACTTTGGCTTTCCGATGGCCACCACCAGAATATCAGCTCTCTTTGTAACTTCCTTAAGGTCGCGAGTCTTTGAATGCGCCACGGTAACAGTACCGTTTTCACGTAACAGAAGTAAACTCATGGGTTTTCCCACAATATTGCTTCTGCCTACTACTACGCACTCTTTTCCTGCTATTTCAACACCGCTTCTCTTTAAAAGTTCAATGATACCTGCGGGAGTACAGGAAACAAAACCTTCCTTGCCTATACATAAGGCTCCCACATTCATGGGATGAAAACCATCCACGTCCTTTAGAGGTGATATGGCATTTAAAACCTTTTCCTCATCAATTGCCCCCGGCAGAGGAAGCTGCACCAATATTCCGTTAACGGAAGGGTCGTTGTTTAATTTATCAATAAGTTTAAGCAGTTCTTCCTCGGAAGTTTCCTCTGGAAGTTCGTAAGAAAGGGATTTGATCCCGATATATTCACAGGCTTTCTTTTTATTACCTACATAAACCTGGCTTGCAGGGTCGTTTCCCACCAAGATTACTGCTAAAGAGATCTCTTTTCCATTAGCCTTGTATGCAGCAACCTTTTCTTTTAATTCATCCTTGATCTCCTGAGAGATCTTTTTTCCGTCAATAATCTGTGTCATGCTCCACCTCTAAAAAAGTCCTGTGATAACGCCGTCATCGTTTACATCGATCTCATATGCTGCAGGTGCCTTTGAAAGACCGGGCATTGTCATGATGGTGCCTGTAAGGGCAACAACGAATCCCGCTCCTGCGGAAACATATACTTCACGTACGTTCAGATCAAAGCCTTCGGGTCTGCCCAGCGCATTAGGGTCATCAGAAAGTGAATACTGGGTCTTTGCCATACATACCGGGAAATTGCCAAATCCCATGTCCTCGATCTTTTTGATCTGCTTTTCGCAAGCAGCCGAAAAGCTTACAGATCCGGCGCCGTAAATCTTCTTTGCCACTGTCTCGATCTTTTCCTTGATGGAAAGAGAATCGTCATATAAAACTTTAAAGTCAGAAGGCTTGTTTTCCAAGGTATCGATCACCTTCTTTGCAAGTTCAAGGCCGCCTTCGCCACCCTTTTCCCAAACCTTGGAAAGAGCGAACTCACAACCTCTCTCCTCACAGAAATTCTTTACAAATTCGGTCTCTGCATCAGTATCTGTAACGAAGCTGTTTAATGTTACAACAACGGGAACACCGTACATCTGAAGGTTCTCGATATGTTTTTCAAGGTTAACGATACCCTTTTTTAAAGCGTCAAGGTTTTCCTTGGAAAGATCTGCCTTTGCCACACCGCCGTTATATTTGAGTGCTCTGATGGTAGCCACAAGAACCACCGCATCAGGCTTTAATCCGCTCATTCTGCACTTGATATCAAAGAATTTTTCAGCACCCAGATCGGCACCGAAACCTGCCTCAGTAATAACATAATCAGCAAGCTTGAGAGCTGTCTTTGTAGCTCTGACCGAGTTACAACCATGTGCTATATTTGCAAATGGTCCACCATGGACAATGGCGGGAGTATTCTCAAGTGTCTGTATAAGATTAGGCTTTAATGCATCCTTAAGAAGTGCTGCCATTGCTCCCACTGCCTTAAGATCGCCTGCTGTTACAGGCTCTCCCTGATAATTGTATGCCACTACGATCCTTGAAAGTCTTTCTTTTAAATCCTTCATATCCTTAGCAAGACAGAGGATCGCCATTGTCTCTGTTGCAACAGTGATAACAAAATGATCTTCTCTTACGAATCCGTCAGCCTTGCTTCCAAGACCGATTACGATATTTCTGAGGGCTCTGTCATTTAAATCCACACATCTCTTCCAGACGATCTGTCTTGTATCGATACCAAGCTCGTTTCCCTGCTGAATATGATTGTCAAGCATTGCGGCAAGCAGATTGTTGGCAGATGTGATAGCATGAAAATCACCTGTAAAATGGAGGTTCAGATCCTCCATGGGAACAACCTGAGCATATCCGCCACCTGCGGCACCACCCTTTATACCAAAGCAAGGACCCAGAGAAGGCTCCCTCAAAGCGATAACGGATTTAAGCCCCATCTTTCCGAAGGCCTGTCCCAGACCCACACTCGTCGTGGTCTTTCCCTCACCTGCAGGTGTTGGGTTTATGGCTGTTACCAGGATAAGCTTACCGTTCTTGTTGTTTTCAACCTTTTTTAGGAGTTCGTCTGAAAGCTTTGCCTTGTATTTACCGTAAAGCTCCAGTTCATCTTCAGTAATATCAAGTTTTGCTGCTACTTCTTTGATGGGAAGCATCTTTGCTTCCTGTGCGATCTGAATATCTGTCTTCATTTTATACCTCACTAAAATCTCTCATTAAATTCATCCATGGACATCAATATCTTCCTGGGTTTGGTTCCTTCTTCCTCACCCACGACTCCGGCCTCGCATAGCTGGTCCATGATCCTGGCAGCTCTGTTAAAGCCGATCTTGAATTTCCTCTGAAGCATGCCTATGGATGCCTTATCTGACTGAATTATGGTTTTTCCCGCATCTAAAAAGAGAGGGTCGTTTGCAATGGTATCAGAGTTTTCCGACATGCCGGCTTCTGCCTCTGCCTGTGAGTTGATGATCTCTGCAACAGTCTGACCATGTTCCGTATAACCATAGGACTGATCCTTTAAAAACTCAACCACATTGTTGATCTCATCATCTGACACAAAAGCACCCTGAACACGAAGAGGTTTGGTATATCCCTGGGGATAAAAAAGCATATCTCCTTTTCCGAGAAGCCTTTCCGCACCCACAACGTCAAGGATTACTCTTGAATCAATACCGGATGAGACGGCAAATGCAATACGGCTTGGCATATTGGCTTTGATCAGACCTGTGATGATATCGGCACTGGGTCTTTGTGTTGCCACCACGAGGTGGATACCTGCGGCTCTTGCAAGCTGTGCTATACGACAGATGGACTCTTCCACCTCATTAGCACATACCATCATCAGATCTGCAAGTTCATCTATAATGACCAGAATCTGAGGCATCTTTTCCGGAGCATCCAAGCCCTGAGCCTTAAGCTCCTCCACTTTCTCATTATAGCTTTTGATATCTCTTACGTTTATTTCCGCAAGCTCCTTGTATCTTCGATCCATCTCGGACACAGCCCACTTAAGCGCAACATTTGCTTTCTTTGGATCTGTCACCACGGGAATGAGCAGATGAGGAATACCATTATAAACAGATAGCTCCACCACCTTGGGATCAACCATTATGAGTTTTACATCATCAGGGCTGGCCTTATAAAGGATACTCATTATGAGAGTATTGATACAAACAGATTTTCCGGATCCCGTGGAACCTGCTATAAGAACGTGGGGCATCTTTGCAATATCCGCAACTATAGTCTTTCCGGCAATATCCTTTCCAACGGCAAAGGTCAGATTGGATTTGGAAGCCTTATATTCATTTGACTCTATGAGGTCCCTGAAAACAACTGCCGAATTACTCTTATTTGGTATCTCTACACCGATCGCGGCTTTTCCGGGGATCGGAGCCTCTATACGGATGTCAGTGGCTGCCAGATTAAGTTTCAGATCATCGATAAGTGACATGATCTTTGAAACCTTCACACCCACATCGGGCTGGAGTTCGTATTGGGTAACCGTAGGGCCTTTACTTATGCCAAGGAGTCTGACATGAACGCCGAAGGTATCCAGCACCTCGCATAATTTCTCACCTGTAGCCTGTGAATCATCCTGATTATATCCTGCAGCTTTCTTTTCTCCTTTTTTCAAAAGATTAAGCGGCGGGAACTTGTAATAGTGCGACGCATGTTCTTCGAAGCCATCCCTCGCGGGCATTGCTTCAACAGTTTGAGGTTCGGGCTTTTTAGGATCATCGGTTTTTTCTGACTGACCGGATGGCGGAAGTATTTCCTCATCAAAATATTCATACTCTTCAACATAGGGATCCGATGAGATTTCACTGTTACTAACCGATTCGGGGATACTCTTTTCTATGATATCCTCTGCAAAGCCAAAATCATTTTCCGGTTCGTCCTCCACCACATTGATCTCATGCATATCCAGATCCTTGGGCTTAACGCTCTCGTCCACTATGGAAGTATCTAACGTAACACCCGAAACCTTCTTTTCCATGCGAAGGATCTTTTCGTTTTCTTTTTCTTCGGCTCTTAATCGTCTTTCTTCAGAGCGTTTCCTGTTTTTCTCTTCTCGCAGTTCTGCTCTTGCATTTTGATACTCTCTGTAATAAGCAGCATCTTTCTCGGTTTTTTCACGAATATATTCTGAGCTTTTCTTTACATTTGAAATAATGGATTTTTCCGTGATAAGTATCAGTGAAATTGCAGACAAAAGCACCACGATCAAAACGGTGCCCACAAAACTGAAATACTTATTTAACAGATAAGACAGACTTCCGGCAATAAAACCCCCGCCATATTTAAAATCCGCAGACCATTTATATATTTCTGCGGGATCGTATTTAGACAACGCAGGAGCCACACCGCCGAAAAGATCACAGATAATACCGACCATCAAAAATAAGACGATTCCTGCTATGAGTTTTCTGGTGGCAGTGATATTGCCGCAGTTTGCTGTCATGAATGTGACAGCAAGGAATATAAGTATCGGAACAATATAAGCCGTAAGGCCGAAAATCCCAAACATCACAGAGCTTATGGTGTTTCCCACAACACCGATAAGCCCGAAATTGCACAAAAACAATATAACCATACACACAAACAAAACGATGATGCCGATCTCATCAAACAAAGCCGCATCAGTCTTTGCCTGCTTGGCATAAACCCTTTTACCTGCTCGTTTTGAAGTGGTTTTTCTTCTCTTCCCCTTTGAAGAAGTTGCCATTAGTACTGACCTCTTTCTTTAAATCTCTTATATATCAAAATCGTCATCATCACTGATGTCGATATCATAATCGGACGTATCAATGTCCAGCTTTTTATCAAAATCCATATCCTTCTTTACATGGGGTCTGGGACCGGGAAGGGGATTTTTGATAAATTCCGTTTTTTTCGAAGCCTGTTTTGGCTCGTCGCAATCGGTGTCTGAAACCGGTTTGGTCTCCGTTACCTCTTTAGAACTTTCCGAAGTATTTGCTCCGTTTAACAAATCAACCTCTGCGGTGGGAACCGGTCTTCTCCTTCTGTGGGATGAAACATCCACAAATTCCCTGTCATCGGTTGTTTCATTATCTTCTCTGTCCTTGGTAGGAAGTGGTGTTATCATTACAGCCTTAAGCTCCTCATCAAGGTTTTTGTCGCCTTCTTCCTTTACCGTTTCTTCATCGGGCTCATACTTTTCTTCAAGCAGATCATCCGGCATACCTTCTCCTGCAAAAATAGGTTTCTTTTTGCCGTAAAATGTATCGGAAAGACCCATTGCAGCAAGGACAAAAACAATAAAACAGATATAAATTCCCTTTGAATTCTCATAATAATAAAGGTCAAAGCCTGTGGTCACTATATATCCCACACAAGCAGCAACATAAATGGATTTTCTCTCTATCTTGTAACCGAACCAGTAATTAAAAAGTCCTGTTCCAAGACACAATAATAAAATGATTATCTCAACAAGATTAAATGAATTCGGTGCCAGTTTATTGGCATCAAACTTGAGATTATTCCTGTAAAAATTCATCCACTCATCCCACATGACCGGGAAAGTGATCCTGTTGATAAATCCGTTTATGAACATTACCAGCACAAAGCCCAATACAAAACCCAAAACCATCCAGAATATACTCTTGGCTCTCAGGAAAAATCCCTCATAATTATAAATCTGCACGAGGATGATCCCTATGATGATAAGCGGTGTCAGGATAAACGAAGACGAATCCAGATATAATAATACTCCCAGGTCAAACCCGGCCCAAAGGACACTTAATGTCACATCGGGATTGTGAAGGGCATCGGTACAAACCTTTAATGTAAAAGCAAAAAACAAAAAGATCAGACTGTTTACGGTATAAGTCAATGTAAAATCCGTAAAAGTGGGAGTAAACATAAGTGCTGAAAATACCACAAGCCCTGCAAATATACCTGAAGTCTCCTTCACGGAATTATAGATCAACAGGGACGAAATAACAAAGAGGACAATCTGAACGAAAATTCCGATGTCCATCCTGTTTCCCAAAAATCTGAAAACAAAATGTAATATTGAAAGATAAAAATATCTTGCAGGATGAACAAGATCATACATTGAAGCCGAAACGTTAAGCTTTGCGGCCTCAAAATAATCCTGAGGATCATATGAAAAGTCTATGAGGACAACCCTCAGATACACCCCTGCTATAAGGATCGCAGTGACTGGGATGAATTTAAGCAGATTTGCGGCAAATCTGTTATGTTCAAACCATTTTTTGTCCGATATGGGGTTTTTAATATAGATCTTATTAATTACTAAGGATATTATCCCGCACACAAGAATGGCACCGGCAAGTATCCCGATACCGCCATAAGGATTGATACCCAGGCGTCCGGACAAAGCATTGCCTATAACCATGCACATATATAATACTATACCTGCATAAACTGCCCAAATTATGTAGCTGAGAATATTCTTGTTAAGTTTCATCAAAAAGATGCCCCCACGTTTTTATTCCACATCAAGAACCTTTTCAATATTATATCTGGGTCTGTGTTTTACTTCCATATATATCTTTCCGATATACTGTCCCACAAGACCGATGCTGATAAGCTGAATTCCACCCAAAAACCATACGGAGAGAATAAGGGATGTCCAACCGGGCACTACGTTGCCTGCAAAGAATGAGATAAATGCATATATTGCGGCAAGTATGGCTAAGATCACGATCGCAACACCAAGCCCCGTAATAAAATTAATGGGTTTTACACTAAAGGAAGAGATACCGTTAAATGCAAGGGCAAGCATCTTTTTTAAAGGATATTTACTCTCTCCGGCAGCCCTCTCCTTGCGGTTATAATATACGCAGTCAGTCTCATATCCGAGAAGCGGAACCATACCCCTTATAAAAAGGTTGGTCTCCTCATATTTTGAAAACTGCTCCACGGCTCTTTTACTCATAAGCCTGAAGTCTGCATGATTGTAAACTGTCTTTACTCCCATGAGCTGCATTACTTTGTAAAATCCCTGGGCTGTGGTCCTCTTAAAAAATGTATCTGTCTTTCTCTCTTTTCTGACACCGTAGACAATGTCCTTGCCCTCATGGAATTTGTCTATCATCTCTTCGATGACATCCACATCATCCTGAAGATCGGCATCTATGGAAATTGTGACATCACACATATCTTTTGCCGTGACAAGTCCTGCGGTAAGAGCATATTGATGTCCCACATTTCCTGCAAGCTTAACTCCTCTGACACTTACCGGATGGGCTTTATGTTCCTCTTCGATAAGCTCCCAGGTCCTGTCCTTTGAACCGTCATTTACAAATAAAATAAAACTGTCTTTATCTATCTTGCCCTTTGCAATCAGTCCGTCAAGAACCTGTCTCAACGCCTCAGAGGCCAGTTTTAAAACCTCCTCCTCATTGTAACAGGGTACAACAATACCAAGTTTATCCATGATTCATCCCCTTAAAAATAAAGCATATGCACCACTTTTATGTGGTGCATATAAATATACATTCTGATGTAAACCGCCTGTATTAATAATTATTCATCCCAGTTGTGATAAACGGCCTGAACATCATCATCCTCATCAAGAAGATCCAATGTTCTCTGAAGAGACTTTACGGCATTTTCATCTGTAAGCTCCACATAATTCTGAGGGATCATTGTAACCTCAGCGCTCATCATGGGGATCTTTAAATCCTCAAGAGTCTTTCTGACGGTTTCAAACTCATCGGGATCGGTGAGAATCTCAAAGCTGTCCTCCTCCTCTGAAAAGTCCTCTGCACCGGCATCAAGAGCCTGCATCATAAGGTCGTCAGCCTCAAGGTCACATTCTTCCTTGTCAATGATGATCTGTCCTTTTTTGTCAAACATAAAGGAAACACATCCGGGAGTACCTACATTACCCTGACCTTTTGTAAACGCGCTTCTCACATTTGCGGCAGTTCTGTTCTTGTTATCTGTAAGAGCATCTACGATAATGGCGATACCGTTAGGTCCGTATCCTTCATAAGTTACATACTCATAATTAACATTGTTTGAATCGCCGGCAGCCTTTTTGATACCTCTCTCGATGGTATCGTTGGGCATATTGTTTGCCTTAGCCTTTGCAATAACAGTTGCAAGTTTGAAATTGTTATTGGGATCGGGGCCGCCTTCCTTAACGGCAACAGCGATCTCACGGCCGATAATGGTAAAGATCTTACCTTTAGCGGCATCGTTCTTCTCTTTTTTATGCTTAATATTTGCAAATTTTGAATGTCCTGACATTTTTAGAAAACTCCTTTAAAATAAATATACGCAAAATCTTTTTTGATTTTATCATTAATTATAAAATTCTTCAAGCACAGTTAAATCAGTGTAACTGATTCTAGTTTTTATATACGATCTCATTGATTGCTCCGTTTACAACATAAGCCCTTGGAAGCCTGTTTGATATATCACATACCAGCTCGTAATTGAATCTTCCTGAGATCTCGCCCAAAAAATCTGCGGTGATCTCTTCTTGTCCGTCTCTTCCTATTAAAGTCACTCTGGTATATTCCTTCGCCTCGGGAATATCTGTCACATCCACCATCATCTGGTCCATGCAGACCCTGCCAAGTATCCGGCTCTTTTTCCCTTCTATAAGCACATATCCCTTGTTTGAAAGCGATCTGGGATAACCGTCGCCATATCCCACGGGAACAGTGGCCACCCTCATCTTTTTATCCGCAATATAGGTTCCACCGTAGCTGACCGGTGTGCCCTCTTCAATCTCTTTTATAAAAACGATCTTTGAATACAAAGATAATGCCGGAGTCAGTTTAAATTTATCGATATCAACTTCCTCTGAAGGATGAAGGCCGTACATGGTGATACCTGCCCTCACGCAATCCAGGTTTGCCTCCGGGATATCGATAATGCCGGCACTGTTTGAGCAATGCCTTACAGGGATCGACAGTTTCAATTCCTTTTCGATCCTGTCATAAAATGTATTAAATCTGCGAAGCTGCTCATAAGTGGCATTTTTGTCCGTTTCATCAGCCCTCGCAAAATGGGTGAACATTCCTTCAACCTTTATTCCGGGAAGACCTGCAACATATTTAACAAATTCAAGGCCTTCATCATCGGGTCTGATACCTATCCTGCTCATACCTGTATCAACTTTTATATGGATCTTTACAGTCTGCTTTAATTCAAAAGCCAGTCTTGATATCTCCTCAGCCATATCTTTTTTAAATACGGTAGGTCTGATATCCTTTGTGATAAGCTCCTTGTAACAATAAGGGAAGGTATAGCCCAGGATAATAATAGGCTTTGTAATCCCCTCTTTTCTGAGTTCAAAGGCTTCCTCGGCTGTGGCAACAGCAAAGCCGAACATATAATCCTTATCCTCTAAAACCTTTGAGATTGGAACACTTCCGTGTCCGTATCCGTCTGTTTTAACCACTGCGATCATCTTTGTATCGCTGTTAATGTGGTTTTTCATTTTATCCATATTATCAACTATGGCATCAAGATTTACCTCCACATATCCTCTGCTGCAGATATTGGAATCGTTATGTATGACCATTACTTCGTAAAAAACCTCCGAAATATATATTAATCTCAAATATTTTCTATTATATCACTTGCGACAATACCGGTTCTGATTTTTTCCACCGCCCTGTCCCCGCTTTTTGCGTGAAGATGAACTCCTCTTACGGCGCACTCAAACAGGCTAAACTCTTTAAATCCGATAAAGGCACCTATGATACCGCTAAGCACATCTCCACTGCCTGCGGTAGCCATTTTATCATTACCCCATATGTTCATAAAGATCTCGTCCCCGTAACCTTTGACAAAGGTCCTGGCATCCTTTAATACAAAGACAGCTCCGTACTTTTTTTGCAATTCCTTAATGCTTTCAACAGGATACTTTTTTATATGAGATACATCCCTGTTTAAAAGTCTTGAAGCCTCACCCACATGGGGAGTAAATATCAGTCTGTTTTGAATATCAGATGCTGTTTTTTTAAGTATTTCATCTTTTGCTATCAGATTAATGGCATCAGCATCTATGACTATGGGTTTATCAGTATCAAATGCCAAAGTCTTAAGAAGTATTGTCTTTGCTTCATCTGATTTTGACAATCCCGGACCGATCACAATTAAATCACACCATTTTACAGAAATTTCCAGATCATCAAATGTTCCGTAAAGGGCCTCCGGCAAAGTTTCCTGAATGATTATCCTGTTATCTTCAGGACTTAATATCTTTACCATTCCTGCGCCGGTCTTCATTGCAGCTCTTGCGCAAAGTAAGGCTGCTCCGGCCATGTTTTTACTGCCTGCAATCAACAGCACTTTCCCGAAAGTGGATTTGTTTCCGTCGGGTAAACGCTTTGGCAATGGATCAAACTCATTCTCTGAAATAAACATCTCGGGTTTTGACGCTCCGAAGGCTTTATCACTGATACCCACATTGACCTTAATTACTTTACCACAATATTTACTGCCTGGGTACATAAAAATACCTCTTTTATAAAAAGAGTATGTAACAGTGATATTACTTTTAACACAAACACCTTTTACCGAACCGTCATCAGAATCTATGCCGCTTGGAATATCCATGGAAAGAACGGGTTTTCCTGTTTTGTTTAACATATTTACAGCATCCGCAAATTCTGAAGTAAGATCTCTTTTTAATCCTGTGCCAAAGATCGCATCAACATAAAGATCATAGGAATCCATCAATTTATCAACAAATTCTACATCATATTTTTGTAAAATTTCAGACTGCTTTTTAAATAATTCCGATACCTTTTCATATTTTTTTATAAAAAAAACGTGGACTGTTAAACCTACCTCGGACAGGATCCTGGCAAGAGCCAGGCCGTCACCTCCGTTGTTGCCCGGTCCGCACAGTACAAGGATTGATTTAATATCAGGAAAAATATTTTTATTAAGAATAACCTTTGCCGTTTCAAGCGCCGCACGCTCCATAAGCGTAAAAGCATGGATCCCTATTTTTTCAGAAGTAAAAAGATCATATCTTTTCATTTCTTCTGCTGTACATACATATTCCATATTACTCTCCCGAAAAAAATCAAATGAGAGGATTGAAAAATCACAATCCTCTCCTGAAATCAGTTGTTATTTGGGTAAATGAGGATGTTTTTCCTCAGGATTATATTTAAGATCAAAAATATTCAGCACCTCGGCGCCGAAAATATCATGCATATAGGAATAGATCTCGTGATTGATCTGCTCTTTTTCCTGTTTTTCGATCAGCTTCTTTTTAAGCTCAACCCTGGTTTGCTTTACCCATTTTTCTATCTCCGAAATATCTTCGGAATTATCCTTTAAAAAAGAATAACAATTGTCCATGGTTTTAAGCATCAGGTCAAAATTAGCCTCATCGATCTTTTCCGGCATATCCAGAAGCTTTTCTTTAAAATCATCAAGTTTTTTGTTGCAGTCATCTATGAGGCGTTTATGATCCTCGATCTTTTTTGGGTCGGTACTTTCTTCACCGGCCATGGGTGTAAGTTCATTTAAAAGCTTCTTTTTTAAGAGTCTGATATCCCTGGACTCTGTATTAAGTCTGCCCTGTTCCTTTAACAGATCATTCAGAGTCTGTTCCTCTGCTTTTAAAGATTTCCTGTCATTCCCCCTAAAAAGCCTGTACCACTTCTGATCCAGGGTAAGTACGGGAACCTTTTTGCCCAAAAGAGCCTCTTTAAATTCTTCTGATTTTAAGCCGTCACTTTTCTTTTTTCTAAATGCCACGGCGAGCCTCCTATATCAGCTAATGTTCTCTGGAATACCTGCTTATATTATATGAAAGCTTCATAAGTGAATCTGACAGATGTACATTTTCCACGATGACGCCTTCAGGCACGTCCAGATCCACATGAGCGAAATTCCAGATAGCCTTTACTCCGTCTTCCACCAGATTGTCGATAATATCAAGAGCACTTGTCTTTGGAATAGTAAGCACTACGATGTCGATATTATTTGCTCTTATGAACTCATCGAGGTTATCCATGGGCATGACTTTCACGCCTCTGACTTCCCTTCCAACGACCTCGGAATTGTTGTCGAACATTCCTTTAAAAATAAATCCGCGCTTTTCAAAATTAAGGTAATTTCCTAAGGCTCTGCCCAGATTACCGGCTCCGATGATGATGAAATTATGCTTTTGGTCAAGTCCCAGGATCTTGCCGATCTCTTTGTATAAATAATCCACATTATATCCGTAACCCTGCTGTCCGAAACCGCCGAAATTATTAAAATCCTGACGTATCTGAGAAGCTGTCACGTTCATGCGCTCCGAGAGTTCCTGGGATGAAATACGCTCGATTCCCTCATCTTTGAGCTCACCTAGATATCTGTAGTATCTGGGGAGTCGACTGATTACCGCCTGAGATATCTCTCTAGTTTCCAATTTTTCTCTCCTTCGATGGATCACAGATCCATTAGTCTAAACCGTAAATCGGTTTATTAAATTCAATATAATTATACAAGGCTGTTAAATTCTTGTCAATGAACCGTAGCAAGACTTTGTTGACACATTTTGGCTATTTCAGTAAAATAAACCATATATTTTAAGAGGCAAAAAAATGATACTTTCATGTAATAATATTTCAAAAACATTTATAGATAATACCGTTCTTTCCAAGGTTTCTTTTAATCTTGAGGATCATGAAAAAGCTGCTATCGTCGGCATTAACGGCGCCGGCAAAACAACACTGCTAAAGATCCTAGTAGGGCAGATGAATCCGGATGATGGGATCGTCACCCTGGGAAAAGATAAAACCTTTGGATATCTGTCACAGGTAAATCCCGTAAACAGCGAAAATTCAATATTAAACGAACTCTTATCCACACAAAATAACCTCATACAGCTTGAAGAGGAACTCTCACAGTATGAGACAAAGATGAATGCCTTAGAGGGTAAAAGCCTTGAGGAAGCCATAAATAAGTATACCGAACTCTCTCACCTGTTTGAAAGTCTGGGCGGATATGTATATAAAAGCGAGATCACAGGCATATTAAAAGGTCTTGGATTTACTGAAGATGAATTTGAAAAAAAGGTCCAGACTCTCTCCGGCGGTCAAAAGACCAGGGTTGCTCTGGCAAAGATCCTGCTCACAAAGCCTGACCTTATAATCCTGGATGAGCCCACAAACCATTTGGACTTAAATTCCATCAAATGGCTTGAAAACTATCTGCTTAATTATAACAAGGCAGTTCTTATCGTATCCCATGACAGATATTTTCTCGACAGGATCGCCACCAAGATAATCGAGATCGACCTTGGTAAATCCACTGTTTTTTCCGGCAACTATTCGGATTATGCCTATAAAAAAGAGCAGCTTCGCCACTCTGAATTAAATGCTTACTTAAATCAGCAAAGAGAGATAAAGCATCAGGAGCAGGTTATCGAAAAGCTGAAGAGCTTTAACCGTGAAAAATCTATCAAGCGCGCCGAGAGCCGTGAAAAAATGCTTAATAAGATCGAGGTGTTAGATAAGCCAACGGAAGTAAAAAGCGATATGAAGCTTACTCTCACACCCCATACAGTAAGCGGAAAAGATGTGCTTGATGTAAAGGATCTAAGCAAGTCCTTTGGAGACCATGTTCTGTTTAAGAATGTAAGTTTTGAAATTAAAAGAGGCGAACACGTAGCCATAATCGGGGACAACGGCACCGGTAAAACCACTCTCTTAAAGATCTTGAACGAGATCATACAGGCAGACAGCGGCGAATTCAGGCTTGGAACAAATGTTGAGATCGGATACTACGATCAGGATCATCAGGTTTTATCCGGAGAAAAACAGCTATTTGAAGAGATCTCAGACGATTATCCCTATCTTACAAATACTGAGATCCGAAATGTGCTTGCCGCTTTCCTCTTTACCGGGGATGATGTATTTAAACAGATAAACAAATTAAGCGGTGGTGAACGAGGCAGACTTTCCCTGGCAAAGCTCATGCTGTCAAACGCCAATTTCCTAATCCTTGATGAGCCTACAAACCACCTTGATATCATGTCAAAAGAGATACTTGAAGACGCCCTTAACAATTATGAGGGAACTGTCCTGTACGTGTCCCACGACAGATATTTTATAAACAGGACCGCCGGCAGGATCCTGGAACTTACCGGAAATAAATTCGTTAATTACATCGGAAATTATGATTATTATCTGGAAAAACATGAAGATGTCATGAAAGCGAATTTCGGAGATAACTCCCCTGTTCAGGCACAGACTACAAATACGGTTTCAGAGAGTAAGACCGACTGGCAGACACAAAAAGAAGAAAAAGCCAGACTCCAGAAACAGGAAAAAGAATTAAAGAAATGCGAAGCTGAGATCGAAAAGAATGAAGCAGAACTAAAAACTGTTGAGGAAATGCTCTCAGACCCGGCTCTTGGAACTGATCTTCCGAAGCTTCAGGAGCTTTCAAAAAGACAAGCTGAACTGAAAGACATTCTCAACAAACTCTACGAAGACTGGGAATTACTTGCAAATTAAAAACATCGGATTTAAGGAATAAACTTAAATCCGATGTTTTTTACTTAATAACTATATTAATAATTAAAGCAAAGAATCAAGAGTTTCTCTGATAGCCTTTATAAAGTCAAGGCTGTTTAAGATAACGGGATTCTCACAGGTTGAAATAAGTGAAAGCGACTTTGTCATCTTACCGTTCTCGACTGTCTTTACGCAAGCCTCTTCGAGCTTTTCACCGAAGTTTGCAAGTTCATTATTTCCGTCAAGCTCTCCTCTTTTTTTCAAAGCTCCTGCCCAGGCAAAGATCGTTGCTATTGAATTGGTGCTGGTCTCCTCACCTGCAAGATGCTTGTAATAATGGCGCTGCACAGTTCCGTGAGCAGCCTCGTACTCATATACACCCTTGGGAGAAACCAAGACGGAAGTCATCATGGACAGGTCGCCATATGCTGTTGCAACCATGTCACTCATTACATCTCCGTCATAGTTTTTAAGAGCCCATATAAATCCGCCCTCACTTCTCACAACTCTGGCAACAGCATCATCGATCAAAGTATAGAAATATGTTATACCAAGCTTTTCAAACTCAGCCTTGTATGTTGTATCATAAAGGTTCTGGAAAATATCCTTAAAAGTATGATCGTATTTCTTTGAAATAGTATCCTTTGTTGAGAACCAGAGATCCTGCTTTGTATCAATGGCATATTTAAAACAAGCATTTGCAAAGCTCTCAATTGATTTCTCAGTATTATGGATTCCCTGGAGGATTCCGGGGCCCTTAAACTCATGGATAGTCTCCTTTGTAACTGTTCCATCCTCAGCTGTAAAAACAAGTTCAGC
Source organism: Acetatifactor sp. (assembly GCA_024695935.1). Lineage (GTDB taxonomy): Bacteria > Bacillota > Clostridia > Lachnospirales > Lachnospiraceae > RGIG10340. The sequence continues at coordinate 81,600 of JAILHH010000035.1, forward strand.
CTTTCCTGCACCGGGGATCTTGATCTCTGTATTTTTATATACATCACCGTATGCATGACGGGCAATTGTGATAGGCTTTGTCCAGTTCTTTACATAGGGAACGATTCCTTTTACAAGGATGGGAGCACGAAAAACTGTTCCATCCAGGATCGAACGGATCGTTCCGTTGGGGCTCTTCCACATTTCCTTTAAGTCATATTCCTTCATTCTTGCCGCATTGGGAGTGATTGTCGCGCATTTAACGGCAACACCGTATTTTAATGTGGCATTTGCAGAATCCACCGTAACCTGATCATCGGTCTTGTTTCTGTTTTCCAGACCAAGGTCATAATATTCGCTCTTCAGATCAACATAAGGAGTGATAAGTTCATCCTTGATCATCTGCCAGAGAATTCTGGTCATTTCGTCCCCATCCATCTCAACAAGAGGAGTGGTCATTTGAATCTTATTCATATTTATATAACCTTTCTGTATTGTTTTATTTTTCCGTGGTGTCAAAAGCTTCCTTTAATCCGCTTTTTACGAGGTTTTCATAGGCACTTAAAATATGCTTGTTTGCAAGGTCCTGAGCCTTTTTTGCATTCTTTTCCTTTATGGCTTCCATAATTGCCTCATGTTCCTCGTTTGACTTGGGACCTCTGTTTACATTGGACAGAGTCTTTCTTCTGACTCGGATCACATATTGATGGAAATCCTTTAAAGTATGCTCCAGATATTTGGAATTGCAGGCTTCGTAAAGGATCTCATGGAACCTGTTATCCAGTTCAGCCAATTGATCATAATGACCTTTTTCAGCATGGAATTTTGCAAGATAAACATTTTCTTCCATTTCTTCCATCTGCTCATCGGTAATATGCTCTGTAGCCCAGCTGGCACAAAGTCCCTCCAAAAGGGATCTTATCATATAAATATCTTTTACATCTTTTTCGGTGATACCTGTGACATAAGCACCTTTGTTGGGAATGATCTGTATGAGTCCCTCAAGCTCAAGCTGCCTGAAGGCTTCTCTGACCGGAGTCCTGCTGACGCCAAGTTCCTCACCGATGGTTACTTCCTTTAATTCTTCATGTTCGGCATATTTTCCGCTTAAGATATCTTCTCTTAATCTGCTGAATACCCTGCCGCGAAGCGAATATTTGTCAGTAACCTCCTGCTTTACATCATAATTTTTTTCACTCAAAATTAATCCCTCAACTAGAAACCTAAAGTAATATTTTTCTCAAGGCAAACTCTGTTTACACAAGCAATGATCTCATCATCTGTAAGGACAGTAACACGACCGCCTGCATACTCTTCGTCAACCCACTCTTTGATTCCCTTTACAAGTTCGCTGTTTTTCTCAATCATCTGATCACCCTTTAACTTGTAATGAGTGTTGAGCCAGTGGGCTATTCCCGCAAGTCCGGATGTGTTTGATACAGCGCACACAACAGGTCTGTTCAGGAATTTCTCTGTATCGAAAATATTATAGATCTCTTCGTTTTTAAGTAGTCCGTCCGCATGGATACCGGCTCTTGTCACATTGAAGTTCTTTCCCACAAAAGGAGTTCTGGGAGGGATCTGATATCCGATCTCTTTTTCATAGAACTCGGCAAGTTCAGTGATGACCTTTGTATCCATTCCGTTTAAGCTGCCCTTAAGCTGAGCATACTCAAATACCATAGCTTCAAGAGGTGTGTTACCTGTTCTCTCGCCGATTCCAAAGAGTGATGCATTAACACCTGAACAACCATAAAGCCAGGCTGTTGTGGAGTTTGAAACGGCTTTGTAAAAATCATTGTGACCATGCCACTCCAAAAGTTCGTGTGGAACTCCGGCATGAACATGAAGAGCATAAATGATACCCTGAACAGATCTGGGTATAACTGCTCCGGGGAAATTTACACCATATCCCATAGTATCGCAGGCACGGATCTTTATTGGAATATTGTATTCCTTCATAAGCTTCATTAACTCAAGACAGAAAGGAACTACATATCCGTAAATATCAGCTCTGGTTATATCTTCCAAATGACATCTGGGGCTTATGCCCTCCTCCAGACAGTCTCTTACAACTGAAAGATAGTGATCCATGGCTTGTTTTCTGGTCATCTTAAGTTTCAGGAATATATGATAATCGGAACAGGAAACCAAAATTCCGGTCTCCTTCATACCGATCTCTTTTACCAGTTTAAAGTCTTCTTTGCTGGCTCTGATCCAGCTTGTAACCTCGGGGAACTGATATCCTCTCTCCATGCACTTATATACCGCATCTCTGTCCTTTTTGCTGTAAAGGAAGAATTCGCTGGCCCTTATCATTCCGTTTTGGCCACCCAGTTCATGGAGATAATCATAGATCTTTACGATCTGATCTGTGGTATAGGGTGCTCTGGACTGCTGTCCGTCCCTGAAGGTGGTATCTGTTATCCAGATATCCTTTGGCATATTATGGGGCACAATTCTATCATTGAAAGGAATCTTAGGTATATCCGAATAAGGGAACATATTTCTGAAAACGTTAGGCTTTTCAACGTCATCAAGAATATACATATGCTCCTCAATCTCTAAAAGATTGTTCTTGGGATTCATTGTAACCGGTCGATTCTGAAATTTTTCGGACGAATCCATTTTTAAATCCTCATCTTTCAAAAATATTTGCTGAAAAAAGTGCAATAATCAGCCTCGTATAATTGTATACAATCATACGAGGCCTGTCAATAGTAATTTCTTATTCTATTTTCTCTAAAAGATCAAAGAATTTATGCCCTTTTAAAAACCAATACCATTCCGAAAGCAAAAACAGAAAGCCCCAGGATCCACTTGAATATATAGAGCATTTTATATCCTACCGAAAGTCCGGCAAAGGATGTGAAACCTAAAAAGACAGATCCATTATCAGGGGCGCTCATGCTGACAATCTCCTCATCTACAGTAACAGTCTGACCCACATACTCACTCTCACCGCCCACAAACACAATGGAATACACTCCGTTAAGAGAAAACCTGACGCAGTCAACTCCATTTATATCTCCTCTTTCGTAAGGTATGCTTTCCAGCTGTCCGTTTCTGTCCGTAGAAAACAGTGAAAAAGACCTGTCCTTAAAGTTTTGAGAAACAGGCATGGATATCCGTAATTCAGCTGTTCCGAGTTTTGTGATGGATATGTTCGAGCCATCAGTCAGATTAAGGTCATAGACCAGCATGTCACTGTCAGGCTCTGTCGAAAAGATCCTTCTGTAGGAAGCTTTTTCTGCTTCACCCTCTTCATCCATGGAAATACTTAATATATATGACCTGTCAGCACCTGAAAGTTCTGCTAAAGCCCCATCGATACCGACAACATTAACTCCTGCCTCCCCCTGATTTTCCTCTCCATACGAAGAAAGACGAAGGTCAAAATTTGAAAGCCTCTGAGCACTGCTCTCATATGTATTTGCGGGAATATTTCCCATGTATTTAACGGAAATGTTTTTGTCAAAAGCATCCAGTCCCATTTCTGTTACTGAAGACGGAATGTTTGCAAGCTCAAGTGGACAGTCTTTGAAAGCTCTGTCCTTTATGGCATTTAATCCGCCGTTAAAGACTACAAGTTCAAGAGATTTACATCCCATAAAGGCTTCTTCTCCGACAGTTTTCAGATTATCGGGAAGAACCACATTCTGTATGCTTGTATTGCCTTTAAAAGCTTCTGCGGCGATGCAGGTAACCTCCGAAGGTATAGTCACAAGTTTTTCCGTTCCCTTATATTTTACAAGCACGTTTCCGCTTATGAGATAATCTTCATCACTGTTTTCAAATTCATTGACCCAGGCTGTGCCTTCAAATGCCTTGGGACCCACATTCTCCACATATCCCGGAAGTTTAACATCCGAAAGCCCGGAAGCCATATAAAAAGCTCCGTACTCAATATTTTTAACGGAATCCGGAATATAAGCGGATGTAAGCGCACTTCTTGCATATGAAAGTTCGCCTATCTCCGTGATGCCATAATTTAAATTAATGCCGGTGAATGAACTGTCATTATAAAATGCATGATCTGCAACAACCAAGCCGTCAATAAAAGCATATTTGGGAATACTCTTTCCGGAATTTATAAACATTCCGGTTTCATCGATCTCAGTTTCTGCCTCAGTTTCAAGTTCATCCGGTGACTGACCGTAAACCTTAAGAGATTCGTTATCCACAAGGATCACCGCAGAATTGCCCACAACTCTGACAGATCCCCATGCATTTAAACTCTCAGTCTCTTCAGCCGGTTCAGACGGAATGCCTGTTTCCGCTGTGTTTGAAGGATCATTTTCCCCTATGTTTTCACCGGTGTCATTCCCGCTTACTGTAACTTCCACAGGATCCACAACTATAACAGAACCTGTAATATCCTCATATTCCGCTCTCTCCTGAATCCTTCTGTAAAAATCCACAGCATAATTGTATGCATAGGTTCCTTCTGTCGCATGGATGGTGAGATTAAAGCATCCGTCAAAGGAAGTTTCATGAATGCCCCTCACTGTCCAGGGAATATAAATATCCGTAAAATTAATACAGTTCTGAAAAGCCTCCAGACCAATGTAGAGAATATTCTCAGGAACGTTCAATGTCTTTAATCCAACGCATTTTGCAAAGGAATAATCACCGATTTCCGTCAAACCCTCACCCAGAGAAACTGTCTGAAGTTTATCGCAGTCCCAGAAAGCATAAGCCCCGATCCTCTCTACGCTCTTTGGAAGGATTATTTCCTCAACAAAATCATTGTCCTCAAAAGCACTCTCCCCGATATACTTTACTGTGGAGGGGATTGAAACCTTTTCCGCTGTTCCCTTGTATTTTGTCAAAGTATTATTGCTTATAACAAAATCGGAAGCAGTTGTCCCTGCAGCTGCTCCCGTTACAGGCAGAGACATTATCACTAATGAAGTTATTAATAACAGGATCCCTGTTAATCGTCTTTTTCTTCTCATATACGCCTGAGCCTTTTATTATTTTGTTTTTACAGGTACCGGCTTTCTCTTGTCCTTTTTAAGGAATAATACAAGTGAAAGGCTTAAAAGTCCTAAGGATAAGAACCACTTGGGATGGATAAAGTCCGCTGTCTTTGGAGTATTATCCACGTTCTCACCCGCTGCGGATAAATTCTGTGTATCCACATAAATGACATAGGGTGAGAAATGTTCTGCGGTAAAGTTCACGCAGGGAACACCTGAAATCGTGGTGAATTTAACCGAAAGCTTATCCAGTCTGTCATTTACAACACCTGCAACCTTGTTATTTCCGGCATAATCCTTTAATGAATCCGGAAGAGGCAAAGTAATGTTGATCGAAAGTCCCGTAGTGTCCGTTATCTCCTTTGTTCCCGTGGAATCATAGAGTGATATGTCCATGGGGAAGTATTTGATATTGTCAAATTTATCACCGTATTCTGCCTGAAGAGCCTTAATGACTGCCTCGGAAGCTGTTGCGGATTCGCTGACTTTGATGGTGAAATTGTCGGAAGATCCGTTTACTGTAGCCGATACGACTCCTGTATTTGACAGACCGTTCTTGTCAATGACAACCGTTGTTCCGCTGCTTGATACTTTACCGGTGTTAGTTTTGTTTGAATTTGAGGAATTACCGCTTACGGTACTGCCTGAACCTGATGAAGAAGAAGTCTTCTTTGCATAGTTTGCGGTTACAGTCACATTGCCCTCGGGCATTGTGATAACTGTCGCTGATAAAACCTTGCTTGCTATCTTTACGGAATCGGGGTTTACTGTCCAGTTGGAGAACTGAAGTCCGCTTGCAGGTTCATTTGCAACGATAATGGGCTGGCTTCCGGCCACATATGAGCCTGAGCCACTTCCATTTACAACAGTTAAAGTATATGTCACTGCAGTCGAATTGCCGCTTACGGAACTGTTTGAATCGGAACCGGAACCCGATCCCGAACTGCCGGAACCACTGTTTGCGGAATACTGAGCATAAGTATCAGTATTCTTTGTGATATTGGTAACAGCAGGTCTCCAGCCTGTAAATGTGTATCCTGAGAGGGTCGGTCCTGAAATATTGGGAGCATCCTCTCCCGCCCCCACTGTGGTGGTATATACCAGGTTGTCTGAACTGTCATAGTAGTTAACTACATACTCATCCACTACCTCCTGATACTGAGCCATGGTGGTGATATTTGATGATACGTCAGTAAGCACACGGTCCCATCCGATAAAAGTATATCCCTCTCTCTTGGGGTCATTCGGAGCAAGAGTTGAGGCATCACCTCCCTCTTCTATATAGGCTTTCTTTAACTCCGTGCCATCATAATCCTGGAAGATAACGGTGAATTTGTTTGCATCCTCCGCCTCAGTCTCATAGACTGCAAAACACCAGGTATCTGCAGTTATCTCTTCGTATGAAGGATTCCACTGACTGAATACATATCCCGTACGGCCAAGGGGCGTGGGCGGGACAGCATCCTCTCCCTCCTTGATATACTGAGAATCTACTTGAACATTAGAGGCAAGCTCTTCATCCCAATCCCAGAACAAAACTGTATAATAGTTGATTTCTGCCGCAGTCTCAACATTGTAACCATAGAGCAGGCCATAGTTATACAGATAGCTGTCCTCAGGTACAATAAAGGTAATTGCAGAATTAGGAGTGGTAGTCATACCGTTAAATGCGTTCTGACCAAGCAGAGTCAGATATTTTGTGGCTTCAATGGTGTCTACACTACTCTCATAAAAAGCATTATCCGAAATCTTTGTACATGTCGAAGGAAGCTTTACGGACCTTAACTTTGATGTGTATCCGAAAGCATATGAAGGCACTGCATCGACACTGCTGGTGCTAAGATCTACCTCAAGCACCTCGGTGTCCCTAAAGGCCTCGGGTGCAATGGATTTTACATCTGCTGTTTCGGTATTTCTGACGTATTTAGATGTTCTTCCCTTTAGACACTCTACTATTTTGGTTTTTGCGCCGTCTTCAAGTTCATAGACTATCGATGTATCCGTCACAAAATTGTCTCCGCCCGAAAACGATACATCACTAAGGGCGGAACATCCAAGCCAGGGCACGGTGCCCAAAGTCTCACAGGAATCGGAAACGGTCATGGAAGTAAGAGCCGTATCATCCTCAAAAGCATAATCTCCGATAGTATTCAGGCTGCCTGTAAGGGAAACCGTATCCAGGGATGTACAATCCTTAAACGCCCTCTCTCCTATAGAAGGAGTGGTGCCTGTGACATATACAGATTTAAGTCCGCTGCAGTCGTTAAGAGCATAGGCCGGAATTTCAGTATCGCCGTAGACGTTCAGCATTTCAAGACTTGAACAGCCCTGAAAATCGCTTGAACTGTATACCGTATCAAGATCCGATAAATCCGCTCCTGTAGAATCTACGGGACTTGCAGCATCCAACGTATCTACGCCAAAGAGATTAAAGGTTCTCTTGATTGCATATGTAGAACCATCGGCCTGCTCCTTGTCATATAAAAGGCCAGCCTTGATTCCGTCTACACCATCGGGAATGTCAATGGTGATCATGCTCTTTAACAGATTGATCTGGTCTTCGGTAAGGTCACTGTAATCATTATTTGCATAAGCATTTAACATTGCACTTAAAGAAGACGATGTCAAAGTAGCGGTATAATCCTCCAGGTAGTCTCTCTTGCCGTCATTGTAATCCTGGAGGAGTGATCCGGTTGAAATATCACTCAAGGCAGGAAAATCAATAAGCTCACTGACGCCCGTATCCGTCATGGAATTATAATTGTACTGTATTGTAAGATTGGTGGGCCATCCGCTGTAATAAAGAGGGAAGCTGGCGTTCTGCGCGGTATTGTTATATCTGCCCTCATAGCTCATGGCATATTCATAAGGGCCGGAAGTATATGTATCCGTCGAAATAGGACCGGAAAAATACAACTGAACCGTGGGATATCCGTCAGATCCTGTCATATCTGATGCGTTGGTGCAGCCTGACTGATGGTTTGTGACATTTTGGGTCTGAAAAGCATATTCTCCGATTTGAACATCACCGGATTCAAAAATAACATTGGACAGATTATGGCATCCCGCAAAGGCATAAGGATCTATCCTCTGAATGTTTGCAGGGATCGTTACAGATGTCAGGAAACAATGATCTCTGAAGGTAGTGGATCCGATATAGTAAATTGCTACAGGACCAATCTGTCCCGGAATAGTCAAAGTATTAACATCTTCACCTAACACACAGCTGACAAGCTGGTTAGATGAGTCTGTCTGGTATGTGGCTCTGCCCTCTTCACCGGTGCCCTCCTCCTGAACCGTCACCTCGTATAAATCAAGCTGGTCGTAAGAATTGTTAAGAAATCTAAAGGCAAAACAGTTTTCCAAAGCAGTTTTATGAACAGCAGAATCCGTGTTTCCTCCGGGATTCGTCTGATCCGCATAGCCTTCAAAATAAAATGTATCCGGAACAGTTGCCTTAAACTCATCTATCGAAAAGACTCCATCCTCCGGCACAAAGTCGATCTGACTGTTTTTGGTAGATATATAATCCAGAGCCGAACAATTCATAAAGCTCGACAAATATACGGGATTGGTTGCCAGCGCAGGATATGTCAGGGATTTAAGAGAAGTACAATCCACAAACATATCACGGCCGATTATTCTCAGAGCATTATTGGAGCCCGCACTGCAAAGGTCAATACTTTCAAGGTCTTCACAACCCTGGAACGCAGAATCTCCGATGGATATTACATTCAATGGTAATGTAAAATTCTTAAGTGCCCTGCAATTGTAAAAAGCGTATTCTCCGATCTCGTTCAAATTGGACTCAACGTTGATATTGATGTCCGTCATATTAAAGCAGCTGTAAAACGCACCTGCTCCGATTACTTTCAAACCGTTGGACTCGTATAGATCAATGCTTCTTAGGGAACCGCAGTTATAAAATGCATAATCTCCGATACCAACAAGGGATTCGCTGACAACCAGTGTTGAAATATTACCGTTATTGGCAAATATGCCCTTGTCTTTGTTGTCAGCAGTGACATCTCCCGCATAAATCCACTGTGTACCGCTCTTTTGAACATATTGGTTGGAAATATAAGCCACAGTGGCATTTCTGATAATCTGATATGATGTATCCGTACAGGCCACATAATTGGCATTGCCGGATTCGTTGTATTCCTTTGGTGAATTGGCATCATAAAACAAAGCTTCGGGAGTCAGAGTTGCAATATTGTCCCACGATGCCAAATCGTCATAAAAGCAAGGATAATAATTGTATATGGGATCGTCATAATCATCACTTTCATCGTTATCCGGATCCTCATCCGCGTTTACTACCGAATCATCCTCCCCCACAATTATGTGATTGTAGGTTGTGACACGATAATACAGAAAGCTTCCGTTTTTGCCCACGGCACAATAACCCGTTGTGGTACCAAGGTTATTTCTGTACTGAGCATAAGCATCAACTGCAGTGGGAATGGTGAGGGTATTATTCTGCAGTTTCAACGTACCGTATCCCACAATAACCGCAACGGGAATGTTATTATTATCCTCTATATACGCAAACTGAAGGGACTGATCACCGGTAGTATAAATAGGTGTGGAGGAATCAATCTGAGGTATGGTATCCGTGCAATCCACCGTGACACTCGGTGCAGACCTGGGGGCTGTAGCATCTGTGGTATTGGTTTGGGCTCTGAGTCCATCCACAGGAATCGCCGCCACAACAACAGCCGAAATTAAAAACAAAGTAGCCACTGTCTTGCGAATCATTTTTCTTGTTCTTCTGTTTTTTGCTTTGCTCTTAGCCATATTTCTACTCCTTTGCAGCAACCTTCTTTGCCACCACCACGAATCTGCCGTTGTTCTCCTGATAATCACAGGTGGATAATGTTAAAAGACTGTCCCCGTACTCTGCAGTGACTCCGGTGTCGATCAGACTCATCTCTGCCATTTCGTTCATATAGGAATCGAATTCCTGAGGCGAATTGGCATCTATAAACTGATAATACTTAAAAGTTATCTCTTCCTCACTGTAAACCTTTGATCTGAACACATACATGACCTCATAGGTCCCCTTTTCATATATAGTGTCAAATTCAATGGTCTTGTGCTTTTCATAAAAATCCTGTTTCTCGTAATTATCGAGTTTTCCGAACATCTTTCCGCTTCTCATATGATGCCCGTACAGGATATAATTTGTGTTTCCTTTTATAACATCGCATGCCGCATCCATAAAAATGGACCCGTTCTTGTCATATTCCTGATTCAGATTGTGATTCAGATAATAATCATTGTCCGTAGTCTGTACCACGGGAACGTCAAGAAACACTTCACCATTACTTGTATCGGCAATTTTCAGCCATCCGATTAGTTTTTTATACGTATTTAATAAATTTTTATATTCATCAAGGACTTCGGGTGCATCCTTATCCTCATCCGTATAATGGATGACCACTTCTTCACCATTTTTATCATCGACAACATTGGCAGCTGCAGCTGAAGAATCCTTTCGCTCACTTATCTTTTCAAGGTCCTTTGCTGTCCTGATCTCATAAAAATGATATATTCCCAAATATAAAAATGATAACAATGCTATTCCTATCATCCCCATGATGAAAGCCCGACGCTTTTTTTCATCCCTGGCGATCTGTTCCATCACAAATTCATCGGATACATTGATATTATTTTTTTCGGTCTCCTTTTTATTTCCGGAGTTTCCTTTTTTCTTTTGCTTTGAGGATCCTGCGGGATTTTCTTGCTTTTTAGCTATCTCATCCTCAAGTTCCTCTCTGAAATCATTACCGAGAATCGTGAGGAAATTTATTTTCCCGGAATCCATCATGGATAGAACGGTTTTTGCGTCCGTTTCTTTATTTTCAATCCTTAACTTTAATCTGTCTATGATCTCAGCATCGCGAAGAGCCTTTTTATAATCGCTTTCGGTTCTGAATCTCCTGTCGGAAACGGTGAATCTGTTCTCTTCCATATCACTCCAAATGTCTACTTTCCCAAGATAAAGTATCTCTTATAATATTTTACTATATATGCTGATTAATGCAAGTATTTTATCAATATCTTGTGATTATTATAGACGCTCCAATGGTATCGTCTATTCAATAAAGTAAAATCATCTTCTGCTAAGATATTAAATAAAGAATTTCCCTCACCATAAACTAAACTACAGTGCGCTCCCAATTAATGTAAACAAATATGCAACACAAATCTCAGAATTGTTTATATCTGTTGCATTGTAAAGCCATTTATAGATTGAAAATACAACCCTAATCACAGGATTGCTTATTTCTGTTGCATTGAAGAGGCATTTATGACTCGAAATTGCAACGCAAATCCCAGGATGACTCATATCTGTTGCATTGATGAAGCAATTATGGAATGAAAATGCAACACAAAGTTTAGAACAGTTCATATCGGTTGCATTGATTGATTTTTTAGGTAAAAAATGATGCCCGAAGACATGAAACAGAGATCATTTTACTTATAAAAATAGTGCCCGGGGAAACCGGGCACCGTAAATTTACTATTTAACTATAAGATTTAAGATCTTTCCGGGTCTGTAGATAACCTTAACCACATCTCCTCCGATCTTGTCAGAAAGAACTTCTTTTGCCTTTGAAACGGCACTGTCTTCAGCCTCATCGGGAGCAACATTTATCTTTGCTTTAACCTTGCCGTTTATCTGAACAGCCATTTCGATCTCGCTCTCCACTGTCTTCGACTCGTCAAATTCAGGCCATTTCTCGTAAGCTATTGTTTCATTATGACCCAAGATCTGCCAGATCTCCTCACCCACATGAGGGCAGATACATGAGAACATTTTAATGAAGTTCTCTGCATACTCTCTGGGGCAGGCTTTTTCCTTGTAAAGAGCATTTACAAAGATCATCATCTGAGCGATGGCGGTATTAAATGCAAGCTTGTCAAAGTCTTCGGAAACCTTCTTTACTGTCTGATGGTAAACCTTCTCAAGCTCCTTTGAAGCATTATCAGTGATATTGCTGCTTTCAGTAAAGAAATTCCATACTCGGTTGATAAATCTGCGGGCACCGTCTACACCTGTCTGGCTCCATGGCTTTGAAACCTCGAGAGGTCCCATGAACATCTCATAGAGACGAAGTGTATCTGCACCGTACTCTCTTACGATGTCGGAAGGATTGACAACAAATTCAGGGAATCTCTTACCCATCTTGATGCCGTTCTCACCAAGGATCATTCCCTGATGAACAAGCTTCTTGAAGGGCTCCTTTGTGGGAACAAGACCCTTGTCATAGAGGTATCTGTTCCAGATCCTTGAATACATAAGATGTCCCACCGCATGCTCGGGACCGCCCACATAAAGGTCAACAGGCATCCAGTGCTTTAAAAGCTCGGGATCGGCAAACTGCTTGTCATTTCTGGGATCGATATATCTAAGGAAATACCAGCTTGATCCTGCAGATCCGGGCATGGTAGATGTCTCTCTGACACCCTTTACACCGTTGTGGTCGTACTGCTTCCACTCTGTTGCATTTTCAAGAGGCGCCTTTCCGTTCTTACCCTTGTAATCCTGAAGTTCAGGAAGAACAAGAGGAAGCTCATCGTCATCCAGGACATGGATTTTTCCATCCTCTGTATGAACAACGGGAACGGGCTCACCCCAATAACGCTGGCGGGCAAAAATCCACTCTCTGAAGTGGTAATTTACGGTAGTCTTTGCAACTCCCATATCTACCAGCTTCTTTGTGATGGCTTTCTTAGCCTCCTCAACGGTAAGACCTGTAAACTCTTCAGAGTTGATGAGCTTGCAACCTTTTCCGAGGTAATCCTGCTTTTCAAAAGCACATTCGGAAACATCCCTTCCGTCGATAACCTGGATCATATCGATATTGTGAGCAACTGCATATTCAAAGTCTCGCTGATCATGTGAAGGAACTGCCATAACAGCACCGGTACCGTAGTTTGCAAGCACGAAGTCACCGATGAACATTCTGACTTCCTTACCGTTTACGGGATTGATACATGTGACGCCCTTAAGCTCACAACCGGATTTGGTCTTATTGAGCTCAGTTCTGTCCATGTCATTTTTCTTTAATGTCTCATCAATATAAGCCTGAACTTCTTCCTTGTTCTCGATCCTGGGCATCAGATCCTTAACAGTCTGTCCGTCGGGAGCAAGTACCATGAAAGTGATACCGTAAATGGTCTCGATACATGTGGTAAAGATGGAGAACTCTCCTCCGCCGACGATCTTGAACTTAACCTCAACACCCTCGGATTTTCCGATCCAGTGTCTCTGAATATCCTTTGTTGACTCAGGCCAGTCTATCTCATTGAGACCGTCTAAAAGCTTCTCGGCAAAAGCAGGCTGGTCGATAACCCACTGCTTCATGTTCTTACGAACAACAGGGAATCCGCCTCTCTCACTCTTACCGTCTATAACCTCATCGTTAGATAAAACAGTACCCAGTTCTTCGCACCAGTTAACGGGCATGTCTATATATTTTGCATAACCATCTAGATAAAGCTGTTTAAATATCCACTGTGTCCACTTATAAAATTCAGGGTCACTTGTGGCTATCATCTTTGACCAGTCATAGTCAAATCCGAGTTCCTTGAGCTGCTTTGAGAAAGTCTTGATATTCTCCTGTGTAAATCCGTTGGGATGATTTCCCGTATTTACGGCATACTGCTCTGCCGGAAGACCGAATGAATCATATCCCATGGGATGAAGTACATTGTAACCCTTCATTCTCATCATTCTGCTCATGATATCCGTTGCTGTGTAGCCTTCGGGATGTCCTGCATGAAGACCTACTCCCGATGGATAGGGGAACATATCCAAAGCATAATATTTGGGTTTGGAAAAATCCCATACATCAGTCTTAAAGGTTTCATTTTTCTCCCAATAAGCCTGCCATTTGGATTCCACCTCACGATGGTTGTAAGGCACTGACATAATTATTTACCTCCAAAAACATATAAAGCCCATCCGCAAAAGCGAAAGGGCTTTATCATTGATCTTTATAAAAAGCCATGAAACATTGTAGCTTTTTTCACAAAAAGTGTCAAGAGCGCTTAGTCTTCCAAAGCATTGTTTTCTGCAACCTTTGCAGCTCTTGCGGCAACTTCCTTTTCCTGAACATCGCTTGGCGCGGGTTCATATCTTAAAAAATCATAGGAATAATCACCATATCCTCCGGTCATACTTCTCAGATCCGTGCAATATCCAAAGAGTCCGCTCATGGGGATCTCAGCCTCGATCATAGTCTTTCCGGCAGAAACAGGATTCATACCGTTTACTCTTCCGCGTCTCTTGTTAAGGTCGCCCATGATATCACCGGTGTAAGAATCGGGAACCGTAACATTTAATTTCATGATGGGCTCAAGCAGTATGGGAGACGCTTCCATGACACCTTTTTTGAATGCCTGGATTGCTGCGGTCTTAAATGCCATCTCGGAGGAATCAACGGGATGATATGATCCGTCATACAAAACAGCCTTTATTCCCACAACCGGATAAGCTGCAAGAGGACCTCTTAATACCGCATCCGCAATACCTTTTTCAACTGCGGGGAAATAGTTCTTGGGAACGGCACCGCCCACAACCTCCTGTTCAAATACGTAAGGTGTATCAAGGTCTCCTGAGGGTGAGAATTTCATCTTAACATGTCCGTACTGGCCGTGTCCGCCGGACTGCTTTTTATATTTATATTCCACATCGGAAGTCTTTTTAATAGTCTCTCTGAATGCGATCTTTGGCTTCTCTAAAGTGATCTCAACCTTATATTCATTAAGGAGTCTGCTGACTATGACATCCAGATGCTGCTCGCCCATTCCGTAGAGGAGCATCTGATGATTCTCCGCATCATTGACAGATTTCATGGTGATATCTTCATGAGAAATCTTTGAGAGAGCCTGTGCAAGCTTGTCCACATCTCCCTTATCCTTTGGCTTGTATCTCATATAAGTATAGGGCTTTGATATCTCCCACTTGCCGTATTTTATGGGCGTTGCAGAGGTTGATAATGTATCCCCGGTCCTTGCCTTTGAGATCTTTGCCAGCGCACCGATATCTCCTGCGTGAAGTTCGGGAACTTCAATGGGTTTATTCCCCTGAAGCACGTAAATCTTTCCGATCTTTTCCTCCACATCTTTATCATAATTAAGCATCAGGTCATCAGTCTTTAATACACCACTGTTAACCTTTATAAGAGAATATTTTCCGATAAAAGGATCTACCAGAGTCTTCCAGATATATGCTGATTTTGCCTTTGAAAAATCGTAGTCCGCATCATAAATATCATTTGTCTTCATGGCGATTCCCTTAACCTGCCTGTTTTCCGGAGAAGGGAAATACTTAATGATATCATCGATCAGAGCAAATGTACCCTGACAAAGGATATTTGACCCCATAGTCATAGGGAATATCTCACAGTCGCAGACATTTGCACGAAGCGCCGCTCTGATCTCATCTTCAGAGAAGGTCTCCCCTGCAAAATATCTCTCCATCATATCTTCGCTTGTCTCTGCAACAGATTCCATGAGAGTATCTCTGTACTGCTCAAGATATGATTTTGAATAATCCGGTATATCGCAGTTTACAACATCTTTTCCCTGCCATCTGTTACCGGTTTCCGATACAACATTTACATATCCTACAAATTTTTCATTTTCTCTGATAGGGAAATGGAAAGGCGCCATCTTCTTTCCGAACAGGTCAGTCATATCTTCCACCACCTGCCTGAAGGAAGCATTGTCCACATCCATATTGGTCACGTAAATGATCCTGGGGAGATGGTATTTCTCACAAAGCTCCCAGGCTTTTTTGGTGCCCACTTCAATACCTGCTTTACCGTTTACTACAATTACCGCGGCTCCGGCAGCCGAAACCGCTTCCTCAACTTCTCCCACAAAATCAAAATATCCCGGAGTATCCAAAATATTAATCTTGTAACCTTCCCATTCGATAGGGATCACTGATGTGTTGATAGAAAACTTTCGCTTCTGCTCTTCTTTGTCGTAGTCGCTTACTGTACTTCCCTCTTCAACCTTCCCCATTCTGGAAGTGATACCGGATAGGTAAGCCATGCTTTCGGCAAGCATTGTCTTGCCGGCTCCCCCATGTCCCAAAAGCACTACATTACGAATCTTGTCAGTTGTGTAAACATTCATAAGCCATCCTCCGGATACATTAATTTGTAGAAATTGTTTATTCATTTCCGAAAATTGTCTCACAATTCTCTTAAGGACATTTTACTAAAAAACATTTGTCATTACAAGTAAAAGACGTCAATTTAGACAAATAATTTCATGTTGTTTTTCACGCTTTAACGTGATATAGTGCATATATAGAAATCATAAAGGAATGTTTGATATGAAAAAATACGGATTTATCGGACTGGGGCTCATCGGAGGTTCCATTGCCAGAGCTCTCAAAGAAAAAACAGATGATTCATACATTGTGGTTTATGACATAAATACAGTTTCAACAGGACTTGCGCTGGAACTTAATGTGGCTGACGAGATCGCAAATGATATAGATGATAAATTCTCTGACTGCGACTATATATTCCTGTGTGCTCCTGTTTCAGACAATAATGAAAACCTTAAAAAAATAAAAAATGTCATATCCGAAAAAACCATTCTGACGGACGTGGGAAGTGTTAAATCTCCCATCCGAAAAGCCATCAAAGAAACAGGTCTGGATGGTCACTTTATCGGGGGACACCCCATGGCAGGCAGCGAGCGAACCGGATTTGTAAACTCCAATCCCGTCATCCTGGAAAACGCCTATTACATTTTGGATCCCTCGGAAACTGTTGAAAGGCAAAAGATCGAGGACTTCAAAGAGCTCATATCAAAGATCGGGGCTATCCCCTTAATACTTAACAACGAGGAACATGACCTGGCTACCGCAGCCGTAAGTCACCTTCCCCACATTATCGCAGCCACATTGGTAAATCTCATAAAGCAGTCCGATTCTGAAAATGAGACCATGAAGCTCATCGCCGCAGGAGGATTCAAGGATATCACCAGAATAGCATCCAGTTCTCCCCATATGTGGCAGCAGATCTGCCTCACAAACACCGACAATATCATAAAGATGCTGGACTTATATATAGACCTTTTAAACAAGGCAAAAACCGATATGAAAAACTCTGATGCGGAAGCCCTTTACGACCTTTTCAGCGGCGCAGGTGTTTACAGAGAATCATTTATCAACACCCCCAGTGGCCCCATCAAATCATCCTTTGCAATAAAGGTTGATATTCCGGACAAAGCAGGAGCCGTTGCCCATATCACAAATCTACTGGCATACAACAATATAAATATCAAAAACATCGGCATCTGCCACAACAGAGAGTACGAAGGCGGCGTCTTAAGCATTGAGTTTTACGACGAGCCATCCAAAAATGAAGCGGTGGAAATACTGACCCTTAATAAATTTCAAGTCGGCTGAATCTCAGCCGACTTGTTTTGTTTAAACTTCGAATATTTTCTATTTATTATTTGTATTACTGCTTCTTTCCTTTGCTCTTTTTATAAGAAAGTCAAAGAGTTTGATGGTAACAAATATTCCAAAGAATCCTCCCGCAGTATCCAGGAGAACATCAAAAAAGCTGGCATATCTTCCGGGCACAAAATACTGATGAAGCTCGTCAAAGAATGCAGTCACAAATACCCAGATCGTTATAAAGAAGTAGAGCCCCTTGGAAGTCCTGTACCACTGCTTTAACATTAAAGTAATGACCGAACCAAGAACTGCATATTCCGTAAAATGTGCAGCCTTCCTCAAAGGATGTTCAAAATACATGGCAAGATTATCCATAAATGCCTTGGTCCATTTAAACCTGAAGGCTCCGTCAATGAACTCGATGATCTTTTCAGCCATGGCACGGCTTAGGCTTCCGGATGCATCCGCATCCTGCTCTGAAAAAGAAAAGATAGCAAAGTTAATAAATAAAAGGAGAATCACCATAACAACCGTTATGGCAATTCTCTTTATTTTATCATTTTTTTGATATAAATTATGATCAATTAAATTTCTGGTAAATATCAATTCTGGAAGCCTCCAAATCCGGCATACCCACGAAGCTGGCACCGTAATGATATTCCTTGTCGGAGATCATCTCGATGCGGACGATCTGAAGAAATGCATGAATAACCTCTTTTGTCCAGATAGTGAGAAATGATTCGTAAACGGCACCAATCTCTAAAGTCTTTGCACATGAAAAACCGATCCCGTTTTTGGAAAGATCCTGCACGTCGATGGAAACCTCTGTATTTTCGTTTTCATCAAGTCTCTTAATGATAATCTTTGATGTTAAAGCTGAACGCTTAGATCTTCTTCTCTCTTCCATATTAACCTTCTCCTATAGATATAAATTTAAATCCTCATTTATTATATCATTGCAAAAAAATCCATACAACAAGAAAAAACTATCAATTATGAAATAAACATGGCATCTCCGAAGGAGAAAAATCTGTATCTTTCCCTGATAGCCTCATTGTAGGCATTAAGCACATGGTCCTTTCCCGCAAGGGCAGAAACCAGCATTATCAGAGTGGATTCAGGCAGATGGAAATTAGTGATCAGGCAGTCCAAAACCTTGAATTTATATCCGGGATAGATAAAAATCTCGGTATTGTCACTTCCTGCATGTACCATACCGCTTTCATCCGAAGCGCTCTCAATTGTTCTGCAGCTGGTGGTACCAACGCAGATGACCCTGCCACCGTTTTTCTTTGTATCATTGATGGCTTCAGCGGCTTCAGGACTTACCTGATAAAACTCCGAGTGCATATGATGTTTTAATACATTCTCCTCCTTTACGGGTCTGAAAGTACCAAGACCCACATGAAGAGTCACGTAGACGATCTTTACACCCTTGTCCTCAATTTTTTTAAGGAGCTCTTTTGTAAAATGAAGTCCGGCGGTAGGTGCCGCAGCGGAACCTTCATACTTTGCATATACAGTCTGATACCTGGTCTTATCCTGAAGTTTGTGGGTAATATACGGAGGGAGAGGCATCTCACCCAGTTTATCCAGGACCTCTTCAAAGATACCGTCAAACTCAAATCTGACCAGACGGTTTCCCTCTTCCACAACATCTACGACCTCTGCCTTTAACAATCCGTCACCGAAAGAAAACCTTGCGCCCACCTTACATTTCTTACCGGGGCGAACCAAAGTTTCCCAGACATTACCTTCTCGCCTTTTGAGGAGAAGCACCTCGATGGCGGCTCCGGTATCTTCCTTTACTCCAAGAAGTCTTGCCGGAATAACCTTTGTATTATTCAAAACCAGACAATCCCCCGGTTTTAAATAATCGATGATATCCTTAAAAATATGATGTGAAACTTCTCCGGTCTTTTTGTCAAGACACATCAGTCTCGATGAAGATCGGTCCTCCAGAGGATCCTGAGCGATCAGTTCCTCCGGAAGATCAAAATAAAAATCTTTCTTTAATAATTCTTCCATTATTAAATCGTAGCTCCTTTTATAAATGCCACATAAGCCTTGTAGGCTTCATAAATATCAGCTTTGCTGGTAGCTTCCCATGGTGCATGCATGGACAGAACAGGTACACCGCTGTCGATAACATTCATTCCGTAAAGTGCAAGGATGTAAGCGATGGTTCCGCCGCCTCCAAGGTCTACTTTACCAAGCTCTGCAGTCTGGAAATTAACTTTATTATCATCAAAAATCTTTCTCAGATGTCCGAGATACTCTGCATTTGCATCGTTTGAACCGCTCTTTCCTCTTGAACCTGTGAATTTGTTTATGACCATACCTTCTCCGAGATATGCCACATTTTTGCGGTCAAAAGAATCCCAATAAGTGGGATCGAATGCAGAACTTACATCACTCGAAAGCATTGCACTCTTTGAAAGAGTTCTTCTGAGGGCCAGATCTCCGCTTACGCCCATGAGGTTTAATACCTCTGCAACGGAGTTTTCAAAAAATCTTGACTGCATACCTGTTGCACCAACGGATCCGATCTCTTCTTTGTCAACAAGAATACAGCAGGCAGTTCTGTCTACATCCTGAGTATTGATCAATGCCTTATAGGAAGGATATGCACATACTCTGTCATCCTGACCGTAACCAAGGATCATGCTTCGATCAAACCCTGCCTCTCTTGATTTACCTGCGGGAACAACTTCAAGTTCTGCAGATACAAAGTCATCCTCCTCAATGTCATATTCTTTTTTGAGAATATCCAGGATGCCCTTCTTTAAAATATTCTTTGCCTTACTCTTATCATCTTCTGTTGCCTTTTTGTCAAATATAAAGGGCTTTGAGCCTATGATAACATCCAGGGCTTCACCCTCGATAACCTTTGCAGCCTTCTTTTCCAGCTGATCCTGTGAAAGGTGGATAAGCAGATCAGAAATGAAAAATACGGGATCGTCCTCATCCTCGCCAACGTTAAGTTCAATTGTGGTTCCGTCTTTTTTAACCACTACTCCGTGAAGAGCAAGAGGGATGGTAACCCACTGATATTTCTTTACTCCGCCGTAATAATGAGTATCAAGAAGAGTAAATGAATGGAATTCATCCTCATAAACAGGGTTTTGTTTTGCATCGAGTCTCGGGCTGTCAATGTGAGCACCGAGAATGTTGATACCCTCTGTGATATCTCTCTTACCGATGTTAAAGATCACTACGGTCTTGTTCATCCAAACCGCATATACCTTGTCACCGGCCTTTAACTGAGTACCGGCCTTAACAAGCTTGTCGAGTTCCCTGTAACCGTTAGCCTCCAGGTCGTCAACAATAGTGTTTACACATTCACGCTCTGTCTTACCATTGTCAAGAAACTCTCTGTATCCTGCACAAAGTTGTTCAAGAGCCTTCAAATCCTTGGAAGTATAAGCTTCCCAACTGTTTTTTCTGGACATGATACTACCTCCATTTTTACAAATACAATCCATTAAAATCCAATAGTCGCACCGGGTGCGACAAAAAGAGGCCTCTGCGGTAAACAGAGGCCACAACTTTGTATTATATATTTTTTATGAACGGATTTCAATATCCAACTGATTCTTCAGATTTTTCAGGATCTTTTTGATAAAAGCATCCACTGCCTCAGTTGTAAATTCCTCATCCTTGGGAGTAAAGAGGATCGAGAAAGCCATACTCTTTTTATCTTCTGCGATCTGATTTCCTTCATACACATCAAAGAGCTCAATATTCTTTATATATGAATTGGAATTTCTGATCACATCCTCAACCTGTCCGCATGTTATATCCTTGTTCATTACAAGGGCCAGATCCCTCTTCTCCTCGGCAAACTTTGGTAATGGCTTAAATACAGGTGCCTTACCATAGTATTTGTAGAGTTTATCAAGTTCGATCTCACATACGTAGGAAGCAAATCTCATGTCTTCCTCTTTCATGATCTCATAATTTACTCTTCCGAGGTATCCTACTACCTCACCGTCGCAAATGATATCAGCTGTCTGATAAGGATGAAGGAAAGGCTTGTTAGAAGGAGCATACTCAAACTTAATATTGAGTACATCGCCCACAGTTTCAACCATTCCCTTTAATGAGAAGAAATCTTCATCCTTTCCGAATACACCGATACAAAGAGTCTCTCTCTCATCAGGATACTCTGTAAGAGGCAAAGCCTTGGGGATAAATCTGTTTCCGATCTCAAAGATCCTGCCGGAGAGATTTCCTCTCTTCTGATTTCTGCCCATGGCATGTACCATCTGAGGAGCAAGCGTTGTTCTCATAAGTGACAGTTCCTCATTGATGGGATTCATAATGCGGATAGCCTGTCTCTCGGGAGCATCGGATGCGTATCCAAACTCGTCAAGATCAGAAGGTGAAAAGAATGAATAATGGATTCCCTCATATCCCTTTGCGGCGCAGAGTGCACGTTTGATCTTAAGCGAAGTCTTTTGATGAATGTTGGTTCCACCGATAGTAACCTTTGCGGTAGGCAGGAATGTGGGAATGACATGATCATATCCATACATTCTGATAACTTCCTCGGCGATATCGGGATAATCCTCCATATCCTCTCTGTAGGCAGGCACATAAATAGTGAGGTCATCACCGTTTATCTCAGGCTTGAAATCAAGATTTGTAAGGATCCTCTTTATATCTTCGTCAGGAACCTTGATACCAAGTACCTTATTTACTCTGTCTATACTTGCCTTCATCACTCTGGGTTCAACAGAGTTACCTGTATTTATATCCGCATGTGTCTTTGAAACCTTACCGGCTCCCAGTTCCTCGATGAGGTGAAGAGTACGCTTCATGGCCATAACGGTTGAATATTCATCAACTCCCTTTGAGAAACGCTGGCTTGCATCGGAAGTCTGTCCGAGAGCTCTGGAGCTCTTACGGATATTGTCACGGGCAAATTTTGCGGACTCAAATATAACTTCCTTTGTATTATCTCTGATACCCGAATTAAGTCCACCCATGATTCCTGCAAGTGCAACAGGCTTAACGCCGTCACAGATCACCAGATGGTTAGGATTTAATACAAATTCCTTTTCATCAAGAGTGATGATCTTTTCACCCTCATTTGCGCGTCTTACATTAATCTGATTGCCTTCCAGATAATCACAGTCAAAAGCGTGAAGAGGCTGTCCGAGTTCTCTCATGATATAGTTTGTTATATCAACTATATTTGAGATGGCATTGTTGCCAACAAGGGCAAGTCTTCTTCTCATCCATGCAGGTGATTCCTTAATATTTACATCATATACATAATGAGCTGAATATCTGGGGCAGATATCCTGTGCAGATACACTTACCTTAAAGCCTTCCTTTTCCACATCTGTCTCCGTGTAATCAAGAGCAGGTGTATTAAGAGGTCTTTCGAGCACTGCAGCCACCTCTCTTGCAAGTCCGAAAATACTCTGACAGTCGGGTCTGTTTGCTGTAATTGATACATCGAAAATCCACTCGTTTAATCCGGTAAGTTCCTTTACGTCACTTCCTACAACAGCATCATCGGGAAGAACAAGCAGTCCATTGTAACCCGCGCCGGGATAAAGATCCTCATTAAGACCGATTTCAACTCCGGAGCAAAGCATACCGTTACTCTCATATCCGCGAAGTTTTCCCTTCTTGATAGCCATTGTGCCCTCAATGGTCACATGGTCCTTTGCGGTTGCATAAACGATAGCACCGGGAAGAGCCACAGGGAATTTTTTTCCTGCTTCCACGTTGTCTGCGCCACAGCAGATCTGGTAATCCTCTCCTGCGCCCACATCAACTGTGCATACATGCAGATGTGTATCGGGAATTGCTTCACAAGTCTTTACGAGGCCTACTACAATACCGCTTATATCTTTTCCGATCTGATATTTTTCCTCTACTTCAAAACCACATGAGAACAGTTTTTTCTCAAGTTCATCCGCATCAATATCATCAACCTTTACATAATCATTTAACCAACTTAAAGGTACTAACATTAATCCAAACC
Source organism: Acetatifactor sp. (assembly GCA_024695935.1). Taxonomy (GTDB): domain Bacteria; phylum Bacillota; class Clostridia; order Lachnospirales; family Lachnospiraceae; genus RGIG10340. Next base: position 105,004 of record JAILHH010000035.1, read on the forward strand.
TCCCTTAGTCATCGATCTGATCAAGCACACGAAGATCAGATTCAAACAGCATCTTAATATTATTGATTCCATACTTAAGCATAGCGATTCTCTCAAGACCGATACCGAATGCGAATCCGCTGTACTTGTTTGAATCGATTCCGCAATTGTCAAATACCTTTTTGTTGACAACACCGGCACCCAGAATCTCTATCCATCCTGTACCCTTACAGAGTTTACAACCTTTACCGCCACACTCAAAGCAGCTTACATCAACCTCAACAGAAGGCTCTGTAAAAGGGAAATATGAAGGACGAAGTCTGGTAACGGTATCCTCTCCGAAAAACTTCTGAACGAACATATCCAGATTTCCCTTCAGGTCGCAAAGTGATATTCCCTCATCAACCACCAGACCTTCCATCTGATGGAACATAGGTGAATGGGTTGCATCATCATCAGAACGGAAAACTTTTCCGGGTGAAATGATCTTGATGGGTGGTTTATTATTCTCCATTACATGTACCTGACCGGCTGAAGTCTGAGTACGAAGCAAAAACTCGGGAGTCAGATAAAAAGTATCCTGCATGTCTCTGGCCGGATGGTCATCGGGAGTATTAAGAGCAGTAAAATTATAAAAATCCGTCTCTATTTCGGTTCCCTCATAAACCTCAAAGCCCATGGATGCAAAGAGATCTGTGAGCTGGTTTCTGACCGTAGTAATGGGGTGCAGGTTACCGTACTCCACCTTCTTTGCGGGCATTGAGATGTCTATCTTCTCGCTCTCATAGCGAAGTTTCATCTCCTTTGCCTTCATCTCGGCGTCAATTTTCTCAAAGTAATTCAGTGCCCATTCCTTTGCCGCATTGACTGTTTTACCAAACTCTGCCTTGCTCTCATTTGGAATGTTTTTCATTTCTTTCATCAAGGCACCGATCTGTCCCTGTTTTGAATCAAGAAATGTCTTTTTAAGTTCATAGACACTCTTTGAATCTGCAAGTGTTTTTGTTTTCTCGGAAATCTCTTCCTTGATTGCCGCGATTCTCTCGCTTAATTCTTTTAAATCCTGCATGTCGTTCTCCTTTAAATCTATTTAAGACTACTATATTTTTTTCAGAAATACTTATTCACATATTCCTTGTTATATGTATCATTCCTGCATTTGCGGCTCCTCCTGCAAGAAGCATACTTGCGGTTCCTGACAGGCCGTATGTTGTCAGTTCTGCGTAGCCTGCCATAAACAACATCGCTGAGCCTAAGCCAATCAGCGCATCTTTTCCTGTTTCATATGCTATGTTTTTAGCTGCATTTAGGCTATAATCATCATTCTTTATTGCTTCAGATGTTGCATTTAATGCTCCGTATGTGGCTCCGCCTGCCATTGCGGCAAGGTATGGATTAAGCGTTGCGCCAAGCACCGCACCGCCCACTACTCCGGGAGTTGTCGCCGCACCTATACCGGTCAAGCCTTCATACCAGTCAATCTTTCTGCCGTTTTTCTTTATTGTATATGCATTGAGGGCAAAGTCAACTGAACTTGCCCTAAATACTTAAACACCGTCTATTACTGTTCTGCTGTAAGCACAAGGTGGGTGCTCGGGTCTTTAGAATTAACAAGATTGCTCGTCATATGGCTGTATTATTGAAAGACAAAGCAAAATCTTATATAATAAGCTACTTTTAAAACAGTTCTATTAATCCACATCGATATTTATCCTCAACTATATTTGCAACAATTACATAATTTTCATGAAAACCATAAATATAATCAAAAACAGCAGGAATTCTTTCTTCACCACTGACACCAATAAGCCCATATTTCTTTTGTGTCATCTTACTATCTATATATTTATAACCTGGTAAAACATCATACTGCGGATTATAAATAAACGAACTGATAAAATAGTAAGAATCACCATTAAAAATGTCTTGACCATTTTTGTCTATAATACAATAAACATCTTTGGTCACAAATGCTAGTCCATCGTGGAACTCTCCCACATGAACCATTTTCCCTTCTATTGCTTCATATGGGTAATAATCAATGACAATGTTTCCATTTGTATCAATATATGCCCATTGATCTAATCCATCTCGATATTGACATACTTTTACTGCAGCTTTTCCCTCACTAAAATTACCTACCTCATCATAAATAAATGGAATACATGGCTTACCTTTTGTATCAAGGAATCCCCATTTTCCTTTATATAAAGCAGCAGCATAGCCGTTTTGAAACTCCCTTATCCTCTCATATTTTAGATCAACTATCATTTCTCCACTTATATCAATAACTCCATATAAACCTTCTATTGCAACTATAGCTCTTCCTTCTTTAAATGGTGTCGCATCATCAAAAATAAAATCTATAATTTGATTGCCAGATGAATCAATATATCCCCACTTGCCTTTTTCTTTAACAGCTGCTGTGTTTTCAGAAAAATCAGTTATTTCTGTGTATATGCATGGTATTTTCTGTATCCCTGTGATATCAATATACCCCCACATATCATTAACCTCAACACCTGCCATTAATTCATGAAAACCCCTAGCGTTTTTATATAATAGATTCTTCAATGGCTCGCCATCGCGATTTAGAAATTCATAGTTATCATTTGTTCGTACAACTGTCATTCCTTGATTGAACTCAGTTATATAATCATATTTAAAAGCTATTTGTTCCTCGCCAAGCAGATTAAGTACGCCCCATTTACCATCTTCCCTTTGCACAGCTATTAAATCATCATCAACGAAAAACAGATCCTGATACTGTAATGGTTCAATAACCCATTTCCACTGTAAAGATTTGTTTGCATCTAAGATATTCACATCATTCTGTCCACACCCACAAAACAATAACATTCCCAAAACAAATAATATAATTGCTTCGTACTTACTATGGTCCAATAAATAATTCCGCTTCTGCAGTTCGTCTTTCTTTGTACTCATACTTAAGATTAGCCCCTTTGCTTTCAACAAATAATTGAACAATCATATCTTTATCATAATCACCATTATGGTTAATTAAATAATCTCTTAATGCTATTCTTGCTTCAGCACGCTTCGCATTTTCGCCACCTAAGTTAACCCATTCTTCATATTTTGATTCTGTAAAAACAGATGCACCATTTGAATAAAAATAACTAAATAAAGCATCATACTGCTTTTGATTCAATATTAATGGAATTTCGCTGTTCCCATTTCCTTCAGCGTTTATAAATCTTTCTAATCCTACTATAATTCCTGTATTTTCTGCTGCCAATTTTATAGTTTCTTGGGCTTCTTCTAGCGACATACTTTTTTTTGCCCTGATTCTACCATTAGAATCAATTTCTAAATACTTATTAAACATCTCAGGATCACTATCCTTAGTAAAATCATAGCCATATCCAATGGTAATTGTCCCATCACTATTAATTCTCGGATTTAAAAATGGAGCACCTTCTTGCAAAATTAAGAATTCTTTAGTTGAATCTGAGTATTTCAAATTTTCAAACTCACATTGATTCAAATAATTTTCTTTCGCCTTTAAACAAGCATACGACAGGTAATATTCCTTAGTATGAATTTCACCTAAAACTGATTCAACGCCTCCACTCATCGACTCTAATAACTTAACCTGCGCTAACTTACGCTGAACAGCGGCACCTTTTTCAGGCCCGGGTATGTTATTATTATTTAAAATTTCCAATGTCCATACTTTTACATCAATGTTACTGAACATTCCACTAGGGTCGTTATAATTCAAGGGGTTTGATAAACAGTATAAATACCTGTTTAAAGTAAGGGGACTCCTTATGTCACCAAGATAGGTATCCTGGGTGAGGAAGTCTGCCGTTACTACGTCAAAGTACCTTGCTCTAAGGTACTGGCTCGTAATGTTAGGGTTATAGCTCTCTGCGTTATAGGTATATTCATTCTCGTACTGAGGTGCGCCGAAGGAGATCTCTCCATAGGCGTTGTATCTGTAGGACTGATATATCTGGCCTTCCGCATTGGTGATTCCTGTTACGCTTCCTCTTGGGTCATAGAGATAGTAGCCTGTACTTCCATCAAAGCGGTTTAAGGAAAGTCTTTCATTACCATAAACATACGCTGTATCAAGCGCTCCGTTTATGTTTGCTTCCACCAAAACTTCCGCATACTCTCTGTTTACATCGTTGATGTATTCGATAAGTTCGTAGTTTTTCTCTTTACCGGTGGTCTTTATAAGGCTTATAAGGTAGCTTTCGGTTGTGCTTACCTGTTCATATATGGGGAAAAGTATTCCGCACTGATTCTGGCTGTTATTAGTTTCGGCATTTGTTGAGTTACCTTTGCCGTTACCTTTATTCTTTCCGTTACCCTTATTATCCTTATTGTTTCCGTTACCGTTTCCGCTGTTACCCTTATAGTCATCATCCGTATGAAGGTTAAAGTTTAGCTGGAAAACTCTGTTTCCGTCGCCGTCATAAGAAGAAGCCATAAGAAGTTCTTTACCTTCATACACGGCTTCAAGACGGTTTTCTACGGTATAGGTATATGTTTCATCTACCTTGTCCGTTCCTATTTTTCCGCTTCTTGAAATTCGGTTTCCGTCTTTATCGTATGAATAGTTAAGAGTTGTGGTCTTTTTACCGTTATAAACATTCTCTTTTACAAGCTCATTACTATCATTATATACGTATTCTTCGGAAGATAAAACCTTTCCTTTTTCATCTGTCAAAACTGCCTTTGTTCTATTACCGGAAAGGTCATACTCGTAGGTATAAATATTTGTGCCGTAGTTATCCTCTGTTTCTATTACCCTTGTAAGTTTTCCGTTTTCATCGTAGGTAAAGGTCCTGTCAGTCTCTACGATTCTATATGCAAATGTTGCATCCTTATCGTGTTTATTATGCTTGGTACCGTGAGGATAAAGACTGTCATGCTTTCCGTCCTCGTGTTTTCCGTTATGCTTATCATCATAAGCGTATCCTGCCAGAGACTCAATTGCCTGCTCGCCGATAATAAAGTCTCTCTCGTCATAGGTATAGCTGTAGCTGCTTACAACCCATCCACAGTCATCACAGATATTTTTAAGTTCAGTGATCCTGTCATTCTCATTGTAAGTATTATAGGTGCTGATTCCGTTTGGCCTGTGGATTTCAGTTACACGATTTATGGCATCATAAGTATAGGTGGTCTCAAGCCCATCTCTGTCAGTTACCTTTATAAGGTTTCCGTTCTTATCATACTCATAGGATACGTCTCTTCCATCGGGATAAGTGATTGCTGAAAGCAAATCCGCTTCGTTGTAGGTATAGCTTACCGTATCAGAGTTTTCTTCATTTACGCTGCCATCCTCATTTTCGGTTCTGTAAGTGGTAACAGAGGTGATTCTTCCAAGGCCGTCGTAGGTATACTCTGTTTCACCTGTGGTATCGAACATGTTAACCCGTTCACCCAGCGCATTGTATGCGAAAGCTACAGGCTTACTTTCTATTTTACCCTTTGCATCCGTGTAGGATTTTTCGATAAGTGCATTTAACTTATCGTAGGAATAGCGGATGGTCTTACCACTGTTATAGGTAAAAGAGGTAAGTCTTCCTAACACATCGTATCCCAGCTTTTCCACCTTGCCTGATGCATCTGTTATGGAAGTAAGGTTTCCTTCCACATCATAGGTGTAGCGGGTTTTCCTGCCAAGATAGTCCGTCGCAGAGGTCAGGTTATCCATCACGTCGTAGGTATAGTCAGCACTGTTTCCTGCAGGGTCAGTTACTTTTATAAGTCTGTCCTTAAGGTCATAGTTATAGTTCGTTACAAGGCCAAAAGGATCTGTAAATGACTTTACATTTCCATGTGCATCATAGGTATACGCATTAACAAGGCCTCTTTTATCAATGATTGAGGTTACCCTGTTTGCGGCATCATAAGTATAGGCGATTTTCTGATTAAGCGGGTCGATTGTATCTGTCAGTCTGTTATCACCATCATAACTATTGGAATAAGCATAACCCATAGGGTCAGTAACCAAAACAGTATTATAGTTTCCATCATACTGATAGGATATGGTTCTTTCTCCCGGAAGGTTTATTGCTGTTACGTTTTCTTCGTTATCATAGGAAATCCCGGTTACTTTTTCTTCGGGATCTGTTACCGTAATCAATCGGTCAACTTTGTCAAAGCCATAAGAATAAGTAAAGCCTAACGCATTTGTTATACCTGTCCTGTTTCCTCTTTCGTCGTATGTATATGTGGTTTCTCCGCCATTGGCGTCGGTTACTTTTATAAGGTTATGAAGTATGTCATAGGTATAGTGTGTGGTTCGTTCTAGGTTATCGCTCTCAGTCACCACATCGTCTGAAATGCTGTAGGTAAAGGTCTTTTCATAACCTAATGGAGTAGTGATTCCTGTAAGTCTATTTACTTCATCGTAAGTATAGGTATAGGTGCCTCCGTTTGGATTAATCTTCTTTGTAACAAGGCCGTTTCCGTCAGTTTCATATGCTGTGACGCTTCCAATAGGGTCAATTACCTTAGTTACCACATCATGCTTATCGTATTCATATCGCTCAACTGCTCCGTTAGGAGATGTCTTTCCTGTAAGGCGGTAGAGTTTATCGTAGAAGTATCTCTCAGTTTCGTTAAGAGCATTTGTTACAGTTAAGAGATTTCCTACCGGATCATAGGAATACCTTTCGCTGTTTCCTTCAGGGGTATTTATCTGAAGGAGTCTTCCCAATGCATCATAGGTATAGGAGGTCTGTCCACCCTCTCCATCGGTGTAAAGATTCAATCTGTTTAAGGCATCATAAGTAAAGGCAGTGGTGATACCATTTCCATCTGTCTTTGTTAAAAGGTTTCCGTTTTTATCATATCCGTAAAGAGTCTTTGCTCCTTCCGCATCGGTAGCAGCGATTAAGCGGTTTAGAGCATCATACTCATAAGTTGTTTTGGCTCCACCGGGCAGGATCTTTTCCGTACGGTTTCCTGCATTGTCATAAGTGTATACGGTTACGTTTCCCGCAGGGTCTGTTTCCTTTATAAGTCTATCCTTATCATCGTAAGCATATACGGTTACTGCTCCGTCCACATCCGTAAACGTTACGGGTCTTTTGTAGGAATCGTATGTATACTTAACGGTTCTCAAAAGCACATCGCTTACGGTTAACACATTTCCTGCGTTATCGTAAGTATATGTGTTTTCATTTCCTTCGCTGTCTGTTAACTTTACAATCCTGTCTCGCTCGTCCATGGTAACTTCTGTTACCACACCTGAACGGTCCGCACAGGTCTTTACATTACCGTTTCTGTCATAGGTAAATGTTTCTTTATCACCGTTTGGATATGTATCGGTAATCACATTTCCTTCCGGGTCATATGAATACTTATGAGCATTACCCTTTTCATCGGTAAGTACTAAAAGATTTCCGTTTTCATCATACTCATAGGTTTTCTTTCCCAAAAGTGCATTTATTTCTGATATAAGGCGGCTTAACTTATCATAAGAATAAGTGGTTACCCCTCCCAAAGCATCCGTAACACTTACAAGTTCACCGATTGCATTGTATGAGAAAAAGGTTGTATTACCCAAAGGGTCTGTAATGCCTGTATTTCTGTCTTCCTTATCATAATCGTAAGATGTCACACCACCCAAAGGATCTGTCGTAGTACTAAGGCGGTTCAATGCATCATATGAAAAGACCGTGGTATTTTTGTTTTCATCCGTTGTGCTTGTAAGGTTACCTGTCTCATCATAGGAATACTGAACCGAATTTAAAAGAGGATCTGTAGTCATAACAAGACGGTTTAAAGCATCATAAGTATAGGTGTATGTTCTCTCCCCTTCTTTTATGGAAGTCACATTTCCACACGAATCGTATGTGATTACGGTTTCTGTACCTATTTCATCCGTTATCTTTACGGGACGGGAGAGTTTATCGTAAAGATACGACACACAGCTTTCGTCTGCATAGGTAATCTTAACAGGGTTTCCAAGCTTATCATTTTCATAAGTGGTTATATTACCCTCTTTATCCGTTATGGAAGTTACAGCGCCTGTGTATATATCGTAGGTGGTTTTATAAGTGTTTCCTCTGCGGTCTGTCACACCGGTTATATTTCCTGCGTTGTCGTATGCATATGTAGTGGAATTTCCTCTTCCGTCGGTTTCCTTTATCACACGGTTTTTACCGTCGTAATCATAAGAGGTTGTATATCCTTCCGCATCGGTTTCCGTAAGCTTATTTCCGTTTTTATCATAGGTGCAGGTAACAGTGTTTAAAAGAGGGTCTTTTGCAAGAACCATGCGGTTAGCTTTATCATAGGTAAATGTTGTGGTATTACCCTCTCTGTCTGTGATTGCCGTTACTGCTCCTGCAGCGTCGTAAGAATAAACAGTATTGTTTCCGGCAGGATCTGTCTCCTTAACCACTCTGCCAATGGCATCGTATGTATACTTCGTCACTGCGCCGTTTGGAGATGTAGCGCTTATGAGGCGGTTCATTGCATCATAGCTAAAGCTACGGACATTACCTTCAGCATCTGTTACTGCACTTACGCATGCACCGTTATAAGCATAGTAAGTTACTGCTTCCTTTGCATCCTTTATACTTGTGACTCTGTTTAAAGTGTCATAAGTATAACAGGTACTATTTCCTTCGGCATCAGTAAGCAACAAAAGGTTCCCTGCTTCATCATAAGCATATGTGGTTACGCCACCCATGAAATCCGTAGCTGAAGTAATCAGGTTTTTATCATTATAGGTATAAGTTTCTACCGCACCGTCACTTCGGGTTTTCGTCAAGAGATTTCCGTTTGCATCATAGGTATAGGTGTAGGTTACTGAAAGCTCATCTGTTTCGCTTGTAAGATATCCGTCTTCATTATAAGACTTTTGAATGAAACTTCCGTCAGGATACAATACTTTTGTTGTTCTAAAGGAAGTATCATAGGTATAAACAGTTATATTTCCAAGTGCATCCGTTGAAGTGGTCTTTCCCCCATCAGGAAGGTTTTCATAGGAAAGTGTTACTTCCCCTCCTTCTGCGTCTGTCTGTTTTTCAATGCGTCCCTCACTGTCATATACATTCTCTACAACAGTGTGACCGTTTTCATCCTTCCATGAAGTCATACGGTGATTTTCATCATAGATGTAGGTCACATCGTATCCTGCAGGGTTAGTCACAAGTGTAAGGTTACCTGCTTCATCGTAAGTATAGGTAACTTCATTTCCATCGGGAAGAGTTACAGATTTAATACGCTCGTTTTCATCAAGTGTAAATGTATACTCTTTACCGGAAGGTGACGTTACTTTTTTAAGATGGTAAAGTTCATCGTAGGAAATGCTTACAGTATTACCCGTAACATCCTTAACCTTTGTCAAAAGGCCGTATAAGTTAAACTCTTTAACACTTCCGGTATTTAAATCCGTAAGGATATAACCATAATCATTAACAGTAAGGGTATAGTTATACCCTTTTGGTGCGACATATCCGCTCACACTTTCAGTAAATGTGATAACCGAGCCGTCATTTTTAAGATACAAAAGACTTCCGTCAGCTTCCTCTCCAAGTCTCTCATCATAAGAAAAGCTCCACCCGTATCCAAGGCTTCCGCTGTATCCTGCACCTTTAGCGTTATAGTTTCTATCAAGGCTAAAAGCGCCACCGATATCATTTATTGTTGCGTCATTAGCTTCCATGAAGAAGTTACCTGTATTCATGTTTACAGGTTCGAAGCCATACTCACAGCATTCATTTCTTCCAAGCAACAGTCCGTCTATTGCTGCCTGATAGTAAGAAGAAAGGTTTGATGAAACATATGCATCGGTATTTTTCGGATTTCTTATAAAGAGGCGGTCTCCCTGCTTTGACAGAGCATCCTGCATCCTCATATCGCTCATAATGGCAGATACTTCTACACCATAGTGGTTTGCGATACGTGGAATAAGGTCAAGCGCGCCTTCCTCATAGATTAAAAATGTATCGGAAACAGCACTTTCTCCCACTTCCCCGTCCTTGGTTGCGAAGGCGCTGATGTAATAAACCTGTCCTGTCTGAAGATTGGAAAAAACATCTGACTGCCAGTTAGAGAGCTTACGATTATAGGAAAGAGCTTCCGGAAAGCTTCCCTGATACTTTGATGAATCGGGATACACAAGGCTTGTTGTTGCTTCCGTGATTCCTGTAGAACCGTTAACAAGGCTGTAGGTTACTGTACTTCCGGGTTTTGCAAGGCCATGGGCAAAAACACCAAGAGTAGTGCTGGACTTATTTCCGCTTCTTTTAACCACAGGGTAGACTTCTACCGTTGTATCATCAAGCGTTAATGTATCAAGCTCGCTCACCTCTCCCTCCCAGGAGATGATAAGTTTGGGCGCACGTGAAGAAGCATTATTATAGAACACTTCGCACTGCATACCAACACCCGCCATGAAGCTATCCTCATTAGGAGCTTCAGCCATTGCCTTCATAACAAGACCGTGATTAGGTGCTGAGCCGTTAATCCATGCGCTTACTTCCTCTGTTACATCAAACTTTATGGTCTGATTTCTTGAAACTGACTGCTTTGAATCGAGAAAATAATGGTTATAAGAGCTCTGGTTATCCCATGTAAGGCTGTTTACGTCCCACTCTTCACTGACACCGTATATACCAAACTCGGACGTTTCCTTGCTCCAGGCTGTCATCTGGGTTACGGATAAAGATGCGCTTACAATTTCTGCCTCTTCGCTTAGAGCTGCAAAATCATAGTCAATGTTAAAATAAGTTCTGCAGTTTTTATGTTTGGTGGAAAAATTTCTTAAGTTACCTGATGTGATTCCATCATCATAGCCAACATATGGATAAGAATTATCTCCTACAACATACTCAGGGCTTCCCTCTTCTGCGCAGGCGATATGAATGGCAGATGTGGGAACACTTACGGCTGCAGGATCAATCCTTACGGGATATACTCTTTCAGGAGCGTCAAGCCATTCCTTGTCTGCAGTAACTGTAACCATTAATCCGTCGGTCGTTTCTTCAACTGAAAGAGAAACTCCCAGAGAAATCTCTCCTAAGGCATCCTCCATAAGAGGGGCTTCCAGTACAAATATACTGTTTCTTTCGGGATCACTTCCATCTTCATAAAAGTACACGGCGCCGTTCTTTAAAAGAAATTTCAAAGAATCTGCGGATATCTTATAAGAAAAAGTGTTTATCTCCTGCCTGTTTAAAAGGATTATATCCTCCTTTACACTGTCAGATAAAACGCTTATCTGCACGTCAACATCTTCATAAACGTTGTTATAGCGGATTGCATTATCTTCCACAACAGTTGTAGAAAAATCCCCATATGCAGGGAACACTTTAAGTGTGTAACCATCATTATTTATAGAGTAAAGCTCCTCATAAGAAGAAGCCTGACTGTTAATTTCTATCGTAAAATCGTTTGCTGTATTCTGATACTTTGATACTGATTTGCTTACAGACCTTACGCTTTTTGTAAAAAGACTTTTAAGAAGGGAGGGTTTATTATCTTCAACCAAAACAAGAGTGTTATCTGTTTGAGACAATTCACCGGCATCGTTAATATAGTATTCTCCGGAATTACCGATTACAGTAACAAAGTTTCCGTCGGAAGCTTCATAGGTTCTGCTGTATTCATCATAAGAAACAAGCTGGCCATAGTTTTCAGGAGCTATTTCCTCGTAAAACTTTTGAGGAGAACGCTTTTCATTTTCAGATTCAATAACATCAAGTACGTCTTCTGTTACTATACTATTATCGTCATCACAGATATTAGAGTCAGAAACAGTACCGTTATCAGGTTCTTCTGATGATTTAGTATCAATGGCAGATTGTACGACATAATCGCCGTCAGACACGGTGTAATCATTCGCAAGAGAAACAAATGATTTGTCGGAAATTAATATTAAAACGGCTAAAATAAAAGCAATTGATTTAGTGAAGTTATTATTTTTCATACTTGACTCCCTTAATATATAATCGCAACAAAAAATCCCATATCAGCCTTAACTGATATGGGACGAGTAATCTAACCCGCGGTACCACCCAAATTTGGATTGTTTCCACACTTATAATACACCTTAATGCGATGTCCACACCTGCTTAACGAATCCTTGGTCCATCAACCTGATTCTTTTCGCCAGGAGCCTCGGAACGCTGAAATTCATTTTTTCGATCCTTACGTGTTCACACCTACCCACGATTCTCTGAAAGGATTTATGAAAAAACTACTTACACGCCGTCAACGACTAAAAACATTTTAAATATTGTAATAAAAAATGTCAATACCTATTCGTCTTTATCTCTTCTTCTGTACAAAAGCGCCTTGTTTACCGGGCGGAAATAGTGGTTTAAATAAGCGCAGAACAAAAGGATATACATGCAGGTATACATCCAAAGCATAGCTATGACAATGATGGCAATACTGCCATATACGCTGAAAGATGTTGTATAATCAACATATTTTGAAAAAGCAAATGAGAACACTGTAAGAGCCACTGAAGCCATCATTGCACCGGGGATTTGCTCTCTGAACCTTAACTTCTTTTCCGGGATAACTGTAAACAAAAAAGCAAACAATACAGACATAAGCACCCAGGCTGCAGGGAATCGGAAATATGTCAGGAAATTATACAGATTTTTCAGTTCCGGGAAGCTTCCAAATAACAGATTCATAACATTGTTACCGAATACCATGATGACCATTGACGCGATCACCACTATCAACAATATCAACGTATACAGAGAAGCCAGCAAACGGACCAGAATATAATTTCTCCGTGGGTGGATCTCATTGACCGCATTTAGCCCCTGCATCATAGCCATGGCTCCCTTGCCGCCCGACCAGACGGTGGTGATAATGGCAAAAGTAAGAGTACCGGCTGATTTTCTGTAAACAAAATCTACCACTACATCAATAGCGTGTTTGTACCCCTCAGGAGCGAAATGTTCGATAAATCCCAAAAGATCAGCCTCGGTCAAAGGTGTATAGGGAAGAATGGTAAAAAACATCATAAGTATGGGAACAATGGACAAAAAAATAAAGAAGGCTATACTGCCTGCATATGCTCCGATATTCATATTTCCTGCATCCACATAGAAATTGGTAAGCAGGGCTTTAATTTTTTTCCAGGCATTTGACCTCATAGATATATCTCCGCATTATCAGAAAAAATGAAACCTTCTTTTCACATTATTATATTTCCATACATAAAAAAATGCAAATTTAATAACCCTGCTCTTTGGGAAACAAATCCTAAAAAAGCAGGGTCATAATTCTTATTAAAATTATTTACTTATCTTTTTCTTTGATAAAACATATCCACCGGCAGCTAATATAAAAACTATTGCACAAGCAATAATAATTACTGCTATTGTACTTACACCGGAATTAGATTCTACAACTCCTGAAGCAGGCAATTCTTCTTCCGCAATGTTTTCTGCATCTGCATTTTCTGCTAAGTCAGAATCTGTAACTTTATCATCTGAATCTTCTTTATCTGTTGTCTCAGATGAAATCGAATCGGAAAGCGAAACCTCCTCATCAAGTATCTCGGATGAGTCGGCGGCTTCCTGAGAATCCTCGTTTAAATCAGAAGCAGTAAAAGTATAAGTCACTGTCTTTCTGCCAAAAGCGTTTCCTCGGCCGTTTCCATTGTTTTTTACCGTATTGTCGGTATCAGAATTCTTATTGCCGTTACCGTTATTACCGTTTGCATTGCCGTAATGGTTTCCGTTATTACCATTGGAATTTCCATTGTTGCCACCAGCTTTTCCGTTATTTTCGTTTGATGAGTTATCTTTATCCTTGCCTGAGTTTCCGGAATTACCACTATCTGTCTTACCGCTTTCGGTATCTGTTTCATAGGTTTCGTTAGTTTCATCAGATTCACCGTTTTCACCGGTTTCATCCGATGATGTAATGAATGTGAAGGTAAACAGCTCAGGGATCGTATTATTTATAACCTCTCCGCTCAGAGTGTCACATACAAAGTTTTCGACAGAAGCACTTCCTGTCTTTGATCCTCCTCGGACAAATATTCCGTCAGTGGCAAGATTGTGAACAGTATTGTCTTTTAATCTCACCCCTGAGATATCATTGAATGTATCAAACAATATTCCTTCATAGCTGCAGTCATATAAATCATTATCACTGATATCAAAATCTGCGATCATAGGACTCTTTGTGGACCAGATCCAGATTGCGCCGATAGGATAAGAATAATCAGTGTGGTAAGATCCTGCCCTGTATGAAACATTTCCGGAAACTGTTGTGGTGCCTGTAAATCCGGCAGGAGTTTCATAATCAGATCCGATACAGATTCCCGATCCGTTATTAATGATATCTCTTACCACGTTGTTTAAAACTTTATTTCCGTAGCCGCCGTAAACAGCGATTGCATTTGCAAGTGTGGGAAGTTCCACTGTATTGTGCTCTATGGTATTGTTATAGCTGTCAGCAAGCCAAGGCCAGATTGCAATGCCGTCATCTCCTGTGTTTCTGATGGAATTGTTTCTGACAGTAGAATTGGTGGTCTGTGAGCAAAGGTTGATACCGTCAGCATAAGTGTTTCTGATCCTGCAGCCCTGAATGAGAAGCCCGTCGGATGAATAACTCCAAACACCTACTTTAATATGCTCCATCCAAATGTTCTCGATGGTTACATTCTTTGATTTTCCGCTTCCTTCAAATCCGGCGAGATCACCTGAGTCATTTCTGACTTTGGAAATTCCTTTTAAAGCAAAATCTCTGAATTTAGAAGTTCCGCTGTATTTAAATGCAGCACCCTCTCCCTTAAGGGTGGTATACCACATTCCTGCTCCCTGAATCTCTACTCCGCTTACTTCAAGTGCTTTCTTTTCTACAAGATCGTAAACACCGGCAGGTACATAGAGGATCTTGCCATTTTCCTTTGCGGAGGCAATGGCTGCCTTAAAGCTCTCATAATCATCTGTTCCGTCACCCGCAACTGCACCAAAATCAGTTACTGAAATACTGTTTTCAGGCTGTGCGATGGAAGGACCAACATTTTCTGTCTCTACAAAATCCAAAGTTAATGGAACTGTTCCATCATTTACGATCCTTACAGTTGAGCCGGCATTTATCACTCTGTCAAAGAGTACCGCGGAATCATCAAAGAATCTGTGAGGTCTTCCCTCTGAAGGGTTGTTGGTATAAGGATATCCGCCGTAAATCCATGAATACTCGGAAGACAATGCCACATCACTTACAAACTCTCCGTCAGCATATACTTTTGCATTTGATAACTGTCCTGCTCCGTCAGCCGAATCGGGAATACTGTAACGAAGCACCACTGAATTTGCAGCATCAGTCAGAGCAAACTCAACATACTCTCCGCTTTCAAGAACCACTGCGCTTCTCTTTGAAGCCTCGGACTGGATCATTGTAGAATACGTATTTCCAAAGGGCAGAACTTCGCCGTTTGTAACTGCATCCTCTCCCTCATATCTGATAAAGTTTTCGCCTGCTCCGGGAGCAGTAAGATCTAAATCAGTAAGATCTGCGTTTTCTCCCTCTTCGCAGCCATCGTCATATACATCTTCAGCTGCAGCAGATAAAGCGTCAGATACAGTATCAAAAGCCTGACCGTTTCCGATAACATAAACATTTCCGGGTCTGCCGATCTTTACATCGGGAAGCTGTTCTGCACCGTTATTAAAGATCACATTTACTGTTGACTCCTCTGTTCCAACCTTTGGTATCACAAGCTTGTACCAGTTGGTGTTATCCTCAAGGTCGTCTGCAGCCACAAGCCTTGTTCCGGGCCATCCTGCACCAAGTGTCTGATCGTTTACATATACATAGCCGTTTATAACATCCCAGCTGTGGTTATTATAAAAATATACATTTGTATAATCATCCGCACTGCCGTATCCTGCAGCTACAAGTGCTTCATTAAGAGACCCGAACATTCCGCCGTTTCCAAGTACATAAACTTGACTTGTTCCGCTTATATATGTCTCAACTCTTTTGTCACCGTTATTGTGTAATATAAGGCCGAATGCGGAAGCATCCACATCGATATTTCTCACATCATATGCAGTATTGTCATCAGGACTCAACAAAACACCGGGCCATGATGCTCCAAGGTCTCCGCCGTTTGCATATGTATAGCAATATACATTTTCCCAATTTTCGGAATTAATGAAATGAACCTTTACGGGTTCTGTATCAGGTTCATTGTTATCATTTCCTGTTTCATTTTCATTTCCTGTTCCGTTCTCACTTCCGTTATCACCGCTTTCGCCTGAACCATCATTTAAATTAAGTGCTTCATTTGCAGCATTAAGTGAACTGTATGCTTTTTGATCATATGCTGTATAAACATTGGGAAGCTCTGAATATACTTCCGATCTGTCTCCGTCATCAGAGGTAAAGATCAGATTGATACCCCAATTAGTCCAGTCCACATTTCCTCCAAGGGATACACTCCACCATCCGTTACCAAGAGATGAAGCTGATTCCATGGCAGTTCCGGGCCAACCACCGAAAACTTCGCCGTAATTACCCCAGGCATATACATTTACATTTTCAAATTGTGAACCACCGTAAAAATAAACTGTGTTAAAGGCAGCTTTCTGAGCATCAGCCTTTGATGTGTAGTTATTACCGTCAGCAGTTACAAAATTGTGTTCATCATCTCCTATGTAGGATGTGACCTGTTTGCCGTTACCGTCATTGAAAATTACGTTAAACGGTTTACTTGATGGGCGTGAAAAAACATTCACTTTGTACCAGCCGGAACCCATCTCGGCCGCTTCACTGCATGCAGAACCGGGCCAGGCTCCCAGATCCTCTGCAGGCTCCCAAACATAAGCGTTTACAGCAGTATAATTTTCACTGTTTAGAAAATAAACTGTGTATTCGCCATCTGTTCCCTCTGCTTTTGCACTGTTGTCTCCCAGGCTCAAAACCGAAACGAGCACAAGAAAAACAGACAAAATGCAGGCAATACATCTTGTTGCAAGTCTTTTCCTTTTCATATTTTTCTTCTCCTTCACAAACTAGTAAAGCGGTTAACTACTTTACAAATATAATATTAATTAGTTAATCATTAAGTTTCAATTCAAATAAATATATAAATTTCAGGAACGTTTTTTGTACAAAATGAAGAAAGCAGGTTAAATATTAAAAATATTAACCTGCTTTTGTTATAAACCTAAGTTAAATTTAACCATTTTAAAAGAGCAACATAACCCGCACGTTAGTTGCTCTTTTAAAAATAAAATCCCCAGAAGGCCGCCTCTTGCTCTTTGACTCCTAGCAGCGCTAGGTGGGTAACCGCAACCGCTCTTTTGCCTTCCCTTCCAATCCTTGAAACAAGTGAGGGCTTGACAGCCAACCGGCAATATAGGAATCCCGTAAAAGAAAATGTAGGTTCAAAAACTAACAAGAGTTATCGAACTTTCCAGGTATGTTTACATTATACATCATATTCTGAAAATTGCAAGTACTTTTGTTAAACTTTCAGAATATTGATAACTTTAGTACTATTTAGCACGTTACAAGAAAGCATGTCGCTTGCGACATGCTCGCGCCGAGCGCGGTTGACGACAGTCAACATGATACTCTCGCACGAAGTGCGATGTGCGCAGAGTGCGCATCCATAGCGGAGCGCTTTTTACTTTATAGGAATGCGAAGCA
>JAILHH010000015.1 GCA_024695935.1 Acetatifactor sp.
AAGAATAAGAGCTTAAAGCTCGTACCGATTGAGTGGAACGATGTGGTCTTTCTTTGCAGAAATGGCACGCCGGTCAAGAACAGCACTTATGACACGGGACTGTTCAAGTATTGCGATCGAGTTGGCATTCCGAGATTTTCAATGCATGTACTTAGACATACTTTTGCAACAAGATGCATTGAAGGTGGAATGAAGCCGAAGACACTGCAGAAGATTTTAGGTCATTCTAATATCGGTATCACAATGAATCTGTACGTCCATATTACAGATGAAGAAAAACATAGAGAAATAGATTTAGTGGCTGACGCGTTAAAAGTGGTATAAAACTTGATGCGAAATTTAAACCCGTGGCACTCGATGTGGCACTCGGTCAAAATGGCAAAGCGCGCAAAGCCCGTAAAATAAAGAAAACTCAAAGGAGATTATTATATTATGAAACTAGGAATCGTGGGACTTCCCAACGTTGGAAAGAGTACACTGTTTAATTCACTTACGAAGGCCGGAGCGGAGAGTGCAAACTATCCTTTCTGTACCATAGATCCTAATATCGGTATCGTGCCCGTTCCCGATGAGAGACTTAAACTTTTGGGAGATATGTATAAATCTAAAAAGGTAACACCGGCAACTATCGAATTTGTGGATATAGCCGGACTTGTAAAGGGTGCATCAAAGGGTGAGGGACTTGGAAACCAGTTCCTTGCAAATATCCGTGAGGTGGATGCCATCGTACACGTTGTAAGATGCTTTGTGGATCCTAATGTGGTACATGTAGACGGCTCTATCGATCCGTTGAGAGATATCGAGACCATCAACCTGGAGCTTATCTTTGCGGATCTTGAGGTGGTGGAGAGAAGATATGCAAAGGTCGGAAAGAGTGCAAGGATCGACAAGACCTATGCAAAGGAAGCTGAGCTCCTCGAAAAGATAAAGGCACACCTCGAAGGCGGCAATATGGCAAAGAGCATGGAGATCACCGACGAGGATGAACTTGCTCTTATGAAGGAATATAATCTTCTTACATACAAGCCCGTTATCTATGCGGCAAATGTTTCGGAAGACGATCTTTCTGACGACGGCGCAAGCAATGAAATGGTGGGTAAGGTAAGAGAGTTTGCAGCTAAGGAAGGCAGCGAAGTATTCGTTATCTGTGCTCAGATAGAGCAGGAACTTTCCGAACTTGATGACGACGAAAAGAAGATGTTTTTGGAGGACCTGGGACTTACTCAGTCAGGTCTTGATAAGCTTATCGCAGCAAGCTACAAGATACTTGGTCTTATGAGTTTTTTGACCGCAGGAGAAGATGAGACCAGAGCATGGACCATAAAGATCGGAACAAAAGCTCCTCAGGCCGCAGGCAAGATCCATTCTGATTTTGAGCGTGGTTTTATCAAGGCAGAGGTTGTAAATTACAAGGATCTTTTAGAACAGGGTTCACTGTCCGCTGCCCGCGAAAAGGGTCTGGTTGGCATGGAAGGCAAGGACTATGTTGTCCGTGACGGAGATGTTATCCTCTTTAGATTCAATGTATAAGGAGTATCGATATGAACGTTATGGATATAGAATTTCCTAATCTTGGGTTATATCTTAAGGATGTACCAAAGACGATCCACCTCTTCGGATCCTTTACCATCGCATATTATGGCATCATCATTGCCATAGGAATATGTCTGGGAATACTGACAGCGGCTCATCTTGCAAAAAAATACGGCGGTAATTCTGATATCGTGTGGGATTTTGCGATATATGCCGTTATTTTTTCAATTGTGGGAGCCAGAACTTACTACGTGATCTTTTCCTGGGATTATTACAGGCATGACCTGCTTAGTATCTTTAATCTCAGAAATGGAGGAATAGCCATATACGGTGCCGTTATCGGTGCCTTTGCAACTTTGTTTGTATATTGCAGGGTTAAAAAGATAAATCCTTTTAAACTCGGAGATTTCTGTGTGCCCGGACTGGCCATAGGTCAGGCTATCGGCAGATGGGGCAATTTCATGAACAGGGAGGCCTTCGGAGAATATACCGATAACCTCTTTGCCATGAGACTTCCGGTCAATGCAGTCAGAGTAAGAGATATCTCGGAAAGCATTGCGGCTCATATGGAAGAGGGGGCAGAGTATATTCAGGTTCATCCAACATTCCTGTATGAGAGTATGTGGAATCTGCTGCTTTTTATAATCCTGATGACTTATATAAAGCATAAAAGATTTGACGGCGAGATCATACTTATCTATCTCGGCGGATACGGTCTGGGAAGACTCTGGATAGAGGGGCTTAGGACAGATCAGCTCCTGTTTCCCGGTACAAATACTGCAGTGAGCCAGGTTTTGGCCGGAGTGCTGGTGGTTTTTGCTGTCGTAACAGAGATCATTGTCCTTTCAGTCAGAAAAAAGAAGAAAAACAGTATTTCAGAAGAAAAATAAATTTAAAAAATAAAAAAATACATATTTTGTGTCAGGATGTGGGATCATCCCCCACCTTACACCACATTTTGAGAAAAAGCTCGGCAAACCCTTGCCGGGCTTTATTTTTTTGCAAAAAAAACTTGTTGAAAAGCCTTGCCAAATGGTGTACTTTATATTAAAATTAAGACAAAAGTGGAGAAAAGTGGTAGAAAGTGTCACAAAGTGGTAGATTTTAAAACTGCCCGGCACGCCTAAAACGACTGGTGGTGATTACATATGTTCATGAGTGAATACAATCATACAGTTGATGCTAAGGGCAGGTTGATCATTCCCGCAAAATTCAGAGAGAGTTTAGGCGAAGAATTCGTCATCTCAAAGGGAATGGACGGCTGTCTGTTTGTGTATGCCAATGAAGACTGGAACGCTTTTGAACAGAAACTCACTTCACTTCCACTTATAAACAAAGAGGCAAGACAGTTCGCCAGATTCTTTCTGGCAGGAGCCGCAAGCGTTGAACTGGACAAGCAGGGCAGGATCTTAATCCCTCAGGGCCTCAGAGATTTCGCAGGACTTGAAAAAGACGTGGTGCTTGTAGGTGTGGGAAGCAGGATCGAAATCTGGAGCAAAGAGAAATGGGATGAAGCCTCCGGCAGTGAAGACTTGGATGATATCGCAAATGCCATGGGTGCTTTGGGACTTACCATTTAAAAACGGAGAGAACATGGAATTCAATCATTATTCGGTATTGCTTAATGAGACAATTGAAAATCTGAATATTAAGCCTGACGGAATATATGTTGACGGAACTCTCGGCGGAGGCGGCCACGCCGCAGAAGTGTGTAAGCGCCTTAAAAACGGTAAGTTTTTTGGAATAGATCAGGATGAAGATGCAATTAAAGCGGCAAGCGAAAGACTTTCCGATTTTAAAGATAAAGTAACAGTGATCAGAAGCAATTATTGCAACATGAAAGCAGTGCTTGCAGAGAGAGGAGTCGCTAAGGTTGACGGCATTGTCCTTGATTTGGGTGTCAGTTCATACCAGTTTGACACAGAGGAAAGAGGTTTTTCCTACAGATTTGACGGACCTCTGGACATGAGAATGGACAGAAGGCAAAATCTTACCGCAAAAGACATCGTAAACGGATACAGTGAGATGGAACTTTTCAGGATCATCAGAGATTATGGTGAAGATAAATTTGCAAAGAATATAGCAAAGCATATTGTGGCGGCAAGACAGAAAAAAGAAATCGAGACCACCTTTGAATTAAACGATGTGATAAAGGCAGCGATACCGGCAAAAATGAGAGCAAACGGTCACCCTTCAAAGCAGACCTTTCAGGCTCTCAGGATCGAGTGCAACAGGGAGCTTGAAGTTTTGAGAGATTCTCTCGACTCATTTATAGAACTGTTAAATCCCGGCGGACGGCTCTGCATCATCACTTTCCACTCTTTAGAGGACAGGATCGTAAAATCAAAGTTTCGTGAAAAAGAAAATCCCTGCACATGCCCGCCCGAATTTCCGGTGTGCGTATGCGGCAAGAAATCCGAGGGAATTGTGATCACAAAGAAGCCGATTTTACCCGGTGAGAAGGAACTTACGGAAAATTCAAGATCAAAGAGCGCAAAGCTCAGAGTATTTGAAAAGAAATAAAACGGCCCACAGGGCAGACTTCACGGAGGAAGTCTTTTACAAAGAAAGCAGGATGGCTTATATGACAGAAAACAGAAGAACAAACTTATCACAAAATGAATATAGAAAAAATGCTTACGTTTACGGTAATGCTGTCAGAAAAACCGACCCGGTCTACAGAGATAATACGGTAAGAAGAGAACTTGAAAGACCTGAGTACAGAAACAGCAGAAAAACCGCAGCGTCAAGGAAAACGAGAAACGGACTTAACCTTGGATTTGTGGCATTTATAGCACTTGCCCTCTTTGCCAGCGCATATATCCTTATCGGATATGTACAGCTAAGATCAGAGGTTACAAATACCACAAAAACAATTTCCGCTATGGAAAGCAGATTAAACGACTTGCGTGTTTCCAATGATGAGGCTTATACTAGGATAAACAGTGGGATCGATCTTGATGAGATAAAAGATATCGCCATCAACAGATTCGGAATGATTTATGCACAGGAAGGCCAGATTATAGTCTATTCTGATGCCGGAAACGACTATATGAGGAGCGTTGACAATGACTGACGGTTATAAAAAATTTACCATAAAGATGCAAAAGAAGCTGGTAGTACTCGTGATCTTCGTACTACTGGCTTTTGTAGGTTTAGCTGTAAGACTTGTTTTTATCGTAAAGGGTAATGCCACGGAATATGAAAAACAGATCCTCTCGCAGCAAAGATACGACTCGGATGTCCTGCCCGCAAAAAGGGGAGATATCGTTGATGCAAAGGGTACCATTCTTGCCACCAGTGAAAAGGTATACACCCTTTTTATAGACAGTGCCATGCTGAATGAAAAAGAGGATTATATGGAGCCCACCATGGCTGCGCTTTCCACGGTTTTTCCGGAAGTAAACATCGGAGAAGTAAGGCAATATATCGCAAATCATCAGAACTCAAAGCACTACGTCCTCTTAAAGCAGCTTCCATTTGACAGAAAACAGGCATTTACTGATCTTGCAAGCGAAGACAAGAACATAAAGGGTGTTTTCTTTGATGATGAATACATCAGAAAATATCCCGAAAACAGTGTGGCTTCGGACGTCATCGGCTTTACCACTTCCGACGGAAGCGGACTTTACGGCCTTGAAGAATATTACAATGACGATCTAAACGGCACAAACGGCCGTGAATACGGTTATGTCAATGATGATTCGGCTTTTGAGAGAACCACCATCGCCGCATCCGACGGATATACCATCCATTCGACCATCGATTTTACCATACAGAGTATTGTTGAAAAATACCTCTATCAGTTCAACGAAGAGCATAAGGATTCTTTTCGCGAGGGAAACGGCGCCGAAAATGTGGCATGTATCATCCAGAATATAAACAACGGCGAGATACTTGCCATGGGTTCCTATCCGAACTTTGATCTGAACGATCCAAAGGATGAGACCAGACTTATCGGTGCAAATCTTATCACCAGTGAAAAAAATGCAAACGGATATGATATCCTGACAGTTACGAGTACCGCCATTAACGAGAGTGTTTTAGGTGGAATGACAGATGAAGAGAAATTGTTAAACTTAAACAATCTCTGGAAGAATTTCTGCATTACAAACACTTATGAGCCGGGTTCGACCGCAAAACCTTTTACTGTGGCAGCTGCACTTGAGGCGGGCGTTATTTCGCCGGGGATGACATATGAGTGCAACGGCTATATGGAGATCGGCGGATACAAGATCAGATGCCACAACAGATGGGGTGACGGTGTGCTGGATCTGCAGGGAGCCATTGCCAGAAGTTGTAACGTGGTCCTCATGAAAGTGGGTCAGGCTCTCGGAACAGAAGAGTTTGCCAGATATCAGGGTATATTTAATTTCGGTTTAAAGACAAATGTGGACCTTGCGGGTGAAGCCAGGACTGCAAATCTCATTTATTCCGCTGCGGATATGGGGCCTACCGATCTTGCGACCAATACCTTCGGACAGAACTTTAATGTGACCATGATACAGATGATCACAGGCTTTTCCGCACTTATAAACGGCGGATATTATTACGAACCTCATATGGTGGACAAGATCACAAATGCTAACGGGGCTACCATTGAAAATATAGAACCCAGGGTATTAAAACAGATAATATCCGAGTCCACAAGCGATTATATCAGACAATATTGCAGAGCTGTCGTAATGCCTGAAGGTGGAGACGCCAGAACCGGAAAGACAGCAAGACCTGCCGGATATGCCATAGGCGGAAAAACAGGTACGGCTGAGACCATAGACCCGGAGACCAATAAGAGGTCAGACACTGACTATGTCGTTTCATTCATGGGATATGCTCCCGCAGACGACCCTCAGATAGCAATATATGTGGTGGTGGACAGACCAAATGCAATGCATCAGGATGATGCAAAATTTGCAACGGGTATAGTTAAAAACATCCTGACAGAGGTCCTGCCTTATCTGAACATCTATATGACCGAGGAATTATCAGAGAGTGAGATTGAGGAACTTCAGGCAAAAGGACTTTCGAGCACATACGGTCTCGCACAGAATGCATATGATGATTCAGTATCCGGTGGAGACGAAGGAAATATTGTAGAGAAAACTCCGGATGTGACAGAGGCTGTCTGGAAAGGATTTGCCATCGATCCCGCAACCGGTTACAGGGTTGATCCCGAGACGGGAGAAATGTATGACGCGGAAACCGGAGTTGCAGTGACGGGAGAGAGCGCACATGCAACCGAAGAAGTTCCGGTAAACGAAAATATAATCGAAACAGAATCAGAACAGTCGGAGAATTGATAAATGAGAAGAACATCCGTAAAAACCAAAAGTCTCAGAGGATTTTATATAGATTACAGCTTTTTGCTTGTGATCTTTTTCCTGCTTGGATTCGGCCTTCTCATGGTTTATTCCGCAAGTGCTTATGAGGGATTCAACAAATTTAATTCCCAGACTTTCTTTTTAAAAAAACAGGCTATTGCCATGGTCATGGGACTCGTTGCCATGGCGGTTGTATACTTTATACCCTACAGACTGTGGGACAGGCTTCATATGCTGATGCCCATAGTGGCAGGAATCTTTTTGATACTTATAAAGACACCTCTTGCAAAAAGCGCAAACGGTGCGACCCGCTGGGTTGTTATTCCCGGTGTGGGAATGCAGGTGCAGGTGGCTGAGGTCGTAAAACTCTGTATGATCCTGTTTTATGCCACTTACATCACAAAGATGGGAAATACATTAAATACATTCAAAGGTTTTTTGGTTTATATAACACCGGGAGCTGTTATTTCCCTGGCGCTTTGGATACTTACTAACAATCTCAGTTCCGCTTTTATCGTCATAAGTATCATCATGATAATGTATTTTGTGGCATCTAAGGATTACAAATACACCTTTGCGACACTTGCGATACTGGGGCTTATAACCGCCCTTTTGGTGGCTGTCATCAGTAAGTCCGATGCCGGCGGAAACTTCAGATTTTCCAGAGTAAGAGCCTGGCTGGATCCTGTGAGCTATGCTTCGGATTTCGGACATCAGCCCCTTCAGAGTCTGTATGCCATAGGAAGCGGTGGCATCTGGGGCAAAGGCCTGGGAGAAAGCATGCAAAAATTAAACGGTCTGCCGGAGAGCCAAAACGACATGATCTTTTCCATATTGTGTGAGGAGCTGGGACTGTTCGGAGCTTTTTGCCTTATGTCACTGTTTGCGATCCTGATTTGGAGAATGGTCATCATAGCAAATAATACTAAAGACCTTTACGGTGCCATGTTAGTGGTAGGTGTGATGGCTCATGTGGCTGTTCAGGTTATTTTAAACATTGCGGTTGTCACCAATACCATACCGAATACCGGTGTGTCTCTGCCTTTTATCAGCTACGGCGGTTCGTCCGTTCTGTTTTTGCTGATAGAAATGGGGCTTGTGCTGAATGTAGCTTCAAAAATCGATGTCGGGGATGAGGCCCAATGAAGAAAAAGAGAAAGATAAAGATAAGGCTTATGATCACCCTTGGACTGATACTGGTACTGATTTGCGGCCTTTGGTTTTTCGTAGAATATTATACGGTAAAAAATGTGGAGGTTAACGGTAATCTCCATTATACCGATGCTGAGATTGAAAATATGGTGACCGAGGGAATGCTCGGACACAATACGGTGTTTTTGTCTCTTAAATACAAGAACAGAGAAGTAAAGGATATACCCTTTGTGGATGTCATGGACGTGACAGTATTAGATCACGGTTCCGTAAGGGTAAATGTGTACGAAAAAGCTCTGGCGGGTTATGTGAAATGTCTCGACACATATCTGTATTTTGACAAGGACGGATATGTGGTGGAGATCTCCACCGTAAAGACGGAGGGTATCCCCCTTGTGACGGGACTTGATTTTGATTACTGTGTGATAGGGGAACCGCTCCCTGTAAAGGATCCTCAGATTTTCAGCACCATACTCGACCTTACAAAGCTTATGGACAAGTATGAGACATGTGCCGACAGGATTTATTTTACCTCGGATTCGGATGTTATCCTTTACTATGATGAACTGAAGATAAATCTGGGAAAAGATTTTAAATATATCGAGGAAAAGTTTATGCTTCTGCCCGAATTCGTGGTGGAGCTGTCGGGGAAAAAGGGTACTCTCCACATGGAAAATTATTCCGAAACAAACACGGATTTTACCTTTAAACCGGATGCGAAATAACGTTCAAACCGCCTTAAAAATTGTTAAAAAATAGGTTGATTATTTTTATAATAAATTATATGATATTCAGTGTGGTATTTATGACGAGGGGAGACTTTTCGTAAATACTCATTTCGATGAAGGAGGATTTACCTTTGCTTGAGATTAAGACAAACGCTGCCGACACAAGTGCGAAGATCGTTGTAGTCGGAGTCGGTGGAGCCGGCAATAATGCTGTAAATAGAATGATCGATGAAAAAATAGACGGAGTGGAATTTATCGGTGTCAATACCGATAATCAGGCACTTCAGCTTTGTAAGGCACCCAGAAATCTTCAGATCGGTGAGAAGCTTACAAAGGGACTCGGAGCCGGTGCCAACCCCGAGGTTGGTGAAAAGGCTGCAGAGGAGAGCGAACAGGCCATCGCCGAAGCTCTTCAGGGATGTGATATGGTATTCGTTACCTGCGGTATGGGCGGCGGAACAGGAACCGGAGCGGCTCCCGTGGTTGCCAGGATCGCAAAAGAGATGGGTATTCTGACAGTAGGAGTTGTCACAAAACCTTTCAGATTCGAGGCAAAGGCCCGTATGGTCAATGCCCTCGGCGGTATTGAAAAAATCAAGGAGCACGTTGATACTCTCATCGTGATCCCAAATGATAAATTACTTGAGATCGTTGACAGAAGGACCACAATGCCCGAGGCATTAAAGAAAGCCGATGAAGTTCTTCAGCAGGCTGTTCAGGGTATAACGGACCTTATCAATGTTCCCTCAGTTATCAATCTTGATTTTGCCGATGTTCAGACCGTTATGAAGGACAAGGGCATCGCACATATCGGTATCGGTGAAGGTCATGGAGATGACAAGGCACTTGAAGCAGTTAAGATGGCTGTTGAGTCACCTCTTCTTGAGACCACCATCACCGGAGCCAGCCATGTTATCATCAACGTATCCGGAGATATCACCCTTGCAGATGCAAATGATGCCGCTAGCTTTGTACAGGATCTTACAGGAGACGAAGTCAATATTATCTTTGGTGCAATGTATGATGAAAGCCAGCCTGATTTCTGCAGGATCACTGTTATAGCAACAGGTCTTTCGGACAACGCAAGCGCTCATGCAAAGAGTCTTAACACAGGTTTCAAGCCTACCCCCATCAGTGGACTTTCCACAGCACCTTTCCTCTCAGGAGTGAAGGCGCAGAATGCGGATAAGACACCTGTTAAGCCTCAGAGTTTCCAGAAGCCTATTGATATCAGCAGCAATGTGGAGGCAAGACCCCCTATCAGTATTCCCACATTTTTGCAGAAAAAATGATCATTGAAAAGCATGTGAGACCTGTCAGCACTAAAGGTGCTTTGGCAGGTCTTTTTTACTTAGTAAAAGAAGGAAATTTATGATAGTCAGAGAAGATATATTATCCATGCCTTTTTTAAAAAAGACTCAGTTTACCGGATGTCACAAAGGCATGAGATACAGACTGGAAAAAGATGAATACACAGTCCCTGCGGAAAACGAGGGTGAGGAAGATAAAAAAGCTGAAAGACTTAAAGTTACGATCTGGCCCGAACCATTTAATTACATAAAGACTCCTGATGAAAAGAAGACGGTGGAGTATTTTTCTTTTGCCGAAGAGGGAATAAAGGATGCAATAGCCTGGATGAATGACATGTACTCAAAGGATTCGTCCGTCTATGAAAAGGCTTCGGAAAACTGGGACAGTTATGAAATGGAATAAGCAAATGGAGATTATTTATGCTTAAATATCTGATAAGTGATATGATCGATGCCTGTGCCTATCTCCCGGCGGGGATATTTGGCATGGCCATGTCGTATTTTATCATTTATGCGCTAAACAAAACTGAAGACAGCAAGTTCATAGACTGGGATATTTTTCATAAGGCCTTGTTGGTAGGTTACATTTGTGTTGTGGCAATGCTGACACTTGTTTCAAGAGAAGGAGGCTCCAGAACGCGGGTTGACTTAAATCTTTTTGCCACCTGGGGCATCAATGCCAGAAACAATGCCTATGTTGTGGAAAATGTGCTGATGTTCATTCCGCTTGGATATATTGTTCCGCGTATTTTTGCACAGTGCAGGAGATGGTTTCTTATCATATTGATAGGCGCCGCATCCAGCTGTTTTATCGAATCCATGCAGAATATGACGGGGAGAGGTTTCTTTCAGACGGATGATATTGTGACAAATACCATGGGAATGTTCATAGGATATTTGTGTTTTTTGATTATTTTCCGAAAATTCTCCCAAAAATAATGGATATTTCTACTTTAGTAGGATATTCATACCATAATTTGTTGACATTAATTCTATTTTTTTATATAATTGTGACAAATTAAAAATTAGTTTCATAGGGGGAACAATTTTATGAAATGTCCTTTTTGCAGTCACGAAAATACAAGCGTTATCGATTCAAGACCTGCTGATGACAACAATTCCATCAGGCGCAGAAGAGTATGTGATTCCTGTGGCAAGAGATTCACGACTTATGAGAAAGTTGAGACAATTCCGCTTGTGATCATAAAAAAGGATAATAACAGAGAAACCTATGACAGACAAAAGATCGAAGCCGGTATCATCAGGGCATGCCACAAGAGACCTGTCAGTGTTCAGCAGATCTCAAAGGTGGTTGATGAGATCGAATCTGATATTTATTCAAGAGAGGACAAGGAGATCCCCAGTGATATCATCGGAGAACTCGTAATGGACAAATTAAAGGATCTGGATGCAGTTGCATATGTCAGATTCGCCTCAGTTTACAGAGAGTTTAAGGATGTAAACACTTTCATGGATGAACTTAAGAGAATTTTGAAATAAAGAGCTCATCGGTTAATTATTTCCAAAATTCCTCCGATATAATATTATATACGGGTTATGGAGGTAAAGGTTTTGGGTATTGGAAGTGTGACAGATTATAATTCATATTGGCCGGGGGCGGTGCCTCCCGTAAACAGAGTCGCAGGTGCTTTACAAAAGCCTGCGGAACCTGTAAAGGAGATCCCTTCGGAGGAGAAGCTTCCGGAGATAAGTTTACAGCCTGCGATAGAGAGAAAGAATACAGCACTTGAGGACATTTCTTTATCTTTCAACAAACAGGATGACTTTAACCGCATAGGCACGGAGTCGGATATAAAATCTCTGGATATGGAAAAGGCAATCTCCGATATGAAAAAGGACGGAGTGCTGCAGAGATATCAGTACTTTGTCGGAACTTCTTCGTTTAAAAATGAGGACCCTGCACTTGTATATGCCGGTGACGAGGGAAGAGTAATTGCAAAATGACTTGTAAGGACGGATTTTTATCCGTCCTTTTTTATAGAATTATTAGATTTAATTAATGAAAAATGCATTTGATTTTTGTCTGTTTCATGATAATCTGAAGTTGGTCAGGGGAAGAAACCCATAACAAAAAACGAATTGACCATAAAAATATCAAGTTCAAGGGGGAGACACCCATGGAAAAAAACGTTGTTGTACTTGACGAATTCGGAAATGTTACCGGTACGACTTACCCAAAGAGGGCTAAGGGACTGGTGAACAAAGGTCGGGCAGAAGTGGTCGACGCCGATACAATTCGTATATTGTCAAAAGATTTCTGTCCGCCTTTATCAAAGGAGGAAAAACAAATGAGCAATGTGATTTGCTTTAATGCAAGAGACTTTAGATTTGACAAGTCTGATAAATGTGAGAATGAAGGTGGCAGAATGTTCGTGACCGATATGTTCGGTGAGAGCGTTGAGGTTTATGAACTGGGCAGATATACCGACGGACTTACTCAGATCTATGCAGACAAAAGCGTGGAGCGTGATGCT
The DNA here is from genome assembly GCA_024695935.1 of Acetatifactor sp. Taxonomy (GTDB): domain Bacteria; phylum Bacillota; class Clostridia; order Lachnospirales; family Lachnospiraceae; genus RGIG10340. The sequence goes on from JAILHH010000015.1 coordinate 12,540, forward strand.
TCCCATGTATTCAGATTCACGGTCGTAAGCGACGGGAAACCTTTGGACAGTGAGGTTTCACAGTTTATCGCAGTTCCCATTTCCAGGGAAGAGATAAGCGAGGATGACTGGGAGAACAGATATGTTTATAATCTCTCACACTCTGAATACAAGCCTTTGATGTCAAAGAAATGGGATACAAAGCTGGTGGCCGTCTATGAGATCCCTATAAAGACCGACGGCTACGAAAAAGTCAGATTCATCTTTTCCGTAAAGAATGCATCCGTAAGGGTGTTCCCGGGAAGAGAGGCTGAAGCCTACAAGGATCTGCCGGATTTTGATTTTAATTACACGGAATGGATCAACGACACCAGAGAAAGAATAGAAAAATCCGTAAAGGATCTGAATGTGGATCAGACCGTAAAGAAAGTGGGACATCAGGTAAAAGAGTCCGCCACCAAAATCTCCAAGTCTGTATGGAACGGTATTAATTCCGTATTCGGTTCGGATGAGGGCAAAGATGCCCAAAGAGAGCCTGAGAAGACAGACACCACAGAGGCAAAAACTGAAGAAGCGGATGTAAACGTTGCACCACAGGAAACGGAGCCGGAAGAAGTAAAGCCCGGGGAGGTTTCATCTGAAAATCTCGATGCAAATGATACAACAGACCAAATGATCTAAAGAAAAACGGCAGTCATTTAAAATGGCTGCCGTTACTTTTTTCTACAGTTTAATATACTCGGGGGAGCGTTTGTCAAAGATCGTATAGTATTTAAAGCCACAGTCCTTTAAGATCTGCTCCGCAGTGTCAAGACCTGCGCCCACATCCTCTGCTTTGTGAGCATCGCTTCCCACAGTTATGATCTCGCCGCCAAGCTCTTTGTAGCGCTTTAAGACTTCGATCCTCGGATGGATGGCATTGATACCTTTTCTAAGCCCGGCTGTATTCAACTCGATACCCTTTTCTTTTTCTATGAGGGCTTTTAATATCTCGTCGAATATGTCAGCGAATTTACTGTAGTCGTACTCGGCATACTTGTTTTTGCCGTATCTGACCACATAATCCAGATGGCCGTATACATCGAAATTATCGAATTTGTTGATATTCTCAAGCTCCGATTCAAAATATTCCATATAGGCCTCTGCGTCTGATCTTCCCTCGTAAAAAGCAGGATAGTAGGGGTCTTTTCCGTTTACGATGTGGGATGAGGCGATGACAAAATCAAATTCATGACTCTTTGCAAGGATGGCATTCTCTCTCTTGCATGAGGGCTGTAAGCCTAACTCTATGCCAAAGAGAACATTGATCCGGTCTGCATATTTATTCTTTAACAACAGCAGATCGTAGAGATAAGAGTCCACGTTTAATAGAAATTTACCCTCGGGATCAACTTCCGTCACTGGATAGTCAAAGTCGTTGTGCTCCGTGAAACAGATGATATCAAGCCCCTTGTCGATGGCGGCTTTTATCATGTTCTCCATGGGCTCTTTTGAGTCACCGGAGTAGGAGGAATGGGTATGATAATCGGTTTTAATTGCCATATAGTCCTGTCAGTCCTTTCGTTTTGAAATTTGTTTTCATATTTATGCACATGAACAGTATATCAAAAAATATAACAAAAAGCACAAAATACGAATATTTTTTGTAATTACATCTTGAATTATCAAAGGGAATTAGGTAAAATACAACTGCTGACAAAAATTTGACAATCCGAAGGTGCGCGAACGAGAAACATCAGGATATGTCAAAATATAAAAAATATATTTTAGGAGGAAACTAAAATGGCAGTAAGAGTAGCAATTAACGGTTTCGGTAGAATCGGTCGTCTTGCATTCAGACAGATGTTCGGAGCTGAAGGTTACGAAGTAGTAGCAATCAATGATTTAACAAGCCCTAAGATGCTTGCACACTTATTAAAGTATGACTCATCACAGGGTAAGTATGCATTAGCAGACACAGTATCAGCTGGTGAGGATACAATCACAGTTGACGGAAAGACTCTTAAGATTTACAAAGAGCCCGATGCAAACAATTGTCCTTGGGGAGAACTTAAGGTTGACGTAGTTCTCGAGTGCTCAGGATTCTATACATCAAAGGAGAAGGCTCAGGCACACATCAATGCCGGCGCTCGTAAGGTTGTTATCTCAGCTCCTGCTGGAAACGATCTTCCTACAATCGTTTACAATGTAAACCATACAACACTTAAGGCTTCTGATAACATCATTTCAGCAGCTTCTTGTACAACAAACTGTCTTGCACCTATGGCTAAGGCTCTTAACGACCTTGCAGGTATCAAGTCAGGTATCATGAGCACAATCCACGCTTACACAGGCGATCAGATGATCCTTGACGGTCCTCAGAGAAAGGGTGACCTCAGAAGATCACGTGCAGGTGCTGTAAATATCGTTCCTAACTCAACAGGTGCTGCAAAGGCTATCGGCCTTGTTATCCCTGAGCTCAACGGAAAGCTCATCGGATCAGCTCAGCGTGTACCTACCCCTACAGGTTCAACAACAATCCTTGTTGCAACAGTAGAGAAGAGCGTTACTAAGGAAGAGATCAACGCAGCTATGAAGGCAGCTTCAAATGAGTCATTTGGTTACAACGAGGATGAGATCGTATCTTCTGATATCGTTGGATCAACATATGGTTCAATCTTTGATGCTACACAGACAATGGTTGGTGCTGATAACCTTGTACAGGTTGTTTCTTGGTATGATAACGAGAACAGCTACACATCTCAGATGGTTCGTACAATTAAGTACTTCAGCGAGCTTGCATAAGTTTAGCTTGTCTTAGTTTACAAAGACCTTTAAGGGTCCGGTCGATTGGGCCGGACCCTTTATTTATTCAATTAAACAGTGCGATGCACGGAAAAGAGGTAGAGTATGTCTTTAAACAAGAAATCCGTTGATGATTTCAGCGCAAAGGGAAAAAGAGTACTTGTCAGATGTGACTTCAACGTTCCTTTAAAGAATGGCGAGATCACAGATGAGACAAGAATCGTAGCTGCACTTCCCACAATCAAGAAGCTTATGAACGATGGCGGCAAGGTTATCCTTTGCTCACATCTTGGAAAAGTAAAGGAAGGACCCAACGAGAAGGAGTCACTTGCTCCTGTAGCTAAGAGACTTTCAGAGAAGCTTGGCAAAGAAGTTAAGTTCATTCCTGATTACACAGTAACAGGTGAGGCTGCAACAAAGGCAGTTGAAGCTATGAACGAGGGAGATGTTATCCTTCTTCAGAATACTCGTTTCCGCATGGAAGAGGAGACAAAGCCCGCTAAGGCAGGCGAGAAGTTTGCAGAGGAACTTGCTGCTCTCTGTGATGATTATGTATGTGACGCATTCGGTTCTTCACACCGTGCACATGCTTCTGTATCTGTTGTTACAAAGTATGTTCGTGCTAAGGGTGGAAACTGTGCAGTTGGTTACCTTATGCAGAAGGAGATCGATTTCCTCGGCAATGCTGTAGAGAATCCTGTTCGTCCTTTCGTAGCAATCCTCGGTGGTGCTAAGGTTGCTGACAAGCTTAACGTTATCGATAACCTTCTTGAGAAGGCTGATACTCTTATCATCGGCGGTGGTATGGCATTTACATTCCTCAAAGCTCAGGGATATGAGATCGGTAAGTCACTTGTTGACGATGAGAAGATCGATTACTGTAAAGAGATGATGGCTAAGGCTGAGAAACTCGGCAAGAAGCTTCTTCTCCCCATTGATACAACAGTTGCTGCAGGCTTCCCCGATCCTATCGACGGACCTGTAGAAGTAAGCGTTGTTTCTTCTAATGCAATTCCTGCCGACAAGGAAGGTCTTGATATCGGACCTAAGACAGCTGAGCTTTTTGCTGATGCTGTAAAGAGCGCTAAGACAGTAGTTTGGAACGGACCTATGGGTGTATTCGAGAACCCTACTCTTGCAAAGGGTACATTGTCCGTAGCTCAGGCTCTTGCTGATGCATCAGCTACAACCATCATCGGTGGCGGTGACTCAGCAGCTGCTGTAAACCAGATGGGTCTTGCTGACAAGATGAGCCACATCTCAACAGGTGGCGGAGCATCTCTTGAGTTCCTTGAGGGCAAAGAGTTACCCGGCGTTTACGCTGCAGATAATCGATAGGCGAACAAAACAATTATAAGGAGAATAATTATGTCAAGAAGACGTATTATTGCCGGAAACTGGAAGATGAACAAGACTCCCAGCGAGGCTGTTGCACTTTGTGCAGAATTAAAGGATTTAGTAAAGAATGATGCAGTTGACGTTGTTTATTGCGTACCTGCAATCGATATCGTACCTGTTGCTGAAGCGATCAAAGGTACAAATGTACATCTCGGTGCAGAGATCTTCTACATTGAGGATAAGGGTGCTTTCACAGGCGAGATCTCAGCTCCCATGCTCAAGGATGCAGGTGTAGAATATATCATCATCGGTCACTCAGAGAGAAGAGATATCTTCGGAGAGAACGATATCCTTATCAATGCAAAGGTTAAGAAGGCATTTGCTGCTGGTCTTACACCAATTCTTTGCTGTGGTGA
>JAILHH010000025.1 GCA_024695935.1 Acetatifactor sp.
CTCCTTCAGAACAATATAAAGAATGTTCTTATTTGCCATTCTTGTTATATGACCGTCAAACTCAAATTTCTGGATAATGTCCTGTACATTGTCAGAAAAACCATTCAAGTAATCTCTAAAGTTTTCTTCAATATGATCCGGATCATCCATTAATCTCTCAAGGGTATACTTACTTGTATTATAAAAATCAAAACCGGAAGCCTTACGAAGAAGAACGTCCTTCATCGGAAGATTCTTAACCTCTTCATACTTCTTTAATACTGCATCCTTTGTATCAAACAAGATACAATCAAATCTCCGTATAACGGTTAACGGTAAGATTACATCCCCATATTCATGTGGTTTATATACTCCAGTCAATTTATCTGCAATTGCCCAAATAAGGCCTGCCTTTTGATCAATCTTTGCACTTCTTGTTGCCATTTATATTTGCCTCCAAATTTATTCTATAATAGCCATTTTTATGGCTTTTATCATTTTGCTATTTATCCTGTCCCATTTTACGGACTCTTCTCGGATCTTCCGGTTTTTTTGCATCTTTAGGCACAAGCCATGTATTAGCAGCAAAAACTGCTCCTTCAACGCGACCTTCTCTGCACAATGTCGTAACTCGATTATAATTCGTATCGTAGCAATTTTAAAAGTTGTAAAGTTAATCTTATCATCCGTCAAATGCTTGAAAATAAAGGATTTCTAGCCACTGGTTAATACCATGCCGTGGCAGATGAAAAGCACTTTAACCATAATAAAAATCCTCCTGTTTTGCCGTGATATGGCGTATTTTGGCGCGTTCCCCGCACCGCGAAAAATAACCTTATAACCGCAATGTTTTCACAGTTTTTTGCAAAATAATGCAAATCAGTGCAAGATGCGGCCGTGTCAAACTCCAGCATATCTTTACTGCTTTTGACACGCCCCGATGGGTTCGTTTTGAAGTAGCCCAGCTCAGTTATGTCAACGTGAGCTTTCGCCATATTTAACTCAGCCGGAGCCTCCCACCTCTATGCACTTGCTTAGGTGGAGTTAATGACAAACTATACTCAATAGATGTATAAACTCCAACTGAGTTAAAACGCTCCGCGGGATGCGCACGGATTCGAATAGGAAATGATTCTGCTAAAGCAGACCCGAATCCGGCGCACAAGACTCGCAAGCGAGTATTGAATTGTATGTCACATCTCCAAAATCACTGTTATTTTGTTGTCTTGTAACATTTGCACAAAAATTGTCTGGGTTAAAAGTGGGTTATAAACCCACCTTAAAATACCCGTAAGCCTTGCTATCAACGGGCTTCTCATTTATTATTTCTTCAATTATTTTACCAATATTGCTACTCACCTTCCCTTTTAGATCGTGGATATCCTGATTAATCTTCTTTTCCTGTGAAATCGCAATCAGGACATTATCCGCAAGATTTCCTATTTCAGGATTCTTCTTTGCGTTCATGCCCGTCAGATCACGCAGCGCATTATAAGCGTAGCTGTACTTCCCATCTTCGTCCATATTTAGAAAATCTGCCTCATAATCCTTAATACATTCTTCATAGCTTCCCTCAATATGAAGCAGCAAAAACAATTCAAAGCCTGGATTCGTCACACCTGCTATATCTGTCTTCTCGATTTGGGTAATAAGTTCTTCATATCCTCGGACTTTCTCTTCAAAGATATCACCGTCGAATACTATGACCATCTTATCTCGCTCATAGTCAAAATCATTGTCCGGATTCTGCTTTTGTTTTTCAGCGAAAGCAACAAGGTTCTTCGCAAAAGACAAGTTTCTGTCTTCATCGGTCTTTTCCCACAAGCGAATATCTATCAGCGGGTGTATTCCTAACTGTTTTCGCAGATCGATTAGTCTCCTGAAATAGAAGGTTTCAGTATTAGCCCCTTCACAGATAAAGAAATACTTTCGAAAAGGCTCTATCTGCTCAACCTCATCGGAAGGACGGCTATTCCAGTTTGTATATGTGTGTACCGGCATTTTTACTCTCCTTTCCGGAAAGAAAACTGTTTGAACACAGGAATTGCGCCATATCTTCCTTCAAGATAAGCTTTGCTCAGTTTCTTATCGTATCTTTCCTTAAAACGATTAAGAGAGTATATTTTGCTGGCATTATCCGCATCTCTTTCCACAAACCAGATTTCATCTCTCCTAAAAAGAATCTGATCCATGATAGTATCCTCATGTGTTGTAAATACCAACTGCATTCTTGTGTCGTCGTGAGCATCCATGAACAGTTTCAGAAAACGCTCTGTTAACTTCGGATGCAAACTACGTTCAAGTTCATCCACAACAAAAAGTGTATCCGGACGATCGGTAAGCAGCATATCTATGAGATCAAACAATCTCTTAGTTCCATCCGATTCTTCCACGAAATTAAAGTCAAAAGCGGATCTTCCATGTTTCAAAACAAGTGTGGTAATCTCTGGTTCAGAATTACCCTGGGCAATACGAATATTAAAAAAGCCACCTTCCACTCTCCATGTCATCTGAACTCCCGGTGCACCTGTAATCCTCATTTGAGTCATTAATTGATTAAAGATCCCTTGTACCACTTCAGCTGGAATCATCTTGCTCATTTCTTCAGTAGTAATTTTTCTTGTCTTAATCTCCGTAACTCCTGTGTCAAAGGTTTGAATCAACCTACTAATGTTTTCCAAGGACTCATCGTTATAATATGCCTCGGTATTCGAGATACCCATATTCGGCGTGATTACGATGATATTATTCATAATCCAGCCAAATACTTCTTGGAAAAACAGAAGCCTTGATTTATCATCATATTTCTTCCCTCGATTCATTTCAGTAAGGAAGAGCTTTGACTCCTGTCCCGCAAAGTCTTCGGAATAAACATTAAAGCGGCTTTTCTCTGTAGCAGTTAGTTTGACATCTTCTCCTAAAATCGGTGAGTTATCTCCTTCTCTAATAAAAAGTTGATGCGCCCCACCATCCTGCATAAGTTCATACAGCCATTCTTCCGTAATTTTCCTCTGATTAAGAATTGCTGAAAATCCATATGCATAAAAAGTATCTCCGACCGTAAACTGCAGTTCAAAAATACTCTCCCGGTTTTTATTATCTTCCCTATTTCTGCAAAAATCATTAACTGAGACAACCGGTAGACCTTCCATAAGGGTTGCCTTAATAAACGCAAATGCAGTCACAAGATTTGACTTGCCAGATGCATTAGCGCCATAAACCACAGCATTTTTTAACAACTTAGTCTGTTTAATCTGTACTCGATGACTCTTGTTTCCTTGCATTTTGCTGGAAGAAATCATCGACAATTCTTCCTTCTGATCAAAAGACTTAAAATTCTCAACAGATAATCTAATTAGCATAAATATGCCTCCTTTCCAGGTTGCGTTTTCATTATAATACGGATTACGGCGTTTTTCAAGAAATAGTCATTTATTTAGAGATTTTTTCTCCATATAGTAATGCGAATTGAGTCGTAACATCGTTTCACATATCTATTTTATGCTATATCAGACTGTTTATTCAAAAAAGCACCCTGCATCATGCAGTGTGCTCTCATCGCTCATCTGGTTCAATAAACAGCCGATGAATTTCTTCATCAGCTGTTATTCTCAATACCTCTACGTATTCTTTTAGCTTCTACTTAGGACATGCCCAGCTTTTCCATATTCCTGCCAATCCATTCAGTCATAGCCTTGTTTGTCCTGCACCATGACAAAATTGAACCCAATAGAAAATCAATCCAAAGATTAGGCGTCTCTGTCAATTTCGCATCAAAAAGAAAATTAAGGGTTTCTTCCTTACGATTTTAATCTTTCTGTTCAGTGTAGATAGCCTCTTTACATGCGCCAGAGGAATCATACAAACTGATTTTGAGACGTTGCCATGATAGATTATATATGTGCATTTCCCCAAAGAAAGTTAGTTGCATTCAGGAATAACTGATTGACATTGAAGATAGCAGTTATGAACCCCTGCATCCATACGAGACACTTTACTTTGAAGATGCGTCTGCTATCGCATTTGCACATATTGAACATTATAAGATTCCCAATGTACAACGGACGTAAGCCCTATATCTAAAACGATGGCAACAACGGAGCCAAAGCAAGTGCCGTGTTATACAGCCTTGTCGAAACAGCAAAAGCAAACCAGTTAAACACCTATAAATACTTTGAGTTACTTCTTACTGAAATCCCCAAACATATGGAGGATAGCAATCTCCGCTTTTTGAATGAACTTATGCCCTCATTCATTGATTACTCCATTAATTCTTTCCATTTGCAAATCTATGTGAAGTAATCGTCCTAGATTTGCAAGGATCCTGAAAATGAGTATCCGTCCATAGTCCGCTGCAATTCCGATTATCAGCACAATTCCGGCACACGATAATATCGCAAATGTAAATACAACCGGATTTTTGTCAGCAAGCCCAGTTACATGCAGCCACTCTACCCACGCATATCTCACCAACATATGCTCATGCAGTAAATACACACCGAAACTCATAGGTGATAATGCAAGTCCTATCTTGGAGACTAAGTTATTTTTTTCTTTTAAACTAATCACAAACAAAAACAGAGCAACGGAAGCGATAAACGGAAAAATATGATTATAATCATATGATACATTCATTAAATCATGTAATCTCCCGGTCTTCACATACACGTATTCTAACGCAAATCGCTCCGCAAACGTCATCAAGCAACCCAATAAATAAATACAGAAAAAAACAAACGGTTTTACCGATCTGCTAAGCCCAAAGCGTTTAATATACGCTCCAACCAAAAAGACATTAAGAAACCAGGCAATATTGTATCCTAATCCATCTACAGTTAATAAAGCAGGTGCAAGAGATTTGATCACGCAATTGAAAAGAAGCATTATCGCCAAAAGTACTTCAAATTTCCGACGCGAAATAGATTGTATTGATTTCTGTAAAAACGGAAAAAGCATATATACAATCACATAATCTGTTACAAACCAATACATATCCATGTGAATCGGCAATACACTCCTCAGCAAGGTATAAGTATCAGTCCAACTGGAATTTACAGCATTCGCTCCAACAAGAACAACAAAGCATCCGATTGAATAAAAAAGCACCTGTGCAATAATCTCAATAAGTCTCTGGATCTTAAACTTCGAAAAACATAAAACATATCCCGAAATCAAAATGTAGACGTTTACCGCAACAATGCACAACGCTTCCAAGAGCCATGAGATATAAGGAACTATCGTTTTCGCCCCTATAAGATTGGTTAGGAGACCTCCCTTTCCAAGAGCATGAAGCATTACTACCATATACATGGCAATGATACGCATCCATTCAATATTTGCATTTCTAACTCGTTTGGGGACATTCATTTGTAACTATTTTTCCTTCTTCTCTCCGAGCTGCTACTGTTACTCACTGCATTTATTGCTTCAAAAAATGCTATCTCGACTGTTGCCTTTAGCATTCTGGTTACATCATCACGCTTGTTGAGTAGCATGACCTTTTCATTAATCGCCTCTCAATTCTATTTCATTTATGTCTTTCACATGTAAAAGCTCATTTCTGTAAACATGGCTCTACTTGCTGTACACCTTATATGAATATTCAGAACTTCACTCTTGCATTTATATTTTACTATAAATCAATGTATGAACTAGTAACAAATCGAATGCGCACCTTCTCTTTGTATTCAGATATAAAACGTCGTATTCCATCATTCGTTCGTTCAAAGAACTCCTCGCTACCATATATTGTCATGTCACGATTTTCAAAGTTTTCATATACATTATTAGTATAACCATCCAAGCCAGCCATATATAATTCTTTAACCTTTAATTCTGTAATAGCAAACTTCATGGCCATTAATGCTGCATTGTCTTTAACAGTTTCAATAGTATTAATCAGTTTATAATAATCTACACTTGCAAACGTGTCTTGCGTCTTTATGTTGGATGTAGTTATCGTTTTATATAATAATTCATCGGGTATTTGACTAAACCTTCTTTTATTACTCACAAAAATATAATCCGGTGTCACAACAGGATAATCATGATTGATACTGATTATTAATGGTTTTTCTTCTTCAACAAAACGAATTACTTTATCTTTTTCAGTAATTGCTTTTTTCCCGGGAGCAATTAAAAGAATTTTCCTATTCGCGACAGCCTTACTAATCTCTGATAAACGTTCGTTTCTAACATCTCCTGCTGACATATATTGAATATAGAGTTGATTAATATAATCTTCATCGTATTCTAATCTCTTCTCATCTTCCATCTGCGAGAAGATTTCATCTATATCATCCACTTTAAGTGTATTCATATCCGACAAATACCCCGCATAATTGGGATGTGTCATATGCACCGCTGATAAATAATTCGGAAGGGTGTATCCCCACGGACGTTCTTCATAAAACCTGTTGATTACCTCATCCATTAATTTCAGTATTGGCTTTATGTCATAGTTTTTTCCTTCATGTTTATTCAACTCGTTCAAAAATAATTCTGCATTTAGATTCCCTGCGCCACGTCCCATGCCATAAATAGAGCAATCAACAATCAAGTTAGGCATATTCATTTGTTCAATCAGAGTTCGTGCATTCGAAAAGGCTGATTGCAAATTGTTATGGGCATGAAATCCTAAATAAATCCCTTTCTTAAGGTTCTTTAAAACCAATTTCAAGTAGTGATTCAGGCTTTTTTCATCCATAGAGCCAAAACTGTCCACTATATAAAACGCCTGTGGATTAAGTTCATTCACTAATTCGATTAATTCAATAAATTCTCCATCGGAATAAGACATTGAAACCATTGGCTGAACATACACTTGGAAACCTTTTTTTTTGATTTCTTTGCAAACATCTATCGCCTTATGCATATTTTTTTTATGAAAGGCAACTCTTATTCCATCTATAGGTGCGTTTTTGCACAGCGGAAGCAATTCTACATCATATTGACCATAGTTCATCATCAATACAAATTTATTGCTTCCTCTGCTCATCGGCAAAAAGTCACCAAGTTGCTCAACACTCGTAAAAATGCTTTCTTCCGGATTATATACTACTTTATTAGACAAAAACCCACATTCTATTATTTCAACGTTTGCATTCAGTAATCCGGCAATTATTTTTTTTATATTTTCTTTCTTAAAATGCCATTTGTTACAGTACCCACCATCCCTAAGCGTACAATCCAGCGTTAATACTTCTCTCATTTATTCTCTTCCATTCAATCATTAATGTAAGCATCTATTTGCATCGTTGTTCAATAAGAACTCTAACTCGCTCCAAATCATTGGGTGTATCAACTGCAATTGTATCAGACTCAACCTCTACGTACTGTACTTTATAACCATTTTCTATAAATCGTAAAATCTCTATATCCTCAATAGCCTCAATCTTTGCTTTTCCATATTTACGTCCATACTCACAAAAAAACTTAAGTGCTTCCGGTTTAAAGCCATACACACATACCTGCTTGTAGTATGAATAATCTATTTTACCTTTTGGATATGGAACAGCACTCCTGCTCAAAAAAACCCCAATGCCATCCTTATTAGTTATTACCTTTGGGACAGTAAAATTCACTACATCGACAGGATTATTAATCTTTGTCATCAGATTTGTGATCATCAATTCACTATCCGCATAAAATGGTTTTATCGCGGCTTGTATAGTTTCAGGTTCCAACAGTGGTTCATCACCCTGAATATTCACTATCAAATCAGCCTTTATCTTATCTGCAACTTCTCCTATTCTATCAGTTCCCGTCGGATGTTTATCTGACGTCATAACAACATCTATGCCATGCTTTTTGCATTCTTCCATAATGCGAGCATCGTCTGTCGCTACATATACAGCCTCAAAATCATCCACTTTTTTACACTGCTGATAAACCCACCAAATCATCGGCTTACCGCAGATATCTACCAGTGGCTTCCCGGGGAAACGCGAAGATTTGTACCTTGCAGGAATTACACCTATTATTTTCATGATTTTTTCCTTTCGTTCATTTGATATTTCTTAGTTCATCTTGAACATAATCTGTAGTCAGAATCTTCTTTACTGTACCTTCCACATCAAGTAGCTGAGTATTATGGCTCGTATATGCCTCATGAGCTTCAGTCTGCACCTGACCATGAATGAAATACTTATCATAATTTAAATCTCTGCCATCTGCTGCCACTCTATAATAGTTGCCCATATCTTCTGAACGTAGTCTCTCTTCACGTGTCATAAGCGTCTCATAAAGTTTCTCTCCATGTCTGGTACCTATAATATTTGTTCCTGTGTCCCCAAAAAGCTGCTGAACTGCCTTTGCAAGATCTCCAATTGTTGATGCGTCTGCTTTCTGAATAAACAGATCTCCGGGATTTGCATGTTCAAACGCAAACTTAACTAAATCAACTGCCTCGTCCAGATTCATAAGGAATCTGGTCATATCAGGATTAGTTATGGTGATAGGGTTTCCAGCCTTAATCTGATCAATGAAAAGCGGAATAACAGATCCTCTTGAGCACATAACGTTGCCATATCTGGTACAACAGATAACCGTGCCACCACGCTCAGCTGCCACACGGGCATTTGCTGAAATCACATGCTCCATCATAGCCTTTGAGATGCCCATAGCATTGATGGGGTATGCTGCTTTATCGGTAGAGAGACATACTACTCTCTTAACCTTTGCATCTATTGCGGCATGGAGCATGTTATCGGTACCTTCGATATTGGTTCTAACTGCTTCCATAGGAAAAAATTCACATGACGGAACCTGTTTTAAAGCTGCTGCATGGAATACATAATCTACTCCATCCATTGCGTCACGGATGGATCTTGGATTACGGACGTCACCAATATAAAACTTTACTTTTCCCGCAAACTCAGGGACTCTTGCCTGCAGGTCATGACGCATATCATCCTGCTTTTTCTCATCTCTTGAGAAAATCCTGATTTCTCCGATATCTGTGGACAGGAAATGCTTTAACACAGTGTTTCCAAACGAACCTGTTCCTCCGGTTATCATAAGTGTTGAATCTTTAAAAGTTGACATGATTAGTTCCTTTCATTATTTCTTTATTCGAATAATTCCTCATATTTTTTTCTTTCTATGCAATCCAACAAACCACCGTCTGTACAATTGTATATAAGAACGCCATTCATTTCACATAATTCTTTTATTTTTCTAAATACTTCGAATTGTTTGAACCCTGCCCTAAAACAATCCTCTACACTAGCCACTGTATTTATCTTTTTGTTCATATCTTTGCTTTTTTCATCTTGTTCAAATGCATACTTATTATCCGCTTCTTTCCCCGTTCTTTCATATAAATCACTAATTATATTGGTACAGTCAACTCCCAAAAGATATATTTCAGAAAAACCCATATAAATAGCAGTATATATTGCCCATTGAACTACTGAACAAAAATTTCCAGGAACGTATCGTGTTATATCTACTGGTAATCTTTTATCTACATCAATTGGCAGGGATGGAATCAAATAACGTATCGTATATTTTTTGTCTAAACCATTACGCTCCACAAATTGCTTTCCCTGAATGTTTACAAATATCGTAGGCATCTTATTCTGATTTCTTTGTAAATCAAACATTTTCAAAACAAGTTCATTGCTTTGCGCACTATCATTCGCACGCAATAACGAAATTGAATCTAGGCAGAAGTGATAATCTGTATTCAATACGTCAAATTGCCCTAATTTACTTGCATAATTAGTCGTCATAACATAATCATCCCTAAGTAAACTTAAATCTTGTTTGCATAAAGATGGACCATTTCCAAGAATAAATACTCGTTCGCCTTTATGTATCCCTTTGAACTCTCTGTTTTTTATTAGCTCCATATTATAATCTGCGTAACATTTTTTTTTAGAAACAGACCTAATATAATACAAATACTTAGCCTTTTGATAATCTGACAAAACCTTATCCCAAATATATTTCTTTATCACTTTAAAAATCTCCATTTACTTTATTTATTGTTCCATTAGCAACTTCATATACACAATTACAATTTCTAATTGTTGATAATCGATGTGCTATTATTATCATCGTTTTTTCATTTCTAAGGGACTCTATCGATTCCATAATAGCAGCCTCTGTTTCATTATCAAGTGCAGACGTCGCTTCATCAAATATTAGTATTTCGGGATTCCCATAAAGTGCTCTTGCAATTCCTATTCGCTGACGCTGCCCTCCAGAAATCCTTACTCCACGTTCACCAATTTGAGTATCCAGCCCTTTGGGCAATCTCCTAACGAAATCCTCCAATTGAGCCTTCGCTAATGCTCTCCATACGGCATCATCATTTTCATATTTCTCTTCGTTACCAAATACTACATTAGCTCTAATCGTATCATCAAGCATAAAAATCATCTGTGGAATATACCCAACATAAGACAACCACTCGTCATAGTTTTCAAATATATTAACTCCATCGCATAACACTTGTCCTTCATACGGTTTTAATAATCCTAAAATAATATCAACTACTGTAGTCTTTCCTGCACCTGATGGTCCAATTACCCCAACAGATGCCCCCTTTTCAATTACCATATTAGCCCTGTGGATTACGTCATTCTCAGTTTCCGGATATTTATATGATAAATCCTTTATTTCAATTCTATTAGTAAATACCAGCGGTTTCAGAGCCATACAGCTTGTCTTACAATCAACTTGATCAACATAATCTATATTTAACAGCAATGCGTCTAAAGCAGGTTCCAAAAAAGCAATTTGGTTAATTCCTGTAGCTATCCTATTCGTTGATGGCATTATTCTAACAGCTGCCATAGCAAATGCTGAAAGCATTGTTGCCAAAGAACCCACATCATATCCTGCCAAAACCATCCCCAAAACTACTGATAGAATTGTACACATACATACTGTCTCAATCAATAATCTGGGAAGATTTCCATATACATTATTCCGCCTTTCTGTTTCAATCAAGATCTTACCACATTCATCATATTTCTTCAAAAAATGATTCTCTGATTGTTGAATTTTAACCTCCTTTATACCATTGACAGACTGTAGCATCCATTTGTTTGCATTTTTTGCTGCATCCATCATATCTATTCCCATTTTATGCAATCTAGGTCTAAGCAGTTTTATTATTACTAATAACGTTAATCCTAACGTTACCGCAGTTATTAATGTTATCAATGGATTTAAAACAAATATAGCTATTATCAAAGTGCTAGAAACTATCAATTCTGTCGCTATTGATAAAATCGAAGTCAGCAAGCTATAACTGTTTCCTACGTCTGAGTTAATTATTCGTATTATTTCGCCTGATTCTATATGCAAAAAAAACTCATAAGGTCTACTTAAGTAAGTCTTTAGTAGTAAACTTCTAGTTTTAAACTTACTCTCAAAAGTAAACTTGTATTGGTAATTATATTCGAATAATAAGAACAGATTTTTGCCAATAAAAGTTACAATAAGAGAGAGGAAGCACAACAATATAAACGATTTATTCGAAGAAATATTTAATAGTGTACAGATTTTTGAAATCATTTTATTAGTTACCATAACATTAGGTGTCATAAAAACTGCCACCAAAGGAATCATAAGCCCGACACTAAGTACTTCTAAAAATGCTCCTATGATCATCAGCATAAACATAACGATCATTTTCCTCTTCTGTTTTCTATTAAATAACCTTAAAAGTTTTTTAAAACAACGTAACATTTAAAACTCTCTATTCTTTTTAGTTTATTTTTAACAAAACCTTTGTAAAATCAGGCTTTGTTAAATTGGTTAATAAGTTACATATATTCACAAAGTAAAGTATTCTGGATGTGAAGTGGCTTCTATGAGCCCTTTCAGATGAATAATGGTGCAAAAAGAAGAACGTCGCTGTTTTCCTTTATGAAGACCTTCTTCTCTTCCCACATCACCTACAGCAACAAACCTCTCACGTATACCAGGATTGTCGTCCTCAGATGGGTCCTAAATTCCTTCGTTCTTCATATCCACAGTTAAGTGACGCTTATGCTCCTATTACAGTGTCTATGCCCTACATTAAATATCAACGCAGCTGCTGGCTCTACTTTGTTATATATTTTTGCATTCCTGTTTCACAGCACCTATCTTGGAAAACGCGTTCCTACTTTTTTGCTTAAGCGGCGGTTTGCTCCATTTTTATAATTAAATTCTAAATAACTCTTTATAAGAATTGTATATTACATCATCCATGTTAACTAAACTCTTTGCAATCTCATAATTCTCTTTTATTGCATCAATCTTAGACAAGTAAATCTCCTTTGTACATCCGTCAACAACAGCTGCTATTTCCGCCAAATCAGAATACTTATCTATTATGATAAATCCCTCTGTATTGAAAATTTCTCCTATATTCATTGCTCCAGAGTAGATAGGAATAGTCATAGACACCATACAATTTAAAAGTTTTTCAGTAAAGTAGTATTCAGAAATCTCATTTTCTAATACAACACTAAACATATAATCTTCCAAAGCATACGAAGGTTTTACGGCTATGCCTCCATCAAAATTACCAAACGTATCAATCGAAGTGTGTTCTTTCAAATATTGAGCTATCTCAATTCGCCTTTTGTGCGATTCTATTAATGTCTTGTTTGAAGATACCATCGAAACTAATTTTGACTTTTTTTTGTATAACTCTTCATCCAATTTTCCTCCCCCCACATATGTTCCATACCATGCTCCCTGACCATAATACAATTTTGCATTTGGGTATGTATCACAAACTTTTTTTGAATGCGTAAATATCGCCTCATATTGTGCAATAAGATCTGGATTATTATATATTCTTTCGTACAAATCTGGCAAAAAGGCTTCTGGCTCTAATAGAATTCCAAATTTTTTTTTGCAAGTTGAAATAGGGCTAAAAATCTCATAATCGGTGTAAAAATGAATAGGAAGCATATAATTACTTCTATCCCAAAGTATACTGTTTGGATTCTGACCCGCCGTAAATGAGTATGAAAACTTCGCCGATTTGTCTTGCAAGTAAAAGACTCTCATTCTCTCTCCACTTGCATTATAGACACATGGCTCCGGAATATTTGATAGTGTCATTGCATATTGATACTCTTCTCTCTTTTTTCTATCACTTTCAAGACAATATGGAGCGTATTTGCGAATTATTTCCTTAATTTTCATTTTCATGTTCTTTCCTTCTAACCCACTGCTTACTTGTAAAATCATAAACCTTTTTCACAATTGCCGGATTTCCTACAGCAACCGAATTATCTGGTATACTCTTCGTTACTACACTTCCGGCACCTACCACTACATTATCACCAATGTGGACACCCGGTAATATAACAACCTTTTCACCAATCCATACATTATTTCCGATACTAACAGCCGCAATAACTAATGGCTGGTCTTTGATTAATACATTTTCTGACAAATCAAATCCATGATTATGCGCAACAATTGTAACATCACTGGCAACACTTACGTTATTACCTATTGTTATATCACCACCTGCCAAAGCACTGAATCTATATCCTATTAGGCAATTATCTCCTATCGAAACTTGAGGTTTTTTATTGTCTCTATTAATGTATGTTTGTATTCTAGAATACTCAAGTATTACAGTGTTTTCCCCAATTCTAATTGAATCTTCAGGGTATAGCACACAAGGCCTGCATATCTTGCTATTGTTGCCATGGTATATTCTTTTCATCATTACCTTCTGCTCATTTATTTTGTAATATCCAACAAGTCTTCTAACTATTTTATGTATAATCATCCTTGCTCGCCTCAGAAAAAGTATTTTCCCTTAGAATTTCAATTCTCATTTTTGTCCTGACGCCTGATTAATTCAACAAATCTCTGATAATCCCTAATATAATCAGTTTCATCATAAATTTCAGATGCCAAAACTAATAGCACAGCATTCGTACTAAAGTCATACATCTCTCTCCAAACATCGTTCCCTATATACAATCCATATGTAGGAGAATCTAAACACACTTCTTTAGTAAGATAACCGTCATCTAAGTGTATTTTACATTTACCTTGAACACATATCAAAACCTGTTCTAAGTGCTTATGCGCATGATATCCACGTCGCACATTTTCTCCTGTTTCAAACATATAATATACTCTTTTAATTTGAAACGGAATCTCCTTGTTCTCCTCAAGTGCAACTAACATTCCCCGATCGTCACCATGTTTTTGGAAATCTATCATTTTATAATTCATTTTTAAACCCCTCTAAAATTGATTTATAGCATAAATTATTCTTGAAATCTCGTCATCTTTCAATCCATAATACATTGGCAAGCTTATTTCCGTCTCTGCTATTTCTTCTGCCACTGGAAAATCCCCTTTTGTATAACCCAAATCAATATAGGCTTTCTGTAAATGTATCGGAATTGGATAATGCCGATTTGTATCTATTTGTTTCTCATTTAAGTACTGAACTAATTCCTTTCTGTAAAAACTTCGAATAGCAAATATATGCCATACCGAATCAAATCCATCCTCACATTGCGGAAGAACTATTTTATCATTCTTAATCTCAGACAGATATCTCTGTGCAATTCTTTTTCGTTCATTATTCATCCTGTCGAGATGCGGCAGCTTTACTCTCAAAAACGCAGCTTGCATCTCGTCCAATCTTGAATTATTTCCACAATATATGTGATTATATTTCTTTTCAGAACCGTAATTAGACAAAACTCTAATCCTGGATGCAAGAGCGGCATCATTTGTTACCACAGCACCACCATCACCCAATGCTCCCAAATTTTTTCCAGGATAAAAACTAAAGCCGGCTGCATCACCAAATGTTCCTACCGACCGCCCTTTATATCTTGCCCCGTGGGCCTGAGCGCAATCCTCAATTATCCTTAAATTGTTATCCTTTGCTATTCGATTTATAGCATCCATATCAGCTGGGCGTCCATACAAATGCACTGGAATAATAGCTTTCGTCCTCTCAGAAAGAACCGCTTCAATTTTAGTAACATCAATATTGTAACTGTTAATATCCGCGTCAACAAACACCGGCCTCGCTCCCACATATGTAACCGCTAATGCTGTTGCTATAAACGTATTTGCAGGAACAATGACTTCATCTCCCTCTCCAATTCCTAACGCTCTAAGTGAAAGCATTAACGCATCAAGTCCATTTCCACAACCAACAGCAAAATTGGCATCACAGTAATTCGCAAACTCCATCTCAAATGATTTATCTTCATCACCTAAAACATACCAACTTTTTTCAAAAACTCTTTCATACGCTTCTTTTAGTTCTTCGCCTAACTCTAATTCTATAGTTTTAAATGAAACAAAAGGAATCCTCTCCAAAGTTCTATCCTTTCCATCAAATCATTGATCTAATAAATCTTATTTTTTTTCTAATTTTTGTGTATAAGGTTCTCCAAAAAATCGGTTTCAGCATGTTAAAGGGAAATCCCTGCCTGAGCCCAAATTCAGGAACTAATTGATATGGATTATCCTCATCCATTATACCTCTAATCGAAAAATCTATATCAACTCCATACTTTGACGCAATTTCAATCGCTTTAGGATGCCATTTTGACCTCCAAATCACTCCGCCAAATATCGTATGCCATACCTCATATTTTGCTCCATCTTTTGTTAGCGCATATATTTCATCATGATATTTCCTGATTCGCACGCTTCCATTTACTTCAAATTCCCACGGAGTTTCAAAATCTCTAGTATACTTCATTAACTTATCCGTTCGCCAAATTCCGACCGCTGTTGTCAATCTATATTCACATTTTAAAGGCATAATACCGAATCCATCATATTTTTTACTTGCTTTCCCTACGAATGGATGCTGATGAAGATAAAATGCTGCTATTTTTTTATTGTCCTCCATCCATTTCATCGCTTTAACTATTATATCAGCATTCGTTATTGGCTCAAAAAGAATAAAATCTTCAAGAATAGGTATAACGTAAGGAGTATCTATTTGTTTCAGCGATTTTCGTAGACGTTTTCCCCAGCAATCTTTTTTCCCCGATTTGTTCTTTACAATACGAATATTTAATCCTTCAAATGAATAATCCTTTGTTTGTGTATTCATTACAATACTGTATGGGCAATTCGGCCATTGTTTTTTCAAAGAAGTGAAAAACAAATCCCAAACATCACTATATGCATCACACGTATTTACCAAAATGGTACATTTTTTATCATAATCCATACTGCATATCTCCATTAATTATAATGCATCATCTTTTTTATAACACTTTTTCCTCTCGCTATAATCCAAGTTTTTTCTGCAAACCAATATGATATACTAAAATCCTCTTTCCCTTTCTTCATCAAATAGTTCTTTATAACTTTATCATTTTCCTGGCCTGCTGTGTCCATCGTTACATAATATTTTTCACGAATACACTTCATAAAGTATTTTTCATTGATACTATTCTTATGATCTATAAGTGTCTCAAATTCAGCTTCCAACATTTTCACCTTCTTATAGCTATCAGCAGAATGACTCAGTGATTCTTTCAAATAACGGTAACATACCTGCGGAGAGTCCAAATAATATGGGAAAGTCCCGCTTTCTGCAACACGGAATGCAAAGTCGTAATCTTCAATATAACTATTTTCGTTATATGGACCCACAACTTTCAACAAATCTTTTCGGAAAAAAAATGTTGGCGAGCAACAATTATATTCTTTAAATAAGTACTGTAGCCATTCTGCATCAAACTTTGGTTTTTTTCTGTAGAATTTGGGTAACTTCTCATAGTTTATATTTTTAAAATGATCGTCTTCATTAACATAAAACGCATCAGAAACAACCAGGCTGGCAATTGGATTCTCTGCCATATATTCTACATACTTCGAAATAGCACCCTCAACCAAAAAATCATCTGATGCTATCACTTTAATGTATTCTCCCTCGGATAATTGCACAAGTTTATTCAATGTTTTTGTAATTCCTAAATTTTTCTCATTTCTAATCAAAACAAATCTATAACACCATTGTTTCAGCTTGGCACTATATTTTTCTATTTCCTTAAATGATCCATCTTGAGAACAGTCATCACACATTAGCAACTCAATCTTTGGATAGTCTTGGTACAAAATACTTTCTATCAAATCCCCCACAAATTTCTTATGATTATACACGGGCACAAGAATACTAACCAACCCTCGATTCTCCATAATCACGCCTCCACCTTTTCAAAACATAATTCACCTATCCTATCAATTCCAGCTTCCATACAATAGTCATATAGTGATTTTTCTCGATAATCCTTTTTATATGGATCAAGTCCGTATTTAATCAAAAAATCAAAAATTGTTGCATCTCCTGTATTCATATAACAATCTTTAGCATACATCAACAAATTAGTTCCATTATTATTTAATACATTTATATCCGAACCATTTTTTACCAAATAATTTACCATTTCAAAGTTGTTATTATATACTGCCACCGTTAATGGCGTCCACCCTTTTTTATTCTGCTCATTCACAATACTTTTTGATTTGCACAATAGTTTAGCAGTATCATTATCTCTCACACATATAGAGAATAGCAATTCATCTAAAACATCCTTATACAAAACAACGTTATAATCTATCGTCGCAATTTTCGTATAGACTTTGTTATCTTCAATTATATAACCCGGTTTTTGAGTCGAAACATCTTCTGTTATAAATGCATCAAAATAACGTTCATCTCTCCATTGTAGCAATTGATATGGTCTAAACGCATAACCTTTAACTTGCTGTTTTATCTGAAACGCTGTTCTCTTTACATCCAAAGCAATACCTGAATAATCTATGTCTCTAGATCCATAGTATGTTGAACCATTTCCAGATTGTGGGTAACAATTATACTTTCCCGAAATCAAATCCTTCAGATTATCTATAACTAAAGAAGTTCCTGCCGCAATCATTTTTTTATATAATTTCAATGAATTATCATCTTCGTCAATGCTTATTTGCCTTTGTTCAATTATTTCCCCTGTATCTATCCCATCTCTTATCACATGCAGTGTAACACCCGAATATGTATCCCCATTCAGTATTGGCCATACACTTGTTCCGCATCCTTTATATTTCGGCAGCATGGAGAAATGTATATTAAATAACTGTGTTGTTAAAAAATCTGATGTTTTAACTATCATATCAAACTCTGTTGATATAAAAACCAAATCTTTTATCGCATATACTTGTTCAATCGAAAGTATTTCTATGTTCCACTTACCAGCGAACCATTTTAAAGATTTTTGCCAAGAATTCTCTCCTATATCACTTTTGTTTAAAACACAAACCAAGCGATAATCCCTAAAATTTTCTCGACAAAACGATAAGATATCAACAGCTATATCATTTTTACCTGCTATACAAATGGTTTTCATAAATCCGCATATAATCCAACAATTATTAATGATATTGGATTTGTTCCTTTCTTCTTGCGTCTATTTAACAGTAACTTCACTAAATAATCATTATTACTTTTTCTTTAATCTTTAAGTGATTTCTGACTATAATCATTTTTTATATCTGGATTTTCGAATTAATATGACGCGGTTGATAACTTGATTCCGACTGTCTCATAAATCTCAGCCTGCTTATTTATCTTACTCCAATCAAAAGATTAATTGTTCTATTGTTATTCGTGATTTTGTGGATAAACCATACAACTATTTGAACTAATAGAATTACAATTAATGGTCGAACAAAATTAAGCAGTGCAAATACTTCCGAACGATTCAACACATTGGCCACAACACCTGCTATTGGCATATGAAGCAGATAAATGCAAAATGAATCTTTGCCACCTTTTATGCACCACGACATAATTCTAGGCATACGTACTCTTACTTTCGATTCTTTTTTTATTATCTTGCAACGCATTGCAAATCTTCATTCGCATTTTCTTCAGCATGTTACTTTTCACACATTACATTTTTATTTACGTTTCCAAGCCTTAAATGCAGTTTGGCACCGAAATAGTTCCAGCCGTAAAACATGAAAATATATACAAATGGCGAATAGGTCATTATTTCACCGCTTAACAGTAACAACATTAGTATTCCAAATGCAATACAAAACATCCAATTTAGATGAAACTGCTTTGGAAACCCAACCAAGCCTACCAAAAATGTAATGCCAAAAAGAATACCAAAACTAGCAAATAAATATGTAGTCATATTCGTCCAACTGAAACCAGAATAGCTGTACTTTTCATACAAAGCATTATAAAAATAGAATCTCTCTTGAGAATGAACAGCTCCTACTCCCCAAAGCGGATTCTCCTGCCATATTTTGAAGCCATATACAATTGATTTTAGTCTGGACAATACCGAATCTGCTGAAGGGCCATAAATATCAAATCTCATTCTCAATCTTGGAGAAGCAACAAATGTTGCAATTACAGCCCCTATAAATAAAACTGCATACTTTCTATATTGTTTTTTGTACAGCAAATAGATTAAATACATGAATCCCACAGACACCCAGCCGGTCATAGAACGAGTCGTTAATAACGTCAGGTTCAATATAGTGAACCAAAATCTATTAATCTTTTTGCAACAAAACAGCATATAAAACAATGCAATACCTATATATATTGCAAATATAGCAGGTTCGGCATATATTCCATAATTTCGGATATTCTCTCTTTCCAAATTTGCGGAAAAATTAATCAACAAAAAAACAACTCTTCTATCACCTGTAGTCACATTGGGAAATGTTCTAACCCACGCTGGGAAACAAAATGCTATAAACGTGCATATCAATGACCACATAGATATTATATTAACCATCTTACTTAATACGTTCAAAAACTCCCTTGGAGTAAAACATATTGTTGTCAGAATAGCCACTAATAGCTGCATCCATAGCGTATATCCATGATAATCTGAATTTACAATCATGGTTATCAATATATTCATTGCCAAGATAGTATACACAATTATTTGTATATAGTTATCCCTTAATGACTCAAATGACTTTTTCGCCATAATCACGCACAAAACAATCCATGCCCCAAACAATGGTTTTAGGTTGTGCCACAATAGGATAACATCCGAACTAGACAGTAATATTGCTACAATTATCACCGTTCTGATATTAGATTTATCCTTTAATTCTTTGATTTTCTTAATTAACTCTTGCATATCACCTCTTCAAAGAAATCTATCAACCGCTGCTTGCATGAAGTTATTGAATGCTTTCTCATATATAATTCGTAATTCTTTCTGCCCATAATATTATCTACATTTTCTTTCTTGACCATCTTTATTTTATCTAATAAGTCCTCAGCATTGCCCGGCTCAAATATGTACCCGGTACTGCCATTAATAATGCTTTCCTGGGTTTGCGGGAAATTCGATACTATAACCGGTAAACGAAACGCTCCTGCTTCAAAAACCGGTCTGGCTTGATGCCCCACAAGCGCGGGGAATATTAACAGATTAGATACACTCAGCACATCCCCCACATCACGGACATTGCCAACATACATAACATTCTCTCCGAATACATATTCATCCGGCGCAACGTGCCCTGCGACAACAAAAAACAAATCTTGATCCTCTGCTAATTTCAGTAATTCCCTAACTGTGGGATAACCTTTAATATACTCATTCCCACCCAAATATGCAATAACGTACTTATCCTCGGGAATCTTATATATATTTGTGTATACACCATCAAATTCTACTACATCATGAATTACCGACTGCTTTGAAACTTTCAAATTTACATCTGATTTGTCAAATTCTGAAATAAATAAAATACCATCGCAGTAGCTTTCCAAAAGATGTTTTGACAGCAAAAAACCTATATTATTAATTCTTGTCTCCCTTATATAGCAAACATTTTTTATTCCCCTTTCATAAAAAAACTTTGACATCCATGAAAGGGTAATTGAATTTAACATGACCAGATCGTAGTTATTCTCCGCAATAATCTTTTCTAAAATCTGTTTGCTTTGACTTATCCGAAATATATTCCTCCAAAATGTCCTGCTATACCATTTTGGTCCTCCATTGTAGGCGCTTATCATAGCTATTTCATGATTAAACGCAACTACATCAACGCCTTCCTCTTTACCAAGTTCTATTCCAACTTCTGAATCAATATGTGGCAAGCAAACCGTAACCTTATATTTGTTTTTCAGCATTCTGCAACAATATATCAAGCTGATTCCTGCTCCACCCCATCCATCACAATGATGTATAATCAGTATATTCCTCATTCGTCAAAAAAACCCTCAATCATACTCAAAACTCTTTTTGCCTGTATTACATTATTTTTTTCTTCAAGAACATACTCGCGAGCCTTTTTTCCCATAGCATTTCTTTCCTCTTCCGGAATTCCTGCTATTTTTTGTAATACAGTCTTAATGCCATCAGCAGTTTCATCTTCAATCAAGTAAACATGATTCTTATATTCGTCCGGCATTCCCGGTAAATTTGTTGTTAATACAGGCGTTCCTGTCACCATATATTCCATGTTCTTCGATGGGAAAGAATATTTTACAAATTCTTCCTTAGTTGGTCTTGGATTTATTAGCAAAGAGGCGCCATATTCCGAATCGACAACCTCTTCGTTCTTTTTTTCGCCTTTATAGCTTATAAGCATACTACTATCACTTATCCGCTCTACATCTTTTGCATAATCACCATTCCCATATATCTCCAATTCAGAGTCAGGTATTCCTGCGGCGAGAAATCCCTTCACTAATTCATCAAGTCCATATTCTTTAGAAACAGCTCCTGCATAAATACATTTAAATCCGTTTTTTATTGTCTCCCGACTATCTCTGCTTTTTTCCCTTATATCTACATGTCCTTCCATGATTACAGATGGTTTATGTGTCGGATTAGCTTTTTCATCCATCGCACCGGTCATAAAGGTATACCCCGACGCACGTTTCATTAAATACTCAGATATGTAATAACTAAGATGATATTTTGCGCCCTTAAACATCTCTGGCAAGTCTGTCACTACCGCAACTTTCGCTTTTGCCCTACTTCCGGCTGCAAGCATAGCTCCTAAGGAAACACTTCTGGACAGCACATCAAAAACTATGACCACATTTTCATTTTCTTTAAGAATCTTGCGAACCTTAAAAAAAGCCCCGACAATCATCATAAAATGCTTTATGACCGGATTTTTAAGAAACGACACATATCTGTACTCTATACCATTTTCAAGTTCATCCTGGTTTTTACAATATTTCTCCGTCACCTCATCCGTCATTGGGATATTGCAGACTGCATAAACTTTTGATACATTGCACCAAAATCCTTCTGCGAGCAATCTATGATACTTTACTGACTGTTGCGCAGGCTTTCTCTTTTTACAGCCATAATAATCATTATATTTTTTGTGGGAACAAATGCTGGCCACATAACAAATTGTTATTTCTTCACCTCTCATAATCCTCTAAACCTTGTATATAATCCTTTGAAAGTTTTTCTCATTATAAACAGCAACTCATATATCATAGAAATCATCCATGCCGGTAAAAATAGAACCTTAGCAAGTATATTCGCGGCAAATCCATTATTCATACCTTTTCTTATAAAGACAGCTTTCCTTACATCTTCATCATGTTTTATCTCATAGATTATTGCTACTTTCTCCTTAAAAGAAACATGCGCTCCGGTTCTGTAATTGTTTAAGATACAATCTGATTTTCCATCTAGGTATTCCTTTGCCAAATACTTGTCCACGTGTTCACCGCACATTTGATAACTATCGATTATCTTCCGTATTGCATTTGACCTGCGATTTGATAATTCAAGCATTCCTTTCTTATATCTTGTCAAAATGGAATCCTGACCATCCTTTACATAATGGTATAGCGGCTTTTTTAAAACTCCGACTTGAGGTTTTTTACTAAAGACTTTTGAGTTAAACAAAATATCCTCTATAGGTTCTGTTTTCTCATCAAACCACATATCTTGCACAAAATCCATTTTATATAATTTATTCCAAGCTAAATTTATCAATCCTGTCTCAAGCAGATTAAATATAATTTCTTCCTGTGTATAATTATCCGGCATCATTTCTTCGTTCGTTGAAATAATCCGCGTGGTTTTGCTATTCTCATAATCCACAAAATATCCAAACACTACTAAATCCAACTTTTGACATTCGATTGTTCTAACCAGTTCTTCTATTGCGTTCCGCTCTAGCCAGTCATCCGAATCAACAAATAATATATACTTTCCCTTCGAGATCCTTTTCCCTGCATTTCTTGCAGACGATAATCCACCATTGGTTTTATCAATAACAATAACTCTACTATCCGTTTTCTCTATTTCATGGCTTATAGCTGCGCTACTGTCCAAAGAACCATCATTAACAATGATTATCTGTAGATTTCTGTAACTTTGATTTATTACACTTTCAACACATCTCTCAACATATTTTTCAACGTTATAAACCGGGATAACAACGGAGACTATTTCAGTATTATCCATTTGGATTTTATTCTCTTTTTGCAAATTATTCTTCCTTCTATTTGTCTATTAATTTACTAAAAATGTTACGATGATCTTGAACCATTCTTTCTATCGTTGCATATTTCATTGATTCAAGTGCGTTTTCTTGCATCATATGATAAATATCAATAGGCTTATTTAGTATGGAAATAATAGCTTCTAATATAGAGTTGCTATTGCTTTGTACAACCATTCCGTTATAATCATTCTTTATTAGTTCTAACCCCGCATTGCACATCGACGTTGTAATCACAGGAACTCCATATCCCATCGCTTCATTTACTACCAACCCCCAAATATCTTCCCTGGTTGGTAGAACAAAAACGTCTGCAGCCAAAAAAAACTCTTTAAGTTCCTCAGGTTTCATGAATGGATATATATGAACATTTGTTGGCAATTTGCCCACCATTTCTTTCACATCAGCAGAAAACTCATTTCCACCAACCATAATGACGCCAATGTCATTATCCAGTTTGCGTGCAACATCTACTAAGATATCACATCCCTTTCTGTATATAAACTGCCCTATATATAATACTGTCCTTTTTTCTTTTATACCCAGTTTTTCACGATAATATCTTTTTTCATCCAAACTGATTGGAGTTGATAAAATATCTTTTTCATGAATGGAACTAAAACTATATCTATAAATCGAATCCTCTTTCGCTCCGTATTTAAGATAATACTCATCGTGATTGTTGCAG
This sequence comes from Acetatifactor sp., assembly GCA_024695935.1. Lineage (GTDB taxonomy): Bacteria > Bacillota > Clostridia > Lachnospirales > Lachnospiraceae > RGIG10340. Next base: position 24,155 of record JAILHH010000025.1, read on the forward strand.
GTGCTTAAGCATGCAAGTGCTTTGGAAATTACCGTTTTTTTCAGCCAAAACTTGATCAGATTTTCTCGCCCCTCTTTAACAAAAGCCCCATCCCCTTCTACTACATATTTGACCTTAAACATCTTCATGAGCATAACCATTATTATTCCTGTTACAGAAGTTGCATTTCCAACTATAACTAAATCAATATCTTTGTCAAATACGTATTTTAGTGGGGTAATAGAAATAATGGAATCCGCTCCATATGAAATTCCTTTGCAGTAAACCTCTTTAAAACGCTTTGGGGAATTATTCTGCCATTTATCATCCCTGTCTAAAGCCTTTTTCCTCTCGAAAATAACAGTAACTTCCAAATCCCGGCTTAGCAAGTTCCAAAAATCAACTCTATATGGGGATGGCAAGTTCGTTGTATATAGTATTTTCAATTCTCTTCTCCGCAAATAACTGTGTTATTATACAATGTGATGTAATGGTCCGCCATTTTGCTTCTGTCTAAACTATCCAATGACTTCATATTCCTATCAACAAGCTTCTTTTTTATTACTATTTCTTCAATACATTCTTTTATACCGCATATATCACCACGGTTCACAACCTTTCCATCACCTGTCTTAATCATTTCGGCATTTCCTCCGGTATTATAGACAACCACAGGAGTTCCACAGGCTATTGCCTCATTATTTACTGTGGGGAAAGTATCTTCATATGTCATATTAACAAATACGTCTGCTGCTGAATACAACTCAGCTAGATTTTCGGCGGATTCTGTCCTTTCTATGCCTATAATTCCTTCCGGTAAATTCTTTCTTTGTTCCTTTGTAACTCCAACCAACAGAATGCAATAATCGGTTCCTAACAGCTCTCTCAAGCGAAAAAAATCATAAAAACCTTTAGTCTCCGTCCAAACAGACGCCACTCCAAGTACCAGATATTTAGGGTTACCCAATCTCCCCCGAACATTACTTTCCCTGAAATGAAAAATGTCTAAATCAATTCCATTATTAATCACTTCAATAGGATAACTTCTCAGAAAAGATTTTCTTACTTCGTTTCTTAACCACATTGATGGGGTAACTAAAGTCAATCCGTTTATCCCTAATAACGACTCTTTTTTTTGTAAATAATTTTTCTTTGATCTATCAAATAAATACGCCGCAGGATACGTTTTTTTTCGTAAACACCCATAACATTCGCATTCCCACTTGTCACAATTTATATACTCATAATGCGCACAATGCCCAGTAAAAGCCCAGCAATCATGTAACGTCCATACAACAGGCTTTCCATATGATTTGAGAAAATCAAATAGCGTTTTGTAATTCACATAATAACCATGAATATTATGCAAATGAATAACATCAGGAGCATAATCAATAATGTCATTTATCAACCTTTGGGTTGCCTTATTCGAATGAAGTCCATGCCTGTCAAATAATCGCGTCATTATCACATGATTCAACACTTCGAGCGTCGAATCTATTTTAATCGAATCCACATCGTCAGGTGCTTTCCCTCTTCCGTATGCTATTCTGCAATTATGCCCTCTCCGACATAATTCCCGTGATATGTCCACTGCGATTCTTCCTGTACTTCCACTTCCGCATACCACATTAACTTGATAGACATTCATACTGTTTCAGTATTACCTCCAGCTTATTAATAAAGATTTCTTTGGAGAAATTTTCTATGTAGTATCTTGCAGCATTTTTTCCAAATTGCTCCTTAGAATTAGTTGCAATATATTTTTCTATTACAGCCTTTAACTCTTCAGGCTTCTCCGGTTCACAACATATCCCACATTCTGCCTGATTTATGACCAAAGGTGTCTCTCCTTTAATAGCTCCTATAATAGGTTTTCCCGCAGCCATATAAGATTGAACTTTGCCCGGCATCGTTTTCGACAATAAGTCGTTGTCAATAAGTGTGACAAGCATTGCATCCATCTTTTTATAGAACTCAGGCATCTCTTTCAACGGCAGTTTCCCATAAAAAGTAATGTTATTCAACCCTGCTGCCATCTTTTTGCAAATATTTAATGAAATACCATCTCCTGCGATATGAAAATGGATGTCTTGTCTGTCTTTTAACAACTGTGCTGTTTTTACAATGGTTTCTACAGATTGCGATGCTCCTACAACTCCCGCAAAGCCAAAATCGAATCTTCCATTTGGTTTCTTGCTTAAGTCCACATCACTAAACATAGTCTCCGCATATTGCGGCAAATATTTTATTTCTGTATGTATATCCAATTCTTCCACAAGATAGTTTTTAAATGATTTAGAAGTTATCGCGATCAAATCCGAACCTTCATATATTTTCTTTGATACCTTTGAAAAATATCTATATAACAATGAATTAGCCTTCATCCCGCCGGCTTCCAAACTTGCCGGCCATAGATCAAGGCAATACGTAACTATCGGTACATTATATTTCTTTTTATATGCCAATGCAGCATATCCCATCATTACCGGCGAGAGCTGGTTTAATAACACTACATCGAATTGTGAATTGTCGTCAGGTCTGCATTCTTTTGACTTTACAAATCGAGAAGAAGATAATGCATAGCTATAATAATTTAGCAGCCTGTGCAGTGCGCCTCTTTTCCTCGGCATGGTCTTACAACGATGCACAGTAACCCCATTGATTATTTCTAAGCTATTCTTATTCCTATAACCATCATATATCTCACCCATAGGGTAATTGGGTACACCTGTCACAACATGAACTTCATGGCCTCTTTTTACCAATTCTTCACATATATCGCTAACTCGAAATGGTTCAGGCTTATAATACTGACATATAACTAATATTTTCATTAACTCACCTGTTTTATTTCTTTATCGCGCTGTTTGAATTCTCCATACAACAGCATTGCTCCTATGAATGTGATCGGATACGTAATTGAATTTCTCTCTCCCATCCACACCGCAATCATTCCGCATAACCACATAAATTCGAATAACTTAGTTTTTTGCTCATACCTCACATAATTTAAAACCGAATTCCACAACCCATACAAATATACCGAGAAATATAACATACTTCCAATGTATCCGTATCTGTATATTGCCTGAACAAACTCATTATGCGCATTTATTATCGTTTGCTCTCCGACCAGCACGCCGCCTTCAACATTACCGAACAGATTAAAGAATTCACTGTAACAATCCCATATATATAATCTTCCGGATGACAACTCATTTATTGCATAAAGAGCGCCTTCATACTGATCTAATCCACCGCCTATAACCTGCCTTCCCCCGACACAAGCCAATATTCTGTAAAGCGTGCTATAAAGCAGACCGTCTCCGGTTTTATATGCCAATTGTTCCAACACAGTGCTATGATTTGCATAGTAATTTATTCCGACAAAACTAACCACACCTAAAGCAACAATTATCAAAAGAAGCACATGTACCCTAAATAAATACTCTTTCGTTACCTTTTTCCTTGAATATACTAAATAGACCACCAAGGCTACAAAAATGCCAATCACCATAGTAATCGTATTTACTAATAACATCAAATAAATTAAAGAGATAAACAGAATCCAATGCACCCAGTATAGTGGACTTTTAATTCCTCTAGTATTCCTTATAGAATAGAATCTATATAAAAAGACCATAAACACACACGTCAGAAACGCCCCAAACAACCCTATATTCGTAAAACATCCATAGAATCTCTCGGTATCATAGGGATAAAACTCTGTAAAAGACCTGTAAAATACGACAATATATGACAACAACACGCCATCGCACAGCCTCTCAACCGTATTCTGCCACTCATCCTCCGTCATGTCAGTCATATACAAAAACAGCAGTGGAACTACAAAATATACTCCGGTACCTGCATTATTGTGAGTGAGGAGCACAAATATCATCCCCAGATACAGTACTAACGGCAAAGGCTTTATATTCCTCAGGGGATTAACTTTTTTATAACACACAAAATCCACCAGCATCAATATTCCCAACAGATATGTAACGCCATTGGGTTTATAGATTGCCAGCAGATCCGGAGATTCCCTGTATATTGATAAAAAACTGTTTAAGACCGGGATATATATAGCGATTGTGATTAGGGAGGGTAGGTTTATCAGTCTCACCTTTTGTAACATGAAGATGATGACCATTATGGCCAACACACCCTTTGCCATGGCAGCATCTTTATGGGTCTGATAGATCATGGAATCCACATATGTGATCTGTAAAATCCCATATCCAAACAATAGCGACATGCAGATGTTCTTTATTATCTGACCTATTTTATTGTCCCATATTCTGTGAGCTGCTTTTTCCAAAGCGCTCTCATACATATTGATCAATTTAATCATTACTCTTAAACACCCATCTGTGCTGAATCCTGTAGCTAACTAAAAACAACACTATATCAACGACACTCTTTATTATAACCGTATCGATCTTTAATACTTGATGCACTCCGTACACGATCGTCGCCGAACACAACAGTTGCACTGCACAAAGCAGGTAATATTTCCAAATGGTCTGTCCTACCTTTGTATTATCAGCAAACACTGTCTTTCGGTTCATGTTGTAATTAAACAGGGATGATAAAACCCTTGCCACAACAGTGCTCCAATATATATTCTGTCCTGTAGCGAAGCCCGCAAATACCAGTTTTGAAAATGCCGCAAACAAACCAATATCGATCAGATATGACAAAATACCGGACAGAGAGAACAAAATAAAATACCTGAGGATCACAAAGTATATCTTTATGGAATCCTTTACAGGTGAAAAATGGGTCTCCCTGTTACTATTAATGTATATGGTCTCGATTGGAACTTCTACTATGGGTACATTTTCTCTGAATGCATCCACTAACATTGCCATCTCATATTCAAATCTCTCGCCCGGAATCTTTAAACATCTCTCCGCGAAATCATTTGATATGCCCCTGAGCCCTGTCTGAGTATCACCGATACTCTTTCCAAAGAAAAGCTTCGTGGCAGCTATGGTGGAGTTGTTTCCAAATCTGCTCTTTGGAGGCACGTTGTCCAGTGAAAAATCCCTGCACCCGAGGACAAAGCTGCCCGTCTCTGCGAGTTTTTCCGCAACCTTTACGGTATCTGACACGCTGTGTTGGCCATCCGCGTCCGCGGTGACCACGCCACACAGCATATCCCCGTAATGCTCCAAATAGTATTTAAAGCCTGTCTTTAACCCGTGACCTTTACCGTAGTTTCTGTCGTGAGTTATGATCTCGGCTCCCATATCTTTTGCCTGTTCAAAATAAATCTTACAATCGTCCCTGCTGCCGTCATCCACCACCAGGATATGTTCAAACCCTGCTTCGAACAGGCTCTTTACATACTCTGTAAACAGATTGTCCGGATTTAGAGACGGTATTAATATCGCTACCCCTTTTACTGCCTCGGTCATTTTTTCTCCTTCATGCTGCCTGTGCCGCCTTCAACGACACCATCCCCGTTTGCCACTTTAGAAAAAGTACCAAAAAAACATTTCATATCAAATATAAATGACTGTCTCTTTACATACTCTCCGTCAAGTGCTGCCTTCACCGGAATTTCCAATTCATCCCTGCCATTTATCTGTGCCCAGCCGGTGAGTCCCGGACGCACATCATTTGCTCCGTATTTATCTCTCTCTGCGATAAGGTCATCCTGATTCCAAAGGGCAGGTCTGGGTCCCACAAAGGACATGTCTCCCTTTAATATATTAAACAGCTGTGGCAATTCATCAATGCTGGTCTTTCGAATAAACTTTCCGCTTTTAAGCAGGTACTGTTCGGGATTTTCCAGCAGATGTGTGGGTGTATCATGGGGCGTCGACATTTTCATGGAGCGAAACTTATACAGTTTAAACAGCTTTTTATGATTCCCAACCCTCTTTTGCACAAATATGGCCGGGCCCGGATCTTCCGCTTTTATTACTATCGCCACCACAACCATTGGTATTGCCAACAATACTATGGATATCAATGATATGATTATGTCAATCATCCTTTTAAAAATTCTCTGATACATTTCTCACCTGTACACCTTGAACTTGTCATTTTCATACACAAGTTCGTAATCGTTATCTATTATAAACCTGCCCATGATCTCTGCCTTGGTGCTTACTTCCCAAACGTTTCTGTCGAGGGGATCTCCTCCGCTAAACCATGCATTAACGATCACCACGGGCTTCTCGTTTTTAGTCTTGATTCCGTCTGCTATATGCTCAAGCTCTGTTTTAAAAGTCTCCTCACTGTAGCTTGTAAGGTCCGGCCAACCTGTGCTGATGGCGCTTTCACGCTTAAGCGCAAAGCTCATCAGCGGAATATTTCCCCAGGTGATCACCTCATCACTTATAGGCACATTTCCTTCAAAATATTCCTCCAGGCCTTCAATGATGCCCACCATTCCTGGCAGCATTTTAACTCCGTTCAGAGTGCTTTCCTGCCTCTCATATGTAGCGGTCAGTTCCCTGTTGTTAACGTCACCGTATATGTAATTCATTCGAAAGCAAGTGAACTGGAAAACGGTGATAAGGAGCATTATACTTGCGATCGCCACCGCGGCAAAACTCATATATGATTTACGCTCGATAGACTTATTTATTATCTCAACCATACTTCCCGTCACAAACGGAGCGATAATAAACAGCGAGCCCTGATACGCCTGCATGCCGGTATTGGTTCCAAGAGGAATGATAAATATCAGGCACAGCACAAAAATACTGAATATCTTCATCTCCGCATTCACATTTTTTGAAAAAATGTTCACGTCGACGAAAAATACCGCCATCAGGATCAGATAACCCACAAATACCTCAATAGTGTCATACCTGGTATAATCTACATGTGTAAACACACCCCAGTAACTCATGAACCTGAGGGGGATCAATGTCAAAACAGCAACTATTCCTGCAGCAAATATCTTTATTATGCTTTTCTTTTTCTCTATGGTTTCTTTGCCTGTCCTCAGAGCAGTTCCAAAAACCACCATGGATACGATGACAAGCCCTATAAACCATTTGCCGTATTTAACGATTGCTTCCGGCAAAGTTAAGATCATATCCGAAAATGAATATCCGTAGTCTGCTCCCTGCAGAGTCCTAAGGTCTGAGAGAAACCTTGGTATGCTGTCAAATCCATGACTGATACCAATCGTCATCACGGATGCGATGACACCTGAGGCGAATCCGCCGATACAGATAAAAATCCGGCCAAATGATCCTTTGATCCCTTCGCTCTCGCATTTGTAAATACAAAAACAGATCACGGGAATAATAAAGATCAGCCTTGTGAGGTTTGAGAATCTGACGAATACATCAAGTCCCGAAAACAGCCCTGACACAAAAAGCAGGCTTTTCTTTTCTTCAAAAAGCCCTTTCATGATCAGCGCGATCAGTCCCACATCCAAAAGGTATGTCAATTGATTGTATAATACCACAGATGGGCACCATATGACAAATAGTGAGAGAGCGACTCCCAAAGCCGCCGCGAAGCGGTTTAAGTATTTTTTCATCAAAAAATATGAACCGACTCCCGTGATGGATATTATGAGGGTGGTGTAGATTTTTATTCCGAGATATGTTTTACCAAAGGGCAGCATCATAAGGATCCACCCCACCACATTTGCGAAAAACGTAGAGAGGGACCAATATGCCTCATGGTCCCAGGCATGCAAGAAATTTACGACAGAATATCCCGTATCCGTAAAATCAATGCCCTTTGTGATATTTATGAATGGGATCAAAGCAATAAGTAATCCCAGAGATATGTCAATCAAAATGCTTTCTTTCGACAGCTTTTTCATATTAAAAACCAACCGCTTTTCATGCCTTTTTTAGCCTTTTTGCGGTCTATCCTTCCCCCGACAATTTTATCCAAAATCTCGCTTAATATCAATATAAAAAAGTCTCTGTTCCACGCAGTACTCTTTTTGTTGCATTGACGCCTTGAAAAGGGCTATAATTTATGTATTCGAGTAAACAGGTGGGAACGAAACTATGTTAATTAATATCTTCAACTGGATATATGTGATATTCACAAGTTTTTGTTTGGGTTATGCGTTCCTGCTGTTTGCAAAAAAGTTTTTGGGTTACCGTATTATTAATATAGACAGTATTCTCGTCGCCGGCCTTATAATAGCGACGGTTTATGCAGAAATCTGGAGTCTCTTCGGCGGCGTTTTGCTTGCAGCAAATCTGGTTCTGTGTCTTTTCTGCGTAGCTTTTATTTTCTTTTTCCGCAGGGCGATTTCAGCCACGCTGCATGAAGCCATTACCCCGGGCAATTTGTCGCGCCGCATTGTTATCTGTGTTTTATTTTTGCTTTGGGCGTATTTTGGTTCCAGAGGTTATTTTGCCTATGACAGCGATCTGTACCACGGGCAAAGCATACGTTGGATCGAGGAATACGGTGTGGTAAAAGGCATGGGTAATCTCCACGAGCGCTTTGCTTACAACAGTTCGTATTTTGCGCTTTCCGCGCTCTACAGTATGAAATTTCTCTTTGGCAGGTCTTTGCACAGCATTGGGGCTTACATGGCATTTCTCCTAAGCCTGACCACACTTAATATCTGCAGAGCATGGAAGCGAAAAAAGTTTATCTGGTCCGATTATGCAAGGATCGCCGCAATTTACTATCTGACCACAATTACTGATGAAGTCTCCGCACCCGCTTCGGATTTTGCCATTATGTGCATGATTTTCTGGATTGTCATAAAATGGCTGGATGCACTGGAGGATGATGGTACTAAAAATGAGATTGCACCTTTTGCTCTGTTATGTGTGGCCGGTGCATATGCTCTGACGTTAAAACTTACAGCAGGGCTGATATTGATCCTGCTTATAAAGCCTGCAGTTAATCTTATCAAAGGAAAAAAATGGAAAGAGATCTGTATTTATCTGTCTCTTGGCCTGACAGTCGCGGTTCCGTGGTTTATTCGCACCGTACTTATCTCGGGCTGGCTGATATATCCATTTGAGGGTCTTGACCTTTTCAACGTGGATTGGAAGATAAACAGTGAAACAGTGGCACTTGATGCTGCAAACATAAAGACCTGGGCCAGAGGGCTCTACAATGCAAGCCTGGTTGATGTTCCGATCTCAGAATGGTTCCCGGGCTGGTTTAAAGGCGCGCTTTCCGGCACGGAAAAACTTCTTATTATTGCCTGTCTTGGGGAGATTATTCTCTTTGCAGGCATAGTTATCACAAGTGTTATTCGCCGTAACAAAGATTCATGGGATGCCATCCTAGTGATGTTTACCATGCTCTCTTCATATATTTTCTGGCAGTTAAGTGCCCCGATGATGCGCTATGGATATGCAGGCGTTTTACTGACTGCGGTTCTTCCTGTCGGATATATTTTGTCACATTTAAAGAAAACACGTATTATCTGCCTTATCGTATTATTGTACGGTGCATATAAACTCGGAATGGTTGGTAAATATGCATTTGACAGCAGGCTTTTCGGATACATGCTCTGGCCCCAGGATTACGGGCAATACGAACTGGAAAGTTATGACGTTGATGGGATCACCATTTTTTACCCTGTCGAAGGAGACAGGACAGGATATGATGCCTTCCCCACCTCACCGGATAAAAGGGATCTGGAGTTAAGGGGTACAGGATTACGTGACGGCTTCAGATAAGATTTTTTACGGTTCACCCGGTGAACCGCGTTTATAAATCCATTATTTTTTTCAGAAGTGGCTTTGGAGGCTTATATGATTACGAAACGGGACAAAATCTCATTTTTATCGACTTTGGTCGCAGGCATTTTTGCCTATGGATATATACTTACCAACAATCTGCTGACATATGATTCTCTGTGGAATCTGTATTCGGATCAAAATATGATCAGCTCCGGCAGACCTTTTCTGATGTTTGCTGCAAAAATCAGTTCCGATTACGATCTGCCCTGGTTTAACGGGATGCTGGCCATATTGTATCTGGCGCTTACTGCTGTAATACTCTGCAGATGCTTTGATATTAAAAAAGATATGACCGCCGTGCTTATCGGTATCCTCACCGTTACATTTCCAAGTGTTGCAAATACTTTTGTATATTCCTTTACTGTGGATGCATATATGCTGGCAGTACTTTTCTCCGCCCTGTCAGTGTATCTGACCCGTAAATACAGGTTCGGATTCCTTGCCGGTGCAATGTTGTTAGCGATTTCCATAGGAATTTATCAGGCTTATTTTTCCTACGCCATAGTATTGTTTTTACTCCTGTTTATCATGGATCTGATCGATAATGAAGATTTTAAACAAGAGTTTGTGCTGATGTTAAAGAGCCTCTTTGTGGTGGTCTTTTCCTATGTGTTCTATTTGGTTTCCCTAAAGGTCCTGTTATCCATAGAGGGAGAGGCTCTCTCAGGCTATCAGGGAACGGATGCGGTATTTTCATTCGGTTTATCCACCATATTTACCGGTTTAAAGACGACCTTTATGGGATTTATTGACTTTGCAAGATACGCAAATGTGCTGACCACCACATGGCCCATGAAGATCGCTTTCGTTGTGACAGTCCTATTAGCTCTGGCAGAGCTTGTGATCTTATTTATCAAAAGCAAGACTTATAAGCGGGCGTTAAATACCTGTTTTATCATATTGTTCATCGCATTGATGCCCTTTGGAGCGGGAACTGTTTCCATCATTGCTCCATCCACCTATATGCATCTTTTGATCAGGATGCCCTGGGTGCTGTTCTTCGTATTTGCGGCAGTGCTGGCTGAGCGCTTCGAAAAGGTGCAGCTTGTCACCACGGTTTCAGCCTTTGTACTGGCATTTGAGTTTGCTCTGGTAGCGAATGTGGTCGGATACAATCTGAATGAAAGATATGAAAAAACCTACGCTCTGTGTAACAGGATCATTGCACGGCTGGAAACATGTCCGGATTACACCCCCGATACAAAGGTGGCCATACTTGGCGGATATCCGGATACGGAATTTTACAGGCCCACCTCTGTCACAGGCAATGACCTTGTCGGGTATTTCGGTGTGGACGGAGAATTTGTGGTTAATTCCACCGCAAAATATAATGAATTCATGTCCCATTACATGGGCTTTTCACTTAATCTGATCTCAGGCGAAGAGGAAACCGCTCTCACCGAAACTGCGGAATTTAAGTCCATGGACAAGTTCCCGTCAAAAGATTCCATCGGTTTTATCGGGGATGTATTGGTAATAAAACTTAACGGCTGATGAATTTTAAGTATATACAGAGGATGAATGATTATGTCGTTTGATAAGGGGTTTTTAAAAAAACGGATTCCCGTTATATTTTTAATCTATCTGTTTTTTTCTTCAGAGCTTGAAAAAATATATCCAAACATATACGCCCAGCCGGTTTCAAACGGCATATCCGCTGTCATTTCAGGCTTTTTACAGCGAATAATGGCAGTCTTCGGGTCATTTTCTTTTGAAAAAGAGCTTTTACTGTTACTCATCTGTGCAGTGATATTTTTACTTCCAAAGATTGAGATTCCATCCTTTGTAAAGCCTGTATCATTATTTTTAAGCGTTTTGTATATATTCGGGGAGTCTTTTTATCTGAATAACAGCGCTTCTTTCGTGGTTGGTGATCTGTTTATGGCAGTTTTGTCGATCATCAGAGGACTCGGACTGTTTTTTATTCTCATCTACATTTTTTCATACCTTACAAAGTTCATTGAAAGTGATGAACATGTTAAAGTAAATATCAACTGGTCCACAGGAAAGATCGCACTTATCCTGGGACTGGTATGGCTTCCTCAGCTGATCTCCATTTTCCCCGGCGGATATCAAAATGATGTTCAGGCAGAGCTCATGCAGTTTTTCGGATATACCAACTGGAGCGATCCCCATCCTCCGTTTTTTACATTTTTGATCGGTTGCTTTGTGTTTTTGGGAAATGTTATCGGTGAACCGACGCTGGGGCTTTTTGCCTACGTACTGTTCCAGTATCTGTTCATAGTAACAGGTGTTTCATATTCATTATCATATGTGATCAAAAAGACTGAATCTGCCTTTTTAGGACTCGTAGCAGTCATATGCATTTCCCTTACATGCGCATATTCTTATTATGCCGCAACAGTAGGTAAAGATGCTCCATACTCCGTATTTTTACTCCTCTTATCCGTAACTGTATGGAAGATAATTGACGAAATGAAGGCGGATGATCCTGACCGCAAAAAACTGATCAGCTACAGTTTGCAATTTGCGCTTTTTTCCCTTTTGGCATCGCTTATCAGGCACAATGGAATATATATCGCCATCCCAACATTCCTGATACTTTTATTGGTATGCAGGAAAAGCAAAAAAGTCGTTATGTTGCTGCCATCAGCCATTGGAATAGTACTGTTTTTTATAGTTACAAAGGCATTGTATCCCGCCCTTGGTGTGGAAAAGAGCATGGACCATCTGATTTATACCAATCAGCTTCAGCATACTGCCAGAATATATTCTCTCTACCCCGAGGAATTCAGTGAGGAAGACCTGGATGTACTAAGAGGGGTCATCGACCTTGATAAGCTGGATGAATATTATAATCCCCTGACCTCGGACGGTATCAAACCCATAGTAAATCTGGGAGCCCCGGATGAAGCTGTGACAAAATATAATAAACTGTGGCTTAAACAATTAAGGAAGCATCCTTTTGTTATCCTGGAAGCTTCTTTTAATGTGACACACGGGTTCTTTGCTCCGGTTGCGGAAAACACGGAAAATGACTTTTCCGCATATTTTTATAACAGCGAATATCCTGAGTTAAATTTCAGGGCTCCTTATAAGTTAAGAGGCATCAGAGAGGTTTATGAATATCTCCTTGCTGTTATTATAAGGTTACCCGGAGTGCGTCTGCTTCAAAATCCGGGAATATATTATTGGATGTTTATTTTTTGCAGCAGTTACGTGGCTTACAGAAAAAAACGTAAGTATCTGGCGTTATTTATGCCGGGGATAATTACTACCCTATTCTATCTTGGTTTTCCGGCATATTATCATCATCCGAGATACTCTTTTCCGCTTGTGTACGCCCTGTGGCTCTACATTGGTGTATGCAAATATATAGCAAAGGAAAAAACCGATTATGAAGAAAACTCTTAGAGAAAATCTGTTTTTCATATTGTTTTGTGTTGTTTATGTGTCATTAATGGCATTTATATTTATCAGACAGGCTTATGGAGCTTATATTTCAGATACCCCGATATATATTGACTATATTAACGGTCTGCCTACGCCGTATTCATTTCCTTATCCGGTATTTTTCAAAGGCACAAAAATTTTATCTTTTTTTATGAATACGAATATTGCCTCTGCCGTAGTTTTGTCACTTTTAAGTCTACTTACCGTATACGCCTGCTACATTACTATTGGTCGTAATTTTTCTTCAGCAGATCAATATATTAAAACCATTATCGTGTTTATGATAATAACGGTTTCCATGGTGTTTTGGCCCCTGGATCCGGGATATCAACCCGAGTGGTTCTACTTCAGATATCTTGGAGTATTTTCACCGAATCCGTTTCACAATGCCACGTATCATGCCATAAAGCCCTTCGCGATTCTTTTATTTTTAAAGTTTACGGAGATAGAAGACGGCAAACGTGAGATCACTGATTACATCCTGCTCTCCGTTTTTGCGCTCTTAGGTGTTCTGGCAAAGCCAAGCTTTGCATTTGTGTTTTTCCCTGTTATGGCAGTTGTCGTATTTGCAGACATCTTCAGGGAAAAGGGATTTACAAAACATATATGGTTTATGGCGATTGCCATGATCCCTTCCGCCATCGCTCTTATTTATCAGTATCTGAGTGTATTTGAAACTTCCGATTCGGAGGGCGGAATACATTTAGGCATGGCGGTAGCGTGGCATGTCTGGACGAGAGGCATAAAAATGGCCTTTTTAAAAGCAAATTTCTTTCCTCTGATTTTTCTTTTGTTGCACTGTAAAGACTTCATTAAGAACCGTTTTTTGCGTTTTTCGTGGTATTCGCACATAGTTGGCACATTAAGTTTTTTGTTTTTATATGAAGGTGGATTTAGATTAAACGATGCCAATTTCTCCTGGGGATATATGCATGGTTTGTTCTTTGTGTTTATGACATCCATTGTTTTGCTGTTTAAATCTTTGTATGAAAATAAAAAACACACCAAATGGCAGGATATTCTGTCTTTGGTGTGTCTGGTTCCTCATGTAATATGTGGAGTTGTATATTTCTATTATGTTCTTCTCGGTAACAATCCGGTTCTTTTCTAAATGACCTGACAAAAGGTTAATCAAGAAGTGGGTCCTGTCTGCAGGGCGCCAGTCGCTCAGGCAGTCCTCGCAGCTTTTATTTAAGTCAATTGTAGGTATAAGTCTTTACGATAGCCTTCACATCTTCGCGGATGCTGTCTGATTCATGGATGGCATCCGCATATAGTTTCTCTAGCTGCTTTTCAAACACGGCATCGTCAAATTCAATGGGTTTTCCGATGCTGATCATCTTGTTGGCAGTGCTCTGCATGCCTTCCTCGGCCATGAGCCTCTCCTCGTACATTTTTTCACCGGGGCGAAGGCCTGTAAACTTGATCTCTATGTCTTCACCCACCTTGTAACCTGAAAGCTTTATCAGGTTCTTTGCAAGGTCTAATATCTTCATGGGTTCGCCCATGTCGAGGACAAATATCTCTCCGCCCTTTGCATAGGCTCCTGCCTGAAGCACTAACGAAACGGCTTCGGGTATTGTCATGAAATATCTGATGATCTCAGGGTCTGTAACCGTTACGGGGCCACCCTCTGCGATCTGTTTCTTGAAAAGAGGTATTACCGATCCGTTACTGCCCAGGACATTTCCGAATCTGACAGCCACGAAATTGGTCTTTGATTTTCTGTTCATCATCTGGATCACCATCTCGCAGATACGCTTGCTGGCACCCATGATATTTGTGGGGTTAACTGCCTTGTCTGTTGATATCAGTACAAATCTGTCCACGCCGTATTTATCTGCAGCCTGAGCTGTCTTGTATGTACCGAACACGTTGTTTTTGATGGCCTCATTGGGGCTTGTCTCCATGAGGGGAACATGTTTATGAGCCGCTGCATGGTATACGATGTTTGGTCTGTATTTGGCAAATATGCCATCCATTCTGGATGTGTTTCTGACTGAAGCCACCAACACCACCAGATTTAATTTCGGATATTTTCTGAGAAGCTCCTGCTGTATCTCGTAGGCGTTGTTCTCATATATGTCCACAATAATGAGCTGTTTGGGATCATGCTTTGCGATCTGTCTGCAAAGCTCGCTTCCTATGGATCCGCCGCCTCCGGTTACCATGATGACTTTGTCGTTTATATATTCAAATACTTCCTCGGTGTTGATCTTTATGGGATCTCTGCCCAGGAGGTCTTCGATGTCCACATCTTTAAGTTTTGCAACGCTTACCTCTCCGTTTATCAGCTGATACATACCCGGGAGAGTACGAAGTTTACATCCCGTCTCTTTACAGATTTCCAGAATCTCTTTTCTGGTCTGACGGCTGGCAGATGGAATGGCAAAGATGATCTCATCCACGTTATATTTTTGCACCGCTTCAGGGATGTAGTCACGGCCACCCACGATTTGGATACCGCGCATGTATTTGCCGTGGCATCCGGGATTGTCATCGATGATGCACTTAACGTCCAGGTTTACGTAACGGCTGAACTCGATCTCTTTTATGATGGCATTTCCTGCCGCTCCGGCACCGATTATCATGACATTGGTGCTCTCGTTTTTCCTAATCTTTTCAACTCTCTTTGAATTGATGATCCTGAGGATCCTGTAACCGAATCTGATCATGCAGGTGGCCGCTGTGAGCAAAAACCAATAGATCGGATAATAGCTTCTCGGGAGCGAATCCTCTGACAGTAGTATGATCACCTGCAAAACCGCTGCCGATGAAGTGGTTGCAAAGATGATATTTATAAGCTCGCTGGCACTGGCATATCTCCACACGCTCTGGTAAAGCTTCCACAAAAAGTACATGACAAGTGTCACCAGTATATTTACCGGCAGCATTTTTTCAAATACATCAAGATGATATTCGGAAATTGAAAAGAAATTAAAATCATACCTGATATAGAGCGCCAGAAAAGAAGCCGCAGCAACACTCATTATATCCATCAAAATCAGTGATATAATGCGGTTTGCGGGTATCTTAAGTGAAAATTTATCTTTTAATTTAATATTGTTTTTAAATTTTCGTCCCGGCTTCATATTCTTATTCATGCCTGTATCGCTATCCTTTTTTGTTAAATCTGTCATTATGAGATTCTCTCTTTACTATTTAGTCCCCGATCTGTCTCATAAACCCCTCAGCCATTCCAAGCATCACAAACATTGTGGTCACATTCATGGCTTGTTCAAAACTGAAAATATTGTTGATCATATATGCAAAGAGGCATACCCCTATGCTGCCTGCAAACATGATCTGCCTTTGGTAATCGTGACCTGCGGCATCAATACCTGTTTTTTTGCTTAAATACCTCTTTAATGCGCTTATCTCAAGACCACCGAAGACCATTATACCAAATAACCCCATATTTACAAGGATGGTTAACCATTCATTGTGGGCATTAGTAAGAGTTGCACCATTGAATACACTTGCCATCTGTTCCTTTAGTGGTTCCAGTGCAGGCTGGTTGTAAAGGGCCTTACTCATCATGTCCGGACCTACACCGATAAGCCTTCCCTTAAAGCCTTGAGCCGCAAATGTTTTGGCGCCTGCCATCCATGTGGCTCCCCTGTAACTGCCCCAGGATTCATTAAAAGTAAACGGTGCCATGTCGGACAGTTTTCCCAGATGTCCCGGAGAAATGGTATTTATCACTATGAGGATCACTGTTAAAAGGAGTACCCCGATTCCCGCAATTATTACAGGTTTTATGACCTTTCCCAGTATCTTCCTAAGGCTTTTAACCAAGAAAAGGGTCACGCTTAATATAAATAATACAACCGGCATCCAAGTATGTGTGAGAATATCCGTTACTCTGTCGCTTAGATTAAATTTATCCGGTTCGATCAGCCTTATTATATACAGCGCACTGCAACTTCCAAAAAACAGCGTGATCTCCCACAGCACTTTTTTCAAATCTGCATCATCAAGCCGTGAAAAATACAGTCCTGCTGCCGCCACAGCCCCGGTTGCCACCATTCCGCTCATGGATCCCTGGGCCACCATCATGGCACTGCCGATAAAAACGTAGATGTTAAGGAGCACAAATCGCAAAATTTCTTTCCTGTCAGCCTTTGAGTGAGCCTTCTCTCGCTTAATGGCATTTGCATTTTTTCCCGCCTTCTGCGGAAGTTCCATGCAAAATAACATATACACTCCGATAAAAAACGTAACCGTTATATATCCGCAAAACCAGTTAATATTTCCTATGGTGGATATAAAACTGGGATTTGAATATTCCATGCCAAAGACCATGATGCCAAACCTGTTTAAGAGGCCGCACAGGTTCACTACAAAGCTCACCGCCAGGATGAGATACATATATATCTCGTGGGGCACCCAGTATCTGGAGATGATAAAATAGGCAATGACCAGGCACATCTGGGTTCCGTAACCCATGTGCCACCCCTTTACACCCCAAAAATTCTCCGCACCTCTAAATTCCGAGGTCAGATATGAAACGGTCAGAATCAGTCCGTAGAGGGCGACAAAGATATCAACAGTCGAAAACTTCGTCAGGTCAAAAATATGGCCCTTCATAAATATCTGTTTAAACCCTGGGGTATTTTTTGAAGCCGCGCCCATACGCGTTTTTTCATTTTTTATCTTCACCGTCAGGTCAAAGATCCAGAATATCACCATCACCGGGATCACGACTTTGCCAAAGAACAATGTGACATTTTTAAAAAAATCAAATTTGTCGGACCCGATATGGCTGTATCCGTCCGTGAAATAAAAGGGCATGACGCAGGTGATGGCTAAAATGTAGAGTCCCACCAGTTCCTTTAATACTCTAAAGGACGCTCTGCTTCCCATTTCTGATATGGATTTTTTTTCCTTTATCTTTGCTTTGGAGCTCAATTTGATCCTCCGTAGGCGCAGGTTTCCTATCCGCTGCCGCAAAATAAGTCTCTGCGCGCCATATATTTTGTAAAAATATCTTTGAAGTCTACAGTCTTTTTATCTTTTTGTGCACCCATCTGATGCTCTTTGGAGCCAGGGCAAAAACTGTGACATAGGCTTTGTTTTTAAGTGTCAGGTATTTATTCCCCAGAGCCTTAAAATAGTTTCTTCTAAGCCACTTTACAATATCTATATACTGGGTCGTGTTTTTGTTCATATCCTTTACGGGGATATGGAGCATGTATTCGATCCTCTGAAAAACTCCAAACCTGAAGGCCACATCCTTTAGTTCGGGATAGTATTTATCCACCAGTTCCGCCACGTAATCCGCATTATTTACGCTGTCTGAGAAAACCCTTGAAAATTTATCCTTGCTCTCTTTTCTGGAGTTTGAACCGATCCTGTAAAAAACGTGGTATCCCACATAGGGCAGGTTATAAACTCCGTTACATTCCGGAAGCATTTCGATAAGGAGCCTGAAATCTTCGTTTAAAAGTCCCACGGGAAAGGCTCTGTCCTTAAAAAGCTCCCTGTCTATCAGCTTCGTGCAAAACGAGGCATCACCCCTGTGCATCAAAAGCTCTCTGTAAAAATCCTTTGAATCTTCCAGCCTGCCTTTTTCAGGCGGCGTGCAGATATCGGGAAGCTTGTTTCCGGCCGCATCGATCTCGTCTCTTCCCACCTGGCTTATCTTTGCTCCTGACTTTCTTATCCCGTTTATCAGTTCCTCGTACATTTCAGGTGATATGTAATCATCGCTGTCGACAAATCCCAGGTACTCGCCTGTTGCGTTCTTGATTCCTAAATTTCTGGCGGAGCTGGAGCCACCGTTTTCCTTGTGAAGGACTTTAACGGTTTTACCCAAACCGCCTTTATTATCGGTGATTTCTTCCGCAAGCTTATCACAAAGCTTTTCGCTTCCGTCCGTGGAACCGTCATCCACCAATATGATCTCTATGTTTTCATAGGTCTGGCAGGCAATGGATTTAACGCACCGCTCTAAGTAATCATAGGTATTATATACGGGTACGATAACCGATATCAGAGGATTAACTTTTTCATTCATATCATATTTGGTCTTTTCTATATCTGTAGCTGCTTTACCGTTCATTTCTTCATTGGTTTTTATAACATCAAATTTCATGTTTTCTGTTTCTGAATCAGGTGCCATCAAATTTTTCTGATCACCATTTTCTGACTTTTCTGCGCATCTTTTTCTCGCTTATGACTTCTGCCTTTGAGCAGGGGCCCGATTCCGCAAAAGTCATATCACCGCTCATCAGTCTCACCAGCTGCTTTGCGGCATATTCCGCATTCCACTTACCTGTTATGGTCTCGTAGGCTGCTTTTCCGATTCTTTCCCTTAGGGCCTTTTCCGTTACAACCCGGTCAAGCTTTGCATAGAGCCCGTCCATGTTTTCTCTTCTGTATAAGACACCGTTAACTCCATCCTCTATTAAGTATGGCGCAGCTCCCACAGCCACATCGGAAAAGCATACGCAGCCGCTGTTCATGGCTTCGTTTAATACTGCTCCCCATCCCTCTTTTCTGTCCGCGGTATGGATAAAGATGTCCGACCGCTCCATGAGGCGGCGAACCTGTGACGGGGGCAGTGCTCCCGTAAATTCTATATATTCAGACAGGTCTTCCTTTTCGGCTCTCTTTTTTGTCTCTTCCAAAAGTTCCCCGGTGCCTGCCATGATCATCTTAAAATCAATATTTTTGCTCTTTAGGTGATATACCACGGATAGAGCAATCTCGGGATGTTTCCAGTCGATAAATCTGGAGGCCCACATGATCTGAAGGGTGCCTGTAGAATTTCCTTTTTTATTTTCCAAGAGGTTATCCACGTCGTAACGCTTTGTCTCGGGAAAATATCCCCATTTGTACATCTTTTTCCCATATGCCTTTACCAGGTGAAAATCGGAGGGCACATAGGCCCCTGAGCAGAGAAGGTATACGGGCTTTGCAAAATGTCTGGTGTGGTCGTGGAATTTTTTCTTTAGTCCCCTTGGGGAAACAAATTTCCACTGGCCTTCCTTGTAAAGTCGTTCGCTGTATCTGAATACTTTCTTTTTGGCGGCTATCCTGTCCGCTATATAGCTTTCATCCTCCACACCTCCAAATACCACCCAGTCGGCCTCGGAGATCAGTTTCCTGCACTTATCGGGCTGTTCATAGTATTTTATGAGATATGGGTAATCCAGGTTATCGTCCCACCCCAGGTTTACCCTCTCCTGTTCCATTTTTTCTGTCTGGATGAAGGCATAACTGCCCGACAATGCGTTAAAAAGCGCATTGCTCATGGGGATCTGGTGGTGATTCAGGTAGTTGGATACGAATACAAGTCTCATTGTTTTCCTCTGTTTGCGATATCTTTGTATATCTCAATAAGTCTGTCGTAATTTGCCTGGGGATCGTGATTTTTCCCGGCATGTCGGATGGCGCTTTCGGCCATTTTGTTTAATTCTTCATCGGAGCTTTCAAATATTTTTTCAACCGAAGCTCTGAGGTTTTCAGATATCTCTTCGAGGCATAAGTTTCCCTCGCTGCCCTCATAGAGTATTCCGTCATTTTCTCCGTCAAATATTCCGCGCACTCCGCCCACATCTGCCGCCACGCAGGGCACACCCAGGATCATTGCTTCTCCCAGGGAATTGGGGGAGTTTTCAATGCTTGATGAGCATACATACACATTTGCCTTTAAATATTCTGCCTTCATTTCCTCGGATGAAAGCCTGCCGAGGAAGGTGATATTATCCCAAAGGTCGTATTTATTTATCAGTTCTTTAATATATTTTCCGTAGGATGACTCCTTTAAAAAGCTTAAAAGCCCGGTCCTTATGATGACATTTCCCGCCACGTTAACGCGGATATCAGGGTATTTCACTTTTAAATCCTTTATGGCTAAGAGCATAAAGTGAAGTCCCTTTATGGGGTAGTCACCCTGGCTCATAAAGATGGTATGGGGCACGGCTTCTTTTCTGTTCCATCTGTCCTCGTAGAAGCTTCCCCGGAGGGTCTCGTTCATCTTGTAATATTTTTCACCGGGATTGATGCGTTGGGTCTCGTCGTGGTCCCAGGGGGTTCTGCCTGTGATGTTTCCTGCCATCTCTATGGCTTTTATCTCCCTGTCGCCCCTTATGAAAAATTTTTCCTGCTGCCTTTTTATGGAATCTCTTTTAATGATGTCTCTGAAGGTCACACGGTTTATGACCCTTTTGGGCAGCTGTGACATATAGGCCTTTGCATAGAGGGATATGAGTCCCTGAATGCCTATTAAGACTTTTGATCTGTCAGTGGCTTTTTGAACCGCGGCATATGCATGGCCAAACTCCGATCCGAATATATGGATCACGTCAGGAGAGACTTCATCAATGATCTGACCTATGGTTTCCTCTGTTTCCGGATCATATATTTCAGGCCTTGATACATCTTCATAAAAGCCGTATGCCATGAATTTAGTGTTCTCAAATTCTATCTCTTCTCTTAAGCCTGAGAGAGCCTTTATAACGGGGAATGCCACGGACAGCTCTATCTTTGAATCCTCTTTGTTTTCGCTTAAAAGCTTTCGCATGATGCCGTCGATCCACCCCTCTTTGTTACTTCCGGGCAGATGCATATGTTTTGCCACTAAAGGCGGCATTATATTACAGATCCATAAAATCCTCATGAGATCTCCTCTAAAAACTTAGTCAAAAAATATATTTCTGTAGGGCAATAGCCTGATATCGACAGAGTATGCGTTTCTTAAAAACAGCGCAAAATAAAGTAAAAATACTGCAGCGCAGCCCACTGTCAAAACTGTTTTCATCTTTCCCTTTTCCATGACCCGGATCATGTTGGGTATGAACATCACCTGGGAGATTATAAAATAATACCCCACTCTGGTGTTTTCCGGAATAAATGAGCCCAGGGTAAATACCAAAATCCCCCCCAGGTTTAAAAAGAAATAGAACCGGTTTGCTCTGTCATCCTTAGCAGGGGACTTGTAATAAAAACATATCACTGCCCACAGGATAAAGACTCCCAGGCACTTTGCCACATTTGCAAGGGAAATATTTCTCGCATCGAATACTGAACCCTCGTAGTAAGGGTAGAATATGAATATCACCTTTCTCCAAAGGGGCTCTAATGCCACGAAAATAACCGCACCTGCCATCAGGATAAAGGTGTATAGCTTTTTCCATTTCCTGTCCGCCAGAAATCCTGCAAAAAGGTACACCGGGATCACCAATAAAACCGTCTTGTGGAACAGACTTGCTATCAAAATACATGTGATGAAACTAATGTATCTTTTTTCGATCACATATTTCATGGAAAACATGGCTATTGCAAGGCACAGGTAGTACCTGACCGTATTTAAGCTTGAAAAATAATATCCGCAGGTCATGAGAAGGAATATGCTTCCCCCGAAAAAGAGGCTCTGATCGTAAATAGCCTTTACAAAAAAAGCACAGGTCACGATGGAAAAAAATGCAAAAACCGGCAGGTAATTATCATACCCGAACAGGTACTGCAACAGCTTTACCACCGCATTAAATCCCATCTCATAGGACACGTGTCTGTCCTGCATTATGAGATTAAACTGAAATCTGTAAACCCAATAATCGTTTCCAACGGCGATCCTGCATGCTGACACAAGCGTCAGAAGTGTGAAAATAAAAAAAGCGATCACAGCGTTAAAGGCCTGCTGCCTCTCGAAACTGTTAAAAGAAGAGGGTCCTTGACCATTCAGAGCATATTTGGAATTTTTTACAAACAGGCCAAGAGCCACCACCGTGGCTGTCAGTGCCAGATATACGGCCATGACTTCTCCCTTCTTTTTCAATCATTCTGCCTTTATTTTGGGTCAGTTTATTAAAAAGGCTAACCCTTGTAAAGGGCTTTTTTTATCCTTTGGTAAAAACCTGAAAAAGCCTTGCTCTCCGCCATCTTCGTTCTGAGGGGCGCAAGGGTCAGAAAGAGGATCAGCTTGTATTTTCTGATATCCGCGGGATTCATATACATCCCGGTTATCTCTTTGTGCTCCTCCTTTGAGCGCTTGATATTTTCCGGTGTCTCCGAAAAACCACCGCCCTGATATGAAGCGATCACAGTGCCCGTATAGATGGTACGGGCTTTTTTTTCATAAAAACAGTACAGAAAATGCTCATAGTCGGCTCTTACTCTGTACTTTGGATTGTAGGCTCTTAAGGCAAACAAATCCCTTGAATAAAAGCAGGTCTGGTGACAGGGCACGTTTCTGTAAAGCCCGAATCCGTCAAGCTTTGGATTTGATGTGACTCTGTTATTTCTGAGGAGTTCATAAATATCTCCGTAGTAGATCACGTTCTCTTTTTTGCCGTAATTATTGATGGTTTCCGCAACCTTTAAGAGTACGTCCCCATCATAAAAGCTGTCACCGCAATTTAAAAAATAGAGGAAGTTGCCCGTGGCAAATTCCACAGCCTGGTTCATGGCATTGTATATGCTCTTGTCAGGCTTTTCAAAGACGCGAAGCCTGTCTCCCAGCGGATTGGCATTTATCAGTTCCTCTACGGAGCCGTCCTTTGACAGGCCGTCCTTTACGATGACTTCGTAGTTTTCGTAGGACTGGGATGCGATGCTGTCTATTGTTTCTGCAAGGAGTTTTCCTGGATTTAAGCAAACCACGATTATGCTGAATTTTATGTCATCTATTTTTTCCATGGGCCTCTTTCATACCTTCCTTCATGATTTTAAGGGCCTTTGTCCATCTGATGTCATTACAGATCATCTTTTTCTTTGTAAAGCAAAACCTGAATGCCCAAAGATATGCCGCTCTGCCATACAAAAAGCTGTACAAAACTCCCCTGTCAAAAAAGAATTTCTCGTTATAACCCTTAAACCAGGTGGACTCTCTCTCTGTTTCCCTGCCCAGGTTAACAGGCACGGCTTTGCATTTGAATCCGCTCTTAATGCACTGTCTGATAAAGAGGGAATCCTCTCCGTTTGAGTATTTTGCGCCCCCTCCAAACAAAAGTGAAAAGGTAACTCCGGCTTTTCTCACGGCTTCTAACCTCACCGCAGTGCTGTAGGCGGAATACCTGCCGCAGTTAAATCTGTTTACTTTTCCGGGAGCGTCTATGTGGTAGGTCTCCCTGCCCTTACTCTGCTCCACATTAAACATGATCATGTCTGCATCCGGATTTTCATTAAAAGCCTTTAAGACTTTTTCCTCGCAGTCGTCTTCGTAAACGATATCTTCATCCGCAAAGAGAATTATGTCCCCTTCCGCACGCATGAGAGCATTGTTTCGTGAAAGTCCAACGCCTTTTTCGTTAAAGCTGTAGGCTCTTATCTTTTTGTCATTATGCTCAAATTCCTCATAGGAAAAGTGGTCGGTCTGGTTTATGATGATGGCCTTCGACCTGATATTCATGTCATCCGCAAGGGCTTTTACGTCTTTACCCACAGAGGAAACCAAAAGTTCGAATGTCATTTTCGTCCTCCTCTGTAGCCCTTTATGAACTTAGGATCCGCACCAAATATGCATATGGCATCGATGTTTAATCCCAAAGCCTCAAGGTTATCCATGGTATTTTTGACATGTCCTATGGATGTCTCGCCGCTTTTTATCATGAAAAAGTAAGTTTTTTCTGCCTGATCGGTGTCGTTTTTTAATTCTACGGCATTTTTTGCACAAACTGCCGTGATGCCCATATTACCAAGTGTTTCAAGCACCTTGCCATTTGTTTTTTTTGCCACGTCCAAGTCTGCATCCAAAAATAGGGCGCAGGTTTTCTTTTCGCTTAAAAAACTACCCAGCGCATTTTTTTCAAGATCGGAAATCTCTCCGTTTTTGTCAAATGCCGCAACGGCAGGTTTTCCAAATCTCTCGGATGCTTTCTTTAATGTATATATTCCATCAATCAGGATATATTTAAATGAAAAATATATTCCGCAGATGATGACGCCAACGATGAGTCCCAGGATAAAGGCCTGGGGAAGCCTGTCTATGTTTTTGTCAATCTCGGGGCCTGTGGTGTCGGTAACTTCTATGGAGTCTATCTCTTTTCGCAGGTCACCGTATTTTACAAAGGCACTTCCCGCTGATATCAGGATCTGCTCCGCTTTCTTTTCGTCAGAGTTTCTCACTTCAATATTGGGGATACGAAGGTCCGTGGCAAGGTCTGCAGACAGTGAAGCTCTGATCTCTCCATCCGTTAATCCGGATGCACTGCTCTCAGCCATAACCATCTCCACAAAGGAATCCATATCCATTATCCTGTCCCATGTGGCAGCATTTATGTAGGTGTAGCTTTGTCCCACCTGTGGGTCAGTTCCATACTCCACCAAAAAGGTTTCCGTATAGACATATTCCGTGCCGGGCCCGAAAATGACGCAGTATCCGAGCCTAATGAACAGTCCCAGGAATCCGCATATCAGGGTGAACATGCCAAAAAACAGGAGCTTATTTTTTAATAAAATGAGGATTTCTTTGATATCAATTCTGTCTTCCATTTTATATTTCCTTCATCCGCAAAGTATTGTTAACGTTATCCCCTGAGTGTTCCGGGCTTATAACCTGTAAGCAAAAGCATGCACTAATCCTCGATATCGTCCTCGCCGTACTCTTTTTTTCTGGCTTCGTTTACTTCCTTTAAGGCTGTGAGCTGCTCGGTTTCGACACCCTCGGTGCTGTCCGGCCAGAAGAGGATCTTTAAGGTGAGGAGCATGAGCTTTAGATCCATCATGACTGAATAGTTTTCTATGTAAGTAAGGTCTAATTTCAGCTTATCATAGGGCGTCGTATTGTATTTTCCGTAAACCTGGGCAAAGCCCGCAAGGCCCGCTTTCACATTCATTCTGTATACGAACTCGGGCATGACTTCCACGTACCGGGCGATGATCTCGGGGCGCTCGGGACGGGGTCCGATAAAGGACATGTCGCCCTTTAAGATGTTTAACAGCTGAGGCAGTTCATCCAGCCTGCACTTTCTGATAAATTTGCCCACGGGTGTGATACGGTCATCGGTCTTTGAGGCAAGTCTTGCCACGCCGTCTTTTTCCGCATCGGTCCTCATACTCCTGAATTTCAGGATCATAAATTCACGACGGCCTTCGGTGCATCTGACCTGCTTGTAGAGGATGGGCCCTCTGTCATAGAGCTTGATGGCAAGGGCTGTAATGAGCATAAAAGGAGATGCCAGCACCAGGAGCACCAGTGAAAATACGATATCTATGAGCCTCTTTATAAATCTCTCCTCCATGGAGAGCTTGTATTCTCTGGTAAGAAGCAGCGGCGTGTCGAATACGTGAAGCTCCTCCGCTCCCGTAAGTATCACATCCGAGATCTTTGGCAAAAGGTAGACTCTGATCATCTTTTCATAGCAGTATTTAAAGATGATATTTCTCTTTGCAACAGGCATATCGCCAAGGACCACTGCATTGTAGACACCGTTTTCATAATCACTGCTTATCTTTTCACAGATTTCTGCGGTATCCATGTCGTAGGGGATGGTTTCCACCACTTTGTATTTATCTTTTCTGAGTTCAAATTTTTCGATCAGATCGATGGAGGATTTTCCGTTGTGTATCACTGCCAGTTTTCTGGGTGGGAATACATTTTTATATATCAGATTTGCGATGCTTATCCAGACGATGACGATGATCACCTGCACGACAGTCATATAGATAAACAGTTTTGGCATAAAGAGCTGGAATGCCATGACTGAAAGCTCACCGTAAATAAAGATATTGGCCAGGATCGTTGCGAATATCTGGGAGAAAATGATCTCCACATTTTTGAGATACCCTAACCTCATTCCGCCGTACATTACGGACAACAGAAACAGCATCACGCCGTATATGGCGATCTCCAATAAGTGGCCCTTGAACCAGAAGTTTCTGAGGCCTTCAACTACGCTGTTCTGGAAATGGAATATCCACATGTATGCAAACATTCCCACTTCCAGACCAAGGCATATGGCGGAGAGTCCCAAATTTATCAGTCTCTTAAATGACTCTGTCCGTCTGAGTTTCCTAATGTTTTTATTGTCTTTCAAAGCTTTGTCTCCCATAAATATCAGGCTTTTGTTTTTCACCGGGGTCAGATGTATCTGCCTGACTTTTTACCCCTGCAATCTTTTTATTATATCACACTCTTCGCTTTACTGCATTTATTGCCCACTTTGTAAAATAAAATGAACTCTTAACCACGCTTAAGTGCTCTGCCTTTCTGTAGAGGTTCCATATTCTCCTAAGGGCCTCAAGCTTATTGGAAGAAAGGCTCCTTCCCGCTCTTCTGTAGAGCACCAGATTTTCATTTAACCCGTATCCCGTGATGCCACTTCGAAGGACCTTCCACCAAAGGGCTGTGTCTTCGCTTTTTATGATTGGCATCTCCAGATTCTCTTTTGGAATCTTTTTCGTATCAAACAAAACAGTGCTGGTAAAGATGGTGGTATTTCCCAGGGCTTCTCTGTAGGTGATCTTTTCGGGCACCTGTACGATCTTTCCCGTTCCGATGCCGTTTTCGTCCGCAAATTCATATCCCGTAAAGACAAAGGCGGCATCCTTTTTATTCATAAATTCCATCTCATTTTTTAATTTATCGGTTTTCCATATGTCATCCGCATCGATATAGGAAATGTATCTGCCCTCTGCCTTTTTAAGGGCAAAGTTTCTGGCTTTTGCTGCTCCCATATTTTCCGAAAGGTGAAAAACCTTTATGCGCGGATCCTGCATTTTTTCGCATATCTCGTCCAGATATTCTGCCGTACCGTCGTTACTCTTATCATCTATGAGCAGGAGCTCAAAATCTGCAAAGCTACCCTCTGTCACGGATTCGATGGTCTGTTTTATGAAATTTTTTGCATTGTAAACAGGTACTATGATGCTTACCAATGTGCCATTCATTTCTTTACTCCAAATAATAAAGTTTGAGTCCCTCTATCTCCATGCCGCTTTCCCCTGTGCGCTTTTCGATGACCTCTGCTGCCTCATCAGCACCTGCAGGTATCAGGATCGCATAGACACCATTTTTTTCTGCTATGTCAAGGGCTTTATTAAGGATTTCGTCGGCGGATTTGTCAGCGTAATTTCCGGATATCAGGGCTTTACCTTCGGTGCTCGGATTTGACTCTACCTCTGTGGCATCCGCTTTATTTTCAAGGGCGCTCATCGCTTCGTAGAGGAATATCACATCCTCGTCGTACGTATCGTAAGTGTAGGCCTTTATGCTCTCTTCAAACATGTCCCTGCCATATACGGGATAAATATTTTCAGACAGGATCCTCACGTTTTCCATTAAAAATTCCGGGCCCCAGATAATAACTCTCTGACCCTGTGCCTCCTCCGACACGGCTTCAAGGAGCACTTTGGCCCTGCTTAAGTCCTCTTCGCTGCGATCAAGTTCCGTGATACTTTCCAGCCCGAAATTACCGGATATATATACCACCAGGGCAAAGAAAATATAAAACATGTATCTTTTTTGTATCTTTTCATTTATCAGATCATAAATCTTTACCGCCCCGTAAGCCGTTATCACCGAAACCGGCATCAGGTACAGGAGGTTCAGATAATCAAAAAACCGGGTCTGATATTTCCAGAGAAGCGCTCCCGTCACAGGACAGATAAGCGCTAAAAACATTATCAGACCATAGATCTGAAAGCTCTTTTTTTCTCTTAAAAAAACGAAAATAATAAACAGCGATATGAGGAAAAGCCCTAAAAACTTACTTCTCCCGTTATATTTTGCCATTTCCCGAAGGGCGCTCATCATTAACTCACTCATAGCGTACCTCCGGTTTTTTATTTGTTATTTTTTCAGTTATAAACCCGATCAAAAAGATCAAAATGGTTTCAAGAAGGCAAAATCCTGCGCCGTAAAGAGTCCAGACTGTCATAGCTTCCGTCAATATAAAAACTACGCAGAAAAGCCATTGTTTTTTTATGGCAAAATTAAGCGTTGCAGGCATAAGTATCATTGCCCTTATGCTGTTACCCTGCCATCCGGCAAATAACAGTAAAAAGCCTTCCATCCCGTATGTATAACATCCCACAAATAAGAGAACGCTCAAAGACAGCATAAACAGGGTCCTGCTCTCTTTTTTTATAAACAGGGTCCTTGAAAGATCATAAAAAACTATGTAGCTTAAAATGATAATCGCCACTGGCACAGCTCGCCACACCACTGTAACAGCCTCGGCGCTGAATATTTTGCAGATAAATGTATACAGGGTAGGGAGGCAGAGGATCTTTAACCTACTTGGCATAGCCGGGGCGCCTCCGGTGAGGGGATTTTCTGCATAAACATGTCCCGTGCTTAAAAAGGAATTCACGGTTTCTGCGGTGATATCAGTCTTTATATAGGGAATGTCTACGAACAATATGACAAAGATCTGAAGCAGTACGATGCCCCTGAAAATAATGGAATTAAGGTCCCAGGACAGGGCTGTTTTGCTCCTAATCTTGTTCTTTATAAAAGCAAAGTATATAAACAGTGCGATGAGGATCAGGGTTCCCACTCCGAATGATACAGTTAATATCCACATATCCGCATGCAAAACAAGGCCCATGAGATGAAGCACCTCACTGAGCCATATGATGGACGAAAATAGCAATATTAAGCTGTCGGTCCACTGTAGTTTTTTCACTGTGTTGATATTCCCCTAAAATTCTATTTGTAAAAATTGTTACGGCTCCATCTATTATCCGCACTCTTAATGTTCAAAAGGAAGTGGGATGGCTGCAGGGATGCCACCAAGCGAGTTCCGCAGACGCGAGGGTTTTCCCGAAGCGGCGAGGACTGTCTGAGCGACTGGCGCCCTGCAGACGGGGCCCGCTTCCGAGGGTAATACATTGCCCTGTTAATTTCCTTACGAAACGCTGGTACAACATCCTTTTTTATCCGAGCCCTTAAGTTCAGAAGGAAGTGGGATGTCTGCAGGGATGCCACCAAGCGAGTTCCGCAGACGCGAGGGTTTTTTCCGAAGCGGCGAGGACTGTCTGAGCGACTGGCGCCCTGCAGACGGGGCCCGCTTCCGAGGGCAACATACTATCCTGTCAAAGTAGAACGAAATACTAGAGTTCCTCCTTGATGACATAAAGAG
Source organism: Acetatifactor sp. (assembly GCA_024695935.1). Taxonomy (GTDB): domain Bacteria; phylum Bacillota; class Clostridia; order Lachnospirales; family Lachnospiraceae; genus RGIG10340. The sequence goes on from JAILHH010000025.1 coordinate 54,288, forward strand.
GGCGCCTCTTAACTTCCATGTAGGTTCGGGCCAGGTACTGGCCGAGTATTCCGGTGCAGAAAAACTGTATTCCGCTCAATAACAGTATGATACAGACCAGGGATGGCCATCCGGAAACCGGGTCTCCGAATACCAGTTTTCTGACTATGGTAAAGATGATCATAACGAATGCCAGCAAGCAAAAGAACACTCCCATGGCGGAAGCTATCATCAGGGGCTTGGTGGAAAATGCCACGATACCTTCGATGGAATATCCCACAAGCTTCCAAAAGCTCCATTTGGTCTCTCCTGCAACTCTCTCCACATTTTCATATTCGAGCCACTTGGTCTTAAAGCCCACCCAGCCGAATATTCCCTTTGTAAAGCGGTTATATTCCGGCATTGAGAGGATGGCATTTACCATCTGCCTGGTCATGAGGCGGTAATCTCTGGCTCCGTCCACAAACTCCGTGGCGGATATTTTTTTCATAAGTTTATAAAAACATCTTGCAAAAAAACTTCTGATGGGTGGCTCGCCTTTTCTGGTGACGCGCCTGGTTGCCACGGAATCATATCCATCGTCAATGTATTTAAACATTTCCGCTAAAAGCTCCGGCGGATCCTGCAGGTCGCAATCCATTATCACCACATAGTCACCCTTTGACTTTTCAAGTCCCGCAAACATGGCCGCCTCTTTTCCGAAATTTCTGGAAAAAGAAATAAGCCTGACTCTGTCATCGTTTGATCTGACACTCATGATCCTGTCATAGGTTTTGTCAAAAGATCCGTCATCCACGAATATTATCTCAAGACCGCATGATCTGTCCTTTAAAAACTCTGTGCTGTTTATCAGTTTTTCATAGAAACGTTCAACATTCTGTTCCTCGTTAAAACAGGGAACCACTACACTCAGACTTTCCATGTCGATCCTCGTTTTCTCTAAGATTTACCCGGTCTGTAAGTTCAGTTTCAGCAAACTTTTCTTACGCAAAATAATCCATAGTCAGCATACCATTTATGGCCACTTGTGGCAACGAAACAAAGTTAAAATTAAGACAAAATTAAAAAGGGATACGACCCTTTAAAGTCGTATCCCTTATATGCTTTTTTCCTATTCGCCCAAGCCGCTTTCAACAGCTTCCACAAGGCTCTTTAATGCTTCTTCCTCGTCTTCGCCATCACAAAAGAATTCAATTTCATCTCCGCTTTTTACACAAGCGCCCAGAACACTTAATACGCTCTTTGCATTTGCAGTTGTATCATTAAATTTAAAAGTGATCAATGATTTGAACTGCATTGCCTCCTTGCATAAAATGCCTGCGGGTCTGAGATGTAAGCCTGTAGGATTCTTGATTGTAACCTTCTGACTGACCATAACTTCTCCTCCAATTCATCCGCCCATGTGATGGACTAAAGTCTAATTTAAATATACCAAAAAATATGTCTGCCTACAAGGGTTATTGTAGTTATTTTTCTGTCACTTCCACACGAATCGTGGGAGTTTTCTCAACAGTCACGCCATCCGGGAAATTGATCTCCACAGGGATGAAGTGTACGCCCAGCTGATCCTGCAGATCGGATAAACCGGCCTCTTCGAAATATTTTCCCACATCGGCAGTTCCCCTTAAAGCGGAAGTGTTGATGTCTGATACAGAGGAATCAAGTCCCTTTATCTTTAAGTTAACTTCCGCGTCGTCATTAGCCGAAGCGCTTATTCCCGAGGGAATGTTTTCAAGGGATATTCGATTTGGTTTGACCGAAATGTTTAATTCCCTGACTTCCTCGATGCCGATATTAACCGTCAATTTGTAATCGCTCTCAAAGCTTGCAAGCTTCACGTTGTCATCCAGATAATCTCTGGCATATAAACTCGCTTCCACACTCTCGGTAACGTCGGTGATATCAATGGCTTCCGCAGGGATGACCAGAGCATCCACATTTGAAAGTACCGATGGAGATGCTGCAACGGTGATGCTTGACGGTGAGCATGTGATCTCACCTGTAGTTGCATATCCTTCCGCAGGCTCTCCGCTGTAATTAACCTTTACGGGGATCTCCTTTGTGGCCAGGACCTCAACCGTCATGTGAACATAGTCCACATTTTTGGTGATGGTCTGCTGGTTGATAGGGTTGTCATCCGAATCAAAGAGGGATATATCTACGCTGACAGACAGGTTGCTGGTGGCATCCGTCACATCGATATCAACCTTTGCATAGCTGACTGCATCTACCAAAGATGCGGGACCGGAAACCTCAACCTGGGTCTGATCGGGGGATGCCGATGCAACCATATATCCTTCGGCCACTTCGCCGGTGGTGGAATATCTGAGTTTTACCCACTTGGTCTTTCTGTCTTCCACATCCAGTTTTACGGAATCGTGATTTCCCTGGATGGTATAATCCGAATCCACGTTTTCTATGGAATATGTTATTGCGACCGTATTGATATCAGTCAGTTTACTGACATCGGCCTCAGCCACGATGTCCGAGCTCCTGAGCTGACTGATAACGCTCTTTGGTGCTTTAACGGTTACGGACACTTTGTCCGTATTGTCGATAACGCTGTAAACCTTGTTTTCGTTCTCTAAGAGCGATGTATTTATAAGTTTGACCTTAATGTCACTTAAGGTCTTTGAATCCTGGGGGTCTTCGATCTGTACCACCAAAAACCAGAGGATGGTGGCCAAAATGACTGATAATATCTTAAGGCCCGCATTGTTGAAAAGTTTGTTTCTCATTTTTTGCTGCGGCTCCTTCCCCATTTGTGAGTCTTTTCCTCTTCCTCACCAATGTTAAAAATATGCATCAGTCTGGTCTTCAGTTTTTCAGTGTCGAGATTTCTCTCGAGCCTTCCCTCGTAGGCGAGGCTTATCTTGCCCGTTTCCTCGGATACGATGACAACAGCCGCATCGGACGCCTCACTCATGCCGACACCCGCACGGTGTCTGGTTCCAAGGTCCTTGCTGAGGTCCGTTGTATCCGAAAGGGGAAGGTAGCATGTGGCTGAATTTACTCTGTTACCCTTTATGATCACCGCTCCGTCGTGGAGAGGTGTATTGTGCTCGAAAATATTGATCAAAAGCTGGCTTGAAACCTTGCCGTCGATCTCTATACCGGTCCTCTCGATGTCATCTAAGAGTATCTGTTTCTCTATTACGATGAGGGCTCCGGTCCTTGCTCTTGCCATTTCAAGAGATGCCTTTGCTATCTCGTCTATGGTCTTCTCCGTAAAACTCTCGTCGTCCTTGTGAGAGCTTTCAAAAGGTAAAACCTGGGAGAGGATGTTTCGTTTTCCCAACTCCTCCAGAGCTTTTCTAAGCTCCGGCTGGAGCACAACGATAAATGCCATCAGGGCAAAGCTTAAAAGGTTCTGAACGATCCACAGGATCGTATTCATCTGGAACAGATATGCAAGCACCAAAAATACAGCGATGACGATGAGACCCTTTAAAAGGCTCCAGGCCTTGCTGGTCTTCATCCACACCAGGATGTAATACAGAATCACGGCAATGATGAGGATCTCAACCACATCCCATATGTCCATCGTGCCTCTGTAGATATTGAAATTGCTAAATGAATCAATAGCCTGTTCAATCCACTCCATTTATCAGGTGCTCCTAAAATAGATCTTCGTAATCATCCTCGTCATCATCCGTTACTTTGGAATTGATGGTGACGCTTCTGGATCCGGCATAGTCCCCTAAATTGGAACGTCTGTCGTTTCCGTAACCGGTCCTCTCGGTCACAACACTTCGTCCGGCATTGTTTCCCGCATTTCTGCGCACATTTTCCGACGCCCGACTCTGCGAATTGATTTTCTTTACTGTTTTCTCGGGCTCTGCCAGGGTCATCTTTGGCACTGCCTTTACGTAGTAATAATATTCATCATCCTCAAACTGTACCTTCTCGGTCCTGCTGTAGTCCACGCAGAATCTGAAAAGCTCCAGGATCTTGCCCACAAGTATGGCCAGGATCGCTCCGATAAGGGCTCCCACAAGTGAGATATTCGTATCATACATTAAATCCCCGATAAAGAGGATGATCATATCGATTATGGCTCCGGAAACCATTGCTATGGTCCAGGAATGCTCAATTGAAAGACGCCTTATGATATAAACCACCAAAACCGTTATGGCAAAGGCCATCACCATGACGATCATACCTTTGTTTCCAAGGAAACCGTCGATAAGGAGTCGAAGCTTTGCGATAGCCTCCTCGTCGCCCATGCTGCCGATGGTGGCTGCATTTGTGGTCACAGTCTCGAAAAAGTAGTGGATTATGACACCGCATCCCACTGACACGGCCGAAGCAGGTCCTCCCACAAGTCCCATCACAATGGGAACGGCGTAGGGGATCTTCCATGCGCACAGAAGGGGTGTGATCATGATCACTATGGATTCTTTTGCACTGAATCTCAAAAACAGAATAAAGATTATCAGATACAGACATACGCCTAGGGCAGCCGCCTCCATGGTGAGAGCATACATATGTCCCAGTGAAAACAGCGCCGCAAATCCAAGTAACGCTCCCATTGGAAGGAACGAACACAGCGCCGACACCGCAACCAAAAGAGCCACCTTGTCGATCATGGCCATATATCCAAGACGTGAATTCAATGTGCCAAGAACTATAAGTGCAAATATGAACTTGGCCGCCGGTATAAGGACAGCCTCGTACTTGCTGTAAAACCTCTTGATATTTTCTCTAAACTCCAATAAAGTTGTCATTACGTCCTCATTTCTTCGCCTGATTACCGTATAGGCTGTTTAATTTTTTTAAATTTTTATAATAAGTTTTCAGGCTGTTTTTTGTCTTTGCGTACCTGTAAGAAAATCCGATGTAAGACAATACCCCGTAGATAACCACAGTATAGCCGTAGTATTTAAATACCCTGCCGGCAAATTCCATCAGATCCATTTTGTAGATGTCCGCCATAAAGGATTCAAAATTGTAGAAAACATAGAGTGCAAACACAATTCCGAAAGCGATGGTGGCGCTTATCACCGATTTGATGATCTGGATGAGGATATAATCCCCTCTGAAATAATTGCCGATGTTGGTATTTCTCTTTCCCTCGTTCTGCTCATAAGACGCCATTCGGGTCATGAGCCTGATACGTTCCTCATTTAACATTTGTCTGATCCTTTGTAAATCTTATTTCAGGAATCTCATGGCCGGATTGTCTTTTACATCCTTTTTGTGTTCAGGCTCCATACGGGGAGTCTGGATGGCATTTCTGAATCCGTTTGTCATTCGTCCCTTACAGTTGATGCAGTACCTGCCGCTTCTGATGCTGGCACCGCAGGCCTCGCAGTTAAGATATATGGGAGAAGCCTCTGTTACCTCGAGTCTCTCTTCGCGGAGCCACTGCTGGATCTGCTGAGGATCCACGTCACACTCTTCGGCAACCTCTCTCATGCCGACGCCGGGATTGACACGGATGTATTCCTTTACTTCCTGGAATTTGACCTCCATTTTTTCCCTGCAGCTCGGGCACAGGATTGAACCCGCCACATAGTTGAAAATCTTTCCGCATCCTCTACAGTTTCTGACATCCATAAGCAAACTCTCCTTCCGCTGTTTATCAGATTCCGGCTCCCGCAAGGGTCACAAAAAAGACCTCGCGCACTCCGCTTTCAAGCAAAGCTGTCGCAGCCTCATCCATAGTACTTCCGGTAGTATATATATCATCAACTACTATAATTGACTTTAATTTTACAACATTTTGACTTACAATAAAAGCCTTTTTCAAATTATTTTGCCTTTGTGCGGGGGGCAATAACTTCAGTGGTGCAGTATTTTTCACTCTTTTCAGATAATTCGGATAAAGAGGGATATCCGTTCCTTCGGAAATGACTTTTGCAAGGAGATACGCCTGGTTATAACCCCTTTTTCTCTGTCTTTTCCTGTGGAGAGGAATGGGCACTATCCCCTCCGCTTTTGTGTAGTCTATAAAGCTCTTTAAGTTCCTATACATTTCCTCCCCGAAAAATTCCCCGTATTCGGGACGGTTTTCATACTTGAACCTGTAAATGCTTCCGTACACGCTTTTGTATTCATAGAGGGACCTGCCGCAGACAAATCTGTGCTCCTTTTTAAGACAGTCTTTGCAATACGCCCCTTCCTCCTCAAGCTTCCTGCCGCATTTCATGCACCAGGGGGAGGTGATGATCTTTAATTCCTCCCTGCAGCCGGGGCAGATCTTTTCCCCAAAGGGGGCTGTCTTGTCGCAGACCGGGCACCTTTTCGGGTAGATAAGCTCCGTAATGATTTTTAAAAATTTTTTCAATCAAGTTCCTTTCGACTTCTCCGCAGTCCCCGGTTCTCAATCTATCTGTCGCCAGCCGCTTCAAGGATCCTTGCCTTCAGATCCGTATATCTTTTGTTCTCGCTCTGGTTATCTATCATGTCGGCCAGAGTCTTCTTGCTGCCAAGTATGGTGACGCACTTTTTTGCCCTGGTGATACCTGTGTATAAAAGGTTTCTGTTAAAGAGCATCCTGGGGCCGGTAAGTAGCGGCAGTACCACCGCCGGATACTCGCTTCCCTGGGATTTGTGGATGGTGACGGCATAGGAAAGCTCCAGTTCCTCAAGCCCCGTAAAGGGATAGGTCACCCTTTTGTGCTCATCAAATTCCACGGTAAGGGTCTGGGCATTTTCGTTTATCTCCCTCACTATCCCCATGTCTCCGTTAAAGACTCCCAGGCCTTTGTCGATTGGGATGTTGTACCTGCCCATGATCTCCCATTCCAGGTTGTAATTGTTTTTTATCTGCATGACCTTGTCCCCTGTACGGAACAGTTTTTCACCCTGGGCATACTCTTTTTTTAAGCCGTCCTGAGGATTTAAGTATTCCTGCAATATGGAATTTAAGGTTTCACAGCCCAGGTTCCCCTTCCTCATGGGAGTGAGCACCTGGATGTCAAAGGGCGTGGCATTCACATATCCCGGGAGTTTCTCGGTTATGAGCTGGATCATGTGCTTATAAATGACATTTACGTCATTTCTTTCCAGCAAAAAGAAATCCTTTGACTTGTTGTCGGGATTAATCTGTATTCCGTTGTTGATCCTGTGGGCGTTCATGACAATGTCGCTTCCCTCGGACTGCCTGAAGACCTTGTTTAAGACCGTGGTGGGAAACGCCCTGCTCTCCATTATATCTCTCAAAACCTGACCCGGTCCCACACTGGGTAGCTGGTTCACATCCCCCACAAGTATGAGCCTGGTCCCGGGCATAACTGCCCTTAAAAGCGCCAAAAACAGCTGGATGTCCACCATACTCATCTCATCTATTATCACCACGTCAGTCTCAAGAGGGTTTTCCTGATTTCTCTCAAAAGTAACTTTCCTGGAGTCTTCATCTGAAAGCCCCGCGTTCAGTTCAAGCATTCTGTGGATGGTCTTTGCCTCCACTCCCGTGGCCTCCGTCATTCGCTTTGCGGCTCTTCCCGTAGGCGCCGCCAGCATCAGGTCCATGGCCTCTGATTCAAAATATTTTATGATGAGATTGATGGTAGTGGTCTTTCCCGTTCCGGGGCCGCCCGAGATAACGGAAACTCCGTTTTTTACAGCCTTTACGGCGGCATCTAACTGCAGGTCATCAAGCTCCATATCAAGTTCTGTCGCCAGATTTTTTAATTTGAGTATCAGTTTTTCATCCTCCGATGGCAGAAGCTCAGTCTCTCCCACGGAGTTATTTATGTGATGCAAAAGTGCGGCGCAGTTTAATTCCGTATAATACATCTGGGTGGAAAAAGCCTTTTCACCCTTTATCACCAGTTTCCTGTCCATCACCAGATTATCAAGCTGCGGGGAAATATATTCCCTGCTTATATCCAAAAGTTCTGCTGCTCTGTCCACCAGATCCTCCACCGGAAGGTAGCAATGTCCCTCGCCGTAGGAGCCTGACATGGCATAAAAAATTCCGCATCTTATCCTGTAATCCGAGTCGGTTTTGATCCCGATCTTTGACGCAATCTCGTCCGCAACCTTAAAGCCAACTCCCGGAATGTCCTCTGCCAGCCTGTAGGGATTATCCCTCATGACGCCATACATTTCCGAGCCGTATTTATTGTATATCTTTACTGCCAGAGTGTTCGAAATACCGTATTGCTGGAGGAATATCATGGCCTCTCTAAGATCCTTTTTTTCCTCCATGCTTATAGCTATCTCCTCAGCTTTTCTCTTGCTGATACCCTTGATCTCCGCCAGTCTCTCGGGCTCTTCCTCGATAACCCTCAATGTATCCTCGCCGAAAGCTTTTACGATCCTGGCTGCAAGTGCTGCGCCCACACCCTTTACGGCGCCGGATCCCAGATACCTCTCTATGCTGACACTGTCCTTTGGGGCCACAGTGATGTATGAGATTATCTTGAACTGTTTTCCGTACACAGGGTGATCCACGTATTCCCCTTCGGCTTCAATGGTCTCACCTGCACCGATCCCTTTCAATGTTCCCACGCAGGTCACTTCCATGCCGCCCACGTCAAGGACCAGGATCGTATATCCGTTATCGCTGTTCTGATATATAATATGGTCTACAAATCCATCCAGTCTGTCCATGAAAAATCCTTTTAAAATGTATTTTGCCCTGCATTTGCATGCAGGGTCTTTTTTGTATATATATGATTGTTTTTTCGATCGATACCGATTTTGATTTAATAATAGAATTGCTAAAATTTAAGGACTCACGATAGAAACCAGAATATCCAAAGATAATTTTTCAATTTCGTTTCATCTGCTCATAGAGCATCTTTGCAAGACCCAGGTCTCCTCTTTCCGAAGTGTCCTCGGCGATCTGTGTCACGTATTTTTCTTTGAAAAAGTCCAGCATGGTGGCATTTGAAGCCAGGGAAAATTCGGACTCGGGAACAGTCTTTAGCATTTCTTTGTACATCTGCTCCACGAAATAGCTCTCGAATTTTTTGCAGGCATCCATTAATTCCTCGTCGGTTGCCTGGGAATAATCCTTGTTTTTCAGGCTGTCCGACAAAGCGCCTGCCTCGGCATTTTTAGCCTGAGTGCTGTATAAAGATGACAGATTAGAGATATCCATTTTTACCTCCCGGCCGGATCCGGAAAAGACGGATCCGTTTATCATCAATTTCGGTTTATGTTAACTGTATTATCTGAGGTTATTTGCCTGCTGCATCATTTCGTCTGTTGTGGTGATGGCCTTTGAGTTAAGTTCATATGCTCTCTGCGCCACGATCATGTTGACCATCTCATCCACTACCTGAACGTTTGAAGCCTCCAGATATCCCTGAACCACTTTACTCTTTTCAAGGTTTGTGGATGTGGCCTCGTTTAAGGGCGCGCCGCTTGCCGCTGTCTGGGCAAACAATGTGTCGCCTCTCTTTTCAAGTCCTCCCGGATTGGCAAATTGATAAACTCCGATGGTGATGCCAATGGGAGCGGGGTTGTTGCTCTCATCGGGATAGCAGAGCTGTCCGTCTCCGGTGATTGTTATATTGCTGGTAACATATTTGCTGTCGAGGATTATGGGCTTTCCTGTGGTATCAAGCACGGGAAGTCCGTCCGTTGTACTCAGCATATTTCCGCCGCCGTTTGCAAGGGAGAACTGGAAATTACCGTTTCTGGTGTAATAGGGCTGTCCGTCGCCCCCCTGCACCGAAAAGAAACCTTTACCGCTGATGGCAAAAGCTGTATTGGATTCGGATGCGGTGAACTGTCCCTGGGTGAATATCTGACTGATGGATGAATTTCTGACACCGAGACCTACCTGAGCGCCGGTGGGTTTTGCCTCACCGTTTGCCGATGTGGTCTTGGACTGGATATTCTGATAGAGGAGACTCTTAAATTCCATTGTCTCCGTCTTGTAACCTACTGTATTTACATTTGCAAGATTGTTTGCAATATTGTCTACGTTTGTCTGCTGGGCGATCATTCCTGAAGCCGCTGTCCATAAACTACGTACCATAGAATTCTCCTTTCGGTCCTAAACTGACGCCTGTGGGAGGCAATTCCCTTTGCACTCACCTTTACATATATATCGGTCAAAATCCTTTTCGACTGAAGGGTTCCATGAAAAGCCTTATGACAATCTTCCGATCTGGTTCACTGTCACATCCAAAGTCTTGTCAAAGGTCTGAAGAATTTTCTGATTGCTCTCATAGGCACGGCTGATGGAAATAAGATTAACCATTTCCTGTACCGTCTGAACATTTGACTGCTCCAGGTATCCGGAATAAACTTCCGCATTTGCCGTGGTAAAGGACGCGCCCTCAATGGGTCTGAAATACGTCTCGCCGTATCTCTCAAGATAGTCATAATCCGCAAAATCCACAACGCCCACGGTGGCTACCGTATTTCCGTTCTGGAAGATGCGTCCGTTTCTGTCGATTGTGGCATCCTGCAGGGGGTCAAGCCTGATACGTCTGCTCTGATTATCCAAAACGTAATCCCCTTCCGTCGTAAGCAGATACCCCTCGGAATTTAAAGTAAACTGTCCGTTTCTGGTATATTTTGTGGAGGTCTCTCCCGCCTTGTTGGTAAATTCGATGGCAAAAAATCCGTCCCCCGACAGAGCCAGATCAAAAGTATTTCCCGTGCTTCTGAAAGCACCCTGGGAATAATCAACGTAGTTTTCACCCACCTTTACTCCGGGAGCATTGGTGCCGATTCGCCTCCTGCCCGTACCCGCCGTGGATGTATCCTTTATCCTGTCGGTCAGAACGTCAGAAAAGCTCTGGCTGGTGGTGCCTTCTTTTTTGAAACCGGTGGTGGCGGTGTTGGCCAGATTGTTGGTCAGCACATCCATTCTGTTTTGTTCATTAACCATTCCTGTCCATGCAGTATATAATCCTTTGAGCATTTTGGCCTCCGATCCGGTTTCTCACCTTTATCAGTTCTCTCTGTATCCCGAAAGGAATTCCACATATCTGCCGGTACCGATGGCAACCGCAGTCATGGGATCCTCCGCTGTCATAGTATTGATGCCTGTCTTTGAGCAGATCAGCTCTTCAAGTCCGCGAAGTAAGCTTCCTCCACCTGTGAGAACGATTCCTCTGTCGGCGATATCCGCTGCAAGTTCCGGGGGAGTCTTCTCCAAAACGCTGTGGATAGCTTCCACGATCTGTGCAGTGGTCTCTCTGAGGGCTTCCTCGGTCTCCTCGCTGGAAACCTTCACGGTCTTTGGCAGACCTGTCACCAGATTACGTCCGCGCACATCCATGTAGTCCACTTCGGGTCTGGGATATGCACATCCGATCTTTATCTTAATATCCTCTGCGGTTCTCTCACCGATGAGGAGATTGTGCTTTTTACGCATATAACGAACGATGGCTTCGTCAAAGTCATCACCTGCGATCTTGATGGAAGCACTGACAACCGTTCCTCCAAGAGAGATGACTGCGATATCGCTGGTACCGCCTCCGATATCGACGATCATGTTTCCGCAAGGCTTTGAGATATCGATTCCCGCACCGATCGCTGCCGCGATGGGCTCCTCGATGATGGAAACCTCTCTTGCTCCTGCCTGGTATGTAGCATCCTCAACGGCCTTCTTTTCAACCTCTGTCACGCCGCTGGGTACGCAAACTGCGATGCGGGGCTTTCTGAAGGTTTTTCTGCCGAGAGCTCTCTGGATGAAATATTTCATCATCTTCTCTGTGACTGTATAGTCCGAGATAACGCCCTGTCTCAAGGGTCTTACTGCCACGATATTTCCGGGAGTACGTCCAAGCATCAGACGTGCATCCTCTCCGATGGCTTTGATCTTGTTGGTATCTCTGTCAAAAGCTACAACTGAGGGCTCCTTTAATACTACGCCCTTTCCCTTTATATAAACCAGCACACTGGCTGTTCCTAAATCGATTCCTATATCTGAACCTTGCATGATGTGTCCCCTTTCAAATCGGATAAATGGTCTAAAAACCCATACTTGTATTATTATAAACTAATCCCGTCCATTTTCCTAGGGGCTTAATCAAATTTTAAAAATAAAAGCGGAAAAGCTCAGAGTCCTTTCCGTTTTCTTAAAGCATATACGTAATTCCATACATGCGGTTTGCATCCGTGCAATATTGTCCCTGCGATCGTATTCTTCATTTTATGTATCGGCATGGATCTATAAAACTTTATACCTGCAGGGTATTTTTTATTCCTTGTCCTTTTCAAGCATACGTTTGATAAAGGCGCCTGTATATGATTTTTTGTTCTTTGCGACTTCCTCGGGAGTTCCCTTTGCCACCACGGTTCCGCCCTTGTCACCGCCCTCAGGGCCCATATCTATGATATAGTCCGCAGTCTTAATCACATCCAGATTGTGTTCGATGACGACCACCGTATTTCCGTTGTCAACAAGCCTCTGTAATATCTCTGTCAGCTTGTGAACATCCGCAAAGTGAAGGCCTGTGGTGGGCTCGTCCAGAATGTAGATGGTCTTTCCGGTGCCTCTCTTTGACAGCTCCGTTGCAAGCTTGATTCTCTGGGCTTCTCCTCCGGAAAGCTCCGTGGAGGGCTGACCCAGTTTGATATATGAAAGACCCACATCGTTTAATGTGGCGATCTTATTTCTGATGGAGGGCATATTTTCAAAAAACGGCAACGCCTCCTCAACGGTCATATCCAGCACGTCAAATATGCTCTTTCCCTTGTATTTGACATCAAGGGTCTCCCTGTTATATCTCTTTCCCTTGCAGACTTCGCAGGGCACGTACACATCGGGCAAAAAGTGCATCTCGATCTTGATGATACCGTCTCCGCTACAGGCTTCGCACCTGCCGCCCTTTACATTAAAGCTGAACCTTCCCTTTGTGTACCCCTTTGCCTTTGCATCCGCAGTCTGGGCAAACAGGTCGCGGATCAGATCAAACACTCCGGTATATGTGGCGGGATTTGACCTGGGTGTACGTCCGATGGGGGACTGATCGATATCTATCACTTTGTCCAGCTGCTCGATTCCCTCTATGCCGTCATGACGGCCGGGAACTGTCTTTGCCCTGTTTAATTTCTTTGCCAGATGCTTGTAAAGGATCTCATTTACAAGTGAACTTTTTCCGGATCCCGACACACCTGTCACACAGGTAAATACTCCCAGTGGAATGTCGACATCCACGTTCTTTAAGTTGTTTTCTTTTGCGCCCTTTACGGTTATAAATCCGGTGGGTTTACGTCTTTTCCCGGGCACCGGTATGCGGAGTTCTCCGGACAGGTATTTTCCGGTAATGGACTCGGGCACCTTCATGATTTCTTCTGCGGTACCGCAAGCCACCACTTCTCCACCGTGTTCGCCGGCTTTGGGCCCGATATCCACAATATAATCCGCTTCCCTCATGGTATCCTCATCATGCTCCACCACGATAAGGGTATTGCCAAGGTCCCTCAGACTCTTTAAGGATGCCAGAAGTTTGTCATTGTCCCTCTGATGGAGACCGATACTGGGCTCATCCAAAATGTAGCATACACCCACAAGGCCGGAACCTATCTGGGTAGCCAGTCTGATCCTCTGGGCTTCTCCTCCGGAGAGGGTTCCGGTGGCTCTGGAAAGTGAGAGGTAGTCAAGTCCCACGCTCTTTAAAAATCCCACTCTGTTTTTTATCTCTTTTAATACTCTTTTTCCGATGACCTGCTGAGTCTCGGTAAGGGTCATGCCCTCTAAATAGTCATAGAGGTTCTCTATGGACATGGAAGTTATCTCATGTATATTTTTTCCGCATACCGTAACTGCCAACGACTCTTTTTTAAGCCTCATGCCCTTGCACTCACTGCAGGGTGTGATGCGCATGTAGGTCTCGTATTCCGCCTTTTGATTTTCGGAAAATGTCTCTCTGTATCTGCGCTCAACATCCCGCATCAGTCCCTCGAAGGCTATGGGATATACCCCTCTTCCGCGCTGACCCACATAGTGGACATCAACACTCTTTCCGTGGGTTCCGTTTAAGAGGATATCCTGAATCTCCTCGGGATAGTCTTCAAAAGGCGTATCAAGGTCAAAGTGATATTCGTCGCACAGGGCTCTGAGCACCGCATTGGTAAAGCTCTTTTTGTCGCTGCAAGACTGCCATCCTATGACAGCTATTGCTCCCTCATTTATGGAGAGAGTCCTGTCGGGGATCATGAGGTCCACGTCAAACTCCATCTTGTATCCAAGTCCCGAGCACACAGGGCAGGCTCCGAAGGGATTGTTAAATGAAAAGCTTCTGGGCTCCACTTCGGATATGCTGATGCCACAGTCGGGGCAGGCAAAGCTTGTGGAAAATGTAAGCGTATCTCCGCCTATGACTGCGATCTCCAGGATATTCTCCGCAAGGGACAGTGCGTTTTCAATTGAATCCGTAAGACGCCTCTCAATGCCTTCCTTTACCACCAGTCTGTCCACAACGATATCGATATTGTGCTTTATATTTTTATCAAGGGATATCTCCTCCGACAGATCGTACATGTTTCCGTCGATCTGAACTCTGACATATCCCGCTTTCTTTGCGCGCTCCAGGGTCTTTTCATGCATACCCTTTCTGCCTCTTACAACGGGAGCCATGACCTGGATCTTTGTGCCTTCCTCTAAGGTCATGATCTTGTCCACCATCTGATCCACGGTCTGTCTGGATATCTCTCTGCCGCACTCCGGGCAGTGGGGAGTTCCGATCCTGGCATACAGAAGTCTGAAATAATCATATATCTCTGTCACTGTTCCAACAGTGGACCTGGGGTTTCTGTTGGTGGATTTCTGGTCAATGGAGATTGCGGGAGAAAGTCCCGATATACTCTCCACATTGGGCTTTTCCATCTGTCCCAAAAACATCCTGGCGTAGGATGAAAGGGATTCCATATACCTTCTCTGTCCCTCGGCATAGATAGTATCGAAAGCCAGGGAGGACTTTCCCGAACCTGACAGCCCTGTCAGAACCACCAGCTGGTTTCTGGGAATATCCACCGAAATATTTTTTAAGTTATGCTCCTTTGCCCCGCGGATCTTGATATATCCCTGGGGAAGCATTTTTACGTTTCCGGCATCACTCACAGCACCTGTGCCGCTTGCGATACTTTCATTTTTTACATCGTTTGTCCTGTCTGACATTAGTATTTATCTCCGTTATTCTTTTTCCAAAGCTGCCAGTTTCTTTTTCAGATCTATCATCTTGTCACGCAGCTCTGCAGCCGCCTCGAAATCCAGGGACTGGGCAGCCTTGTTCATCTTTTTTGTGATATCTTCGATGAGCTTCTCCAGTTCCTTTCTGTTCATGGAATCCGGATCTTTTTCGAATCTCATCTCTTCCTTTGCCACGGCCTTTGAGATGCTTATAAGGTCTCGCACCGCCTTCTTTATGGTGGTGGGGGTGATGCCGTGTTCGTCATTGTATTTTTGCTGGATCTCACGCCTTCTTGAAGTCTCATCCAGGGCAACCTTCATGGAGTCCGTGATCCTGTCAGCATACATAAGTACCCTGCCCTCTGAGTTTCTCGCAGCTCTGCCTATGGTCTGAATCAGAGATGTGGCACTTCTTAGGAAACCTTCCTTGTCCGCATCCAGGATGGCAACCAAGGAGATCTCCGGGATATCAAGACCCTCTCTAAGGAGGTTGATTCCCACCAGCACATCGAAAACGTCAAGACGCATGTCTCTTATTATCTCGCTTCGCTCCAAGGTATCTATGTCGGAGTGGAGGTATTTTACTCTGACTCCAACTTCCCTTAAATAATCCGTCAGGTCTTCTGCCATGTGCTTTGTGAGGGTTGTGACCAAAACCTTGTTGTGTTTTGCCACCTCCTTGTTGATCTCACCGAGGAGATGATCGATCTGACCCTCAACGGGAAATACGCTTACCTCAGGATCCAGGAGACCTGTGGGCCTGATGATCTGCTCTGTGCGCATCAGTTCATGCTCTTCCTCATACACGGAAGGTGTGGCGGATACGAACATCATCTGATCGATATGGCTCTCAAATTCCGTGAAATTAAGAGGTCTGTTATCAAGGGCAGAGGGCAGTCTGAAGCCGTAATCCACCAGGGTCTGTTTTCTGGATCTGTCCCCCGCAAACATTCCCCTTATCTGTGGGATGGTCATATGGGACTCGTCCACTATTATCAAAAAATCATCGGGAAAGAAATCCATCAACGTCATGGGGGGCTCTCCCGGAGCGGTGCCGTTTAAATGCCTGGAGTAATTTTCGATCCCGGAGCAAAATCCGGTCTCACGGAGCATCTCTACGTCAAAGTTAGTCCTCTCGCTGATCCTCTGGGCCTCGATTAGTTTGTCCTCACCCTTAAAGAATCTGACTCTCTCCTCCATCTCTTTTTCTATGTTGTCGCAGGCTTTTGCAATCTTGTCCTTTGAGACCACATAGTGGGATGCGGGGAATATGGCGATATGACTGAGTTCTGCGTGGATCTTGCCGTTTACGGGCTCCACCTGGGCTATCCTGTCGATCTCGTCTCCGAAAAATTCCACTCTTATCAGATAGTCTCCGCCTTCTGCGGGATAGATATCGATGGTATCCCCTCGGACTCTGAAGGTACCTCTGTCCACATCCAGGTCATTTCGGATATATTGAATATCCACAAGTTCCCTCAAAACCTCGTCCCTGTCCTTTGTCATTCCGGGGCGAAGGCTCACTACCATGTCCTTGTATTCATCGGGACTTCCCAGGCCGTAGATGCAGGATACGGATGCCACTACCACAACATCTCTTCTCTCTGTCAGGGCCGCTGTGGCCGAGAGACGAAGCTTGTCTATCTCGTCATTTATGGCTGAGTCCTTTGCTATATAAGTATCCGACTGGGGCACATATGCCTCAGGCTGGTAGTAATCATAGTAGGACACAAAATACTCAACCGCGTTCTCGGGAAAAAATTCCTTCATCTCCCCGTAGAGCTGTCCGGCCAAAGTTTTGTTGTGACTTATTATGAGTGTGGGCTTGTTTAAGGCCGCAATAACATTGGCCATGGTAAAGGTCTTGCCGGAACCGGTGACGCCTAAAAGTGTCTCAAACTGGTTTCCCGCCTTAAAGCCCTCCACAAGTTCCTGTATTGCACGGGGCTGATCCCCGGTAGGTTTATATGGTGAATGTAATTTAAACTCCATATTTTCATCCTCATATCCGATCATCAGGTCAAGGTACAGTATACCATTCACAGGCTTTTCTGTCCATAGTTTTTCGAATGCATGTTCGATAATATCACCGGCATTTTGCAAACATCCGAAATCTTTACAAGGGGCGCTTCCTTTGCGTGGCAAAAAATGCTTTCCCCCTACATAAAATCCCCCTGCAACCGTCAGTCGATTGCAAGGGGTATAAGTTATTCGATCTTTGGTCTGTAAATAGTGGCTTACATCAGGCCTGTTTTAAGGTAATTGCACTTTTCATGGCGCGCTTGTTTTTATACATCTCCTGATCGGCGCGTTTGAATACGCTGTTTACGCTGCCGTCGGTCTCCGGATCAAACACTGCCATTCCGGCTGCAAAGGACATGTCTGCCCCGGGAGCCTTTGTGAGACTTCTGAGTTCATCCAAAAGTTCATCCCTGTGCTCGTAATCCGCACCTGTGAGGACCACGATAAATTCATCTCCTCCTATCCTGTAGACAGGACTGTGTTTGTAAACGGAGCTGATGACTCCTGACACATTTCTGATGAGCACATCGCCTGCGGAGTGACCGAGGTTGTCATTGGTTTCCTTTAAGCTGTTGACATCGCACATTACGATGGCATATTTGGTATCCTTGCCGGAGAGACTCTGCTTCATCAGCTTCTCCTCCATCACAAGGTAAGCATTTTTGTTTCTCACACCCGTAAGGGCATCGGAGTTTGCCATATCCACCGCCTCGAGAAGCTGAGCGCGGTATTCCATGTCCTTTTTCATCTCACTGTCCACGTTGTGGATCGCTGCGATGATCCTGTTGGTGTCGGGCATGTTTCTGTCTTTTACTATCTTTAACTCATAATATGAGTAACCGTCGTTGGTCTCCATCCTGAACTTCACCGCAAAAGCGGACTTCAGATCAAGCTCTTTTAATATATTTTCCCTTGTGAGCTGTTCGCGGATGTATTCCTGATCCGGCAGGTAAACCATGTTGTTCACAAAGACATTTATATGCTCCGATATGTTTGCTCTCAGCAGCCTGTCCTTACTGTAAAAAGTGAGGGAATCGTCATAATAATCGATGACGCGGTTGGTATCAAGGTCAGCGTACATGATATTCATGAAGTCCTCTGCAAGGCTTGCAAGAACCGAGATATGTCTCTGGGAGCTGGTTCTCTCTTTTTTGGAATTTGCAAGCTCTTCCTCAAGCTGAAGTCCCACTATATGGGATCTGCTCATATCTCTGAATCTGATGGCCGAAGAGTAAATATGAATACCTGTCGCGATGGCAGTAAAGATAATGCCGTTCACAATATCCTTGTACTCCAAAAAACCTTCCTTAAACACTACGGTGACCACGGAATAGATCATGTCATATAATATTATGAGGCTCACCATCCTCCAGGGCACATCCACGACCGTCACGGCCGATATGATGAGTATCATGGGGAAAATGATGGAGCCGGAATTTGCCTCAAAAAAGACAGTTGCCAATAATCCGAAGCTCAGGGTGGTGACTGCCATCAGCTCCACCGCCATGCCGGAAGACTTCGCGTTACTGTCCAGCACACCGTTAAAGAGAACGGCAAACAATATATACAAAACAGCCATTGAGGAATAGATACTGATCCTGCAGGCCGAAGGATTAACCAAAAGACTCAACGCTAAAAGGACCACAAAAACGATGGCTGCCCATACAGTCATCTTTTTGCAGACGTTAAAATTCGCCCAGCGAATCAAAGGGCGTATTTCGTTGTACTCCTCCTTCTTCAACCCCCCGTACATCAGGTACGATTGGATCCTTTTCCAATTCGTTTTCATATCTTTCCTCTGTTTTTAACCTGCTCAGTTCAATGGCTTCTTCATAACCTTTTAAAGCGGCAAAGGGCAAAAAGATCTTTGCTCTTTCGTTCATCGGCATAAGCGGCCTTCCCTCATGTTTGGGCCGAGCAGTATCTATTATATCATCATATTTTTCCATGTTAATTAATTTCTTTCAACTTTGTGACTTTTGCACTATTTACTTTTTAAATTACATGTGTTGCATTGTCGGTTTTGAACGTTTTTTCATGCCCTGTGACCGCCGATCTGCGAGTTTCTCTCTATGGTGGTGGCACCTTCCTCCAGATTCGTGGCCTTTAGCAGCGCATTTTTTCCGAACCTTTTCTGGATCTCCAGCATGGCTTTCTGCACCTTTTTTTCCTTTTCGCTGTGGGGATCATAGGAAAAGATGTCCAGCTGTTCGTATTCCGCGGTGACGGTATTGTTCGCACTGATATTCACCCTTCGGACAAAAAGCGTTGGATCCGCAATTTTTGTAAAAAGGCTGTCCACCGCAGCCACTATCCTCTCGGTGGAGGACGTATGACTTCCGAGATTTGCCGTGCCGTGAGCACCCTTGGGAACCATCCTGCCATAGAAATCTATGTGAACTTCCCCCGTGTATTCTCCGCTGTCCACGCTTATCCTGTCATATCCTATATCCACGGTCAGAGAATCCGTGACCAGATTTTTTTCCACAAGGTCAAGGCTTAACAGCCCTGCCATCTCCTTTACTATGATCTTTGCTTTTTTGTAATCGTAGGGGCAGGAAAGAACCTGCCCGGAGCTTAGGGAATTTGATTTCGGTTTATAATTTTTAATGTCTTTTATGGTGCATGGCTCATACCCCCAGGCATGGTCTATGAGTATCTCCGCGTCTATGCCAAAGATCTTGAACAGCCATTCCTCGCTGTGGAGGCTCATCCTGGCCAGATCACCCAGCGTATACATTCCGTTTTGCGCCAGTTTCCTCACAGTTCCCGCCCCGATCCTCCAAAAATCCGTAAGGGGCTTGTGATCCCACAGAGTCTCCCTGAATTTCATCTCATCGAGATATGCGATCCTCACCCCGTCCTCATCCGCCTTTTCATGCTTTGCCACGATATCCATGGCGACCTTGCACAGAAAAAGGTTTGGGGCAATGCCTGCGGTAGCCGTTATGCCCGTGGTGTCATAGATCTTTTTTATGACCCTCTTTGTGAGTTCCCTCGCATCTATCCTGTACAGCTTCAGATAGTCCGTGGCATCTATGAAGACCTCATCTATGCTGTAGACATGTATGTCCTCCGCCGCAAAAAAATCAAGATATATCTCATAAATCCGGGATGAGTATTCTATGTAAAGCGACATTCGGGGCACTGCTGCGATATATTCCATGGTCCTTCCGGTCCTCGCCTTTACTTCTGCGACCTTGCTCTCCACCTCAAAAAGTCTGCTCCTGCCGGATAAACCGTAGGCTTTAAGCGCCGGGGTCACAGCCAGGCAGATAGTCTTTTCGGTCCTGGATGCATCAGCCACGACCAGGTTTGTGGTGAGAGGATCCAGCCCTCTTTCCACGCACTCAACAGAGGCATAAAAGGACTTTAAATCTATGGCAATATATGTATGCTCCTTTTGTTTTTTATTAAATTGTCCCGGGTTGTTTTTATTTATGTCCCCGCACATCCGCTGCAGCTCCTCTTTTTATGCTTCCCATGCCGTATTTGTTTCTGATCTCATCCATTGTCCTGTCAAGTTTTCGCTGTTTTTCCCTGTTTTCGTTTCCCATGTCAAAGAGACTCATCTGCTCCGCATCATCCTTTGTAAGGGAGCTTAAAGAAACCCCCATAAGCCTCAGATGGTCCTTTCCGTTCCACAACTCCTCCAAAAGTTCCTTTGCATTTGTATAGATCTCGCTTGTGATATCGGTGGCTCTGTCCAGGCTTCTCTGATGGGATTTGTTCCTGAAATCCGTATATCTGATGTTGACCGATATGCAATAGGCTCTTGCCTTGTCACGCCTAAGGCGCATGGCAACCGCCTCGCAGAGCCCCATGAGTATGGACTCCCCGTGGTCAAATCCCACTATATCTTCCTCCGGCGTGGTGACCATGCTGTGGCTCATGGCATCTCCCCACTCTTCCTCCACCGGAGAATCATCCCTTCCCCAGGCACTTTCATAGAGGGAAAGAGCACCCTTTTCGCCCACAACGCTTTTAAGGTATTGGTTGTCATTTTTTGCGATATCGCCGATGGTCCTTATGCCGGCGCGGATCAGCCTCTCGGAGGTTGCTTTTCCGCAAAAGAGCATGTCTCCCACAGGCAGGGGCCAGAGTTTTTTCTCTATCTCTTCCTCAAAAAGTGTATGGACCTTGTCAGGCTTTTCAAAATCGCTGGCCATCTTTGCGCAGAATTTGTTGTTGCCTATGCCCACATTCACCGTAAAGCCAAGCTCATTTTTGATGCGCTCCTTTATCTCCACAGCCGTGGCTATGGGATCCGGGTAAATCAGTTCCGTTCCGGTCATGTCGAGGAAACACTCATCTATGGAAAACTCCTGAAGCTTTGGGGCATACTCTCTCAATATGTCCTTAAAAGCCCTGGAACAGGCGGAATAGGTGTGAAAATCCGGAAGGGCGATGACAAGGTTCGGGCATTTTCTGATGGCCATTGCCACCGGCTCGCCCGTCACGATATTGTATTTTTTTGCGGGAACACTTTTTGCCAGCACAACGCTTCCCCGATCCGCCGGATCTCCTCCAACTATGGCAGGGATCAGACGCAGATCGCTCTTTCCCTCAGCCACCCGCTTTGCGGATTCCCAGGAGACAAAAGCGCTGTTGACATCTACATGAAAGATCAGTCTCTTCTTCATATGCGAACCTCTGTTCGATTATAATATCATATTTTGTGGGCGCTGTAAAGCATGCCCCACAATAAAGACCCCTTAAGAGGACCTTCGATCATTTCTCGTCGTCTCCCTAAGGGGTCTTATATCCGTATGATTTTTAATGTCGCGGCAAACCTGCCCCAAATACCGGCTAAGCTTAAAATCCGCTCTTTAAAAAGCTTATTTTATGTATCCTGCCAAAACTTCCTTTGCCTTCTCTAACTGGTTGTCAACGGGATCCTCGCTGTCGTAATAAGCTTCGGAGTCAAAATCGATCTCCACATCGGGTTCGATTCCCGTGCCGTGGATATTGACACCGTTTGGTGTATAGTAGGCACTTACCGTGATCTTTACGGCGGAACCGTCGGAGAGTGGCACTATCTGCTGCACGATGCCTTTTCCGTAGGTGGTGGTTCCCACAAGAGTTCCCTTTTCGTAATCCTTTATGGCACCGGCCAGGATCTCGGAAGCGCTGGCGGAGTTTCCGTCCACCAATACCACCAGGGGAACATCAAGTTCCTTTGTGCCGTCACATTTGTAATCCACTCTGTTTCCGGCTTTGTCCTCAGTATATACGATAATGCCCTCAGGCAGTATCATCTTTGCGATTCTTACAACTGTATCGAGATTTCCTCCGGGATTGGCACGAAGGTCGATTATGAGGCCCTTCATGTCGTTACCCTTTAATGTAGCCAGGGCATCCGCAAACTGATCTGCGGTGACATCATCAAACTCTGAGATGGCGATATATCCCTTCTCGTCATCCAGCATCTCGTATTTGACTGTGGGGCTTTCAACCTTTGCTCTCACAACGGGTACTTCCAGATAATCTCTTTCCCCGCTTCTGACGATGGTAAGAACCACCTCAGTTCCTTCGGGTCCCTTTATCATGGAAACCACTTCTTCAAGTTCCATGCCGTAGGTCTCTGTGCCGTCCACCGCATATATGATGTCGTCCGGGCGAAGATCTGCAGTCTCGGCAGGTGCACCTGCGATAACACTTGCGATCTTTGGAAGAGTCGTAACCGTATCCATGCTGACATAAGCTCCGATGCCGTAGTAAACGCCTTCCGTATCCTGCATGAGAGCGGTGAGCTCCTCTGCGGTATAATACTCTGAATAAATATCGCCAAGGGATTCTATCATTCCCTTGTAAATGCCTTCCTCCAGCTGGCTGTCCGTCACTTCGTCAAGATAAAAATAATCCTTTACCAGGTCACCGATAAGGGCGATCTTGTCATCTGCCTCTTCGGAAAGTGCAAATCCGTCTCCCGAATCTGCTGTCTTTCTCAGCCCGCCTCCATAGTAAAATGAATCGATCAGCAAAAATACAAGGCAGAGTATCAGGCAGATGAAAGTCGTCGCTAAGGCACCGATCAAAATGCCTTTGTTCTTTGCCCTGCGAAGCGCCTTTTTTTGTTCCTGTTCCCCGGCTTCCGGTGTGTATGAAACCTTTTGAGTGTTGTAATCGTAAATCTCGTTTTCTTCCATTTTTTCTCCAATTCTTTACTCTGAGAGATAGTTCCAGGGTGATACATAGGAACCGTTCAAACGGACGCTGAAATGCAAGTGGTTTCCCGTGCTTCGTCCGGTGGAACCCACCGCCGCAATGGTTTCACCCTTTACCACCACGTCTCCCTTTGAAACGCTCACAGAGGAAGCATGCATGTAAATAGTGTACAATCCGCTTCCGTGATCGATCATAACATAATTTCCCATGGTGGAGCTGTAATCCGCAGCCACCACTTTTCCGTCGTAAGCGGCATAGATGGCAGTGCCGTAGGGCGCCGCAAAGTCAACGCCGTTGTGAAACTGCTGTACTCCGAGGGTGGGGTGGATCCTCATGCCGTAGTCATCAGATACCCTGGTATATTTTGCCAGAGGGAATTTAAACATTCCGCCGTCGTATGTGATAACGGATCCGTTTGCAGCAAGAAGGGCTCTCTTTTCCTCGGCGATCGCAGCCTCCAGGGCTTTGATCTCCTCATCCTGCTCCTTGATCATGGCCTCGTATTCCCTGATGGCGGCATCTTTGTTATTGATATCCGTCTGATATGCTTTGATATCGTTATTTTTCTGGACGATGAGGGCCTGGAGAGATGCTTCCTCCGCTTCAACGGCAGCTTTTGCCTCATCAAGGGCCGCTTTTTCGGCTTCGAGAGTCTCTTTGCAAAGAGCCACATATTCCCTGGTGGCCTTGTATTCCTCAAAGAGGTTTTTGTCATAATTCATAATGCGTTCCATGTAATCAGCCCGGTTTAGCATCTCCTTGAAGCTTCCCGCGCTCACAATGGATTCCACTATGTAATTTTCGTCCTGCTCATACAAAAGCCTGATCCTGACAAGCATGGAGGCGTATTGGCCTTCTTCCGCTTTGATCGTAAGATCCAGTTCCTCACTTGTAACGCGAATCTGCTCTTCTTTTACGGAAATCTGATCCTTTAAATCTGCAATGTTTGCCTGAATGGATGCCAGGTTCGAATCCAGCTCCTTGACGTAGACCGTAAGGTCTGACTTTGCATTTTCCAGCTGCTTTTTTACGTTTTCAAGATCCGTAACGCTGTTTTTGTATTTATTTTTTTCCTTCTCCGCCTCTTTTATCTGGTTTTCTTTTTCCTTGATACTGTCATTGGTAAGTCCGCCTCCGGTGACGGCACCTGCGGGTATTCTTAATACTGATACCGCTCCCAAAACCAGGCAAAGAGTAAGGATTGCCATAATTTTTCTGTTTTTTGTCATTTATGTCTCTTCCGCACCGGTTTTTATACATGCAAATGTCTTCTCACCGTGCTCATGGAGCCAATGAAACCGATTCCAACGCCCACTGCCACTGACAGGGGAGTAAGGAATGCAAAAATGGTATTCACCGGGAGGAAATTAAGCAGTCCGCTTAACACCGTAAATCTCTCCACGATGTAGTCCAGTGCATATTGATAAAGTGAATGGATTATCACAAGCGGTATGGCCGCACCCACAAGTCCGATGAGCATACCTTCTATCACAAACGGAGCCCTTACGAAAAAGTCGGTGGCACCGATGTATTTCATTATATTTATCTCCTCCTTGCGGACCTGGATTCCCACAGAAACCGTGTTGCTGATAAGGAAGATGCTTACCGCCAGGAGTATGAGAATGATACCTCCGGAGGTGTAAAAGATAAGGAGGTTCACGCCGCTTAATGTGGAGGCTGTCATCTCCGAATAATTTACTTTTCTGACCTCTGTCTTTGACTCAAGCCATGTGACCAGATCTCCCTGCAAAGAGACATCGCTTAAATAAATCTCGTAATTGTCCTCGCCTTCCAGGGGATTTTCAGGGAAGCCCTCGGCATAATCTTCTCCGAAGTACTCGGGGCCGAATGTCGCCCACACTTCGTCGTCGGAGTGGAATATGACATCGGAAACCTCAGGTCTTTTTGCGATCTCCTGACCCAGTTTTTCCATCTGTGCGTCTGTGGTTCCCTCGTTAAAAAATACCGTTACGGAAACCCCTTCCTCCGCAGTCATTATGATATTCTGGAAGTTTGCCAGCACGGCATAGAAAAGTCCCAATAAAAACAGGCACGCTCCTATTGTGGCAACGGATGCCAGTGAATACCATTTATTTCTGAACAGGTTCACAATGCCCTGCCTTAATATATAAAAAAATGTCCTAATCTTCATCTACGTAATAACCCTTCTCCTCGTCGCTGACTATAACGCCTTTTTTCATGGCGATAACTCGCTTCTCCATGGCATTTACGATCTCCCTGTTGTGGGTTACGACCACAACGGTGGTTCCGTTCTCGTTGATCTGCTCAAGCAGCTTCATGATCTCCCAGGAATTACCGGGATCCAGATTTCCCGTGGGCTCATCCGCAAGGAGTATTGCCGGCTTGTTTACAAGAGCTCTTGCCAGGGCCACACGCTGCTGCTCGCCACCGGAGAGCTGTTTGGGCTTAGCTTTGTATTTTCCCGCAAGTCCCACGGTTGCCAGGATAGATGGAACGTTTCTTCTGATCTCTCCCGCGCTCTTTTCTATGATCCTCTGGGCAAAAGCCACATTTTCATATACGTTTCTGTCTTTTAAAAGTCTGAAGTCCTGGAACACCACGCCCAGGTTTCTGCGGAACATCGGAATGTGCCTGTGGCGGAGCTTTGACACATTATATCCCATAACATAAACATTGCCGCTGGTAGCCGTAAGCTCCCTCAGCAGCAATTTTATCAATGTGGATTTTCCGGAACCGCTGTCTCCGACGATAAATACAAACTCTCCCTTGTCTATACGAAGAGTCACTCCGTTTAAGGCAGGGGCACCGGTCTGGTATGACTTAGTCACGTTATCGAGAAAGATCAGACCGTTTTCCTCCACAAACTGTTCTCTTTTTAATCGCTTTTTATCCGAATTTGATGACATTTAAAAAATTACCTTTCCCCTAATTAGTACTCCATACTCTCCATGTACTTCATATATTTTACGACCATGAGAGCGATCTTGAATGTAATGGCATCCTCAAACACACGCAGATCAAGGCCTGTGATCTTTTGGAGCTTGTCAAGACGATATACCAGGGTGTTACGATGGATAAACAACTGTCTTGATGTCTCCGATACATTCAGGCTGTTCTCAAAGAATTTATTGATGGTATTTAAAGTTTCCTCGTCAAAATCTTCTATACTCTTTCCACCGAATATTTCGCGGATGAAAAGTTTGCAGAGAGGGATCGGAAGCTGATAGATCAGACGGCCGATTCCGAGTGCGGAATATGCAACTATGGTCCTGTCGTCGAAAAAGATCTTTCCGACATCGGAAGCCATCTTTGCCTCTTTGTAGGAACGGCTCACCTCTTTGATCTCGTGGATAACGGTTCCGTAAGCGATCCTTACCTCTGTCATACCGTCCTTTATGAGATGTGCCTCTAAGTTCTTTGCAGTCTTTGCGATCTCCTTGTTGTTGTAATTGTCGGGGAGCTCGCGGACCACGATAACATTGTTCTCATCAACGGCTGTGATGAAGTCCTTGCTGTTGTTGCCAAAATGCGCTCTGGCGGACTCCAATGCATTGTTGTCCTTGCCGTTTGCGGATTCTACTATCATTACCACTCTGGGAGCATCTGTCTGAATGTGAAGTTTCTTGGACCGGCTGTAAATATCAACCAAAAGAAGGTTATCAAGCAAAAGGTTCTTGATAAAATTATCTCTGTCAAAACGTTCTTTGTATGCCACGAGCAGGTTCTGGATCTGGAATGCAGCCATCTTGCCGATCATGTAAACATCCTCGCCGCTTCCCACAGCCACTAAAATATATTCTAAGGTCTGCTCGTCATATACTTTGAAATACTGATATCCTTGGATTTCCTGAGAATCTGCGGGAGATGAAGAAAATTCCATGGCAGCCTTGTTTCGGTTGCCCATTTCCGTGGTGGATGCAACCTCCTTGCCATCCGCATCCATCACCGCGAATTCCACACGGGAAATGCTCTTCAATCCTTCGATGGTATTTTGTAAGATCTGATTAGATATCATTTTGACTACTCCTTTGGCTTTTTGCCGATTTGCTGAACCATATAACAAATTTACAAAAAATCCACATAAAAAGCAATACTTTTTTATGCAATTTTCCTTTTTTAAAAAAATACACAGCGCAAAATGTGATCATTCTGCGCTGTGGTAAACTTTTTATATGACAAAAATCCTTAAAGGGTATATCTTGAGAGGTCGTTTTTGATCTCGTCCGAATATTTATTAAGATTCTCCGATACATTGGAGATGTTCTCGGTCTCTGCCACCAGTTTGTTGCTCTCCTCCACTATGGAATCGCTGAGGCTTAAGATCTCATTAATGGTCGATGCCTGCTCCTCTGTGGTAGCTGCGTTGTTTGAAGCCACATCGCTTATCTTTTCGATACCGTTTGCGATCTCTATGATGCCCTCGGTAGCCTTTGTGACATCATCGTAAATTGTATCGAATGATCTGTTTGCGCTTTCCACGCCCTCAAGACATGCCTCCATATCCTTTAAGCATATATCGGCCTTTCTGTTTATATCCTCGATATTCTGGGTTATTCCGTTTACCAGATTTCGGATGGTCTCCGTAGCCTCGGAGGACTGTCCTGCCAAAGTTCCTACTTCTGTTGCGACGATGGCAAAGCCTTTTCCCATTTCGCCGGCCCTTGCTGCCTCGATGGAAGCATTTAGGGACAGGAGGTTGGTCTGCTCGGAGATCGCATTTATGGTATCTGTGATGCCTGTGATCTCTTCCACTGTCTTTGCGGTGGCGCGGATGATCTCTGCCAGGTCTTTGATGGTATTGTTCAGGGTTCCCACATTTGTGGTCATATTGCCCATTTCCTCTTTACCTGTCTTTGAAGATTCAACCGTCTCCGTGCAAAGCCCCTTTACACCCTCTGCTTTTTCTGTCAGTTCAACGGAGGTCTGCGCCAGCTGGGTTGCCGCATTCGCGATCTCGTCGATGGAGATGTTCATGTCTCCCAGGATCTTGTTTAGTCTCTCTATGGCCTCGCCCTGGGTATGGTTTGCAGATGAGAGGGACTTGGAAATGTCAAAGCACTCTCCCGCGTGGGTATTCATATTGGAGGAGATATCCGCAAGACCCACTAACATCTCCCTCATTTTTCCAATATAATCATTTAAATTCTCGCTGAGTGTTGTAATCTCGTTATTTCCGACAGGCGTGATATTTACCGTAAAATCACCGTTACTGATGTCTGTTATCCTCTCAGTGACCGTGGTGACAGGGTTCATGTATCTGCTGATGGTAAGATGAAGAGCGATTCCCAAAATGAGCAATAACACGACGGATACGATCATGGTAAGGATCACAGTGTTCATTATGCTTCTCATCATAAAGCTGTAGGGCACCGCAGATGCAACTATCCAGGATGTCTCAGGGATATCGGTTCCCACATAGATCATTTTGCCGTTTGCGGAGTCGCCGGTCACAGCCTTGTTCACGCCCAGATCGTTTGTGGTCTTTAATGATGAAAATACACCGTTAAGCCCTGTGACTACGGGGTCTTGGCTTGATGCCACGTTTTCGCCGACCACACTTGTCACATTGCTCACCAGAATGTCTTTTGTGTCTTTGTTTATGATATAGAATACGGCGTCGGAAGAAACTGATTTGAAATTATTCAATTTCTCGGCCACTTTGTCAAAATTCACATCACTGCTGAGGACCACTTTGTCTGAAAGGAGTATTGAGCAGGCCATGCAGGTCTTTCCCGTGGATGCGTCAAGGTATGGGTCTGAGGTGTAGATGGCACCGTTTTTTGCCACCGCACCGGTATACCATGCCCTGTCGGTAAACACGAAATCGCTGCCGGGAACCCATCCGGAACCGTCCAGGAATTTGCCCGTATTACCGTTTGCTATATAGATATCCTGTGAATCGGAATCGATTTCGGTGAGCTTTAAAAGCATTTTCAGCGCATCATCATCAGAAAGTGCAGGAGAATTTTTGTAAACATCCGCCGTCTGCTTTACCCTGCCCTCTATAGCACTCCACCAGTTGTAAACCTCGTTGGAATAGGAGATCGATTCCTTTGACAAAACAGATTCAGTCAGCTCGATTATCTTGTCCGACTCTGTTTTTACGGTTATAGCCGTGATCACCAGTACTATAACGGCCACAAACATTATGACCTGATTGAGCAGAACCCTTTTTAACGACTTTCTCTTTGCTTCTTTCATCTTGCTTTCCTCCGTGATGTACAGCAGTCATTAACTTCCGAAAACCCTATGTAAAACGATGACTTTTTATGCAATTTGCGCCATATGGTTAATTATACTCTAAATCATTTATATTTACCATAAAAATCTGTTAAACAATGTAAATAACATTAAATTGTCACTAAATTTATTTGTATCAAAAGATGAAACGCTGTGATGCCGGCACCCTGCTCGTTATTTACCTCAAAACTTTGTCCTTCTAGTGCTCTGCAGTCATACAATAAATAAACTAAAAGACCGAGGCGGCCTCGGTCTTTTAAAACTTGATACTATTTGGTTTTTAACCTGTCAGAAAATCACTGCCCCGAATCCTTAGTATTTTATCTTTTGTCCGGGATAGATCAGATTGATATTCTTTATCTGATTTCTCTTTAATATGTAATTAAGCGAAACTTTGAGTTTCCTTGCGATCTTTGTGAGGTTATCGCCTTTTTTTACGATATAGATGCCACTTTGGCCGTTTTCTGCCGTAATGTCATCATCCACAACCTGATCCGCATCCTTTGTGACAGTCACGTAGTATATGATCTGCCGGCCCGGATAGATCAGATTGATGTTTTTGAAATAATTCCATGTCACAAGCTCCTGCAAAGAAACGCCTAGTTTTCTGGAGATCTTTCTAAGGTTATCGCCCTTTACTACGGTATAGATTCTCTTTTCATTAACAGTCACTTTCTTTTTGGTCTCATTTGAAGTCCCTGCGCCAGACGACTGTCCGCCCGATGACTGGCTGCCTGAAGGCTGCGTGGAAGGAGTGGAAGGAGCCGCCGCTTCCGGCACGGTTACCTCAGCTGTCGAGAAAGGTCCGCCCTCATAATCTGCAACGTAAATATTGTAGGTTGCGCCCGCTGTAAGGCTCTGGCTTACAGTTCCGGTAAAAGCATTATTTACCACGGCAAAGGATGACATGGCAACAATCTCATCGTTTGCATTACGTATCTGAACCATAACTGCAGGTGCATCTGTGGTTCCGCTCACAGTTGCCCCTGTGCTCGTTACTGTCGCGTCGGTAACGGTTACTTCTCTGTCCTTGGCCTCACTTATC
The DNA here is from genome assembly GCA_024695935.1 of Acetatifactor sp. Taxonomy (GTDB): domain Bacteria; phylum Bacillota; class Clostridia; order Lachnospirales; family Lachnospiraceae; genus RGIG10340. The sequence continues at coordinate 84,776 of JAILHH010000025.1, forward strand.
ATAGGGATTCCTATGATCATAAGCGCCAATGCTATCGTAATAATCAGTCTCTTCATCATAGTTTCATCCCCTCTTAATTATAAAATTCTATATGGCCGTCCCAGTATACACCCTTGCCGGATCCCATCTGTGTTCCGCTATAGTTAGTGTCATCATCAAATCCTGCATTCAGTACGGTTGCATAGAACCCACCCTCGTGGTAGTTGGTTTCAGTAAGCTGTCCGATCCATACATGTTCGTCAAAATACTCTCTTGCCTGTTCGAAACCAATGATGAATGTGGTTGATGCCACCTTATCATCAGTTGCGGGAAGCCTTCCGTTGAAATTGTGTGCAGCATCATCTGCAGTCACGATCCTATGAGAGCCATTGTCAAAAGTCAGATACAGATTGTAATCCGATGCTCCACCGGTAGGGTCATTTGTCGGATGAAAATAAGTTGCCGTTATCAAGATCTGCTCAGGGTTATCCGGTTTAAAATAAGTGTAATCAAATGGCATCGCCTGACCATAATAATCATGAGTGATCGTGTCATGATCAACGATCCAATCATTTGTTCCGTCATCCCAGCCATTATTGGGATCTCCTCCCAAATACCGGTACTGAATCACCAGACCGACGCGAACGATGGTTATATATTTCGTCATTCCGCCTTCGAATACGATCTTTAAAGGAATCTCATCGTAGAAGTTTGAGTTAAATGTCAATTCGATGTCTTCAAGGTCAGTAGCATCAAGACCGACTCCATCTGCCTGTGACGGATCCACCAGTTCTACTGAAATGATATCCGTATTGGAGAGGCCCGCATTACCATTCAAAGGATACAAATGGATGGTGCTGTCACCCACATAAACCCTTGCAACAGCCGTATCATCATTACTTGTAGCCCAGACAGAATCAATGTTTTTTCCGTTATCCCCGATCAGACCGTAAGCTTTAGTCTCTCCCTCACCACCGACAGTCAGGTATTTCTCAGAAGTCTTCAACAGTCTGATCCTGTCAGCACCTTGAACCGGATCTGTGACACGAAGGAATGATCCAGGTGCCCCACCATTTACTTCTATTGTATAAATGTCATCTTCATTAAGAACGGTTTCTATTCTGCCCATTCCACCTGCTTTAATGGTGGCAGGGTTGATCGAATTAACCGGGAATCTGACACCACCTGCGCCTCCCGGTCCACCGGCATCAGCGATCGTTGTACTGTCTGTTTCGGCATTCGCTTCATCATCTACATCACAGATGAGGAAATTGTTTCCCCGTCCTGTTCTATCATTAAAATCAGTACAGATAAGTACCTGGTCAATGTTTTCAAGGGTATATACAGGAAGCGTGCTTACAACAGGACTTACATCCTCCCAACTTACCCCCCAGCTTACCGTATAATCCTGCACGGTAATATCGTGGTCACCGCCGCTGGGATCCTTAGCAGTCACATGATATGGATCTCCGCTTGTTTCAATACGGCCAAGCAGCGCTGTCACATTTGCCGATCTTTTCGCTGCCATCTCTTCTTCATTGCCTGTGATTTCCTCCAGTCCAAAGTATTCAAAAAGCGAAGGATCCATCAGCCTGCATATAAGTTCTTCTGCAAAGAGATCTTTTACTGTTTTGCCCGGAACAGTCGCATATGCATACAGATAATCATTGGCCTCATCCACAATTGCAGGGTTACCGGAATTGGGATAAACCAGAGGAATACCAACCCACTGATATTGATCATATACAAAAGTATAAGTAAATTCGGTTCCGTCGGCATTGATTCCTTCTGTCAGATCAACGCCTCCATCATCATTCCCACTTCCTGCCTCTGCCATGACTACACCGCGACTTGATGATAAAGTGATCTTTACATACAGGGGTGTACCGGTCCATGGATTGGGAACATCTTCAAGGTCAAACTCAACAAAATAGGTATCTGTCGCCCACTGATCTCTTTCAGGGGCAGCACCTACTCTCGTATATTCTCCACCATCGGTATATTTATAGTCTACTGTTACTGATTCATTATTCGGGTCAAATCCATCAAAGCTAACGCGGAACCGCGGCGGTCCTTCAACAAGCTCAACCCACTTGTTCATTTCTCCAACCCAGCAGAAATACACACTGTAGTCAATAGTGCCCATATAAGGATTTACTCCACTGGGATCAAAAAGTTCAAGTCCTTCCGGCACACTGGCACTGCTTCCAAACTTTAAACATGCGCCGTCCCTTGGATCAAGTGTACCGGCGAATGTGGCATCATCCCATATTTCCAAAGATGCACCGGATTCAATAGTCACTGTAACACCTTCTAAAGTATTTCCCTCGGCCTGGCTGCCCAGCATGAGATGATGATGACTTGGCACAGTAATATTGCCGCCTGAAACGTCACCACCCGTCACAGTGCCTATATATTCTCCATACTCGTCTGCTTCGTAGAGGATCCCGTCGATTATTTCCGGTTCCGGATCATCCTCCGCCCAAACAGGCAAAACAAAATGCGCTACTGACATAAAGCATAGCAGTAACGCAAGTAAAAAGGAAAACTTCCTCCTTTGATATTTCTCCATACTTACACCCTCCTGTAATCTGTAATTATCTGTATTGTCTAATAATCAGCCCCTCTTATACAGATTTGTAGTAAAATTTTAATACAGATCACAGAATCGTGCAGTTTAGTTTTGGTATAGGATTGGCTTAAATCAAGGATTTAAGTAGTGATTTCTGAAATCTTCGATGAGTTCGTTTCGATTATGACAGGATGTGGCCTGCAAAATATTTGTCACATGATATTTCACTGTGCTCTCCGTCACAAAAAGACTTTCTGCGATCTCTCCGTTTGAAGCTCCATCGAGAATGCATTTTAATACCTGGGCCTGCTTTGGATTCAGACCTTTTTCCTTTATATACTGTTCAAAAGCCAGTTCCCTTCTGTCACCTGCAGGCAAGGTCTCCCTGCTTTCTGTTTTTGCAGGATACAGATAAGTAAATAATGCAAAGAATCCGGCGCCTGTCACTATATAGAGCACCAACATGACACACACAAGAACCGTCATATTTCTTTCAAGCAAAATTCCCATATATGTTCCCAATGCCTGTCCAAGAAGCGCAGCTGTAACGCCGAGCGTAGCAAAGGGGAATTTTCCGCGATCCTTTTCGGCTTCATCCGAAAATGCGATCATCCTGTACACCGCAGGAAATCCCAAAAAGATATATGCCATTATCTGCACCAGCGCGGAAGTGCCGGCGTTCACCTGAAGCGCAGGACTTAACAGCCCAAAGCCCAATGCCAAAAAGGCACATAATGCCCCGGTCTTTCTGCTTTTGTCATTTATAAAGCCCGCGATAATGAGGCCGATGGCGTAAAAGGCTCTCGAAAAGATGGCCGATTCGAATTCCGTGCCGCCGGTCACCTTGAAATGAAGCCCGATGTTACTGAGCACAAAGAACATAAATATTATGAAGAACAGCACCACGTCGTTTTTTCCGATATGCACCTTTGCCGGCTTCAGATATTCTTCTTCACGAAACAGATTCTCTTCTTTTTTCCCATACGATCCCAACCCCGCCCCCACCGTTACAGCGGCAAGGAGGGCATATATTATCAGGATGAATTTTTCACCAAGGGCATTTCCTCCGTCAAGAAGGGACAATATGAGCGTGCCGACTCCGCCTATGGCATATATCATTCCAAAGGCTTTACCCCTCTCGGCAAAACTCACATTCAGAGTGATCTCCGTGAGGGCATAGCACATGATAGTTCCTATAAAGAAACTCATGATGCTTCCGAATATGATCGTACCTGCAGCTCCATCTGCAAGAAATGCCACCGCACCGCTCCCGCAGATGATCAGGGACCAAACGGCAGGCACCCACTTTTCAAGAGCCCTTTTACTTTTTCTCATAAAAGCCATGGAAGAGAGATACCCCAAAGCCTGCAGAACCGCAAAGAAGGTGTCTGTGATAAGGCAAACGGAGATATCATCGAAATAATCAAAAAGAGTATATGCAACAGAGATATACAATGTCCCTGTCCACATATATATGAGACCACCAAGGGTGGCAAGAAATACGGATCTTTTTTTCATAACTCATTCTCCCCTAAGTTTATGCCCTTTAATTATCTCATCTATATCGCATACTTGCAACCGGAAAGGTGTTTATCTTCGAGAGCCGAGAACAACTGACGATATCCCTTCGGCAAACCTGCTTTGAAATGCTCCCAACGGTACATATTTACGGGTTTTTCAAGGCAATCCTCGAAATAACTGTAAGCCGATTTTTTCGGAATTGACTTCTACAGTTTTATTCGCGTTTTCCGCGAAAAAACTGTAAGCATTTTCCCTTTCGAAACAGCATTTAACTTCTTATTACGGTTTTTCCGGCAGTTTCTATATAAAAACTGTAACAGTTCTTCCTCAATAGAACTCAATTGATTTTTTATTACAGTTTTCTCAGTAGTATCTTTCAAAAAAAACTGTAGTGCAAATTTTGAGTTACAGTTTATTTAACCTTTTCACCAAAAAACTGTAAGATTGCCTTCCAAAAAAATTTTTCCATACAGTGTTTTTTGCCGATTTGCTAAAAAAACTGTAGCCGAATAGAATACAAACTATTCGCTACAGTCTTTTATTAGAAAAATCCTAAATAACCGTAACCGTATATGGTTTTAGTGATTATACACAGATTCGAAGACACTTCGATGGAATTTTTGCTTTACGCCCGGCCGGGCTTAATCCCTCATACAAGCTCGACGGTACAAAAAACCCCTTAATCGGAATGATCAAGGGGGTGCAGGTCAAGTCTGTTATAAACGAAAAAGACGAAGCGGATGCTTCGTCTTTTGAAACAGGGCTACAAGGATTCGAACCTTGAAATGACGGAGTCAGAGTCCGTTGCCTTACCGTTTGGCGATAGCCCTATGAATGACTTACTTGATGTATTATATATGAACGTTTCTTATTTTGCAACCCCCAATTTTAAAAATTTTTTAAGAGTAAATGCAAAGCCAAAAAACGAAGAAGCGGGAGGCTGTAGGGATGCCACCAAGCGAGTTCCGCAGTCGCAAAGGCATGCCGCAGCGACGAGGACTGTCTGAGCGACCGGCGCCCTGCAGACGGGACACGCTTCGAGAGTAATCACCTCATTTACATTGTACTCCCAAAAAAACTTTCGCTTAATTATGAAAGTATGTTAAAATACCCTCGACATATACAAACGCACGCGAGGATGGGTAAATGTATTCATTTGACAGCAGGGTAAGATACAGTGAGATAGACAGTTCGGGATGCCTTAGCATCACGTCCATACTTAATTATTTTCAGGATTGCTCAACTTTTCATTCGGAGGATGTGGGCGTAGGGCTCTCTTATATGCAGGGGATCAATATGCTCTGGGCTCTTTCCTATTGGCAGATAGATGTAATGCGCTATCCATACCTTGGGGAAAAGATCACTGTCTCCACGGTGCCCTACGAATTCAAAGGCTTTATGGGCAGCAGAAGCTTTGCAATGTATGATGAAGAGGGAAAAATGTTAGCGGTGGCAAATTCGGTGTGGAGCCTCCTTGACAAAAATACCTTCAGGCCATGCAGATTCACGGAAAAAATGCTTGATGCATACAAAGTTGGCGATGCGATCCCCATGGAGGAAACATCACGAAAGATCACTCCCCCCGCGTCGGGCACACCACTTGAAAACATCCTCGTCACAAAGCACCACCTGGACACAAACCACCACGTAAACAACGGTCAATACGTATCCATCACCCAGGATATGCTGCCGCAGGGATGCAGGATCAAACGCCTTCGCGCCGAATATAAAAAACAGGCGCTCTTAGGAGACGTATTCTATCCGGTCATGGAAAACGAAGCCGGAAAAAGCCTGATAGCATTAAACGATGAAAGCGGTAAGCCATATTTCATCGCGGAATATCTGTATTGATCAAAACAAAACATTCAGGATTAATAATTCAGCACCCATGAAAATGTGTGCTATACTAATTAAAAAGAACCCCGCATCCGGCACGGTTGCATCTCTTAGCAAGTTCACATTTGCGATGAGCTGATCCTGCTCGAAAGTAGTCCTGCCGGGCAGATGACCTGAACAGGAAACCAACCGGCAGATACCGGGATCAATTTCAAAACAATATTGCATATTTTACAGGAGGACGGAAAAACATGTTTAAACTTGGAGAAAAGCAGATTCTCACTATCGTTAAAAAAGTAGATTTCGGTATGTATCTGGCTCACCCCGACACACCGGAAGACCGCATATTACTGCCTGCAAAGCAGGTACCTCATGGTGCAAAACCGGGGGATGAACTGGAAGTATTCATTTACAAAGACTCAAGCGACAGGCTGATCGCCACCACCAAAACACCTAACCTTATGATGGGTGAAGTAAAGGAATTAAAAGTCCTTCAGGTGACAAAGATCGGCGCTTTCCTTGACTGGGGCCTTGAAAAAGATCTCTTCCTGCCCTTCAAGCAGCAGACACGCAAAGTCTCAGCGTCTGACACGGTACTCGTGACACTCTATATCGACAAGAGCGACCGCCTCTGTGCCACCATGAACGTATATGAGGCTTTAAGGACCGACAGCCCTTACAAAAAAGACGACACCGTAAAGGGTCGCATATATCAGGTATCGGATAATTTCGGCACCTTCGTTGCGGTTGACAATATTTATTCCGCGCTTATTCCCAAGCGTGAGGAGTACGGCAATCTCGTGATCGGCACCGATATCGAGGCCAGAGTCGTGGAGGTAAAGCCCGACGGAAAGTTAACCCTCTCCGTGCGCGAGAAGGCATATCTTCAGATAGGAAAAGATGCCGAAGAGATCTTAAAGATCATAGACAGTTATGACGGCGTACTTCCTTTTTCAGACAAGGCTTCACCCGAAGTCATAAAGCACGAGACAGGCATGAGCAAAAATGAGTTCAAGCGCGCTGTGGGACACCTGTTAAAGGAAGGCATGATCGAGATCAAAGAAAAAGCGATCCGCAGAATAAAATAATTTTCTCATTCTGTAACAGCTTTGTCACACTCATGCTCTATAATATGTTTTGAGAGGAGCGGGAAATCTGTGCGTAAATTTACAAAAAGAACCCGTTTCCGGAGAATTCAAAACAATAATTGATACACATCAGGGAAGATGTTATAATTTAATTTAACCCAAGATGGATCTAAGGAGGTAATGATATATGGATATCGCTAGTGTTGCCACCGGTTTATCCCAGGCAAGAGTAATGAATGAAGTCAGCACCGCTGTTCTGGCAAAGACAATGGACACAACCAGAAGTCAGGGACAGGGTCTTGTAAATATGATCGATTCGGCTGCTATGGAGAGAAGTGTAAATCCTTCCGTAGGCGGTTCATTTGATATGAAAGTCTGATCAGTTTACATAATCTATATTAAAAAATTTCGGCCCGGCAGATTGATGCCGGGTCGTTTTTGTTTTGGGAACGAGACAAGAGGCTGACTTACTCGGAGAGCCCCTTGTAAAAACGTGCGCCGCCAGGCGCACCTGCAAAAAAACCGGATGAAACTCGTGAAGCGTGTTTCATCCGGTTTTATTCTTAACCTGAAAAAAATATTAAACTTCAAATACCAGATCGCCGTATGTGGGCATGGGCCAGATCTCCTTGTCCACCATGGTCTCAAGGTTGTCAACGGGGCGTCTAAGATCCTCCATTGCAAAAAAGATCTCTCTTCTCGTATAGAAAGCCTTTTCCTTGCCGTTTTCCATTTTCTTTGCGGCCTCGACCTTCTCTTCAAGAGCCTTTAACGCACGATTTGTCTCTTTTAAGCAGGCGGTGATATTGTTAAGGATCTCATTTTGAACCGTTGCATCCACCTTGATGGATTCAAGAGTCTTTATGGTATCTGCCAACATTCCGGTGTAATCCATTACTGCAGGCATAATCTGACGCTTAACCATATCGATCATTGTCCTTGCCTCGATATTGATGGCCTTTGTGTAGAGCTCGTACTCGATCTCTTCGCGGCTCTCAAGCTCTGCCTTTGTAAAGATCTTGAACTTCTCGAAAAGCTTTACGCTCTTTTCCGTGGTGAGGGCACTTGCTGCCTCGACGGTGCAGGAGATATTGGGAAGGCCACGTCTGGCTGCCTCCTCCTTCCACTCGGGTGAGTATCCGTTTCCGCTGAATATTATACGTCTGTGCTCTGTCATGTATTCCTTGATAAGATCATGAACTGCCATATCGAAATTGTCAGCTTTTTCAAGAATATCCGCTGCCTCACAGAATGCCTCTGCAACGATTGTATTTAAAACAGTATTGGGACTGCCGATGGAATCACGGCTTCCCACCATACGAAACTCAAACTTGTTTCCTGTAAATGCGAAGGGTGATGTACGGTTTCTGTCCGTGGCATCCTTCATGAAATCAGGAAGGGTGGACACACCGGTATTTAATTTTTCACCCTGAAGGGATCTGACTGCGGCGCCTGTCTCTACTAACTGCTTAACCACGTCCTCTAACTGTTCGCCTAAGAATACGGAAATAATAGCCGGAGGTGCCTCGTCTGCACCGAGACGATGATCGTTTCCCACATCTGCGGCACTTTGTCTGAGCAGATCCGCATGGGTGTCAACAGCCTTTAAGATGCAGGCCAGTACCAGCAAAAACTGAATGTTCTCGTTGGGTGTGTCGCCGGGGTTTAAGAGGTTTTCACCGGTGTCGGTTGAAAGTGACCAGTTGTCATGCTTACCGGATCCATTCATACCTGCAAAGGGCTTCTCGTGGAGAAGACATGCAAGTCCGTGACGCTCAGCAACCTTTTTCATGATCTCCATAACCAGCTGGTTGTGATCTACCGCAATGTTTGCAGTCTCATAGATGGGCGCCAGCTCATGCTGAGCGGGAGCAACCTCGTTGTGCTGTGTCTTTGCGGTAACGCCTAATTTCCAAAGTTCGATATTGATATCTTTCATAAAGGAACCGATCCTCTCGCGAATGGTTCCGAAATAATGGTCATCCATCTCCTGACCCTTGGGTGCGGGAGCGCCAAAAAGAGTACGGCCTGTGAGCTTTAAATCCTCTCTCTGCAGATATTTTTCACGGTCCACAAGGAAGTATTCCTGCTCAGCTCCGACGCTGGGAATAACCTTTGTGGCTTCTGTATTTCCAAACAGTCTGACGATACGAAGTGCCTGCTCTGAGATAGCCTCCATTGAACGAAGAAGGGGTGTCTTTTTATCCAGAGCCTCTCCCTTAAAAGAACAGAAAGCTGTAGGGATGCAGAGAATAACTCCGGTGGCATCCTCTCTTAAGAAAGCAGGGCTTGTGACATCCCATGCGGTATAGCCTCTTGCCTCGAATGTGGCACGAAGTCCTCCGGAAGGGAAGCTTGATGCGTCGGGCTCACCCTTTATAAGCTCCTTGCCGCGAAACTCCATGATCATCCTGCCTTCCGCATCTGGATGTGTGACAAATGCATCATGCTTTTCCGCAGTGATTCCCGTAAGGGGCTGGAACCAGTGGGTGTAGTGTGTGGCACCGTTTTCGATGGCCCAATCCTTCATGGCCTTTGCGACCACGTCAGCAGTCTTTAATGAAAGTTCTCCGCCGTGATCCATAAGGGTCCTTATCTCGTTAAATTCTTTTTCGGGAAGCCTCTCCTTCATCTTGCCGAGGGTAAATACTTTGCTTCCGAACAGTTCTTCTACATTTAAATTATCGTTCATGACCATTTCCTTTCAAACTCTGTCATTAAAGAAAATACAATAAAACAGAGCTGAATACAAGAGACATTTTTACTCAGCTTTCATACGTATAAGATCATATTCATTGGGAATTTCGGATAATCTGACCCGGATCTTTTGCTTTGAATGAGGGCATGACTCAACTTTTTCCATGTCTTCGTCAAACATCTCCAGGACCCTAACCTTTACATCCGTGCCGTCGGGCTTCATGATCTCGATCTCATCTCCCACGGAGAATTTATTCCTCTGCTCGAAATATGCCAATCCGTCCTTTACCTCATCGATGATGCCAAGGTAAGTATATTCGTTGACATAAGTATTGTTGTCATAGATCTGGGTGTTCTCATCGGGCTTTCCGTAGAAAAATCCGGTGGTAAACTGTCTGTATGTGCACTTTGCTATCTGCTCCTTGTACCAGGGCATGTTGGCCAGGTATTTTTCGGGGCTTTCCAGATAGTCGTCTATAGCCTTTCTGTAGGTCCTTGCAACGGTGGCAACATAGAGAGCGGTCTTCATCCTGCCCTCGATCTTGAAGCTGTCGATGCCCGCTTCGATCAGATCGGGGATATGCTCTATCATGCAAAGGTCCTTTGAGTTAAAAATGTAGGTTCCTCTGTCATTTTCATATACGGGCAGATATTCTCCGGGGCGCTTTTCCTCAACCACCGCATATTTCCAGCGACAGGGATGTGTGCAGGCACCTTTGTTTGCATCTCTTCCGGTAAAATAAGCCGAGAGCAGGCACCTGCCGGAGTAGGAAATACACATTGCCCCGTGGACAAAGGTCTCGATCTCCATCTCCTGCGGGATGTGGCTTCTGATCTGCTTTATCTCATTTAAAGAAAGCTCTCTGGCGCTTACGACACGCTTTGCTCCCTGGTTCCACCAGAACATATAGGTCTGCCAGTTGGTATTGTTAGCCTGGGTGGAAACATGTAGCTCAACCTCCGGCCATACGCTCTTTGCGATGGTGAACATTCCGGGATCTGCCACGATAAGGGCATCCGGTGCATCGGGCTTCATATTCTTTAATTCTTCAAAATATTTTGCCGCTCCGTCCAGGTCGTAATTGTGAGCCAGAATGTTTGCGGTCACATAGACCTTTACTCCGTGGGCATGGGCAAAGGCAATACCCTCTGCCATCTCCTCAGGGGAAAAATTCTTGGCCTTGGCTCTGAGTCCAAAGGCCTCGCCTCCGATATAAACCGCATCAGCTCCAAAAAACACCGCAGTCTTTAAGACTTCCAGGGAACTTGCGGGTATAAGTAATTCGGGTTTTCTCATTTAATCTCTCCTAACGCTTAGGGTGACTCCGTCTCCAACAGGCAAAATCACCGTCTCCAACAACTCATTGTGCTTAAGTTCATACAGATAATCACGCATTCTGGCATGGATGGTCCGGTTTCTCCTGGTCACCGCAAACCTTGACTCTATGATGTCTCCGTCCTGTAGCACGTTATCCGATACCAGTAACCCTCCGGGATTTAAAAGCCTTAACACATCCGGCAAAAAGTTTATGTACTGCCCCTTTGCGGCATCCATAAATATAAGGTCATAGGTTTCCGTAAGTTTTGCCAGAATGTCCGTGGCATCTCCCTCCAAAAGGGTGATCTGCCCGTCTTTCCCTGCGGCCTCAAAATTCGCCCTGGCAACGGGGATCCTCTTTTCATATTTTTCTATGGTGGTTATATGACAATTTTCCGGCGCGTATTCACTCATCAGTAACGCGGAAAAACCGGTAGCTGTTCCCACTTCGAGAATGCTTTCCGGTTTTTTCATTGCAAGCAGAAATTTAAGCAGGCTTTGCATTGATTTCCTGATGATGGGTACTTCCCCTTCAAAAGCCTCTTTTTCAATTTTGTCCAAAAACGGAGTATTGCCTTTATCGAAGGAATCGATAAAGGCAGCCATTCTTTCATCTATTATCATATCAGTTTCCTAACCAAAACAATTACTGAACTTCCTCCGACTCCTCGCCCTCCGTAACGGCTCCCGCCATCACAGCCATCATTTCCTCGCCGGTCATGGATGAGCTCAGTCTGAAAACTCCGGGTTTTACATCTTCTTTGTATTCGGAGCAATAATACTGAAGGAAAAAAAGTTTTGCATCAGCCACAAGTTTTTTCTCCTCCAAAAGTTCTCCCAGCTCCATGGGACTCATGTCCTCCGCAACGGATATGGTCACGACTCTGCCGGTACCGGTGGTAAGCGGGGGCTCATTAAAAACTCTGTAGCCGTAATCGTAGCAGATAAGCGCATATTTGTGGATAAAATATATTGCCACGATCACAAGTAAAATTTTTACACACAGATCGAGAACCGATCCGATCGAATCTTTTAATTTCATTTTGTTGCCTTTCTCCCGGGACTATTCAAAATCAACGCCCTCAGTCAGTTGCATATTGATGCTCTGCATAAGTCTGCAAAAATCAAGTTCTGCCGACAGAAAGTCCGCCACAAAAGGATTCTCCTTGAAATCCGAATAGGATTCCTCGAAGCGATCGATCTGCCAGAACTCCATGTCAGGACTACTCTGTATACCATAACTTTGCTGACGGTATTCGTCAAGCCTTTCCTTTAAACCCGGAAACTGCTTTATCCGCTTGAGGGCCCTTTGATAGGCCTCAAATTCCGGAGTCTGACGAATGGTTATGAGTAAGTTTTCAACTGCCTGATCGGTTAAAGTCATAGGCCTAAACCTCCATAATAATCGGCAGGATCATGGGACGTCTCTTTGTCTTCTTCCATACGTAGTCACCTAATACATCCTTGGTGGAAGACTTGAGTTTCCCCCAATCCGACACACCTCTCTCAATGAGATTTTCTACAGTATCATTCACTACAATTCTGGCCTCTTCCATTAATTCGTCGGCCTCTTTAACATATACAAAACCGCGGCTTACTATGTCAGGACCTGCTGCAAGCATACCGCTGTATTTGTCCAGACTCATTACCACTATCAGAATACCGTCCTCCGCAAGATGCTGACGGTCTCTGAGGACTACATTTCCAACGTCGCCCACTCCAAGGCCATCCACCAGGATCGCACCCGTGGGAACTTTTCCGTTTATCCTTGCGCTCTCCTCCGACAGTTCAAGCACATCTCCGGAGGAAAGTATGAAAATATTCTCCTTTTGGATGCCGAGACTCTCTGCTATCTTGCCCTGAGCCTTTAAATGCTTGTACTCTCCGTGGACGGGAACAGAATATTTGGGATGCACCAGGGTGTAGATAAGCTTTATCTCCTCCTGGCAGGCGTGTCCGGATACGTGGGCATCCTGGAATACCACCTCTGCTCCCTTTCTCAAAAGCTCGTTTATGATCTTTGTGACGGGCTTTTCGTTTCCGGGGATGGGATTGGATGAAAAGATTACCGTGTCCCCGGGGCCTATGGTGATCTTTTTATGCATATTATTGGCCATTCGGCTGAGGGCTGCCATGCTCTCGCCCTGACTTCCGGTGGTGATGATGACCTGCTTTTCATTGGGATAATTTTTAATCTGATCGATATCCACCAAAGTATTCTCAGGGATATTGATGCAGTTTAAGTCGATGGCGGTCTCGATGATATTCACCATGCTTCGTCCTTCCACCGCAACTTTTCTGCCGAATTTATAAGCTGTATTAATGATCTGCTGAACTCTGTCCACGTTTGAGGCAAAGGTTGCCACAAAGATTCGTGTGGACTTGTGCTCCTCAAAGAGGTTGTCAAAAACGCTGGCCAGGGTCTTTTCCGATGGAGTAAATCCCGGGCGTTCCGCATTTGTGGAGTCGCAAAGAAGGGCTAAAACACCTTTTTTCCCGATCTCTGCAAATCTCTGAAGGTCGATGGCGTCACCGTAAACAGGTGTGTAATCAACCTTGAAATCTCCCGTGTGAACCACAGTTCCCGCAGGGGAATAAATGGCAAGGGCCGCAGCATCCACGATACTGTGGTTGGTCTTTATGAACTCGATTCTGAACTGCCCAAGGTTTATGGACTGGCCGAATTTTATGACCTTTCTCTTTACGGACTTGGTCATACCGTGCTCATCAAGCTTGTGCTCTATGATACCCATGGTAAGTCTGGTTGCATACACAGGCACGTTTACATCCCTTAATACATAGGGCAGTGCGCCGATGTGATCCTCGTGTCCGTGGGTGATGACAAAGCCCTTTACTCTGTCAATATTATCCTTTAAATATGTTACATCGGGGATCACCAGGTCTATTCCCAGCATATCATCATCAGGGAAAGACAATCCGCAATCCACCACAATAATACTGTCCTCGTACTCGAAGGCAGTAATGTTCATACCGATCTGCTCCAAACCGCCGAGAGGTATGATCTTCAGCTTTGAAGCACTGTTATTCTCTTTTTTTGTTTTCAAATATTTACCTCGTTTCTGTTATTTTAATTCACGTAAGTTGATAAGTTAGTTTTAAAGCCGGTCATGGACTCTTCACTTTAATCATTCTCAAATCAAAATTTCAGTGTCATGCCTGCCTCATTTAAATAAATAGGGCACCCCTATATTAAATCCACATCATCCAGCATATCGGAAAATACGCCCGCAACGGCGTTAAGCTCCTCGTCATCCGTTACGATCTCGTAAAGAGCTTCCTCCTCGCCATCCTCTGAAGTATCCTTGAGAATCATGGCCTCTCCGTCTTCATCCTCGGAGTCGGTCACAAGTATATAGTTAAATCCACCGATACGGGTCTGCTCCAGCACATAAAAATCCACCGGCTCTCCGTTTTCCTCAGGTGTAAATGTTATCTTCTCAAGTTCTGCCATTTTTTCTCCAATCAGTCTCTGTCTTTTGTATTCTCACGGTTATTAAGATAATCTGTCAGGATTATCTGTGCCGCTATCATATCCACATATTGTTTGTGATCACTCTTTTTAATGCCGGCTTCGTCCATGATCTCGTCCGCTTCCACGGTAGTGAGTCTCTCATCCATCATCACCACTTTAAGGCCGGTCCTGCGCTCCAATTTGTCCTTAAACTCCATGGTGGCATCCACCCTGAACCCCTCTGTGCCGTCCATGTTCTTTGGAAGACCCAGGACTATGAGCTCCACATCATTTTCCACTATTATCTCTTCAATACGCGCAAGAGTCCTGCGGAGTTTGTTCTCCTCTTTGCGGCGTACTATCTCAAGACCCTGTGCCGTGATCTGCAAAGGATCCGTAAGCGCTACTCCTACGGTCTTTGAACCGTAATCAAGCCCCATTATTCTCATATCGATGGTCTAACCTTTCCGAAACAGCGCCAGAACCTTTTATTTCCAGTTATGGCTCTTGATATACTCTGTCAAAAGCTCCTCCACAAGCTCATCTCTCTCGACCTTCATGATAAGGCTTCTTGCACCCTTATGACTTGTGATATAAGTGGGGTCACCACTCATTATATATCCCACCACCTGATTAACCGGATTATAACCCTTTTCAACAAGGGCTTCGTACACGGTAGACAATACAAGCTTGGCGCTGGTCTCTGTGTCTGTCTCTACCTTAAAATATTGTGTGTTTCCCAAATCTGCCATGCCGTAACCTCCTGCTTCTCTTAACATTATGATAAAACATCAACGGGCAAAATTCAACGAATAATCTGCCCTAAAAGGACTTCTTCCATTAAGAATTCCTTAATTTTACATAAAATCAAGTCCCCGGAATGAATATCTCCGTCATCCTCCACGGCAACCTTCACATAATCCGCGGTATGACCCACAAAGCAGTTTTTGCCTGCGATCTTTTTTTCCTCCTCAAAAAGCACAAGAGCCGTTCCTCCAATGTACTTTTCCCTGAACTTCTTTGAATGCCTTGCCGTCATATCCAGGAGAATATCGCTCCTTGAAGCCTTTAACTCATCCGGCACCTGATCCGGCATAATCGCCGCACGGGTTCCCGCTCTCTTTGAGTATTTAAACACATGCATTTCATAGAATTCGATGTCTTCGAGGAATGCTCTGCTTTCCTCAAATTCCCTCTCATCCTCTCCGGGAAATCCCACAATCACGTCTGTGGTGATGGCAGGTCTGTCAAAATATTTCCTGAGAAGCTCTACGCTTTCTTTGTACTCCTTTGCGGTATAGTGCCGGTTCATGCGCTTTAAGGTGTCGTCGCATCCGCTCTGCAGGGAGAGATGGAAATGGGGACAGATGGTCTTTAACGCCGCAAGGCGCTTTGCGTTTTCCTCCGTGACGATCCTGGGTTCTAAGGAACCGAGCCTCAGCCTCTTAAGCCCATCTATTTTATCGACCATCTCGCACAGATCGATAAGCTTTCCCTCGCCTTTATAATCTCCTGTCTGATTATAATTTTCATCAAAGTCTATTCCATAGGAACTGATATGG
The DNA here is from genome assembly GCA_024695935.1 of Acetatifactor sp. GTDB lineage: Bacteria > Bacillota > Clostridia > Lachnospirales > Lachnospiraceae > RGIG10340. The sequence goes on from JAILHH010000025.1 coordinate 100,821, forward strand.
ATACCTGTAAGCACCACCTCGATGTATCCTGCTTTTACAACGGTCTTTATCTCATCTATTATGTCCTCGGCTTTTCTGGACCTGACTCTTCCTCTGGCAAAAGGGATCAGACAGTAGGAGCAGAACTGGTTGCATCCGTCCTGTATCTTGATGTAGGCCCTTTGGTGCTCCGCAGTCTTTTCGATATGCATTTCCTCGTACTCATTTGTATGATTTATGTCGATGACCGTGGTGCCGTCAAGGGTCTTGTCCGGATTTTCCCCGAGACCGCTTTTGAAATTGTCCTTTTTCTCAAGATACTCAAATAAAATGGGCACGATATCTTTTTTTCTGTTGTTTCCTATTGCAAGGTCAATTGCGGGATCTTTTTCCACATCCTTTAATCCCGTCTGGACATAGCATCCCACTGCAACCACCACTGCATCGGGGTTTTTCTGCTTTGCTTTGTGCAGCATCTGACGGCTTTTTCTGTCAGCAGTATTCGTGACCGTACAAGTATTTATGATATAAATATCCGCATTTTCGTCAAAAGGTACAATGGTAAAGCCCTTTTCCTGTAAAACCTGTTGCATATAGTCGAGTTCATAGGAATTGGTCTTGCAACCAAGATTATGTAATGCTACCTTTTTTTCCATTTCTTACCTCTTTTTTGTTATGTTTTTCTCCTTGACTTTTGTTCGGTTACTCGTTAATATGAGGATGAACACAGTAAACAAAAGACTAACAAGGAGGGAACAGTAATGAAGACAGTTCAGATTTCTTTAAATTCAATCGATAAGGTTAAATCATTTGTAAATGATATCACCAAGTTTGATTATGATTTCGACCTTGTATCCGGAAGATACGTTATCGATGCAAAATCAATCATGGGAATCTTTAGTCTTGATCTTTCAAAGCCTATCGATCTTAACATTCACGCTGAGGATAACGTTGAAGAAATCCTTGACGTACTCAAGGCTTATACCGTTTAATTTATTAACCGGTATTTTTCCAAAAGAAAATAATCATATTTATATATTAACAGGCTGAAGGCATACGCTTTCAGCCTGTTTTCTATTATCCGTGTTACTGAACAATTATAAGCTCGTCTGTGTCCAATGCTGTCTGCACCAGCTCATCTATCTTTTCCTCCAGATTCTGCTCGTGGATACGGATCACGTTGGCATTGGGTTTTGTCACGGGGTGCTTTGCCACAAAGATGGTGCAGCAGTCCTCGTAAGGAAGGATGGATGTCTCATAGCTTCCGATCTTTTCGGACACTTCCACGATCTCCATCTTGTCAAAACCGATGAGAGGTCTGTAAACCGGCATCTCGCATACTTCATTTGTAGCAGCCAATGACTGCATGGTCTGGCTGGCAACCTGTCCGATACTCTCACCTGTGATAAGACCCAGGCATTCGTTTTTCTTTGCGATGGTCTCTGCGATCCTCATCATGTAACGTCTCATGATAATGGTAAGCTCGTCGTGAGGACATTTTTCGTATATATATAACTGAATATCCGTAAAGTTGATAACATGCAGATATATGGGGCCTGTGTACTGAGCCACGATCTTTGCCAGGTCCACAACCTTTTGCTTTGCTCTCTCCGATGTGTACGGGGGCGCATGGAAATAAACCGCATCGATCTTTACTCCGCGCTTTCCGATCATATATCCCGCAACGGGGGAATCGATTCCGCCGGATAACAGGAGCATGGCTTTTCCCGCTGTTCCCACAGGCATTCCGCCGGGGCCGGGGATATTGATGGAATATACGTAGATCTGGTCTCTTACTTCCACGTTTATCATGAGCTCCGGATTGTGAACATCCACCTTCATCTCAGGGAAGGCATCAAGGATCGCCTCACCCAGATCCATGTTGATCTCCATGGAATCTAAGGGATAATTTTTTCTGGCACGGCGGGCATGAACCTTGAATGTCTTGTTCTTATCGGGATGAACCGCATCAATATATGCAACAACATCCTGTTTTAACTTGTCAAATCCCTCGTCGTGAAGGACCTTCACAGGACAGATCCAGGCGATACCGAAAACTTTTTTCAAATGGTCCACAACTTCATCATAGTCAAAGTCGCTGACCGCATCCACATAGATTCTTCCGTCTGTCTTTCTGATCTTGAACTCACCGTCACATTTTTTTACGGCATATTTTATCTGCTGGACCAAAGCATCCTCGAACAGATATCTGTTTTTTCCTTTTATACCGATCTCGGCATATTTTATCAAAAATGATGTAAACATGATTTACCTCTTTTATGAAACACCAAAAGTTACCATACAGTTTTAGCAAAAAAGTGGTTTTAAGTCAACCTGAAATCTGATTGCATGCAATTGATCGATCCTTATTTAAGCCTGTAGATCAGATATGTGGCTCCACTTGGCATGAGTTTTTCTTCCACAAGTTTTGGATCGTACCCCTGTATTTTCTTGAAATACTCCAGGTGCTTTTCCATCGGTATCTGAAAATCCCCACCCACGGACACGTAATAGATCTCTTTTCCGCTTTCAAGGTATTCTGAAACATGTTCCTGCGCCTCGGGAGATGACATGAACCATCCTCCGCCCAGGATGAAATTACCTGCGTTTTCCTTTTCATAAAGCGCAGCCTGACCCCAATAGGAATAAACCGCCGGAGCCATGATGAAGCGGCTGTCCGGTTTTTCATTGCAATAGGAAATGATGTCCTTTTTGGTATCCTCCATTATCCTCATGCCATTCGCAGCATTTGCACAGTTTCTGTACTGCAGGATAAATGATTTACCGGAGGCAAGGATAAATGCTACCGCAAATAAAGCAATGACTCCAGACTTAAAATATTTTACATAGTTTTTTTCATCATGGTCATTTGCAGGCGCTGTAAGGCTTATGAGTAAGAGCATGATAATATGGCAGATTGCCATGGGAAGCATGACCCTGACAGGAAACCGCCCTATATAATACAGATATCCCCATGCCATCAGTTTCGATATTTCCAGGATGGAAACTGCCGCAATATCAAGGATACTCTTGTTAATGATCGCAAGAAAAAGTGTAAAGGCAAATACCAAAAGGGTTATTTTTGAAAGCCCCCAGTCAAGGCTTGAGCCCAAAAACACGGATTTAATGATCGCCACAGGATCTGCAGACCTTGTATCTCTTTTTTCAAGGTACTCATTTACGTCCGTAATAAGGTCAGAGGAATTATCCCATCCATAATTAAGATAATATCTGTAGGCGTAATACTCCTCTTCGGTAATGTTGTTTTTTTCGAGGATCTCGCTGATCTCATCGGCTTCGGGGGATAAGTGGTAATCAAACCATGATGCCCTGGCACTGTTTGTGCGCAAAGCCTGCTGCCACTCGGGACTGTTATAGATCATCCGATCCGCCGTTTTGCCGACAAGAATTATACATACGGAAATAAGGAGAGCCGGAAGAACTCTTCCGACCGTGAATTTTACCACGGGCTTTTTCGCAATTAAGGAAAGCCTTAACTTGATCACAAAAAGTGTCATAAACCCGATTATTTGAACTATTCCCATAGATTCCGGACGTACGCCGTATGCCAACAGCTCACATAAAAAGAATGCGATATAATCTCTTTTTCTGCCGCCTCCGACTATCAGGATCACAAACCCTAACGCCGCGACGATTATTCCCAGGGTTGTATATTGGAATAACGTGTTTATCCTAAACATTATTCCCAAAACAGAACAGCTGATGGCAAGTCTGTAAATGTATCCGGCAACATTTTTTGCTCCGGCAGTGATTCTGTTTAAAATGCCAAAACAAGTTATCACATACAAAAACAGATTACCCAATCCATACCATGCCACTTTCGGAAACAGGTCATACAGACACTTTAGAGGAAAGACATAAAAAAATCCACCGTAGATAGTCCGAAACGACGGTGTTCCGGTAAACCATCCTGCCAGCATCCCGTTTAAAATATAATCATCATTGGTTTCATACCAAAATCCGATCCGCATATTTATAAATGCGAACATGAAAGCGATGATGACAAACTCCGGCACGAATCTCCATTTCTTAAATTTTTCAAATCCCTGATCAAGCGACATTTGTCTCTCCTGTTTAGTGGCGAGTGTATTTTCTGAGAACCGGCACCCGGTTTTTTATAATTTCCAAAGCTGTGTCTATATCCTGCTCTGTGGTAAATACCGAAAAACTGAGACGTATTGTTGATTCCAGACCGACCTTGTCTATTCCCATGGCTGTAAGCGTGGCGGAAGGCTGGGGCTTGTGGGAGGAGCATGCGCTTCCCGCAGAAACATATATGCCCTCATCCTCCATGGTGTGGAGCATTACCTCACTTCTTACTCCCCGGACAGAAAGGCTCACTATGTGGGGCGCGGTCTCGCGGAGGGATTCCAAATCCGACTTTCCATCCGGCAACCCGTTGATCACCATATCCTCAAGTCCAAGAGAAACTATGCCGTCGATAAATCTCTTTTTTAAAGAGTATAATCTCTCGATATCTTCATCATATCTGTCATAAAGCATCTTTGCAGCAAGCGCCATACCTGCGATGCCGGGAACATTTTCAGTGCCGCTCCTTAGTCCTTCCTGCTGCCCGCCACCGAATATGATGGGCTTTATCTTTATCTTTTCATTTATATATAGGAAACCAACGCCCTTTGGTCCGTGGATCTTGTGCCCGCTTACGGACAAAAGGTCGATGTTCATCTTCTTTGGTCTGATGATATCTTTTCCATATCCCTGCACGGCATCCACATGAAAGATTATATCCTTATCCATCTTTTTTATAAGGGCACCGGCCTCGGCTATGGGCATGCGGCTACCCACTTCATTGTTGGTATGCATGATGGATACCAATATGGTCTCGGGGGTGATGGCTTTTTCCAGATCCTCAAGCCTGATCCTGCCGGAGGGGTCCACGGGCAGATATGTGACGCTAAATCCCTGCTCCTCCAGATAGTGCATGGTATTTAAGATCGCGGGATGCTCTACCGCTGTGGTGATAAGGTGCATTCCCTTTCTCTTATTTGCGAGAGCGCAGCCAATGAGTGCCAGATTGTCAGACTCGGTTCCGCCGGATGTAAAGAGGATCTCCTTTGCATTTACTTTTAATGTGGAAGCGATGGTCTCCGTAGCAGCCTTTACAGCTTTTTCCGCCTCGAATCCGCACTCGTGCATGCTGGAGGGATTTCCGTACTCTTCCGTCATTTTCTTTGAAACAATGGCAGCCACCTCGTCAAAGGCCTTAGTTGTCGCCGAATTATCAAGATATATTCCCATTTTTATCTCCGTTTATAAACATTCATTAAAAAACGACCATTATCCTGTCATTTTTTCTCTGCCTTCACAAAAACAAATCTCATCGCAGTGGTAATAACCCTTGCAGTGCCTATTATACTACGTTTTCAACTTAAAAAAGTATATACATATAAAGGTTTTTTGTAAAGCGGACTTTATCGTTAAGGATACATTGATTTTTCGCATATAAGAGATTAAAATATAGATGGTGTATGAGCACCGTAAATCACAAATATATTAAGGGAGGATTTTTACAAATGAAGAAGTATCTTGCAGAATGTATTGGAACAATGACTTTGGTACTCATCGGCTGTGGTACCGCAATGCTGGTTGGTTGTGATGCGGCAAACGGTTCGGGGTATCTGCTCACAGCTCTCGCATTTGGTCTCACCATCGTGGGAATGGCTTATTGCGTCGGAAACATTTCCGGCTGTCACATTAATCCCGCTGTCAGCCTGGGCGTACTCATTAGCGGCGGTATGGATGTAAAAGACTTTATCGGATACGTGATCTCTCAGTGCATCGGCGCACTTTGCGGTTCGGGACTCCTCGCTCTGATCTTTGGTCTCGGCGGTGTCACCGATCAGACCGGCGGCTTTGGTTCAAACGGTCTCGCAGGCGTGAACGGTAATGCTGTTGCAGGGCTCATCGTTGAGATCCTCCTGACATTTATATTCGTACTCACGATCCTGGGCGTTACTTCAAAGAAAGCTAACCACGGATCATTTGGCGGAATCGTCATCGGCTTTACTCTGGTACTGGTTCACATCCTGGGAATCGGACTTACCGGTACAAGTGTCAACCCCGCAAGAAGCTTTGGTCCCGCGCTTGTAGCCCTCTTTAGCGGAAACTCAGCTCCCATTGCAAGCCTGTGGGTATTTATCGTAGGACCTTTTATCGGCGCGGCAATAGCAGCATTTTGCTACAAATATCTCGAGAGCGACAAATAAAACCGCTTTATTATCAGTCATTACATGAACTTTCGTGTCCGCCTCTTAAAACAGAGGCGGATACTTTTTACCTTTAGTTTTTATCGGAGGAATCAATGGCAGGAATCAAAGACGTGGCCAGGGAGGCCGGCGTGTCTCCCTCAACAGTTTCAAATGTCCTAAACGGAAAGACAAATATGAGCCCAAAGACCAGGGAGCTGGTTTTGAGCGTATGCGACAGGCTGGGATATGAACCTAATATGATAGGAAAAAGCCTGAAGGTGGGTTCAAACAAGACCATCATGTTCTCCTTTAGCGACTTTGAGAGAAAGTTTTATCTCTCCATTATCCGCGGCATTTCCGAATATGTTAAGACAAAGGACTACGACCTCATCATATGCACCAATAAAAGTCTAGAGAAATTCATGAACAAGGCTTTCACAAACGGCTGCATAATGCTGGACAGACGCTGTCCCGATTCTTTCCTGTTAAAAAAAGCCGAGAAAAACTACCCCATCGTGGTAATGGACAGGATCATGGATGTGCCTAACATCAAAAGTGTGGTCGTAAACAATTATGCGGCTGAGAGGGATCTGGTACAGGGACTTGTGGAATGCGGATACAAAAAGTTTGCCTTCATAGGCGGATTTGAGAGCGAGGATAACAGAGAGCGATTCAAAGCATTCAAAGATGTGCTGGACGAGAATCATATCCCATTTAAAAAGGAGCATTACTACGACGGAGACTATACCAAAAAGAGCGGGTATCAGATGGCGAGACTCATTTTGCTGTCTGACCACAGACCGGACGTGGTGGTCTGCGCAAACGATGAGATGGCACTGGGCGTCATAAAAGCCTTCCAGGAAAACGGTGTAAAGATCCCGGAAGACATTGCAGTCTGTGGCTTCGATGACACGGAAACAGCCAGAATGATGGGTGTCACCACCGTGGATGTGCCGAATTTCGAGCGCGGATATCTGGCAGCGCAGTACCTCTTGGAGCTCATCGAGGGCGGAACCAACTTCGATCCCTTCCTCATAACTACCAATGTGAAGTGGCGCTCCACCACCAAGCACCCGTAATGATCGCTAGAGCCTTCATTTCAGTGTTGATTGGTTCTTTGTAAATGGCAAAAAGAGCTTCATAGCGAAGCTCTTTTTCTAATTCTGCCTTTATATACATACATTGGTGTCGCTGCTTATTATATTCAAGTCGCGCATACCTCCATCTCCCCACAAAACTCTTCCATCTCAGGAACAGAGATGCGCAGCAACTCGGCTCCTCGCTGTATGCTTACACCTTCTTCATTCACAGCTCTATAAACTAATTGCTTGAATAATCGTGGTTTTTCTTCTGTTTTTACTCGGTTAGGCTCATTCTTCCTATAATTTGCTTTGTTCGCACGGATATAAAAGTTTTTCTCCAAAGAAGCGGAGATGATCCCTGCAATTGCAGCTCGCTTTACAAGAAGATACATGGAAATACCATATTCCTGACAAACGATGGCCATATCCTTTGTGATCATCGTTTTACGCTGACCCAGTTCGCGCAACAGATCGTTTTTAGAAATTAGAACAGCACCTGCAATTGCTGTAGCGTCCTTTTCATTTTGTTCTTCATCTGCTTCGTCCCAAGCAAACATCAGATGCGCCAGTTCATGCAGGATTGTTGTACGTTTTCTTTCCTGACGCATATTTATATTTATTGAAATGTAAGGATATCCGTTTACAAATCCGTTCATTCCGGAAAAATGGTCATTATCTATATCCACCTCCAGAACCAGGATTCCTTTGTTTTCCAGAATACTGATCAATTCATCAACAGGACCTTCCGCCGGGAGATCTAAATACTTTCTCAACTTTGCAGCATCTTTTTCATAGTCTCCGTCTCGTTTCAACGTAAAACACTTTGGAGGCTCAGGCAACGGATTTCCTCCCAGGAAACATACCGCATCAAAAAATCTGCTAAAATACTCTTCCACAAATTCCTGAATATATTCCTGCTGTCCTTTAGAAAGAGAAGCGTGCTTTCTGAATTCGCGATGTTCAAAGGAAAGAGATTCATTTCTTGATTCAAGGAAATCAACAACATGAATCCCCAGCACTTCCGCCAGCATATTGATGGTATTCATATCAGGCATTCTCTTTCCGCTTTCGTAATTCGAAATAGCCATTGATGTTAACCCACATGCCACAGATAAATCTTTCATACTCATTTTATTTTGTAAACGATAGTATTTCAGATTTTTACCAAACACTCTCAACACCGCCTTTCTACTGTTTATATTATCATTATTTTTTCTTAATGTAAACAATCTGTTTAGTTGCTTTAATTTTTTTCATCTTATAAACATCACCCGACATTCCCTGCAATATAATGCACCTTGATAAATCCCGGTATTTGTATATATAAGGATCGTAAATTCCGGTAATAATTTCTTTTCGAATTTGAGTCTCACTACCATTCCTATATAAAAAATCTGATAAAACTTCTTTTGATTTTACTAAAACAATTTACTATTTTACTAAACTCCGTGTTTTATCTGCAAAATTGCTAAAATTCTGCTTTTTGCTTTAGGTGAAAATGCAGAAAAAAACTGCTTTTGTTGACCTTATTTCAATCCATATCTACAATAAACGTATAACGATTTACTAATCTTTAACCAAAGTTAGAAGGAGAAATTATTATGAAAATGGCAAAAAAAGTATTGGGAATGGCCATGACAATGGCTGCTGTCGCCGCCCTTGGTCTTACCGGTTGCGGCAAAGAGGATTCAGGAAAGATCACCATCTTCCAGTCAAAGACTGAGATCATGTCTGACCTTAATGCTCTTGCAAAAGCTTACACCGAAGAGACAGGTGTTGAGGTGGAAGTTTGGGAGACCACCGGTGACAATTATTTTTCAGATCTAAAGACAGGCCTTTCAACAGAGGCAGGTGCAACATTGTTCTCACTTCAGCCCGGAGCTGAGTCCATCGAACTTGCGGATTATCTTGCTGACTTAGGAGATCTGTCATTTGTAAGTAAGATCGGCGCAGGCATGGCTGATGAGGTTAACGGAAAAGTGGTTGGTATCCCCTACACAGTTGAAGGTTTCGGTCTGATCTACGACAAGGACCTTGTAGATCCCGCTTCACTTAATTCAACACAGGCTTTGCTTGACTTCATGGCAAACAGTACAGCAGAAAATCCTCTCGGACTTTCTCAGGAAGATTACTTCCTCATCGCTCATATTTTAAATGCACCTTTCGCGGTTCAGTCAAATCCTGAGGGATATTTACAGGATGTCCTTGCAGGAAGCACAAGACTTGCAGACAACGCCGCATTCCAGGAATTTGCACAGATCATGGAAGGCATCAGAGCTAACTGCACAAACCCTGTTGATATCACTTATGACAACAACTGCGGCGACTTTGCCACAGGCAAGACCGCTCTTATCCATCAGGGTAACTGGGCATCAGGTATGTTTGCAGATTATGATGTGAATTTTGACATGGGCATCACAGCTGTTCCCATCCAGGGCAACAACAAGATCTCCGTATCGGTTCCCATTGCATGGTACCTCAATGCAGATGCTTCAGAGAAAGAGCAGAAGCTTGCAAAAGAGTTCCTCGAGTGGCTCTACACTTCAGAAACAGGTGTTGACTACCTTATGAACAAGTTTAACTTCATCCCTGTTGTTGACGGTATGGAAAACAATAACCTTGATCCTGTAAACACTTCAGTTTCAAACGCTGTTATCTCAGGAAACACAATTCCCTGGGTAATGTCAGACTGGCCTGCAGGAATCGTTTCAACAGACCTTGCACCTATCACAAAAGAATTCTTTACAACCGAAATGACCGGCACAGAATTACTTGATAAGTTGAATGATGCATTCGTTGCGGCAGCAAATTAATTGTAATGGGGGAGTGTTGCTACAGGCAGCACTCCCTCTTTTTTGGAGGTAGAAAATGAAGATAAAAAAAGGATGGTATGCCTTATTCACCGCGCCTCTCATGCTGGTTTTCATATGCGTGGTGGTGGTACCGTTTTTCATCGGTATAGGCTACTCATTTTTCAGTTGGGACGGTCTGGCAAAGCATCAGGCTGAATTTGTAGGCTTCAAAAACTTTATCGATGTGTTCAGCGATCAGAGGTTTATTTCCTCTGCGCTCAGAACCACTGTATTTACTCTTATTGCGGTTGTGACCGTCAATGTACTGGGAATCTTTTTTGCGCTTGTTGTGACCACAAAGTTAAGGGTTAGAAACCTGGCCAGAACCATGCTTTTCATGCCCTATCTCATCGGCGGACTGATCCTGGGTTATATCTGGAAGGCAGTTTTTCAGGAATATTTTCTGAATATCGGCTGGGGCAACTGGACAACGGATTCCATAAAGGGTATAGCAGCAATGGTCATCGTCACCACATGGCAGATGGCAGGTTACGTGATGATCGTATATATAACGGGCATCATGGCTATACCAAACGATGTGCTTGAAGCGGCTTCCGTTGACGGAGCGGGATATTTCCAGACACTTTTCAAGGTTAAATTCCCCCTGCTCATGCCCTCCTTTACCATTTGTCTGTTCCTTACTTTATCGAACTGCTTCAAGATCTATGATGTGAACGTTTCCCTCACCGGTGCGGGTCCGGGAAACGCCCTTGAAATGTATTCACTGAATATTTACAACGAAATTTTCTCACTGAGCAATTTCGGCTACGGCCAGGCAAAAGCCATTATCTTCTTTTTGATCATCGCCGTTGTCACATTGGCTCAGGTTACCATAACAAAGAAAAAGGAGGTGGCATTGTAATATGAGCAACTCTAAACTCGGCAAAATATTCTTAAACAGCATAACCGTATTACTTTGCCTGGCTTATCTGTTTCCCATATATCTGATCCTCACCAACTCTTTTAAGAGCAGATCACAGATGTATGAAAACATGATCTCCCTTCCAAAGAGCCTCTCACTTCAGTATTATGTTTCGGCTCTTGAAAAGATGAATTTCTTTACTTCCGTTACAAACTCACTGATCCTGACACTTGTGTCAATACTTGTGATCGTCATCTTTTCATCAATGACGGCCTGGATGTTTGCAAGAAGCAAAAACAAGCTGAGCACCGCACTGTTTAACCTGTTGGTGGCAACAATGCTCATTCCTTTTCAGACCATCATGATGCCCCTTATGCAGGAGATGAACTGGATCGGAAACACCTTCGGCATCAAGATGACAGACACTATACCCGGACTTATTTTCATGTACCTGGGCTTTGGCGCCGGAATGGGTGTATTTCTCTATCACGGCTTTGTATCAGGTATCCCGGTATCATTGGAGGAAGCTGCAACTATCGACGGCTGCAACACCTGGAGAACTTTTTGGAAAATAGTTTTCCCTATGTTAAAACCCACCACCATGACCGTCATAATCCTGGACGTTATCTGGATCTGGAACGATTATCTGTTGCCATCACTGACTTTAAAGTCAACCGCCAACAGGACGATCCCTATATCCACAGCCAAGTTTTTCGGTCAGTATACCATCAGCTGGAACGAAGCCATGGCAGCTTTGGTAGTCACCATCATTCCGGTAGTGATCTTCTATCTGGTGTGTCAAAAGTATATTGTGGAAGGCGTAGCGGCAGGTGCCGTTAAAGGATAAATCCTATGAACAAAGTAATTACAAAAAAGATCAAGAGTTTCGACAATGCCAGATCAAGCCTTGACGAAACCATATTTCATAATGCCAACGGCTACATCGGCGTGAGAGGCACCATTGAGGAAGGTGTGCCTGCCGAGTGGGATACCATGCGCGGTATGTATATAAACGGCTTTTATGAAGTGATTCCCATGAAGCAGGCAGAAAATCTCTGCAATTTCGTGGACAAAAAAGAGACTATGCTCAATGTCTGCGATACTCAGACCATTAAACTAAACGTAAACGGTCACGACTTTTCGCTTTTTTCCGGAAAAACACTTCTAAATGAGCGTACTCTGGACATGGAGGCCGGTATTACAAAGCGTAATATCAGATGGCAGTCGCCAAAGGGTGACAAGGTTGGCCTCGAAATAAAGCGCATGACTTCTTTCGAGGAGCTTTCACTCTTTACCATTGAGTACTCCGTGACAGCGGAGAATTTCGACTGTGAACTGGTGCTTCGCTCCCTCCATTTGCCCGAGGTTTATAACTACTCTGACCCAAATGACCCGAGACTTGCTGCAGACTCCGAGAAATTCCTGCACTGCATCACGGCTGACATTAAAGATTCCGTAAGCTACACAGTTACAGAGACAAATGTGAGCAAATTAAAATGTGCGACTCTGGTGGCTCATACCATAAGTGCCAAAAACAGCAGGATCTGCGTGAGCAAGACCGATGACAATACCATAATCTACGATGCGGTTGTGCCCATAAAAAAAGGACAGACAATTACCCTTACAAAATATACCATTATCACTGATTCCCTGCGTCACAAGGATCCTTTGGAGGTAGGTTTCAAAAAAATCGAGGCAGTGTTAAAAAACGGTATCGATCACTACTATGAGGCACAAAAGGCATATCTGTCCGGCTTTTGGTCAAAGGCAATGATGGAGATTGAAAACGACAATGAGATGAGCCTTGCCGTTAATTTCAACATGTACCAGCTTCTCCAGTCCGCCGCAAAAGACAGTTATGGCAATATTGCAGCCAAAGGGCTAAGCGGTGAAGGATACGAAGGACATTATTTCTGGGACACAGAGATGTTCATGATGCCCTTCTTTGTACTCACCAATCCGGAGCTGGCAAAGCAGCTTTTAAAATACAGATATCAGACCCTTGATAAGGCAAGGGAGAATGCACAGTTTCTCGGCCATAAAAAAGGTGCTCTTTTCCCCTGGCGAACCATAACAGGTGTAGAGTGTTCCGGATATTACCCTTCTGGCACCTGCCAGTACCACATAGACGGCGATATCGCCTATGCCATCATCAACTACTATCTGGTCACGGGAGATCTGGATTTTATCAGAGATTTCGGCGAAGAGATTTTGCTTGAAACCGCAAGGCTCTGGCTTGACGTGGGATTTTTCGACGGTGACAGATTCGTCATAAATATGGTGACAGGTCCCGACGAATACACCTGCATGGTAAACAACAACTATTACACCAATATGGTCGCAAAATACAATCTGGAGTGGGCCGTAAAACTATTTTCGATCCTCGAAGAAAAGGGCATGACCGGCAAGCTGAAGAAAAAGATAAAGCTGCACGACGCAGAACTGACAGAGATGTCACAGGCAGCAGAAAAGATGTATCTGCCCTTTGATGAAAAGAGCGGCATCATCCCACAGGACGATTCATTTTTTGACAAGCCTGTCTGGGATCTGTCAAAGACCCCGAAGGGGAACTTCCCTCTCCTGCTCCACTATCACCCTCTGCATCTGTACAGATATCAGGTATGCAAGCAGGCTGATACCGTGATGGCCTTCCTTCTCTTTTCACAGGTTATGGACAAAGAGATAATGCGAAGGACCTATGAATATTATGAAAAGATAACCACCCACGACTCATCCCTCTCAAAGTGCGCTTTCAGCGTTGTGGCTGCAAACTTAGGAATGAGAGAAAAGGCATATTCATACTTCGGAAATTCCGCAAAGCTTGACCTGATGAACCTACATCACAACACAAAGGACGGCATCCATACCGCAAACATGGGCGGATGCTATATGTCAGTTGTATACGGCTTCGCAGGGCTGTCCATAACGGAAAAGGGTCTGTCACTGGCGCCATTTTTGCCGGATAAGTGGGAAGGATACTCCTTTAAGATATGCTTTATGGGCTCGGTTTTATTGGTGGAGATCGACTCAGAAAATGTAAAGATCTCACTGATTTCAGGAGATCCTGTGGAGATAACTCTCTACGACAAAAAAGTGAAACTAATGGACAAAACCGCAACAAAATCTCTTCTCAGATAGTGTCGGTTTATTATAAGAATACAGAAAGAAATATTATGTTACAGGCAGTTATATTTGATTTAGACGGTGTCATCACCGACTCGGCAAGGTATCATTTTGAAGCCTGGCGCGATATCGCATCAAAGCTTCAGATATCATTCGACGAAACATACAATGAAAAATTAAAAGGTGTCTCAAGGCTTGAATCCTTAAACCTGATACTGGACAACGGTCCGGGAAGAGACTATTTTTCAAAGGATGAAAAAGAAGCCCTCTGCACCGAAAAAAATGAGATCTACAAGGAGCTTATAAAACAGATCACTCCGGATGACCTGTTACCCGGAATCGGAAATCTTCTGACAGAATGTAAAAAAGCCGGCCTTAAGATTGGCCTGGCTTCTGTCAGTAAGAACGCCCCCTTCATCGTGGAAAGGCTTCAGGTCGCAGATTATTTTGATCATATCGCAGATGCGGCAAAGATCACAAGGAGTAAGCCCTTCCCGGATATTTTTTCCGATTGTGTGGAAAGCTTTGGTCTCTTACCCGAAAACTGTGTCGGAGTTGAAGATGCCAAAGTCGGCATAGAAGCCATACATGCAGCCGGCATGAAGGCTGTGGGAGTCGGAAGCCCCGATCAGATGGCAGATGCCGACCTGATCCTGTCCGGAACTTCCGAGCTTAATCTTCAAAAGTTACGATCCCTTGCGGATTAAACTTACTTTATTTTCTACCAAACAGGAAATCCCGAGTTTGCTTTTTATTGCAAGCTCGGGATTTTCCGTTTAGTTTAATTAGCTTTATCACTCTTCCAGCAGGTACATGATGATACTGAGTATTGTCATGCCGGCGGTCTCTGTCCGAAGTATCCTCTTTCCAAGGGTAATGGGCTCTATGCCTTTTGAGAGGGCTTTTTCTATCTCGCTCTCATCAAAGCCTCCCTCGGGTCCGATGAATATGGCAACATCCCGGCCGCTCTTTATACTGCCAAGTATTTCCTTTGTCTTTGCCATACCTTCCGCAAGTTCATAGGGAATGACTTTTACGTCCATTTCCGATGCAAGGTTTAGTGCCTCACCGAAAGTCTTTATGCCACTGACCTCAGGGATCACGTCTCTTTTAGATTGCTTTGCGGCAGCTTCCGCGATTCCCTGCCATCTTGTTATCTTGTTCTTTGCTCTCTTTTCATCAAGCTTTACAACACATCTCTTCGTCTCCACCGGGATAATACTGTAAGCCCCAAGCTCCACTGCCTTTTGGATGATAAATTCCATCTTGTCGCCCTTTGGAAGTGCCTGGAAAAGGTGGATCTTTGCGGGAAGCTCCACACCATCCTCCTTGATGAATCTAAGCTCGCAAAGAATCCTTTCATCATCAAGTTCCAATATGCCGCAGCGATAATCTCTGCCGTCTGTTCCGTTTGAGACAGAGATTTCCTCGCCTTCCCTCATACGGAGCACGTTTTTTATATGATTTACGTCGCTGCCGGTTATGGTGACGCGCTTTGTTTCAACGCTTATCTGTGAATCATCCACATAGAATCGATACATGGTCTCTCTCCAACTATTTCATCCGAAGAATGATCGGATTTTTGTTTATTCTCGAAGCGGGCCCCGTCTGCAGGGCGCCAGTCGCTCAGACAGGACCCGCTTCGTTTGTATAGCTAACACTCGAGAAGAAGCGGGAGGCTGTAGGGATGCCACCAAGCGAGTTACGCAGACGCGAGGGTTTACCCGAAGCGGCGAGGACTGTCTGAGCGACTGGCGCCCTGCAGACAGGACCCGCTTCGGATACTACAAAAAAACATGTTAATGGTCAGAAGGTAAACTAGTCATTTTTTCTTGCGGTGACACTTACCCACTCACCCTGGTATGTAACTTCAAGGATCTCGAGGCCTGCTACCTCAACTGCGTCTCTGACCACCTGCTCCTTGTCATTGATGATTCCGGAGGTGATATAGATTCCGCCTTTTTTGAGTTGGTGGCAGATCACCGGTGTAAGGGGTACCAGGACATCTGCGAGGATATTTGCGACAACTATGTCATATTTGTCATATCCAACCTTGTCCTGGGTCTCTTTGTCGTTTATAATATTTCCTATCATCATGTCAAAGTCCTTGACATTGATGCCGTTTGCCTCACAGTTTTCCGCAACCGCTTCCACTGCACAGGGATCTAAGTCTGTACCCACGCAGTGCTTTGCCCCGAACATAAGAGAGAGAATGGCCAGGATTCCGCTACCTGTACCCACGTCCAAGAGCTCTGTCTCAGGGGTGATAAACTTTCTGAGCTGTCTGATGCACAGCTGTGTCGTCTCATGCATTCCTGTTCCGAATGCTGTTCCCGGATCTATATGCAGGACCATCTTTGCCTCATCCTCAGGTTTTATGTCCTCCCATGACGGAATGACAAGAATGTCATCTATATAAAACTGGTGGAAAAACTGTTTCCAGTTGTTGATCCAGTCGATATCTTCTGTCTCGTCAACCTCCACGCTTCCCTCTCCTATGTCACAGAACATCCTCAGGTCTTCAAGCTCGTTTTTTACACCTTCCAGGATCTGTTCTTTTGTGACGGACTCGCCGTTAAGTTCCAGCCTGCCGTCTTCTTTTTCTTCCACAAAAAAGCTTAAGAATGCGATGCCGTCATCCTCCGGTCCGTCAGGAAGGATATCCACAAACATCTGCTCCTTTTCAAGCGCCGTGAGAGGGATCTTGTCCTCGATCTGGGCGCCCTCAAGGCCGTAATCATAAAGGGTGCTGATAATGATGTCCTCTGCTCCCGTAACTGTCTTTACTCTAAATTTAACCCACTTCATGGTAATTCCTCCTGTATATATTCTGATCTAAAAACGGTAATTAAATGCGCAGCTGTCTTATAAATCGTCTGACCAGCCTTTCCACATATATTCACTTTAATCCGCAAACGGTACGAATTTCCTCACTATTATACCATCAGGCCGTTATTAAAAAAAGTCGGTTTATGCCATAAGTGCAAAAACCGACTTTCGTGTGTTTATTTTTTAATATGTCCGGCGAACTTATTTCCAGAATTTCTTCTTTTTGCCGTCCTTGTCATCAGGGTCTGCATTTCCTGCGCGCTTTGCGGCATTAAGTGAATCATCTGTGAGTTCATCGAATCTCTTTAAGGCATCCTTTGCCTCCTGGGAGAGTTTCTCGGGAGTCTGGATCACCAGTGTTACATAGTGATCACCTCTAAGCTCCTTGTTTCTCACGGAAGGAACACCTTTGCCTTTTAGTCTGATCCTGGTCTCTGTCTGAGTGCCGGGTTTTACGTCGTAGATAACTTTTCCGTCAACGGTATCTATGAGCACTTCTCCGCCGAGGGCTGCGATCGCAAATGAAATAGGCACTGTGGAATAAATATTCATCTGCTGACGCTGGAAAATGGGATGTCTTTGTACGATCACCTCAACCAATACGTCACCTCTTGCACCGCCGTTTACACCGGGCTCACCCAGGCCGGGCATTCTGGTGCACTGACCGTTATCTATACCTGCGGGAATATCCACTGAGTATTTCTTTCTCATGGGGATATATCCTGAACCTGAACAATCGGGGCATTTTTCCTTTACGATCTTGCCTGAGCCACCGCAGTCGGGACATGCTCTGACATTTCTCACTGTGCCAAAGAATGACTGGGATGTAAATACCACCTGACCCTTACCGCCACACTTGCTGCAGGTCACAGGGCTGGTTCCGGGTTTAGCTCCGGTACCGTTACACTTTTTACATGTCTCTTTGACTGTGATCTCTATTTCTTTTTTGCATCCGAATACCGCTTCTTCAAAGGAAAGTCTCACGCTGGTACGAAGACTTGCGCCCTTCATGGGGCCGTTGCCCGCAGCACTGCTCCTGCGACTTCCGCCACCAAAGAAATCTCCGAAAATATCTCCGAAAATATCCGTGAAATCCATTCCGCTGAAGTCGAATCCGCCGGCACCGCCGCCTGCACCGCCTTCAAAGGCCGCATGTCCGAACTGGTCGTACTGACGTCTCTTGTCGGGGTCACTTAAAACCGCGTAAGCTTCGGAAGCTTCCTTGAATTTTACTTCAGCTTCCTTGTCGCCGGGATTCATATCCGGATGGTATTTTTTTGCCAGGGCACGATATGCTTTTTTTAACGCAGCATCGTCTGCATTTTTATCTACTCCGAGTACCTCGTAGTAGTCTCTCTTATCTGCCATAATAATCTCCATCTTATTATATCTGAGCGTCGGTCAACAGTCCTCACGCCGGATATATGCCCGAAAAAACCGGGATAAAAGTTTTCTAAGGCCGTTTTTGTACCGGCGTTTTCCTGTACAACACAGCCTTAGAAATTTATAACACATTATCTGCTGCTAATCAAAGGGATCAGCGCGGATTTAATTTTAATTTTAGACTTCTCTGAAGTCTCCGTCGATGACATCATCGTTGTTCTGAGTCTGATCGGCTCCTGCGCCTGCGTTCATGTCAGGACCTGCTGCACCCTGCGCACCTGCCTGAGCACCCTGAATGTTCTCGTACATCTTTGTGAACACGCCCTGTGCTGAAGTTGTAAGTTTCTCCTTTGCAGCCTTAAGCTCATCAAGATCTGCGTCAGAAGCGTTTGCAGGATCTGCCTTTACTCTCTCCAAAACTGCCTTTACTGCATCTACGTCAGCCTGAACCTGGCTTCTCTCTGAATCTGAAACCTTGTCGCCAACCTCTGACAATGCCTTCTCTGTCTGAGAAGCAAAGCTCTCTGCCTCGTTAACGGTTTCAACTGCTTCTTTCTTTTTCTTATCCTGAGCTTCAAACTCTGCAGCTTCCTTGATAGCCTTATCGATATCTTCATCAGACATGTTGGAACCGGCTGTGATGGTGATGTGCTGCTCTTTTCCTGTTCCGAGATCCTTAGCGGATACGTTTACGATACCGTTTGCATCGATATCGAATGTAACCTCGATCTGAGGGATTCCTCTGGGAGCGGGAGCGATTCCGTCAAGTCTGAACTGTCCGAGGGACTTGTTGTCTCTTGCGAACTGTCTCTCACCCTGTACTACGTTGATATCAACTGCGGTCTGGTTATCTGCAGCTGTTGAGAATACCTGGCTCTTCTTTGTAGGGATAGTGGTATTTCTCTCGATAAGTCTGGTAGCAACACCACCCATGGTCTCGATTGAGAGTGAAAGAGGAGTTACATCGAGAAGGAGGATATCACCTGCACCGGCATCGCCTGCAAGCTTACCACCCTGAACTGATGCACCGAGTGCAACACACTCATCGGGGTTAAGAGTCTTTGAAGGCTCCTTTCCTGTAAGCTGACGAACCTTGTCCTGAACTGCAGGGATACGTGTTGAGCCACCGACAAGAAGAACCTGTCCAAGGTCTGCATTTGTAACGCCTGCATCCTTCATAGCGTTCTGAACGGGGATTGCTGTTCTGTCTACAAGATCTCTTGTAAGTTCATCAAATTTAGCTCTTGTGAGGTTCATATCAAAGTGCTTGGGTCCCTCGCTTGTAGCTGTGATGAAAGGAAGGTTGATATTTGTGGTCATAGCGCTTGAAAGCTCTTTCTTTGCCTTCTCAGCTGCTTCCTTTAATCTCTGCATAGCCATCTTATCTCCGGAAAGATCGATGCCCTCTGCTTTCTTGAACTCGTCAAGCATCCACTGGATAACCTTGTTATCAAAGTCATCACCACCAAGGTGTGTATCACCATTTGTTGAGAGAACTTCGATGACACCGTCACCGATCTCGATAATGGAAACATCGAATGTACCACCACCAAGGTCATATACCATGATCTTCTGCTCTTTTTCATTGTCAAGACCGTATGCCAAAGCTGCAGCGGTAGGCTCGTTGATGATTCTCTTTACATCGAGTCCTGCGATCTTACCTGCATCCTTTGTAGCCTGACGCTGAGCATCGTTGAAATATGCGGGAACTGTGATAACAGCCTCTGTAACCTTCTCGCCGAGGTAGCTCTCAGCATCAGCCTTAAGCTTCTGAAGGATCATTGCAGAGATCTGCTGAGGTGAATAGTTCTTACCGTCAATGTTACGTCCGTGATCTGTACCCATGTCTCTCTTGATGGAAGCGATGGTCTTTTCAGCGTTAGTAACGGCCTGACGTTTTGCA
This sequence comes from Acetatifactor sp., assembly GCA_024695935.1. Classification (GTDB taxonomy): domain Bacteria; phylum Bacillota; class Clostridia; order Lachnospirales; family Lachnospiraceae; genus RGIG10340. The sequence goes on from JAILHH010000025.1 coordinate 121,064, forward strand.
GGCTCACCTACAAGTCTGTCACCTGTCTTTGTGAATGCAACTACTGAAGGAGTTGTTCTTGCTCCCTCTGCGTTTGCGATAACTGAAGGCTTACCACCTTCCATTACAGCTACACAGCTGTTTGTTGTACCTAAGTCAATACCTATAATCTTACTCATATCTTTGTCCTCCTTAGACTAATATCCTTATTGATATACAGAAACCATACTGTGTCTGATGACACTGTCGTGGTACATATAACCTTTTTGCAACTCTGCTGCAACAAGTCCTGACTGATCAGCCTCTCCTTCAACCTGCATTACCGCATTGTGAAGATCGGGATCAAATTCCTTGCCCACAGCTTCGATGGCTTTTACACCCATCTTGTCAAACTCATCCATGAACTGTTTGTAGATCATTCTCATTCCGGCTACGAAGGCATCTCCCTCATCCTCGGGATCCACAGTCTGAAGAGCTCTCTCAAAATTATCAACAATGGGAAGCATCTTTTCCACAACACTCTTTGCTCCCACATCGAACATCTGCTGCTTTTCTTTTTCGGAACGGTTTCTGAAGTTCTCAAACTCAGCCAGCTGCCTGACCACCTTGTCCTCCAGTTCCTTTATCTTTTCCTTTGCGGCATCGGCTTTTTTATCAGCCTTTTCTTTTTTCTTTGCCTCTTTTTTGTCTGCCTTACTTTCCTCGGCTTTCTCTTCCTTGCATGCCCCTGCATCCTCGCAGGTACATTCCGCGCTTTCGGCCTCAGGGTTTAGATTTTCATCTTCGCAGGTTTTCTTTTCTTCCTGCTCCAGATCTTTATTATCTGCCATTTAAGGTCTTCCTTTCTCGTTTTTTTCTCTATAAATATCATCCAACTGATTCTGTAATGTTTTCAGTGTTCCGATGACCTTACCGTAATCCATTCGCTTGGGTCCCACGATTCCGATGGTTCCCTTCATTCCGTCACCGAGCTCATATGTGGCCGTCACTACTGAACAGTCCTTCATGCTCTGCAGCTGATTTTCATCACCTATATAAACCTGAATCCTGTTCTCCGAATCCTCATCATCCTGAAGGATCTCGTTTAACTGATTTTTTTCCTCAAATGCATTGATGAGTTCGCTTGCCTTTTGCTGGTCCGCAAGCTCCGGATATTTGAAAATATTGTTTGCTCCGCTGGTGTAGATCTCCAGGTCCTCATCACCCTTTATGGATTCTCCTACGGCATCGATGACTTCCGCTATGATCTCCGAATGACTTCCCGCCTGGGACTTTAATTTTGTGATAATGGAAAGGCTTATCTCATCCATGGTCAGACCGTTTAAGTTGGTATTAAGGAGCATGTTCAACTTAAATATGGTCTCGTCCGACAACTCTTCGTTAACTTCGATGATATTGTTCTTTATCACATTGCCCTCAACCACCACAACTGCCAGGATATGGCTGATGTCAACCTTCGACAGCTGAATGAATTTGACTTTGCTTCCCTTGGCCTTGGGAGCTGCTATCATGGTGGCATATTGAGTATTCTGAGCAAGCACTTTTACGACCTGCTTCAGCATGCTCTCCATTTTGTCCTGCCTCTCGATGAGCATGTCCTTCATCTCTGTGACTTCTCTTTCCTTGTCCTCCATCATGGAGTCAACATAGAATCGATAAGCACTGTCCGAGGGGATCCTGCCCGCAGAGGTATGTGGAGATAACAGATAGCCCATCTCTTCCAGGTCAGCCATCTCATTTCTGATGGTGGCCGGACTGAGTTCCAGATCCGTATATTTGGAAATGGTGCGGCTTCCTACCGGTTCGCCGGTTTCCAGATAGTTACGGATAACGGCCAGTAAAATTGTCTTTTTTCTCTCATCCAACTGCATCCGTTTCTCCTTTTCTCAGGCTGTTAGCACTCACGCATATGGAGTGCTAACATCTACATTGATAAGGTATCACTACCCCCATTAAGTGTCAACTCATTTTTTGAAAAGAAAATCTAAAATAATTCTAAAGCGGAATCCGCTTCGGACGTTCAACAGTTCAAAATAACATTCTACTAAGAAAAAAGAGAATGCCTCAGGTGGCATTCTCTTTACATTTCGTAAGGGATATATTTTACTAATACGAGATAGATACAGTACCAATTTTACCGACAACCATCTTATCATTTCCGACAAGCATTTTTATTATAAATGTCTCTGACCCACCCATAAGAACAGTATAATGCACATTCACTGTATATGTTGCTTCTGCAGGTTTTCTATTCGCATAACTCTCATAGCTACGATTAATACCCACACTCATTTCACTATAACTTCCACCGATAACATTGCAAAATGGATCTTTTACAGCTATTATCCCATCATTGTGAGCATTCCAGTCTATTACATATGTTGCATAAAACCCGCCACTACATAATCCGTTAGAAACACTCAACTTTACGTCGCTAAATGTCGTTCGCATTGCGCTCATTATTCCTATGTGGCTTGGTGACTCTCCTAATATATTTGTGTTATTGTCTTCAAGTTCAATGGTTTGTTGCAAAACAGAACCATCCTCAAAAACCATTCGCTTAACCTTATTTATTGTGGAATATTAAAATGGCATTGAATAAAACGCTTCAATATTTTCAGGCTTCATATTATCCCACATTTCTCCACGCTCGAGTTTTTCAATGAGAAGACGTTGAGTTTTACTAGGAACACCCAATTCTGTTAGGTTCCTTCTTTTCCCTTACACTCAATATTGTAATATGAATTATAGAAAAAAAATTAATACATGTAATGATTTACGCTTTATTTGTCATTATTAATACAGAATCAAAGTTGCAGAAAAAACATTTTCCTCAACATTATAAACGAAATCACCTTTGTCTTTCATAGCGTTAACTATACTCTTAATACCCAATCCATGACATTCAGAATTATTTTTTGTAGTTATAGGCATTCCGCTTTTATTAGTTTTGATTACTCCCTGGAACGGGTTCTCCACAGTGATAAATATACGGTTGTCCCGCCTTTCTATATTTATATCTATATATTGTCTTCCTTTATTAACTTGCATAACAGCTTCAATAGCGTTATCAAGCATATTTCCAACGGCAACAATCACAGGAATGGTATTTAGTTTTTCATTCCGTGGAACTTGGATATTAACTTCTACAGCTATACCTCTATTTCGCGCATAGTTGATTTTATAGTTCAACAAGTTATCCAACATAGAATTTCCGCTACTAATATATGTGTTCACATACAATTCTCCAAGCGTATCTTCTATCGCTTTTTTTAAATCATCATATTGTTCATTTTCTAATAGCGCTTCTAGTCCTATGAGTTGATTTTTCAGATCATGTTTGATCCGCGATATATTATTTTTCACATTTTCACTGATATCAACTTCATTTTCATATCTCGCAATCTGTTCTTGTAGAAACTCGTTTTCCTTCTTTAACTCATTTTCCTTTCTGTATTTAATGCTAAGTAGTAAATAGGTTATGATTGACGCCAAAATAAGTATGATTTCAATAATAAGCTTCCCTACAGCACCAGGTTCAGATAACCTGGTTTGTAGTAGAAAGCACCAAATTAACAGCTCGATGATTATTAAATACTTTGTTTGCTGCCATCTTCTAGTAAGAATTAAAGTGATAATTAATACTGATATTAGTATCAAAAGCATAATGATTTACCTCTCCTTTCCGAGTCACACCAATTTTACTATGAATGATCCATCGTATAAAATCATTATTACCATAACACTCGGGACGCTCATTATACTCTTATATGTAATAAAATAAAAAAAAATTGTAATTTATTGCTCAACTTGCATCTGAAGGAAATTACTTTTATATTTTGCCGATATTGGTATCGTGAAACCATTTTCTAAAGTAACGCTTCGCGGTGAATAAGTTCTTATATACTCCGGATTTACTAAATACGATTGATGTATTCGATAAAAACATTTTTCCAAAACTTCCAACTCAACCTCATCCAATTTACCGTAAAAAGAATATATATCTTCCTTTGCATATATATTGATTATTCTTTTTGTGCTCTCAAAATACAGGATATCCTTATATTTAATCCTATAAATCTCTCGTCCTACTTTATATGTAAAAACAGTTCTAGTTTTTCGGCAATATCTTATGTACTTATCAAGAGCATCAAAAAACTTATTTTCCGAAATTGGCTTTGTTAAATAATTAAATGGATGAACATCAAACATTTCCTTCATGTATTTATCATATGAAGAAATAAATATTATCTGAAGGTTTTCCTTTTGGTTCTCCCTAATAATATGAGCTAATTCAATTCCGTTAATGCTACACATTTCTATATCTAATAACAACAAGTCACATTCGTTTAAGAATGAAGACTCCAGCAGTTCTTCACCTGATAGGTACGTAGAAACGTTAAAACTACAGGCTTTTTTTTCTTTATATTTCTCCAAATGATTATATAAGATCTTAATAATATTCTCATCATCGTCACAAATAGCTACATTAATTTCATCAAAACGCATTTCACTTTTACCCTCTACCATTTATATCTGTATGCTACTTCTATTCGAAATGAATACTAGATCTTTGCTTTAGTCCACATAGCATTATTTATGATGGTATCACAATTATACACTTTTTTCAATTGAATTATCACCGAAAAAACAATTATGATGCTAATATAATATACCTGCATAGCGAACAAAAAAGAACCCCACATCTTCTCTGAGAGCAAGCAATAATCACTCTTTTTCTCAAAGAAATGTGAGGTCCTAATATAATTCCTGATAATTATCATTCAAAACTTTATAGTTTTTGAATAAATTAAATATAGAAGCTTCCGGTGAAGTTACCGTTCATAACATAGTAAGCGGTGCTCTCTTCAGGCTTGATATAGAGCTCAATCGACTTAAGCTCGGAAGCTTTCTTTCCAAGATCAAACTTCCAGACATCCATAGCACTCTTGATGAAGTCTGACTCAGCATATGACTTTCCGTCAAACTGAACATGGATTCCTGTCTTTACGTTGGAATTCTTGACCTCAGCTGCCGTTGTCTTCTTGGGCTTATCAGCTGCTGCCGCTTTCTTTGCAGGAGCTGCAGCTTTCTTTGCAGGTGCTTTAGCCGCTGTCTTTGCTGCAGGCTTCTTTGCAGGTTCTGCCGCTTTCTCTTTTACTTCTGCCTTTGCTGCCTCTACGGGTGCTGCCTTTGCTACTTTCGTGGTCTCTGCCTTGGGAGTAGCTGCTTTTGTTTCATTTTTCTTTGTAACTGCCATTTCACATTCCTCCCTCTATGATTAAAGTGAAAATACAATTGTTTACAAAGCGAGTGTAGTACATTACCGCGAAAAAGTCAAATTATCTATTGAATTTGACAAAATAAGCCATAAATTTCCCGTATTTTCCATTATTTCAGGCAAAAATAAATCAATACCAATGCTCCGAGTACAATCCTGTACCATCCAAAGACTTTAAAATCATGCTTTCTGATGTAACCAAGTAAAAACTTGATGACTCCCACGGAAACCAATAATGCTGTCACCATTCCGATGAGCAATATGGCAAGCTCGCTTCCGGAAAAATCAAATCCAAAGTCCAGTATCTCCAGTAAGCTTGATCCAAACATAACTGGGATCGCCATAAAGAATGTAAATTCCGCCGCCACCGTTCTGGACACACCGATAAGAAGTGCTCCGAGGATCGTGGCACCGCTCCTGCTGGTTCCGGGGAAAAGGGCTGCCACAAGCTGCCACAGACCGATGATCACTGCCGCTTTATAGGTCAGATCATTTAAACTGCCGATCCTTGGCTCTTTATCTTTTCTGACGGTCTCGATCACGATGAAACCGATACCGAACACGATAAGGGCAATGGCAACACTGACGCCGTTGTAGAATTTTTCTTCAAACCAGTCGTCCACTCCGAGAGCCACCACGATGATGGCAGGAATGCATGCAACGATTATCTTAAACCACATGATCCACACGTCTTTTTTGCAAAGGGACAAAAGGCCTGTCTCCTTTACCGGATCCGTATTTGTCTTTTTTCCAAAGGGCCAGATCCTGTTCCAGAACAGTACCACTACCGCGAGGATCGCTCCCAGCTGGATCACTACCAAAAACATATTCCAAAACTCTTCGGATACGTTTAATTTTACAAACTCATCAAGTAAGATCATATGTCCCGTGGAACTGATGGGGAGCCACTCGGTGATCCCCTCCACGATTCCGTAAAGTATCGCTTTTAAAATCTCTATCATTATTATCTCTTCTCCTGTTTATTTTCCTGCATTCGGATATTCTGTCTTTACAAATCTCTCCAGGGCTTCAAGGCTTCTCTTTACCTTTTCCGTTTCTATGCAATATGCCATCCTGAAAAAGCCCGGCGCACCAAAAGTATCGGCAGGCACCAGTATAAGGTCATACTTTAAGGCTTTCTTTGAAAATGCCTTTGAATCTTCCTCCAAAGCCTTGGGGAAAATATAAAAAGTTCCGCCCGGCTTCACAACCGTAAATCCAAGTTCAACCAGTTTATCATATATAAGGTTCATGTTTGTCTCGTACACGGAAAGGTCCGCAGTCTTATCCAGCACATCGCTCACAGCCAGCTGAATGATACTGGGAGGGCAATTGTGTCCTATTCCCCTTGAGATCTGGCCGCACATATAAACCATGGTCTCGGCGTCCTCACATGCGGGATTGATGGCTACATATCCTATTCTCTCACCGGGAAGCGACAGGGATTTTGAGAATGAATAGCACATGATGGTATTGTCATAGAATTTTGACACGCAAGGTGCATCCACTCCCTCAAAGACGATCTCTCTGTAGGGCTCGTCGGAAATGAGGTAGATGATATGTCCGTACTCTTCACTCTTTCTCTTTAAAGTGTCTGCCAAGCGTTTTACGGTCTCTGTGCTGTAAACGATTCCCGAAGGGTTGTTAGGTGTGTTTACAAGAACAGCCATGACTTTTTCGGTGAGCATTTCCTCAAATGCCTCGAAATTGATCTGAAAAGTCTCTGTGTTGGGCGGAACCACCTTTAACACAGCTCCCGTCAGATCAACATAAGGATGGTATTCCGGGAAAAAGGGAGCGAATGTGAGGATCTCGTCACCAGGCTCCGTGACAAGTCTGAAGGCATGTGCCAAAGCACCTGCGGCACCGCTTGCCATAAAAATATGATCCTTTGTGTAGGGGATTCCGAATCTGTTTTTCAAAGACTCTGCGATGGCTTCCCTGACAGAGGTGATACCGAGACTTGGGCTGTAACCGTGAAGCTCGTTTGTGGGTCTGGTGGCAAGAAGCTGGATCATTCTGTCCGTAAATTCCTTTGGCACGGGAACGGACGGATTTCCCAGGCTATAGTCAAACACGTTCTCGTAGCCGATTTCCTTTCCTCTGGCTGTGGCAAATTCCGACAATTCCCTGATGACTGACTTGCCCGAGAGCATGTCCTTGTATTTTTGCACTAACATCTAAAAAATCTCCTTTTCTTCATCTTTTATATTGATAGTAATGTGGTCGCGGCCTGCCTTTTTTGATTCGTACAGGCACACATCCGCCTTACTGCTGAAATCCCATTCGTGTTCATCGTCTGCGGGGATCTTGATAAATACACCCTGGCTTAAAGTGACATTTGTGACATGTCCCTCCTCGGTAATGATCTCTAACTTTCTCACATCATCCCTTATGCCGCAGGCGATCTCTCTGATGCACTCCGGATCGGCATCGGTGTATACCACCATGAATTCATCCCCGCCGTATCGGGCACAGAACACATCTTCGGACGCGTATTTTTTTAATTCTCTTCCCACGGCTATAATGCATTCATCTCCCTGCAAATGTCCGTAGGTATCATTGTATTTTTTGAATTTATCGATATCCATGAGCTCGATGCCCAGGCTCTTTCCATTAAGCTTTGCCTCCTCGAACTTTTCCGACAGATATTCGTTCAGATATGCTCTGTTTGGAAGCTCCGTCATGGAATCGTAATAAGCAATGTTTCTTAAGGTGCTGTTATGGAATTTAAGCCTTTCCTGCTTTCGTTCCATGCTCTTTATCTCGCCTGACATCTCCAGGATCCTGGCTGTCATCTGAAGACCGGTCCGTGTGTGCTCTTCGTAGATATCAAGGTATCTTGCCGTGCCTTCTCTGTATTTTTCAAACTGCCCATTCTCCACATACTGCTTTCCGATATATGGATAAAGTGTTAAAAAGACCTCAGGGTTACTCTCGATCTGCCTGTCCGAAAGATTTGCCAGAACCCAGGAAATACTGGATTCCCTGTCAGCCTGGATCAGCAAATCTATAGCAGGGATTATCATGTTGATAAGCTCTCTCTCATGCTCGGGAGAAGGCTTTAAGACCTTGTCACTTAAGGAAATGAGTCTTGCTCCGATAAAATCCCCCTGAATAAAGCGCACCGTGGCTTCCAAAACCTGCTTGGTAAGTTTTGAATATCTGGCACCGGGATACATCTCTGTCACTTTTCCCGCTTTGTCATACATCTCCACGGCACCCTTGAAATTGCCGCTCAAAGCATTGCAGATTCCCAACATGACAATACTGTCGGTAATGTGCCCCGCCTGATGGCCGTTGTTCTCATCAAAATATTTTAATGCCCTGTGAAATTCCTCGGCGGCATCTGCGTATTTTCTCATCTGCATAAATACCACGCCAAGGTTTGAATAGCTTCTGGCCCTCGTATAATAAAAATCCGTGTTGGCGGTATATCTCAGGCTGATATAGAAATAGTTCAGGGCTCCCAGACGGTTACCCATATCCCCTGCTGCCATACCCATAAGGTTGTAGGTCCTGGCCAGGTATTCCGTCTGTCTCGTGGCAGTAAATCTCTTTACGCACTCATTCAGCCAGTGCATGGAATTGTCGAGGCTGCTGTGAAAATAATAATATTCCGCAAAATAAAAATAGCCCACGCCAAAAAGGGCATCAGATTTTAGTTCTGCTGCCGATTCCAGTATGGACTGACATTTTTCCTCCGAGAGGACGCCGTCCTCCCGGTCTTTTTCAGCCTGAGCTATTATTAATTTCTCTTCCTTTGAGATTCCTATTACTTCCATGGCTGATATTTTAGCACACTTTTACTCTTCAGTCCATAGAAGTGCGCATCTTACGGCTTTTCGCCAGCCCTTCAAAAGCTCAGTTCTCTTTGCATCATCTATGGATGAGAAAAAGTTCTTTCCCATTTGCCAGTTTTCCTTTATTTCCTCTTTGTCCTTCCAATAACCCACCGCCAGGCCTGCCAGATATGCGGCACCAAGAGCCGTGGTCTCGATGCACTCAGGTCTCTCAACCTCCACATCCAGAATATCTGCCTGAAACTGCATCAGAAAGTCATTGGCACTTGCTCCGCCGTCCACTTTCAGTTTATTAAGCTTTCCGTTTATATCCTGTTCCATGGCCTTTAACACATCCATGGCCTGATATGCGATGGATTCGAGAGTCGCTCGTATGAAATGCTCCTTTGTGCAGCCCCTGGTGATACCCACTATGGTGCCCCTTGCATATTGGTTCCAATAGGGTGCCCCCATACCGGTGAATGCGGGAACCACATACATGCCCGCCGTGTCCTCAACTTTTTCCGCATATTCCCTCGACTGGGCAGAGGTCTTTAACATTCTCATGGAGTCTCTGAGCCACTGTATGGAAGCTCCGGCCACAAAAACACTTCCCTCCAGGGCATATTCCACTTCATCCGTGGTGCTGGCCGCGATGGTGGTAAGAAGCCCTGCCTTTGAATCCACTGCCTCACGGCCCGTGTTCATAAGCAAAAAGCAGCCGGTGCCGTAGGTATTTTTTACATCTCCGGGTTCAAAACAGCACTGTCCGAAAAGAGCGGCCTGCTGGTCTCCCGCAACCCCGGCTATGGGAATGTTACCGCCCAGTATCGAACTGTCCGTATGTCCAAAGAGAAAACTGCTGGGACGAACCTCGGGAAGCATGCATTTGGGTATTCCGAATCGCGCACAAATATCATCATCCCAGCAAAGGTTATGAATATCAAAAAGCATTGTCCTGGAGGCGTTTGTGTAATCCGTTACATGCACCGCCCCTTTTGTAAACTGCCAGATAAGCCATGTGTCCACAGTTCCGAATAGCAGTTCACCGTTTGCGGCTTTCTTTTTTCCGTCCGGGATATTATCCAGGATCCAGGCTATTTTTGATGCACTGAAATAGGCATCTGGGACAAGTCCGGTCTTTTCTCTTATCACTTTATCAAAGCCGTCAGACTTTAGTTCTTCGATCCTGTCTGCCGTACGCCTGCACTGCCACACAATGGCATTGTACACGGGGCGACCCGTATCCTTTTCCCAGACTATTGTGGTCTCGCGCTGATTTGTAATACCGATGGCACTGATATCCTCAGCCGAAGCGTTTATGGAAGCCATGCATTCTATGGCAACGGATAAGAGCGATGACCATATCTCCATGGGGTTGTGTTCCACCCAGCCTGGCTTTGGATAAATCTGTTTAAATTCCTTTTGATACATGGCACAGATATTGCCATGCTTGTCAAAAAGTATACATCTTGAGCTTGTGGTGCCCTGATCAAGAGCCATTACATATTTTGCCATAATTGTACCGAACCTTTCTGGTTATCACTTTGGATTTTACTTTAACTTCATTCATAGTTCGATGTTGCGACCACATCTATTCCCGTTCCCGCAACATTTTTTACCATCACGTCTCCGATCCTCACGGGAGCCTCTGCTCTCACACCCTTCAGGGCGTCCATACATTCAAATATCTTTCCTTTTGGGATATCACCCTTTGTCTTTACACTGACAACTCCGTTTACAGTCCCGGCGATACGCACTGAGCTGGTAACTGTCCTCATGGGATTTAAGACCTCAGTCCTTCCGTATTCTTCACCCTTTGGGCAGCTGTTTCCCGTAACCGTTGCTGTGTTGTCAGGATTTACATGCACCCTCAAGGCACATCCTTTGGGGCACCTGATGCAGGTTAGCTCCACATCTCTTTCCACTGTTTTTTCCGTATTTTTATCTGCCACAAAGATCACCTGCCCTTCACATAATCTGCCGCAAAGGCTCCGGCTTTTTCCGCTTCCGCCGATACATGGTCCACCAGTTCGTGAACGTGGAGCACGTTTCCGCAGGCAAAAAGTCCCGGGATGCTGCACTGAAGCATGCCATCCACCACCGGGCCTCCGGTCTTTGGATCTATCTGCGCCCCCGCAGCCGTAGTCAGCTCGTTTTCCGGGATCAGTCCGCAGGAGAGTAAAAGCGTATCGCACTCCACAAACCGCTCCGTGCCCTCTATGGGGTTCATATTCTCATCAACTTTACTCAAAGTGACGCCGCTCACCCTGTCTTTTCCGTGAACCTTTGTCACTGTGGTATTTAAATACAGGGGAATATCAAAATCCTCCAGGCATTGCACGATGTTTCGTTTCAGTCCTCCGCTTTGCGGCCTTATCTCCGCCACGCACAAAACCTCTGCGCCTTCAAGCTTTAACCGCCTTGCCATAATGAGGCCGATGTCTCCGGATCCCAGTATCACGATCTTTTTCCCCGGCATTCTGCCTTCCATATTTACATAGTACTGAGCGGTGCCTGCGCTGAATATTCCTGCAGGCCTCGTTCCCGGGATGCTTAGCGCCCCACGGGGTCTCTCCCTGCACCCCATGGCAAGGATCACGGCCTTTGCTTTTATCTTCAGCATTCCCTCATCTTTATTCATGGCTGTGACGATCTTGTCGCCGTCATCATCCACAGCTATGTCGCATACCATGGTGCTCAGCATAAAGGGAACTTTTTCATCCCTGACCATTGTGACATATCTGTCAGCATATTCGGGACCCGTGAGTTCTTCCTTAAATGTATGGAGCCCGAAGCCGTTGTGAATGCATTGGTTCAATATACCGCCAAGGCATTTGTCCCTCTCAAGTATCAGCACGTTTCCAATGCCGTTTCTCTTTGCGGAAAGCCCGGCGGCCAGTCCTGCCGGCCCTCCGCCTATTATCAGGATGTCCACATTTTTCATAGGCTGTCCTCCTTGGTGTATCCCTCAAGGATCTTTGAATCCTTCCCCGCCTTGCAGATATTTCCCCTGTCGGTTCCAAGTTCTCTCTCCAATATCTCCAGTACCTTCGGCTGGCAAAATCCCGACTGGCATCTGCCCATTCCTGCTCTGGTGCGGCGTTTTATACCATCAAGGGTCTTTGCGCCAACCGGTCTGTTGATGGCTTCCACGATCTCTCCCTCTGTCACAAACTCGCACCTGCATATAACATTTGCAAATTGGGGATTTCGCCGGATGAGGGCCTCTCTTTCGTCATCGCCGGCGTTTGCCATGTTCGGGATCCCTACCCTTGTTTCCACAAAGCCCGTCTTATTAGGAACCGGAAATGATCTGTTAACCATATCCGCCACGAATTTACCGATGGCAGGAGCCGCGGAAAGACCCGGAGACTCAATTCCTGCCACGTCAAAAAATCCGGGAGCCTCAGAAAGTTCCCCGATATTAAAATCGCTCTTTCCCGATGCATCATCAAGATGAGCACGAAGTCCGGAAAATGAAGTTATCACCATTTTTTTATTGATATCAGGTGTCGAAAGAGCAGCCTCTTTAAAGACTTTGCTCATGCCTTCCGCGGTAGTCTCGGTATCCGACTTGTCATCAAGATCCTCCGCAGTAGGTCCCACCAAAAGATTGCCATGAACCGTGGGCGTCACCAATATTCCCTTGCCAAGCTTTGAAGGCAATTGGAAAATAGTCTTATCCACAAAATCACCGCATTTTTTGTCCAACAGATTGTATTGACCGCGCCTTGGCACGATCTTTATTTTTTTATCACTTACCATATTATGGATCTCGTCGGCATACACCCCGGCGGCATTTATCACAGCCTTTGCTTCAAATATTTCATCGCCGCAGATCACCTTGAATCCTTCATGACTTTTTTCTATAGAAGTGACTTTTTTTTCAAAATAAAATTCCACCCCGTTAACAGCCGCATTCTCTGCAAAAGCTTCCGTCATGACAAAGGGACAGACGATACCGCCGGTCGGTGCAAAGAGCGCCCCTGCCAGATCGTGCGTGATATTCGGTTCCATCTCCCATACTTTTTCAGGGGACAGAATCTGTATATCCTTTACGCCGTTTTTTTCTCCGCGGTCCTTTAAGACTTCAAGCTTTGGCAGATCCTCCTCGTTAAAGCACAGCACAAGAGAACCGTTTCTCCTAAACGGAAAATCCAGTTTCTTTGACAGTTCTTCCATCATCTCATTGCCACGGACATTGAGTTTTGCCTTTAAAGTTCCTTCCTTCGCATCGTAACCGGCGTGTACTATGCCACTATTTGCCTTTGAAGTGCCCTCACAGATGTCCGCATTTTTTTCAAGGACTGCGATATTTCTCTGTCCTCTTGCCAGTTCCCTGGCGATAGCACAGCCTGTGACTCCAGCGCCCACAATAACCACATCGTATCTGCTCATGTCATTCCCTCCGTAGGTCGGTCAGCTCTCTGATAGTTCTCGGATAAAAATCACAACTTTTGTTAACAAGGTCTCTATTCAGTTGATTATATTATAACACGATACTACTTTATATCGTGCATCTATTTTAATTGTTTATTAATCCTGTTTCGTATATTATAATCTTAAATCACGGAACAAAAAAAATCCAAAAGGAGGAAGAATATATGCCAAACAAACCAGACTTCGGTTTTGAAAGAGTTCAAAACGCGGACGCAAAGAAAACAGGAAAGATCGTGGGCATCGTAGTTGCCTGTCTGATCGCACTTGTACTTATTTTCAATTGTACTTACCAGGTTAACGAGCAGGAATCCGCGGTGCTTGTAACACTGGGACAGGCAAAATCCATCACAGACTCAGGTCTTCACTTCAAGCTCCCCTTTATTCAAAGCGTAAAGAAAGTGAACACCACCATCCAGGGATTTTCCATCGGATATGATGAATACTCCAATTACATCCCCGATGAAAGCCTGATGATCACCTCGGATTTCAACTTTGTAAACGTTGACTTCTTCGTTGAATACAGGTTCTCAGATCCCGTAAAAGCAGTTTACGCATCCAAAAATCCCGTGGAGATATTAAAGAACATCTCCCAGAGCTGCATCAGAAGCGTAGTTGGAAGCTATCCCGTAGATGAAGTACTCACCACAGGAAAAAATGCGATCCAGGCAGCCATCAAGGAAAAGATCATATCACAGATGGATGCTCAGGACTTAGGCCTTCAGCTGGTAAATATCACCATACAGGATGCAGAACCTCCCACAGATGAGGTAATGGAAGCCTTCAAGGCAGTTGAAACAGCAAAGCAGGGCAAGGAGACAGCCCTTAACAATGCAAACAAATACCGCAACGAGCAGCTTCCCGGCGCTGAAGCAAAATCCGATGAGATCATAAAGGATGCTGAAGCCACAAAAGCTCAGAGAATAAATGAAGCAACCGCTCAGGTGGCAAGGTTCAATGCAATGTATTCCGAATATGTTAAGAACCCCACCATCACCAGAAAGCGTATGTTCTACGAGACAATGGAAGATGTGCTTCCTTCATTAAAGGTAGTCATCGAATCCGGAGACTCAAACATGCAGACCATCTATCCGCTGGAATCCTTTGTGACAAACGAAGATTCCGCTGAGCAATAATTCGAGAAAGGCAGGGAAAAATATGAAGACTGCAAGACGTACTTTTTTGATAATCCTGTTGGTTGCCATTGCGATCGTTGGATTTTCATCAATAGTCATCACATATGAAAATGAATATACACTCATAAGAGAATTCGGAAAGATCGATCACGTTATCCCCGAAGCCGGAATTTCCTTTAAAACTCCCTTTGTTCAGACCGCAGAGACTCTCCCCAAGGAAACTCTTCTCTACGACCTCTCAGCTTCGGATGTAATCACTTCCGACAAAAAGACCATGATCTGCAACAGTTATATTTTGTGGAAAATCAGCGACCCTCTGAAATTTGCCAAGACTCTGAATTCGTCCATATCAAACGCAGAGAGCCGACTTGATACCATTATTTACAACTCCACCAAAAACGTCATCTCCAGCACCAGACAGGACGATGTCATAAGCGGCCGTGACGGCAAGCTCTCTCAGGCAATCGTTTCTAACATCGGAAATACTCTGGATCAGTACGGAATAGAGCTTTTAGCATTTGAGATCAAACAGCTGGATCTGCCAAGCGACAACAAAGCAGCCGTATATGAGCGTATGATCTCAGAGCGTGACAATATCGCTGCAACCTATACAGCGGAAGGTGATTCCGAGGCGAAGAAGATCATGAACACCACAGACAAGGAAGTAAATGTCATGATCTCCGAAGCAAAAAAGGAAGCAGAGATCCTTGAAGCAGAGGGCGAGGCAGAATACATGAGAATCCTCTCAGATGCTTATGCCGATGAATCAAGAACAGAGTTCTATTCATTCGTAAGAAGCCTGGATGCCGCAAAGGCTTCCCTGGCAGGAGACAACAAGACCATAATCCTCTCAAGCGATTCACCTCTTGCTCAGATCTTTTACACAAACTAACACAATTTAATATTACTTTTAAGTATTTTTAAACCCGACAGATTAACTGTCGGGTTTATATTATCTAAAAAATAGTCATATCGGCAGATTTTTTTCTGCGTATTTTTATTGTATAATAATTGATATAACGAAAATACAAAGGAAACAACTTATCATGACCGCATTTGAAATTTCTGTGCTGGATCTCATCCAGACCTTAAGAACCCCTCTGATGGACAGATTCATGTCCGCTTTCACTCACCTTGGTGACGCAGGAATATTTTGGATAGTATTTACACTTGTCCTTATCGCAATACCTGTGACCAGAAAAATGGGATCAGTCCTGGCCATCGCCCTTGTATACGACCTGTTTATCTGCAATATCATATTAAAGAACCTGTTTGCCAGGCCAAGACCCTTTTTGGAAAACCCGGACATTACTCTTTTGATCAAAGCTCCATCGGAATTTTCATTTCCTTCGGGTCATGCGGCAACTGCATTTACGATATTTTTCGGGATTCTTTTTTTCAAAGAAGGAAAGAAGCTTTTGGGACTTGAGATATTTGTGCTTATAATGGGTATTGTTTTAAGCTATTCCCGCCTGTACCTCTACGTACATTTCCCCACTGACATAATCGGCGGAATATTTATAGGACTTATCTGCGGTATTATCGGGAACAAAACTGTGGAGTTTATCACGAAAAGGTTAGTTCGCAAAAAAGAAAGCGCAACTGCCTCAGTCGAAAACTAGATTTAGTTCAGCCTGCTTTTTTCTAAACATTGTCAATCCGATATTTTGTTCGGAAATAACAAGACCCTTCCCATTTACGGCAGTGTTCATAAGACAGTAACGCAAAATGAGCACTGTCGCGGTGGATTGGCAATCCTGCGTTGGGGGGGCAACCATATCAACCACTACATTAATGGTAGGAACGTTTGGTTGATTGACTTGAACGACCCTCCAAATTTGTAGGGTCGTATTTGCCGAAACAGTCCATCCTTTCATCTGCGTTGCATGCTCCCACTTTGAATCCAACTCGAATACAACCAAAACAGCCCATTCTTTCATCTGCGTTGCATGAAACCCTTTGAACCCCCACTCGAATGCAACTGAAATAGCCCATCCCTCAATCTGTGTAGCATAAAACCCTGTAAAACCCATCACCAATGCAACCGAAATTGCTCATCCCTCAATCTGTGTAGCATAAAACCCTGTAAAACCCATCACCAATGCAACTGAAACAGCCCATCCCATCATCTGTGTTGCATTATCCATTTACTACCCTTTTACAGAACAACGAAAAATATAATTTATACGAAATTTACAGGAGGAATTACTATGATTAAAAAGATACTAAACCAGATAAAAAATATGAAGCTATATTGTGTAAGATTGATGCAGAGCATGCAAAGAACCATGCACACTGCGATACCGGACTCGCTGAAAAGAACAGACTATCCTGTAGAAAAATGTTGAACGACCCTCCAAATTTGGAGGGTCGTATTTGCATTAAATGCCAGATAAATAATTTATTATCGCAATAATCCACAAATGAATAGGGTAAAATAAATAAAAAAAGTACTTGCTTTTATCCGATTGTCGCCCTTTCTTTCCATTATAAAGCATCATAAAAGGAAAAACTAAAAACCATAAAGGTTCACTAAATGGTAAAAGCAATGCAACTATTTGAATCAACCCATAGCATAAAAATTTAATCCGCTTATTCTCACGAAAAAAACATTGTGCCAACATAAAAGGTAAAATTACACTCCCCCACTCACCTGCAAAAAAGCCTAGAAGAAAACAAGCTGCAGAAAGCGCATATAAGCCTCTTTGTGCTCCCCTCGTGCTTTGCCTTCCCCAACAGATACAGCAAATCGAAAGAGTTCCTAGTGCCAATGTAAAAAAAATATTATTCGATAACAATAATCTTATATTAGCAGACAACATACCATATTTCGCCTGATAAACCAGACGAAATATGGTATTTCCAGCAAACATAACCACTGCAAAAACGAATAATCTCATCAAATATTTTTTTACGTTACTAGTATACCGTATACTTTCCACCACCAAATAAGCAAACATTGGTGCAACACCTCTAGATATAACGCTGAAAAAAGCTGCTGTTTCAGGTGGAATTATATTATTTATAAAATGTAAATGATCCAGAACCATTAATACTGTCAACACGATTTTAAGCTGAAATGCCGATAACACCTTTATCTTATCCATGTTCACCTCACCACAAGCCTTTAATAATTACACTCCCCTACACTATTACTTATTAATTAACATTGAAAATTTTGCGATATAGCTTATTACGCAATTTCAATTCGTCATGCGCGCCTCGGTCTGTTATTTTACCGTTTTCTAAAATGTATATTTCCTTACTTTCAAAGATAACATTCATTCGATGGCTTATTAAAGTTGAACTACCCTCCAAATTTGGAGGGTAGTATTTACTTCCTTTTTAGCTTTATAATACGTCCACTCCACAAATCGGCAATAAATCCGTAAGATCCGAAATAGTGTAGTCTTGTCCGTGATCACCGCCGCAACACTTTCTATCAATCCATACGGTTTTGATTCCCAAATCCTTAGGGCCCAAGATGTCATCTGATATAGAATCTCCTACAAACAAAACATCCTGTGGTTCTAAACTGTTATCAGCCAAAATGTCCTTGAAAAATCTGCTGTTTGGTTTATAGCACTTCAAATTCTCTGACGTGTACACCTTGTCAACTTTCACACCATTTTTACTCATCACGCTTTCCAAAACATTATTATCTGTATTTGAGCCGATGCAAACCAAATATTTTTTTTTGAGCTTATCCAGTACCAAATTAACCTCCGGATAAGCTTCTCTCTCGAAAGCGCCCGCCAGAAGTGTATCTGCATCTATTTCTGCATCTCTTTTTACTCCATATCTGTCATAAAACATCCGGATTCTGGAAATAAAGATTTCTCGCTCTGTCATGAACGCACAATCTTCGCCGGTATGCTCTTTGTAATATGTTTTCCATTCTTTTAGAAATGCATTTTCATCAACACCGTTACCATTCATACATATATTATTAATGATCGCTCGAGCGGAACCTCCGGCTGTGACTTTGAACAAAGTTCCAAATGCATCAAAAATAATTGCTTTCATTGTACCTCCCCAAGTTGAACGACCCTCCAAATTTGGAGGGTCGTATTTGCAAATGGTTTAAAGTCCATATCGGATCCCTCTTTTATAAGAATTCATTAAAATCAACTATTACTATACAATATTTTAAATGGATTAAATAGATATTTATCAAAAAACAGAGCTATGCTATGATGAAAAAAAGTTGACCTTATAGTTTACTGTAATGATATAACGGTTTTGGAAAGGAGAGGACTGATATGACTATTAAAGAGTTTTCACAGCTTTGCGGCTGCAATCCTCAGACACTTCGCTATTATGATCGTGAAGATCTGCTAAAACCGGTTCATGTGGATCAGTGGTCAGGATATCGATATTATGAGGAGGAACAGGCTATTGCTTTTGTCAGGATCAAGAATATGCAAAAAGCCGGATTTTCAATTGGGGAAATCAAAGAGCTGCTCGATAAAGATGACGCAGTGATTTATGAAGCATTTGAAAATAAAATAGCTGAAGAAGAAAAGCGCCTACAAGAAATTAAAACCATCCAAAAAACATATCAGACCGAGATTACGAACATGAAAAATAAAATCAAGGCATTGGCGAAAACTATCAAGGATTCAATGAAAAACTACTCACCTATGGAAGAGTTCGGCATTAGCGAAGAGGAATATAATGAGATAACCCAAGGGGTTGATGGATTCTTTCAAAGAATGCTCGAGGCCGAAGACTATTCTAAGTATGAGCTTGTGGATGATTCAGAGGACAACAGAGAAAAGAATGAGCAGATTTTTAATGACTGTTTAGCGAATCCGAGCTTTACAACTATTATGGAAAGGCATGGCTGGAAGAATGTCAAAGATTTTTACAATGAGATTCCGGAATTGAAGGACGGAGAAGAATACTTCTTCCTATTCAAACTGGATGGCGATAAAGTAAATAATACAGCCTTTGCCAACACGCTTTTGGGAATCCTCTGTATGAAAAATCAGGACAAAAAGATGAATTTAAAGTGTAACGTGATATATTCTGACGATGAGGACAATCACTTTTGGCTTTTGAAATCCGGAAGTTGATGGTCTGGTTTAAAGTTGAACGACCCTCCAAATTTGGAGGGTCGTATTTGCTTGTTGGGACACATCCCCAATCCCCTGGCATCAGATAAAAAATCTGACTACGCTCTATTCGAGAGCTATAAGGAAATTATTAATCAACACGATTTTCAATCATACTGTTTCTTATATTCTTTACTTATGAAATTTATTCAGCGCGAAGTTTTTCTTCCATTTCCTTCTGAACTTCAGGAATTGCAGAAAGCATAGGCTCTACGTCCTGACCTTTGATATTTCTTGCCACATAGTTTCTGGTGAGTTTGATCACAATTGGAGTAAGTGAGAGCACACCGATAAGGTTGGGAAGCATCATAAGTCCGTTAAATGTATCTGAGATATCCCATGCAAGTGACGATGTCATAACCGCACCTGAGATGATCATGAGAACGAAGATCACTCTGTAAACCTTTGCACCCTTTGTGCCAAAGAGGTATTCCACAGCCTTTGAGCCGTAGTGCGACCATCCCATAACTGTTGTGAATGCAAAGAGAAGCACTGCGATGGCGATGAACCACTCACCGGGTTTTCCGAATACGTTACCGAATGCGGTTGCCACGAGAGTTGCATCATTTACGCCTTCTACCGCCACACCGGTCTCTAAGTCGATAAGACCTGATGAGAGAACAACGATGGCTGTCATGGTACAAACTACCATTGTATCTGCAAATACTTCAAAGATTCCCCACATACCCTGCTTTACAGGCTCAACAACATTTGAGTTTGAGTGAACCATAACAGATGATCCGAGACCTGCCTCGTTTGAGAAGATTCCTCTCTTACAGCCGTTCTTTACTGCAAGCTTAAGCGCTGTACCTGCAGCACCACCTGCCAGAGCCTTTGCTCCGAAAGCAAATTTAAAGATTGAAGCAAACATTGCACCGATGGTTGATACGTGGAAGAACATGATGATGATGGCTCCGATCACGTATGCGATTGCCATGAAAGGAACGACACGCTCTGCCACGGAAGCGATTCTCTGAAGACCGCCGATAATGATGAATCCTCCGATCACCATGAGCACAAGGCCTATGATCCAGTTAACAACACTTACACCTGCAAATGAAGGCGCTGATACGTTACTGAAAAATGCTGACTCAACATTTAATGTGATCTTGTTGATCTGACCCATGTTACCGATACCAAAAGAAGCGAGGATCGCGAAGCATGCAAAGATAACTGCAAGTACTTTGCCCACTTTTGCAAAACCCTTATATCCGCCGAGTCCGTCGGTCAGATAATACATAGGACCGCCTGACCATTCACCGTCTTTGTTTTTACGGCGGAAATATATACCCAGAATATTCTCTGAATAATTAGTCATCATTCCAAGGAATGCTGCTATCCACATCCAGAATACCGCACCGGGACCACCTACACAGATGGCTGCCGCAACGCCGGCGATATTACCGGTACCGATGGTTGCTGCCAGGGCTGTACAAAGTGCCTGGAACTGGGATACGGAACCCTTGTCCTGTTTTTTGTGAGTGTCTTTGTGGAACATTGAACCGATCGTTTCCTTCCACCAGTGACCCAAGTGGGATATCTGGAAACATTTGGTTATGACTGTACAGATAAGACCTGTACCAAGAAGCATGATGATTGCGAACCAGCCCCATGCAAAGCTGTTGACCGCGTCGTTCACGGCCGTGACTTTTTCAATAAAATTCTCCATATTCTTTCTCCTGTCCTTTTGCCTGAGAGATCGGTAAAGTAAACCTTACACCTTCGGCGCCCCTTTGGGGTCTCTCCAAGAATTTTTATCTGCAAAAAAAATGTCCAAAAGTGGATGCAGTTTCCACCTTTGGACACTCTGCGTTTTTGATTATATTAGTTTTGACAAATGTCGTCAATAGTTTTTCGCTCTGAATCGCTAAAGGGCTTTGAATTTAACATTCCAAGGTTGTCTAAGATCTGGGAAGGCTTGCTGGCACCGATAAGAACCGATGTGATGTCGCCGTCTCTCATGATCCATGAAAGAGCCATCTGCGCAAGGGACTGACCACGACCCTTTGCCACTTCGTTTAATGCTCTGACCTTTGAAATGGTTTCTTCTGTGATCTGATTCTCTTTTAGGAATACACCGCTTGTTCTGACACGGCTGTCAGCAGGGATACCGTTTAAATATCTGTCTGTTAAAAGTCCCATCTGGAGAGGGCAGAATGTGATGATGCCTATGCCGTTTTTGAATGCATAATCCTTTAATCCGTCATTTTCGATCTCTCTGTTGAAAATGCTGTAAGAACGCTGGTTGATGATAAACGGTGTTCCCAGATCCTTAAGAATAGCAGCGGCTTCCATTGTCTGCTCTTTGTTATAATTTGAGATTCCAACGTAGAGAGCTTTTCCGCTTCTGACTATCTGATCGAGGGTCCTCATGGTCTCCTCTAACGGAGTCTCGGGATCCCATCTGTGGTGATAAAAAATATCAACATAATCAAGATTCATTCTCTTTAAGGACTGATCAAGGCTTGAGATCAGATATTTTCTGCTGCCTCCGTCACCGTAAGGGCCGGGCCACATGCCGTATCCTGCCTTTGTTGAGATCACAAGCTCATCCCTGTATTCTCTGAGTCCCTTGTCCAGGATCCTGCCAAAATTTTCCTCTGCGGAACCGGGCACGGGACCGTAATTGTTTGCCAGGTCAAAGTGTGTGATACCGTTATCAAAAGCGGTATGGACCATGGCCTCCATGTTGTCATAGTTATTGCAGCTTCCGAAATTGTGCCAAAGACCCAGGGACACTTCGGGAAGTTTCAAGCCGCTGTTTCCGCAGCGATTGTATTTCATATTTTCATATCTTTTTTCATTTGCCTGATACATTTGATATCTCCTTTCAGCATGAACTTACAATGTTTTGTCCTGGTCGTGCCATCCCGGTTTAAGCGGTGTTATGGCCGCGGCGGGTGGCTTTTTATGAATCGTTTATTCATTTTTTTCAATTGCCCTTATATCATACAATGGCCAGATGTTTTCCACAAGGTTTATGCAATAATCATATGAAAAATCCGGGGCCTGATTTATTATCTCATTTTTTTCTGCAAGCTCCTGAGAGTAATCCTCCAGCCTGTATACCGTTACGCCGTCCCTGCCACTCTCCACGTGGCAGACCAAGGGCACCACGTCTGCTTCTTTCACTTTTGCCTCCGCATCAGGATCGGTCTTAGTGATGCATATCTTTGCCATGCCGCCCACCATCCGGTTCGACACTCCTTCACCTGTGCCGGAAGTCCAGTTTACGAAATTACCCAGCGAATAATAGACAGGCATCTGTCTTCCCGTTTCCTCATCTTCAAAGATCTCGATCGGCTCGATCACATGTGGGTGCGTACCAAGCACCAGGTCCACTCCGTTTTCGAGAAAGACTTCCGTCCACTTCGACTGATCAGCACTGACCCCAGTGTTGTATTCTACACCCCAGTGAGGACACACAACGGTAAAATCCGCTATCTCTTCAGCCTCTTTTATATCTTCGATTATGGATTCTTTGTTTTTCTCCGTGAGCATGTTTACAGCAAATGGCATATCTGCAGGCTTTTCAATTCCGTTTGTGGAATAGGTATAGTTCAGTATGGCTATTTTTATGCCGTTTACCTCTTTTACATATATCTCTTCGGCTGCTTCCTCTGAGTCATAGATTCCTATGACACCAATGTCAGGATAGTTCTCCCGCCAGAATTCAAGGCAATTCACTATGCCTTTCTTGCCCTTATCAAGAGCATGATTTGTTCCGTGGCATACGACATCAAATCCCGCTTCAACCAGTGCATCACCTATTTCGAAAGGTGCGTTAAAGGCAGGATATCCGCTGACTCCAAGCTCCTCACCGCCTATTATGACTTCCTGGTTTACGATGGCAAGATCGGCTGCGTTAATATCGCCTTTTGTGTTTTCAAATATGGCAGAAAAGTCGTAGGTTCCGTCCTCTCTTTTTGCGGCATTCTCCACCGGGGTATGAAGAAGTATATCCCCCACCATAATGATGGTGCAGGAAGGAGGCTCTTCTGCGCCTTCTTTCGCGCTTTCTTTCACGCTTAAGCTCTCACTGTTTTCAGCCGCATATTCTTTATCTGTTTTATTTTCCTCAGTTGAAGCCACAGCTGTTTCGTTTTCCTGTTGACTTAATTCACTTTGCTCTGCTTTCTTTCCGCAGCCTGTAAGTGATATTGTCAGAAGGAAAAATATCCATAATAACCTCTTCTTCAAAGCCTGTCCCTCTTCTCGATTCGTAAACTGTTTTTCGTAAGTATCATATCAATCCCGGCCTCTTTTTTCAATATTTCCAAGTCTTCCTACATGGAGCGACATTGTAATTTTCTCTTCTACCCGACATTATTCCGTGACAACTTTGTCGACAAAGTTTTCGCTCGGATATATAATGATTTACGGATAAGACAATGATATCTCACCTCTTTTATCCGCATTTTCGCACGCCTTTTCTTCTGAGCGAGACCTTTTTGCGGATAAGATTGATAGGGTTCACCTCCCTTATCCGCATTTTGTCTCACCCTTATCTCTGAACGGGGCTCATTTTGCGGATAAAATCGTCAGGGTTCACCTCCCTTATCCGCATTTTGTCTCACCCTTACCTCTGAACGGGGCTCATTTTGCGGATAAGATTGACAGGGTTCACCTCCCTTATCCGCATTTGAACTTATTATTGTATTTACAAGGGGAAGATCTATGAAAAAATACTTTAACATTGAGAAAATAAGAGAGAATATTACTTCCATCGCCGATCCGACCGGCGTCAGAGCCTTTCTGATCGAGGGCCGTGACAGAGCCGCTCTGGTGGATACCTGCTGTGGGATAGGAAATATAAAAGAACCGGTTCAGACTTTGACTAATCTGCCCCTAACCGTTATATGTACCCACGGACACGTGGATCATGCAGGCGGCGCCTACGGTTTTGAAGACATATATTTAAACGAAAAGGATTTTGAGGTGGTAAAGACTCATACCACTATAGAAAAGCGAATGGGTTTTGGCCTGGCTTGCGGCTTTGACTGCACTGTGGAGGATATGATCCCGCAAAAGACCGACGCATACAAGCCCTTAAGGGACGGACAGATCTTTGACCTGGGCGGTCTCACTTTAGAATGCGTGGAAATGACGGGCCACACTCCCGGAATGACTTCAATATTGATAAAAGAGTTAAAGACTCTGATACTTTCCGACGCCTGCAATCCATTCACCTATATGTTCCTGCCGGAGTCAGCGTCCCTTGAAACTTTGAAAGCTTCTTTAAACAGGCTCTTATCAGGAAAATATGATTTCGACACAGTCTGGATCTCCCACGGTGACTACCTGGTTCCAAAGACTGTCATCAATGATGTTATCGAATGCTGCGACGAGATTTATGCCGATACAGACGACAAAATCCCCTTTGAATCCATGGGGCGTCTTGCCTATATCGCACATCGTCAGGGCGATAACGGCAGGCTTGACGGAAAATGCGGAAACGTGGTCTATCCAAGGGATATAAAAAGAAATGTGAGATGAAGCATCGCGCAGGCTATAATTCCATCTTCATCCGGATATGTTCGATTCCGTTTAAGATCTCGGTTCCGGCCTCATTAAAGCCCAGCTTTGACAGAAGCCGGAAAGATACCTCATTTTCTCTTATCACAAAGGCCCGGATAGTGGTAAAGCCAAGTTCTTCCCGGCCATAATCTATTATCCTGCGGCAAACTTCTGTGGCAATGCCCTTCCCCTGCCATCTTTTCCCGATGACAAAGCCGATCTCAGGCTCATCAAATCCTTCTCTTGGCGTGAGCCCTGCCCTGCCTATGACTTCACCTGTATCCCTGTCAAGAACGGTCCAGATCCCGTATTCGTAAAAGCCGTAAACCTTTTCCCTGTAATCCCTTGTATATGCGATTTCCTCTTCCCTGTCAGGAAACAAGCCCTCCGTAAACTCTGTTATCTGCGGATCACTGTAGAGCTCATAAAAGCTGTCCACATCATCTTCTGTTGTCTCGCGGATAATACACCGCTCCGTCTCGCATATGAACCAGGGCTTGTTAAGAAGCCTGTCATGGATCCTTTCAAAATAA
Source organism: Acetatifactor sp. (assembly GCA_024695935.1). Classification (GTDB taxonomy): domain Bacteria; phylum Bacillota; class Clostridia; order Lachnospirales; family Lachnospiraceae; genus RGIG10340. The sequence continues at coordinate 146,849 of JAILHH010000025.1, forward strand.
GTCCGGTCAAATCCTAAAGCAGAAAGCTTTCCGCGCAGGTCATCGCCCGCGCTGCCATCAGATTCGTTTCTGCAATAGTTAACGCTCTCATCTGTGTTAAAAACGTACTTAATACCCTGCGGAGCTCTGTTGTCACCCATTTCCCAAAACAGCACAGGCCTGTCAATACCCATTAAAAATAAAGCAGCGCTACTAAGCCTTGTCACATAAAGGTCGTCAGTACTAAGCCCGCAGTCTTTAGACAATCTCTGTATATGTTCAAAGTCCCTGTTAGTCAGGACAAATACAATTTCTCTCATACTTTGATCCTCTCTTTTTCAAATAGCAAAAATAAAACAAAGCTTCATCAAAAACCTCGAATAAGCCCTTATTGCCTTTTTTCAGGATTTCAATTACTATATTAATGATTAAATGCAAAGAAAGGAAGTACTAATATGGCACAGAATCCTATTGTTACATTTACAATGGCAAACAGCGATGTTTTTAAGGCTGAGCTTTATCCCGATGTAGCTCCAATAACCGTTAACAATTTCATAAGTCTTATCAATCACAATTTCTATGACGGACTCATTTTCCACAGAGTCATCAAAGGTTTCATGATCCAGGGCGGAGATCCCGAAGGATCAGGTATGGGCGGCCCCGGATATTCAATCAAGGGTGAGTTTACCCAGAACGGTTTCGAAAATAACCTTGCTCACACAGAAGGCGTACTCTCCATGGCTCGTTCCATGATGCCCAACTCTGCAGGAAGCCAGTTCTTTATCATGCACAAGACTTCCCCTCACCTCGACGGCGCATATGCAGCCTTCGGAAAGATCATCGAGGGAATGGAAAATGTTAACAAAATAGCTGAGACCAGAACCGATTATTCCGATCGTCCCCTTGAGGATCAGGTTATGAAGACTGTCACAGTGGAAACTTTTGGCGTAGATTACCCTGAACCCGAGCATTATTAATCCGGTTATTGTGTATTTTTGCTAAAAATATGTGAATTTACGTTTTTGATTTGTTCTAAAAATGTGAAAATTCAAAAATTTTATTTGTTAAATTCATCGAACAATTCGCATAATTTACATTCATTATCTCGTTATCAAAATAAGATTTTGTAAATTAAAAGAACGCAGTAGTAATTTTTATACTACTGCGTTCATATTTTGTTAACAAATTGTTTAATGCAATTTCAAAATTTAAACATTGTTTGGACATTTCTTTTATTTATACTATGTTTATCAGATGAAACAAAAGACATTTACAGTTATCCGATTTAATAAAATAACTTTTTCATAATAATGCCAAGGAACAAAAGTTCCTTGGCATCCTCCCTTTTTAAGGGTCTTTTTTTTTATTGATCAGATCTGCGACAGTTTTTAGTCCTCTGAACTTAAGAACTTCTCGATATTTACGATCGCTGTCTCCTCATCTGCTCCCTCAGCGGTCACAGTAAGTTCTTCTCCGTTATCAAGTCCGAGACTCATCATTCCCATGATGCTCTTGGCATTAACCTTTTTGTCCCCTGATTCGATGTAAATAGTACTGTCGTATTTGCTTGCCTCCTGTACCAGCAAAGCAACAGGTCTTGCCTCAAGTCCGTGAGATAATTTGATCTGCACTCTCTTTGTTGTCATAGCTTTAACTTTCCTCCTACTCTAATTCCTTAACTTATCAGCGAATTCGCATATTTTTCTAAGTCTGTGATTGACTCCCGATTTTCCTACCGGTGGGTCCAAGTATTCCCCGAGCTCTTTTAACGTAGCATCGGGATATTCAAGTCTTACTTCCGCAACATATCTAAGATTGTCGGGCAGATTATATATTCCGTAATGGTCCCGTATGTATTCAATGTCGGCCCTCTGCTTTGAAGAAGCGGTAACTGTCTTTGCCAGATTGGCTGTCTCACAGTTCACCCTTCGATTCACAGAATTGCTGATGCCTTTTAATATCCGCACATTCACCAGATTCATCAGGGCTTTCGGCGCCTCGCAGACATTTAACAGATCCACGATTCCCGAGCCTTCTTTAATGTATACCACGAAATACTTCTTTCGCGCAACAATTTTTGCCTCTATATCGAATCCACAAATCAAATCCTTTAATTGTTTTGCAAGCGCCTCGTCGGTGCATGCGAATTCGAGATGATATCCTTTTTCCGGATCGCTTATGGAACCCACGCTCAAGAATGCTCCTCTGATATATGCCCTCTTGCAGCATGCGTTTTTGATAAGGATACCGCTGACCGGCTTGTCAAACTCGCCAACGCCACGGATTATATCCCGATATTCGGCTTCTCCCAAAGAGTCGCCAACACCTATATTATATGTTTTCTTTAACAATGTAAAGCCTTTTGTCACAAGCCCCCTGTTTTCAGTCTGAAACCCAAGGGTGATATTTCCATCGCTGTCCCTGCCGACCTGTCCGCAAAAATGAAGCATTGCTGACAATTCGGCCATCTGACAATGCCTTGCCACCGGCATGTGCTCCAAAAGCTCTTCCTTTACTTCTCCGGAAAATGACATTACTTTCTCCCATCAGGCTTAACGCCTGCGTCTGTCACCGTCTATGTCTCTGTGGAACAGCTTTATACCGTACTGTCCCTGACCGTTCAAACGCTCATAGAGTTCGTTTGCCAGTGTGACGCTTCTGTGCTGACCTCCGGTACATCCGATGGCGATCACCAGTCTGTACTTTCCTTCCTTCACATAGTTCGGGATCAGGAACTTCACCATCTCTGTCAGCTTGTCCATGAAAACTTCAGCCTCTTCGCAGCTCATTACATAATCCCTGACAGGCTTGTCATTTCCTGTCAAAGGCTTCAGTTCCTCGATATAGTATGGATTCGGCAGAAATCTCACATCGAATACCATGTCTGCATCGGAGGGGATACCGTATTTAAATCCAAAGGAAATAACACTCACCATAAGGCTGTTATATTCCTTGTTTTCCACAAAAATACTGTTCAGTTCTTCTTTTAATTCTCTGGTGAGGAGGTTTGAAGTATCGATTACATAATCCGCTTCTTTTTTTATCTCCTCCAGGATCTCTCGCTCTTTTTTTACACCCTCTTCGATCCTTCCCTCAGGGGAAAGAGGATGAAATCTGCGGCTTTCCTTGTAACGCTTTATCAGAGATTCATCATTGCAGTCCATGAACAGGATCTCCATCTCATAGCCGCTTTTTTTGAGTTTTCTGAGGATCTGGGTTATCTCCAAAAAAGACTGGTCCGTTCTGACGTCAAGTCCCAGAGCAACCTTTGTTATCTCGCTGTTTGGCTCAGCCAGCATCTCGACAAATTTCTCTATGAGGGATACCGGGAGATTGTCCACGCAGTAAAATCCAAAGTCCTCCAGCATTTTCTGAGCAGTGCTCTTTCCGCCTCCGCTCATGCCGGTCACAACAACCAATCTCATAAAACTGCCTTTTCCTTTCCTGCAGCACACTAAAAAGTGCCGCCATGATCTTTTATTTTGAGGAAAAATCCCCTAAAAAGATTACTTCCCTCTCAAGGGAAACTCCGAATCTCTCCTTTACGGTTTCCTGAACCTTGCCGATGAGTGTTGCCACATCGGAGGCGGTTGCAGATCCGGTATTGATGATAAATCCGCTGTGTTTTTCGGAAACCTGGGCTCCGCCCACAGCCACTCCCTTTAAGCCTGCATCCTCAATCAGTTTCCCCGCAAAGTGTCCTTCGGGTCTCTTAAATGTGGATCCGGCACTGGGATACTCAAGGGGCTGCTTTTCTCTTCTTCTGGCATTAAAATCGTCCATCTTTGCCTTGATCTCTTCGGGATCACCCTTTTTTAGTTCAAAGGTGATGGAGGTAACCGCAAATTTCCTGTTTTTTATGGTGCTGGTGCGGTACCCAAACTCCATGGTCTCGTTGTCAAGAACCAAAACCTCTCCGTTTTCATCCACGACTCTTACGCTCTTTACCACTTTGCTCATATCGCCGTCATAGGCTCCGGCGTTCATCACAACGCCACCGCCCACGGTACCGGGAATCCCGGCAGCAAATTCCAGTCCGGAAAGTCCCAGCTCCAAAGCTTTTTTTGAAACGGCAACAAGAGGAGCACCCGCCTGAGCCTCAATGGTATTTCCGCTGCCGAACACATTATTCAATTTTTTCCCGATGATGATCACAACGCCCTCATAGCCCTTATCGGATACAAGAGTATTTGTACCGTTTCCCATAATGACATAGGGCAGCTCCAGCTTTCCAAGATAATTTAAAAGCTTTGCCAGCTTATCCTCATCGTCAATATCTATTACGCAATCAGCCGGTCCACCCACCCTGAAGGATGTGTGAGCCGACATCAGCTCGTTTACATGAATGTTTTCCTCTGAAACGAAGCTTTGAATCCCCCTCAAAACCGCTTCACTTATCATTGATCAGCCTACCTTTATCAGTTTAAAATAAGTCCCGCAGAACCGTAGATACCTGCATCATTACCAAGAGTTGCAAGGGCAAACTCTGTATTTCTGCAGGCAGCAAATGCGTATTTCTTGAATGCGGGCACGATGTAATCAAACAGCACTGTTCCTGCCTTTGACACACCGCCGCCGATTACAAATACCTCAGGGTCCACTACCGCAGCGATAATGGCAAGTCCTTTTCCGAGATATTCGCCGAACTGCTCTGCCACTTCGATGGCAAGCTCGTCACCGTCTTTTACCGCATCGAATACGGTCTTGGCGCTTACTTCGCCGTTTCTAAGTACAGAAGGCTTGTCATCCTTTGCAAGTCTTCTGTTTGCAAGTCTGGTTATACCGGTTGCTGAAGTGTACTGCTCCAGGCATCCGTGATTTTTGCATCCGCATGCTTCGGTCTCATCATCCTCGATGTGCATATGGCCGATCTCTCCACCTGCTCCGTTGGTTCCGACAAGAAGCTTTCCATCGATGACGATTCCGCCACCCACTCCTGTTCCGAGGGTTACTGCTACGATGGACTTGTGGCCTTTTCCGCCACCCTGCCACATCTCGCCATAGGCAGCGACATTTGCATCGTTACCTGCCACGATGGGAAGGTCGATATATTTTCCCAGCTCCTCGGGAATGCTGAAGTTACCCCAGCCGATGTTAACCGCACCGTTTACCAAAAATCCGTCGGAATTAATGGCACCGGGAACACCGATCCCGATTCCCTCAACGTCATCCTTGTCGATATCCTTCTCATCAAGTTTTGCAAGAATAGCCTTTGCGATATCGGGAAGGACGTTCTTTCCTCCGTCGGTTTTATCGGTCACGATCTCCCATTTGTCGATCACATTTCCCTCTCTGTCAAAAAGACCGAGCTTTACTGTGGTGCCGCCTACATCAACACCGAATGCATACTTCTTCATAAACTTTAATTCTCCTCTTCTTCCTCTTCTCTTCGCTTTGCGATAGAATTTTGTACCCTTGAATATAATTCCTTTGCGGCATCATATCCCATCTTCTTCTGACGATGGTTAACAGCCGCCGATTCACATATGATAGCCAGGCTTCGGCCGGGACGGATGGGAATATTGTGGCATACAAGCTTGTTGCCGAGATACTCCGTATAACTGTCCTCCATGCCGAGACGGTCATAATCCTTGTTTTTGTTCCACTCCTCAAGGTTGATTACCAGATCAACGGTCTGAGAATCCTTGACTGATGAAGCACCAAAAAGTGCCTTTACATCCACGATACCGATACCTCTAAGCTCGATAAAGTGCTTTATCATCTCAGGAGCCGTTCCCACCAGGGTGTCATCGCTTACTTTTCTCAAAATGACAGCATCGTCGGAAACAAGTCTGTGGCCTCTTTTTATAAGTTCCAGAGCCGCCTCGGATTTACCGATTCCGCTCTCACCGGTGATCATGACACCTTCACCGTAGATATCCATCAAAACTCCGTGTACGGAAATGCTGGGTGCCAACTGCACATTCAGCCATCTGATGATCTCAGCCATGAAGTTCGATGTTGCTTTTTTGGTGGAAAGCACAGGAATGTTGTGAGCCTTTGCACATTCTATAAAAATATCGTCAGGTTTTAAGTCTCTGCAGAATACAAAGCCCGGTACCTCATAGGACATAAGCTCATTGTAGATTTTTTTCTTTGTATCATCGGACATGGTCTTCATATATGAATACTCAACGTTTCCGATAGCCTGAATACGTGTGCAATCAAAATCCGAAAAGAATCCGGTCATCTGCAGCGCCGGACGGTTCACATCCGACTGAGAGATCTTCTTTTTTCTGATGTCGATCTCCGGAGTGAGATTCTCCAATTGCATTTTTTCTATGATACTTGAAAGACTTACTGTTGCCATAATCCCTCCGATCCGTGGTATCCCACATTTAAATTAGATTTTATCACATGCATCATTCATTTGGAAGAGATGAAAAAAATTTGACCACCTCTTCGGCCGCACTTCTGTTAAATTCCGGAATAGCTTCTATCTCTTCAACTTTCGCATTTTTGATCTCGTCTATGGACTTAAACGTCCTCATCAGGGCTTTGCGCCTTGCAGCGCCCACACCCGGGATGTCATCGAGCACCGATTTTACCTGGGCCTTACTCCTTAAAGACCTGTGATATTCAATGGCAAACCTGTGGGCTTCATCCTGTATCCTGGTGATCAGTTTAAAGCCCTCTGAGTGGGTGTCTATGGGAAGCTCCACATTATTAAAATACAGACCTCTGGTCCTGTGATTGTCATCCTTTACCATGCCGCACACAGGGATATTTATATGCAGTTCATCAAGGACCTGGAGCGCGATATTTACCTGGCCCCTTCCGCCATCCATTAGCAACAGATCCGGGAACTTTGTAAAGCTGCCAAACTGCCTGTCCATATCCTTTTCTTCAAGAGCTCTGCTCTCCTCAAGTCCGTGGGTAAAGCGTCTTGTGAGCACCTCCCGCATGCAGGCGTAATCATCCGGGCCCGCAACGGTTTTTATCTTAAATTTCCTGTAGTCGCTCTTTTTGGGTTTTCCCTTTTCAAAGACCACCATGGAGCCCACGTTTTCAAATCCGTTGGTGTTTGAGATATCAAAGGCTTCCATTCTGTCCGCATTTTTAAGGTCAAGTATCCGGGCGATCTCCTTTACCGCGCCTATGGTACGACCTTCCTCGCGCTTAAGCTTCTCCCTGTCCTGTGACAGTACAAGCTTCGCATTCTGCGCCGCAAGCTCTACCAGTTTCTCCTTTTGACCAACCTTTGGTACCCTGATATAAAGTCTGGAGCCTTTTTTTTGGCTGAGCCACTGCTCCAAAAGTTCCGCCTCTGGAAGCTCATACTGAACCATAAGTTCCTTTGGCAAAAAGGGAGTTCCCGCGTAAAACTGCTTTATAAAATCCTGCAGGATATCGGGCTTCGGAACATCCGACACGTGTGTCATGTAGTAATGCTCCCTGCCTATAAGTTTTCCGTCCCTTACAAAGAACACCTGGACCACAGCCTCATCCTCATCTCTGTAGAGAGCCACAATATCCTTGTCCTCGCCGGAGGAATCAGTGATCTTTTGCTTCTGTGCCACACTTTTCACACTGGCGATAAGATCCCTGTAGCCTGCTGCCTCCTCAAACTCCATAGCTTCCGATGCGGCATTCATTTTTTCCTCCAGGCTTGAGATGATGGGCTTATAATCGCCATTTAAAAACTCCATGGCGCCCTCCACCTGTTTTCTGTATTCTTCCTTTGTCACATATCCCTGACAGGGCGCTGTGCACTGTTTTATATGATAATTTAAGCACGGCCTCTCCAGGCCGATATCTCTGGGCAGATTTTTGTTGCAGGTACGAAGTTTAAAGAGCTTGTTCAACAGCTCTATGGTATCCTTCACAGCTCCTGCACTGGAGTAGGGGCCAAAGTATTTTGACTTATCCTTTTTCATGATCCTTGAAAACATGATCCTGGGATATTCATCTCCCAAAGTCACCTTGATGTAGGGATAGGTCTTGTCATCCTTTAGCAGGGTGTTATACTTTGGAGAATTCTCCTTTATCAGATTGTTTTCCAAGACCAGAGCTTCCAGTTCAGAGTCGGTGATTATATATTCGAATCTGGCGATCTGCTGAACCATCTGATCGATGGCGGCACCCCTGCCTATATTTGCACGGAAATAGCTTCTCACGCGATTGTGGAGATTGATCGCTTTTCCCACATACAGGATCGAATCATTCTTGTCCCGCATTATGTATACTCCCGGATTTTTGGGGAGTTTTTTTAATTCTTCTTCCACATTAAACAAGCTGATTACCGTCCCTTTCCTAAAAAAGACCACCTGTGATAATTGTATCACAGATGGTCTGAAAAATCTTTTACAGAAACATTAATAACATCAATGTCACTATCACCAGATTTACTTCAAAAACTCCCAATGGAATTATGAGCCATACGAAAAGTGTGGGATTTATCTTTGCTCTGAATTTTAACAGTAGGGCAAATACAACGCCTAAAACAACTACTACTGCCGAAAACAAAAGTATCACATTAAGCATCAGTCAACCCTTCCCTTCGAAAAGAGTCCGACTTCGCCTTCGGCATCATCTGAGGCTTTTTCACCTTCAGGTTCTTTTGTGGCATCTTCATCTTCCGAAGCACTTTCTCCGCCAAAATCGTTTAAGGTGGCGCTTCCGACGCAGGTCATATCTCCGTTTGAGAAACCGCCTTTGAAGCTTTCATCCACAGCTGTTATCTTTTCCTCGTTTTTTTCATCTGATGCAAGTGTTGAATCATCAACCGTCACATCGAGGGAAGACTCATTCTTTGTCTCTTTATCTGAATCCTTTTCTGTTTCGGGCTCGGGAATACCTTTTTCCCTGCGGAATATTTCCATGAATTCCTTGCCGGTGATGGTTTCCTTTTCGATGAGGTATCCGGCAAGCTTATCCATAAGCTCTCTGTTTTCGCGAAGCATTGACAGGGCTTTCTCGTAACTTTCTTTGAGAATTGCCACAACCTCATTGTCAATCTCTGCTGCTGTCTCGTCACTGCAGTTAAGCTGGGTCCTGCCCTCCAGATACTGACTCTCCACAGTGGCAAGTCCCATAAGGCCGAACTTCTTGCTCATACCATATCTGGTGATCATATTTTTTGCGATATTGGTTGCTTTTTCGATATCATTTGCGGCGCCCGTGGTAACCGTATCAAATACGATCTCCTCCGCAGCACGTCCGCCCACAAGACCTACTATCATATCTCTGAGTTCTGCCTCTGTATCAAGGAATTTCTCCTCCTCGGGAACGTGCATTACATATCCCAATGCGCCCATTGTTCTTGGCACGATGGTGATCTTTTGAACAGGCTCGGAATTTTTCTGAAGAGCACTGATAAGAGCATGTCCCACCTCGTGGTAGGATACGATCTTTCTCTCCTCGGCACTCATGATGCGGTCCTTCTTTTCCTTACCCACAAGTACCACTTCGACCGCATTGAAGAGGTCTTTCTGGGATACATATTCCCTGCCCTCCTTTACGGCATTGATGGCAGCCTCGTTTATCATGTTGGCAAGGTCAGATCCCACCGCACCGCTTGTGGCAAGAGCGATGGCATCGAGATCCACCGATTCATCCATCTTTACATCTTTTGCATGGACTTTTAAAATATCCACACGACCCTTTAAATCAGGTTTGTCAACGATGATCCTTCGGTCGAAGCGTCCGGGACGAAGAAGCGCCTTGTCCAGGATCTCAGGACGGTTTGTAGCTCCCAGGATCAGGATACCCTTTGAACTGTCGAATCCGTCCATCTCGGAAAGAAGCTGGTTAAGCGTCTGCTCTCTCTCCTCGTTTCCTCCGCCGTATTTTGAATCACGGCTTCTTCCGATGGCATCGATCTCATCTATAAATATGATACAGGGAGCATTTTTGTTTGCTTCCTTAAAAAGATCTCTTACTCGGCTGGCACCCACACCTACATAGAGTTCGATGAAGTCCGAACCCGTAAGTGAGAAAAAGGGCACGTGAGCCTCTCCCGCAACAGCTTTTGCAAGGAGAGTCTTTCCTGTTCCCGGAGGGCCTACGAGCAGAGCTCCCTTCGGAAGTCTCGCACCTATCTTTGAATATTTCCCGGGATCATGGAGGAAATCAACCACCTCAACCAGTGATTCCTTTGCTTCCTCAACACCTGCCACATCCTTGAAGGTGACACCGGTCTCTTTTTGAACATAAACCTTGGCATTGCTTTTCCCAACGCCCATGGGTCCCCCGCTGCCGCCCATACGACGCATGAACACACCGAACAATATCCAGATAAGCACCAGGGGTAGGACCACTGTCAGCAGGATCTCGATCAAAAAACTCGATCCTCCGGATACAACGCGGGTCACATCCACATTCTTTTCCAGAAGCCTTGCAGTCAATGTATCCAGGTCCTCACCCATACGGGTGGTGTACTCATTTGAATAGGTATTTCTGTATCCGTAGATATTGTAAATGTTATTTTTTGTGGTATTCGCTTCTGCTTCCTTTAAGGTAACGGTCAAAACCGCATTTTCATTATTGATGGAGACGGCTTCAACCTTGTCCGCCTCCAGATCTGTGATAAACTCGGAATAGCTCTTTTCTTCATTAACACTGCCTGGGCCCACGAACACGGAATAGAGCAGATACCCCAAAAGGCACGTGCTTATGATGGCCATTATGATCATGCCGACGCCTGGGCGTTTAGGGGTTTCACCTCCGCTGTTTCCCTGGCCGTTATTCAAGTTGTTATTATCCATACATTCACCTTTCTCATGTGTGAAGTTATTATTTTTGCAAGTTTATTCTAATTATATGGATTGAAAAAACATAAATCAATAGACTAATTGTGAAAAATAGGTGACTTCTGTAAAAGATTTATAAAATCACATTAAATCCCCGTAACGTTCGCAGTTTTTGTTTGCAGTGCAGTCTAAGCTACCTTATAATAGAAAATGGTTGAGACGGTTTAAAAGTGCTTTTGCTTTTTTACTTTTATCAATGCATGGTATAGAAAATTAATATATAACGAAAGGAATTCCAACATGAGTGAATTGACAAATGAAAATGTAACACCCACACCGACTCTTACTCTTGAGCCGGATGAGACGATTTCCCTTACATTCGAGCCCCAGGCCGCTCCCGAGCTTCCCGCGGAAGTTCCCGTTGAGCCCGCAAAGGTTGAGGATACACCCTTGACTCCCGAGGAGCAGAAAATGGTGGACGACTTTGCTGAAAAGATCGACCTGACAAACAGCCAGGCAGTGATCCTCTACGGTTCAGCCAGCCAGAAAAAACTCAGTGAGTTTTCCGACACCGCCCTTAACAAGGTAAAGACAAAGGATATGGGCGAGACCGGCAAAATGCTCACAGACCTTATCGGTGAATTAAAAGGCTTTGATGCCATGGAAGAAAGAAAAGGTCTCCTTGGACTTTTCAAAAAGGCTCAGTCAAGCATCGATACACTTATGACCAAATACAACAGCGCCGACAAAAATGTGGAGAAGATCAAGTCTCAGCTTGAAGATCACCAGATCACTCTGATGAAAGATATCAACATGCTGGACAAAATGTATGAGATGAACCTTGTTTACTTTAAAGAGCTCACCATGTACATTCTTGCCGGCAAAAAGAAGCTGGAGAATTTCAGAGCTAACGAACTTGCTGCCGCAAATGAAAAGGCAAAGGCATCCGGACTTCCCGAGGACGCTCAGGCCGCAAGAGATTTGTCAGATATGGCTGACAGATTCGAGAAAAAACTTTACGACCTGGAACTTACCAGAAATATTTCCATCCAGATGGGTCCTCAGATCAGACTTATCCAGAACAATGACACCATGATGTCTGAAAAGATCCAGACCACCGTTGTAAACACTATCCCTCTTTGGAAAAATCAGATGGTTTTGGCCCTGGGTATGGCTCACGGTGATGAAGCCATGAAGGCAGAGCGTGCCGTTACAGATGCCACAAACGATCTCTTAAAGAAGAACGCCGAAGCATTAAAGCAGGGCACCATCGCAATTGCAAAAGAATCCGAGAGAGGTATCGTGGATATCGAGACCCTGAAAGAGACCAATGCAAAACTCATCGAGACCTTGGACGACCTTAACAGGATCAGGACTGAGGGTAAAGCCAAGAGAGCTGCTGCCGAGGTTGAACTTGGCAGGATCGAGGGCGAGTTAAAGAACAAACTCCTGGAGCTTGGCTCAAAGTAATCGGAGATATAAAAATGAAAAGATTTAAGACTTTTGCCGCTTTTGCTTTTGCCCTTGTATGTTTAGGCACTACGGGACTTAAAGCCGAGGCGGCATCGGCTTCGGCTGAAGCCTACGTGGCAGATTATGCGGAGATCCTCAGTGATGACACAAAAAACTATGTAATGAGCGTGTCCATGTCGCTTGGAGATGCCTGTGATTCGGAGATAGCAATCTATACCTTAAATACTTTAAACGGCCACTCCACCACAGAATTTGCCTCAGACATATTTGAGGTGTGGGCCATGAGCACTGAAAATTCCGACAGAGGGATCTTGGTCATAATGGCAACTGAGGATGAAAAATATGTGATAGTCCCCGGAAAGAACGCCGGTGACATCCTCTCTCAGGATGCTGCAAACGAAATCGCAGAAAAATATCTGGTAAACAATGTAAAAAACGGTGATTATGATCTCGCTGCCAAAGAGACCACAGCCGAGATTGCCAAGTACGTGGCAGACAAAATGAATGTCTCGGTGGACACCTCGGGTAACTATGTTCCGGTTCCCGATGAAGCCTCGGGAGAAAATGTCAAAGCCGGTATCTCGACAAAGGAATTTATGATCAGAATGGCTGTAGCTTCCGTCTTTTTGATCATTTCGCTGGTGATCATTTTCACCAGACAACAGCCCCGCGGTGGATCCTATACAGATTTTAAACGTCGACCCAAGGGACCAAAGAATAAATAATGTTTGATCCTGCGCTTGATGCGCACGGCGAAGTAAAATGCCCAGATGAATTTATCATCCGGGCATTTCTGAGTGTAGACAAAGTTAACTTTATACCGCAGAAACAATCTTCCACGATGCCGCTTCCTGACGTCCCTCTACGAAGCTCTTATAAATTCCTTCCTGTTTCATCAGATCATCGTGCGTACCTTTCTCGGCGATATGTCCATTGTCAATCACAAAGATCTGATCCGCATGGCGAACGG
>JAILHH010000036.1 GCA_024695935.1 Acetatifactor sp.
TCTGAATGCCAACAATTACAACAACACACCTAACAATGCTCTTGGTATAAGCAGACTGATAACTTGCCTGCAAAAGGCAATAACTTTACCAAGCAATTATCCATATATAGTGCATCATGTAAACACATATGGGAATGTTCCACTTTGGGTTGCAATGAATGCTATTACTTTTGGTAATGTAGCAGCCATGTATCAATATGCTACGACAGATGTAAGAACAAAAGTCAGTCAGAATTATTCAAAGGTTTCTGAAACTGAATTGCATCAGTTTATCAGAATAATTGCAAGCTGCAGAAATGTCTGTGCTCACAGTGAGAGGCTATTTACATTTCATTCTAAATTATCCGGCCCTAATACTGACTTACATGTTAAAATGAGGATTCCAATGAAGAATGGTACCTACATAAATGGTAAGCATGATTTGTTTGCGGTTGTCATAGCACTTAAATACATGATCCCGGATAATGAGTTTAAGGAGTTCAAGAGAAAGCTGAATTTGCTGATTGTTAAGGTAAATAAGGGATGCCCACATCTGCCAGAAAAAGATTTGCTTGAATATATGGGCTTTCCAAGCAATTGGGAAAAGGTAACTAGATATAAAAAATAACAGAATGAAATAAATTATTATGCTAAAAGATTGAAAGAAGGGTGTTACGCATTTGTGACACCCTTTATCTTCATTATGGCAGATAATATATTCTTGAACTCAACGAGGAGTAGAAAGTAAAATCAGAGTAAGTATTACTGAATAAGCTTATGAGAAGTGAGGCAATATGAGAATATTTGCCCGTACTATCGCACACTTTAACTTTCAGTATTCGTGGAACGCGGAAAATTTTGTTTTGACAAAAATAATTTACTGATTTAAGATAACAGTGTTATGTACATAACACTGTTATCTTTTTTAGGGAGGTCTACATGTCTACAAAAGAAAAAGAAGAAACCAGAGCAAAGATCATTGCTGCAGCAAAAGAAGAGTTTTCAGAATATGGTTTTGAGAAAGCATCATTAAGAAGAATATGCTCTAAAGCAGGTTGTACCACAGGAGCTATTTATTTTTTTTTCAAAGATAAAGACGAGCTATTTTGTGAAATAGTGAATCAAGTGCTGCTTCCGGTTCAAACAGCCGTTGCAGAGCATATTTTGAAGGACAAAGAAAACAGTAGCCATATCTTAGTAGAGTCTGATTTTGAACATGAAATTGCCTTGGCAGATAAGCTTGTAGATATCTTATATTCTCACCGCGAAGAAGCAATGATACTGCTGACCAAATCTGCAGGTTCATCTTTAGAGAAGGCCACGGATATTATCATTGCTGAACTTGAAAAAGAATATGGTGAACTGGCAACAGTCTATGCAAGGCAAGAAGGCAAAAAGGTAGATGAATACATGGTTCATTGGCTGTCACATCTACATGTGGAATCCTATATACATCTTGTTATTCACGAGAAGGATGTAAAAGCAGCTAAGAAAAGAACACGCAAGATTATGCTCTTTCTGGTCAGGGGGTGGCTGGACTGCATATTGATGTAATTGTCGGAAGTTAATGAGAAAGGAAGTGGATGAAGTAGTGAATGAAGTAGTTAATAAAGTTTCATTAAGAAATGTATCTAAAGTTTACAACGTGGGTGAGAAGGAGTATCGAGCCCTTGATCATGTTGATCTGGATATAGAAGAGGGCAAGCTAGTAGTAATACTTGGCCCTTCAGGTGCAGGCAAATCTACACTGCTCAACCTGATAGGCGGTATGGATACACCTTCTGAAGGAGAGGTGATCGTAAATGGTGAGAATATAACCGGATACTCTGAGAACAAACTAAGCGATTTTAGAGCCAAGTCTGTTGGATTTATATTCCAGTTCTATAACATCCTTCCATCTCTTACCGTTAGAGAGAATGTTGAACTTATTAATGAAATTGTCAAAGATCATCTGGATGCTGCCGAGGCACTTGAGGATGTGGGCTTATCTGAGCATATGTACAAGTTCCCAAATCAGCTTTCAGGCGGTGAACAGCAGCGCGTATCTATAGCAAGAGCTATTGCCAAGAACCCTGCGCTCCTTCTATGTGATGAGCCAACAGGAGCCCTGGATTCTCAAACAGGTGTGATGATCCTTAAAATATTAAAGAAGCAGACTACCAAAGAAAGAGGCAACAACACAGTTATTATCGTAACACATAATGCTCTTATTGCTGATATCGCAGACGTTGTTATACGTGTCAAGAACGGCAGGATAAAGAGTGTTGAGAAGAACTTAAAACCGGTAAACATAGATGAGGTTCAATGGTAATATGCTTAGGAAAAAAATATTCAGAGATATAAAAGGAAACTTCGGACAGTTCTTTACTATTTTTGCCATGGTATTTTTGGCGATCATGGCTTTTTCAGGAATAAGTGCCTTTTCTGATGGACTTAAATACTCATCGGTTGAGTTCTACGAGAAAAGAAATCTTGAAGATTTGTGGCTTTATGGTGAGAACTTTACTGGTGATGATATAGATAAAATAAAAGCTTTAGATAATGTAAGTGACGTAGAAAGGTATCTGACTATTCCGGGCTCAGTAGATATTAACAGTAGGGAAGGCTCTGAACCTTTGAATATTCAGATGGAGCTTAATTTCCTGGACGGCGAAGATAATGTTAAGAATATATCATCTATGTATCTAAGAGACGGTGAAGAATATAGCCCTGACAAAAGCGGCGTCTGGATAGGATACTATTTTGCCAAGGCAAGGGGGATTAAAGTCGGCGATGAACTTACTTTTTATGTTGAAGGTAATGAATTTACCGAGACAGTAAGAGGAATCGTATCAACGCCTGATCATGTATATACAGTATCTGATCCCTCTGTTATATTCCAGGATGCCGCAGACTTTGGATGGGCATATCTGTCAATGAATGAGTTCCCTAAAGAATACCTCTATGATGAGATTCTAAAAGATGATGATGTTGCAGAAATGCTTGATAGCGCAGCTGACATTCAGGAAGCTGTGGATACATATACATCAATGGGAGCTGATATAAGTTTTGTCAAAGGTGAGCTTAATATAGATGAGGATGTGGATCTTGAGACGGCTTTAGACAAGGCTGATCTTATTAATTCCGGAAAGGCTTCTGTATCAGACAAAGAGGCATTCATAAAAGCTTTAGATCCTGATTTTAAATTGGAAGACTGCTATGTATATCCAAATGCTATAGTTGATGTTACAGGCACCGCACCAAATCCATATATTAATTCTAAAGAATTAATTCAATTCGAAGATAAACTCAAATCTGTAAAAAATGAAATCTATGAACTTGATGATACTTATATAAGTGCAATTACTGATAGAGACGTATGGGGATCTTATGCGGCATTAAAGGCTGAGTCAGAAGAGGGTGATACATATTCGGGTATGTTCACATTCTTATTTGTATTTATCGCAGGACTTTCAGTAGTAACAACCATGAGCCGATTCGTTAAGAAGCAGAGAGTTCAAATTGGTACATTAAAAGCTTTGGGCTTTAGAAACAGGAAAGTTACAATCCATTATATTGCATATGGCTTTTGGGTAAGCCTTTTAGCAGCTGTTTTAGGACTTATAATAGGAGGGCCGGTGCTTGGACAGCCATTTCTAAACATGGAGCTGTCTATGTTCGATCTGCCGGATGCACACAGATGTATTCTTGGTAAGAACTATATCATCGCTATAATGATCGTAGCAGCTATTACGATAATAACTTACCTGTCTATAAAGAGTATCTTGAAAGAATCTGCCGCTCAAACACTTAGACTTGAAGTTCCACATATTAAAATAAAAGCCAAAGAAGGCGGCAAAGGACTAAGCGCAAGACTTCCATTTTCTATAAAGTGGAACTTAAGAGATATCTTTAGGTGTAAGTCCCGAAGCATTATGGGTATAGTTGGTATTATGGGTTCTACATTACTGATAGTAATGGCATTTGGTATGCAGGATTCCCTTCATCATTATCTTGAATGGGAGTTTGATAAGATACAGGATTACAATTATAAACTTAGCTTGTCAAAGAATGTATCAGATGATAGACGCGGCGAATTGTTTGATATATATGGAGATGCAAGTAGCCAAACCGTTGCAATTGAATATAAGGATACTGATGGCAATATCATTACATCAGCCATAACAGTCAATGATTCTCATGGCTATCTTAGAGTATCCGGCCATGATACAACAACTTATGATATTGAAGATGGAATTCCGGATAATACTAAAGGTGATATTAATGAAGCAGGAGCCTTATATGCAACTGAAAAGCTCCTTAAAGAAAACAATCTGTCATTAGGAGATATTTTAACATGGAGGATCATGGGAGAGGATGACTGGTATGAAACTAAGATCGTATCCGCATACAGAGATCCTCAAAGCCAGCAGTTCTCTATGACAAGAGCAGCATTTGAAGCTTTAGGTGAGACTTACGTCTGCGATACGATCTACACAGATGATGACCTTAGTGCTATCATGGATTCTGATATAGACGGAGTATCCATGATCTCTTCTATCGAGTCTATGAAAGAGCAGATGAATACCATGCTTGAGATGATAAGTAATATGATAATCCTTCTCATAGCTATATCTGCGATTCTTGGTTTCATCATCATCTACAATATGGGAATCCTTGCTTTAAGCGAGAAGATGTACCAGTTTGCAACACTTAAATTGCTGGGATTTAAATTCCGTAAGCTTGCGCTTATATATACCCAGCAGAATCTCTGGCTTACAATAATAGGTATCATATTAGGGCTCCCTCTTGGCTATGAATTTACTGATTTTATGTTCAAATATGCTATTGGTGATAATTACGATTTCTTCGCCAACATAGACCTGTCAGCTTATCTGATCGCTATAATAGGTACACTTATGATCATGCTTGTAACAAGCATAGTATTGTCACGCAGCCTTAAGAAGGTAGATATGGTTGCAAGTCTTAAGGCCAATGAGTGATAACACAGAAGATTTTAGAAGATTTGCAATTTACAAAGATGGTAGTCTTGTGAGATTGTCCCACATAGTTCCTAAATGGTTTGATAGTAAAGAATAACAAAGTTGCCACCAGTTGCATACGGTAGTACTGAGCTTTCTACCGTACACCTCAGGGCAATTGTTCTGGGGTGTTTTTTTATTGAATTGTGATAATCTCTAAAAGTGTAGAATTCTACAACTTAGATTATAAAAATTACTTCACCCATTTATTTTTCTGAATTAACAGGGAAATTACTTGATATTGCACCTACTTAAGATATTTGTCTGTTAATTCAGATATGATCTTTGAATTCAGAATTTCCTGCTCTGTCTCAAATGTGAGGATCAGCCTTTCTCCGGGATAGATGCCGTTTGTTTGATAAGTATTTATTTTCTTCACGGCTGATCGCGCATATTCAGCTTTATCCATCATACCCTCATGCTCCCAGTATATTTCTTTCCGGAGTTTTTTTGAAAAGAAAGTAAAATCCGGATAGACAGTTCCATATCCGACGAGCGTAAGGGGTTTTTCGTATTTATATAAAATATTGTTCCTGTAGAAAAAATCTGCCAGAATTTTTTCTGATTTGGATCTTACCCTCTCGCCTTTTTCAGTGAGTATCACCGGTGCTACATCGTGAAATTCTTTTGATCTGTAAGTTTCCTCATACCATTGTTTTTCCAATTGTTCAGCGGTTGGTTCTAAAGGAGTGATCAAAGCCTGCCTTTTGCTGTGAAGAGATTCATATAGCTGCTCGATTTCGTCATCAGAATAATCAATGAGGCATTTGGATATTAGTTTTAGCCGTGAAGCTGCCTTTTCTTTAACTGAATTATAATATGTTTTCTGGGCCAATTGGCGGGCAAGTTCCAGGTTTCCTTTAGGGATATATGTTCCATATCTGTCATTAATGCATTGGTAGTATCTTGTTCTTTTTCCGTCGACAGAGATACGTAGACATCCTTGTGGAAGTGTGTTGCTGCTCTTTTTTTCAAGCTGTGTGAGAATGTTTTCTAAATACTTTTGTTCATTTAGAAGCATTTGCTTAAGTCCGTGCATTTGTTTTCCTCTTTTCTTTTTTATGTGTTTTATGTGGATGTGAAAATGATCAGCAGATTGCCTTGAATCAGTTGATGAGATTGAAATTTGATTAGATCTGATGCAATAATTACGGTTTTAGAAAAAGCATTTGGATTTTAAATTTTCAAAGGGAAATAAGGATGAAGTAGAACTGAAATTTAAATTGATAAAGCTGTTCGCATCTGAAATATTAGGATCCGGCCCATTTGATGGTTTTATGATTGGTAATTTTATACTCTTAAGCAATGTATGTCAACAGGTACTGCAGGTGATGTGACTGCTTTTTCATTTTTCTTGATTTCGGTCACGGGAAAATAAGGGAATAAGTGACCGCAAAAGAAGGAAAGCCCAAGTGCGGTCACGGGAAAATAAGGGAATAAGTGACCGCAAAAGAAGGAAGGCCCAAGTGCGGTCACACGCAGAGAGAAAAATAAGTGACCGCAAAAGAAGGAAAGCCCAAGTGCGGTCACGGGAAAACAAGGGAATAAGTGACCGCAAAATGAGAAAAGCCCAAGTGCGGTCACAGACAGAGAGAGAAATAAGTGACCGCAAAATGAGAAAAGCCCAAGTGCGGTCACGCGCAGAGAGAAAAATAAGTGACCGCAAATGAGAAAAGCCTAAACTGCGGTCACGGCGGCAGGTCACGTCGGCATAGATTTTAGTATATTTATGGATGGCATCATGTGTGATAAAATAAAAAAGGGGAAAAAGTGAACTAAATATTAAAGGAGCGTTTTTGGAAAAATTCCAAGGAGACATGCGTGCAGCGTGGCCTGGTGTGGAAAAGAAATTGTCAGAACCCCGGGCTTTCGGAAAAAACAGGAGGAAGAATAATGGAATTTGAAACTGTCAGCGGTTTATCGATCGCGCTTTTAACATTGGGAGCAGCACTTTATATCACAGTGCCGATCCTTGTGGCAGTGATCTGGAAGATCAGAAAAAAAGAGCCTTTTACCAGTATTCTCGCAGGTGCACTCATTTTCTTTGTGTTCGTGTTCATACTGGAAAAGCCTATTCAAAATGTATTGATCTTTCCGACACAGATGGGATTAAAGGAGCATGGTGCCAGCGTATTCATAAATGCCAGGCCCTTTCTGTGGGCATTTTTGACAGCTCTTTTTCCGGGACTGTTCGAAGAGACAGGCAGATTATTTGCATTTAAGGTCTTATTGAAAAAAAGAACACAAAGAGAAACCGCCATATCCTACGGAATAGGTCACGGTGGCTTTGAAGTGATATTTTTGCTGGGGATCACATTTATCAATTACATTCTCTATGCCATTATGATTAACACGGGAACCTTCGGTATTTTGGTGAACTCAGTGGCAAGCGCCGCACCGGAACAGGTGGAGCAGATCGAAGCGGTGGCAAAAATGCTTGCAGGATTTTCCGCCTCGGATCTGGCAATCGGAGTTTTTGAGAGATTTGTTGCCGTGTTCTTTCATATAGCTTTATCGATCCTGGTGTTCTATGCATGTAAAGATAAAAAGAAATTCATGCTTTATCCCCTCGCTATACTGCTTCATACTTTGATGGACGCAGTTGCGACATCACAGATGGCGGGGATCATAAATATTTCAAACCTTACTATGGAATTTGTTCTGGCAGTTTTAAGCCTGGTGACATTCGGGCTTTCATATATCCTGCTCTATAAAAAAGATGTCGACAGTATCTGATCAACAGCCCTGTGATATTCATCGGAAGTTTTGCACTTTCGTATGGTGTCCAGGGCTTTTTGATGCTTAGGGAAAAGTGATCCCATATGAAACCACAGTTCTTTCATCTTGAACAAAACATCCCTGTCTCCGGATAATTCCTGTGAGTATTCATTCCATAGGTCTGACAGATATCTTTCAATCTCTGAAACGGACGGATACTCTTTAAAATTGTCGGTCCCGCTTTCGTAATTCCTTATCTTTCCGGCAAGAGCGGGATTTGCTAAAAGTCCACGTCCTATCATAACCCGATCAATAGTCGGAAAATCATGCATCAAAACTTGCAGATCCAAAATCGAACGAATATCACCGTTGTAGCAGACAGGGCAGGAGAGCTGTTCTGCCATCTTTGAAAAAGCGCTTAAATTCACAGGCTTATTATAAAAATCTTCCCTGACTCTCGCATGGATCACCACCTCGGAAAAAGGATAGGCGCCGTAAAGCTTCCCCAGGGGGACGGCCTCATCCGGGCTTGAAAATCCAAGCCTCGTTTTTACTGAGATACGGGGCATGTCACTCTCCGAAAAAACCGTGTCAAAGAATCTTTCCAGGTAATCTCTGTCAAGGAGCATACCTGCTCCCTTGTGCTTTGTCACGACGGTAGCCATGGGACAGCCGAGGTTTATATTTACTTCTTTGTATCCCGCATCTGCCAGAGCCTTTGCGGCCCATATAAAGTCTTCGGCGGAAGATGTCAGTACCTGTGGCACCAGCCCCGGGTCAAAGGGCAAAAACTCTCTGGTCTCACGCCTTTTAAAATGATGAGTTTTATTTGCTGCCAAAAAGGGAGTAAAATACCTGTCGACTCCGGTGAAATGCTTTTTGTGGACACGCCTGAAAACAGGGCCGGTGACACCCTCCATGGGAGCAAGGCTTATATCTTTTATCTGTTCAAATTCCATATTTACGTTTCCAATAAAAATAAAAAGGTTAAAAATGTACATGAATCCCAACAGCCTGCAGCGGTCTGACGGGACTCTTAATTACTATACAATATCTTTTTAAAAAATAGAATAAGTCATGTTCTTTACAATGATTTTGAACAAAAATCAATGTCCATTGAATAAATGTGAATTGTTGGCAAAAAAATATGATTTGTTTATACAATTTCGTTTACTTTACCAAACTGTCGTGATATAATTCCTTCTATAAAACACAATTGCATAAGTAGTATCCGCTTTGATTTTTTAACGTTCCTTGAAACCTTTTTCAAAAAATAGAAAGATTGGAGAACTAACGGATGGGCAAAAGACAAACAATAAGGGGTTTGATCAAGCTTTTGGTAGTTTCAGCGGTTATTTTGGCAGCAGTGATCGTCGGATCTAATGCGATTGTGTCGAGTTTTCGTACCGTGAAGGGCGATTACGTTAAAATGGCGGAGATAGCAACAAACCACATTCTGGCCACCTTGGAAAAAGACGGCGGTGAATGGGTTTATGATGAGGCAAGCGGCAGACTTTATCATGGGGAAGATGAGATCACCGTAGACCTTTTCGATGATGTTAATCAAAGTCAGGTACCTGTTTTTCATACTATTTTTAAGGACGACCTGAGAGTGCTTACCAATATCAAAAAAGAGGACGGCACCTATGCTGTGGGCACAACGTCGGATCCTGAAATATACAAACAGGTAAAAAGCGGAGAAACATTTACAAAAAACGGTGTAAAGATCCTGGGTCAGAGTTACACTGTCTGCTATGAGCCGATCTACAACGGTACAGAATTTTGGGGAATGATGTTTACCGGTGTAAGTCAGTCCATGGTCATCTCGGAGGCAATGAAGTTACTCTTAGCCATCGCCCTGTCAATGGTAGTGGTACTTATAGCAATTGTGATCATCTCGGGCCGAGTGTTAAAGAGGCTTTCCGACAGGCTTATCAAAGAGATCGATGGCAGCAGGGGACAGCTCATTGATTTCTCAGACAGCATTCAGGAGATTTCCGGAAAAACTGCGGTGGAGACAGCGGATATCACCACTGCGATGAACAGCGTGGCAGCCGGTGCTACGGCTCAGGCGGCAGCAACTCAGGAAGCCATGACAGCCACAGAGGACTTCACCAGAAGTCTGGATGCGGTGAACGAACAGATCAAAGAGAGCGGAGAGTATTTAAGGAAAATAAACAACTATGCCCTGGATTCTGAGGATGCCATGGTACAGTTGAATAAAAAACTTGAGGACAACAACACTATTGTCGAGAGCATATCCAGAGACATTGAGGAAGGTGTAAAGAACACCATGAATGCCAAGTCTATTGTAAAGACCATAGACAACCTGGCATTCCAGATAAACCTTCTTGCGCTGAATGCTTCCGTGGAAGCGGCCCATGCCGGGGAACTTGGGCTTGGATTTGCGGTTGTTGCCGAAGAGATCAAAAATCTGGCGGCAAATTCTGCCAGGTCTGCAGCTGAGACGGCGGATATCATAGGTGAGATCGTTGATACCATGCAAAAGACCAAGGATTCCAACGATGCACTGGTTGCCGGAAATGACGAGCAGATAAAGCAGGCCGAGGTGGTGGTTGAAAAGATGGATGCCATGAAGGCCGGCGTAAAGGAAATCGAGGAAAAACTGGACAATATCAGCGAAAAGTCCGCTTCCATACAGGTGGTAAAGGGCGAGCTGGTAAAGGTTGTTCAATCCCTCTCATCAACCGCTCAGGAGAATGCGGCTGTGTCCGAGGAGGTATGTGCTTCGGCAGAGACCGTTGGTGCAGATGTGGATAAGCTCTCAAAGAGACTTACAGAGATAAACGAGATCTGCAACAAGATGGAAGAGGTGGTAGAATTCTACGGAAGAGAGTAGGGTAGGTTAAATAAAATAGAACTTGGAGGCAGTGTCTTGATGGAAATCTGGAATCGATTTATTATTCGGATCATGAATTTTCTGGGAAAGGCACTGCCTTTTACTGTATGCGAATCCCAATATGAAAATAACAAAGCAAACTGGAAAGAAGGCGACGGTGGATATATCATAAACCAAAGCGCGCTGAAAAACCTCCAATACGGAAGAGAAAACGCCTTTACGCGAAAGATATTTTTAAAAGGCCGTCCTTTAACCGCAGCCACCAACAGCTGTGAAGTGATCGCCGTATATAACTGCCTTTTGTATTTCAAAAAAGATCCGGATTTTCCAAAGCTCTTATATGAGTTTTCAAAAAACGGAATCGTCCTTTCCGGTGTCTTTGGAACATCTCCAAAGTCAATTGTCGCTTTTTTAAAAAATGCGGGATTTGTGACTGAAGTTTATCCCGGGGATAAAGCGTTAAAATATGCCCTGGATTTAAAGGGCACAAGGCCGGAGAAAAATGAAGCATACATAATGATGGCTTACAATGAAGGCCATAATCCCTTTGAAATGATCCACAGCATGAGCATCCTGCCAAGAGAGGACGGCTTTGTCAGATTAAACGACGGAAAGCATAAAGTGGTCTTTCCCACACTTTTTGATGCTGTAAGTTCCTATGTGGACGGCAGAGGAAGACCGCTACTTTTGATAAAGATAAGCAAGGATTTTTAACCCGAAAAAAGAACACAGGCAAAAAATGCTCGGCAGGATTTTAAATTTATCTGAAATCGAAAGAAAATAGCCTTTAAATAACAAAAAATAAGATTTTTTACTTGTAATAGTGTTAATATTTTCATATAATTTAATATAAGTATACGTAGATGTATTCTACTTTGTTTTAGACTATGTTTTTAAATGGCGAGGGGAAATTTAACAGCAGAATTAATTCGTTTGAAAACATTAGTAAACGGTAATTCGGACGTTCAGATCCCCCGAGCGGATTTGTGCGTCCCTTTGTTATTTAAGAAAAACCGGTGAAGACAGAACTTCTTCCCCCGGGTCATATACGAGGAAAGGTGGTGATAAAGTGGAACGACAGGAATTATTGGATCAGGGATTTACCGATGCTCAGATAGAACAGATCGAAGAAGGTAAGGCCTTAAGTTTAAATGTTTCACTTTATTCAAATACCGAGTTTGACCCCATTCAGATGAGGGAGATAAAGCTGGGCCTCCAGCACAGGGTGGATGCCGCAAAATATGCAGACACTAAATACGACTGGCTCCAGATGGAACAGATCAGAAAGGGCTTAGAGCATGCGGTGGATGTGAGCATTTACCTGGATCCGCGGGTGGAGAGTTCAAAGATGAGGGAGATCAGAAAAGGTCTCGAGCAGGGCATGAACCTGGCCCATCTTACCAAGTATTCCACACCGATCCTCAGGGAGATCAGAAAGGCCCAGGCAAAAAACGTGGACATACTCAGATATGTGGATGAAAAATATGATGCGGATCAGCTTCATGAGATCGCCATCGCATTAAAGGCCCATATCAAGATCGATGAATATATAAACAACCAGTTTACATCACCTTCCATTGCCCAGATCAGGGAGGGTGTGGCTGAGGGCGTGGATGTAAAAACCTATGCCACATTGGATTACAGCTGGCTTCAGATGAGGGAACTAAGACTCGGTATGGAAAATCGAGTCGATACTTCCATTTATGCGAGTCCTTTTTACAGCTGGGAGCAGATGAGGGAGATCAGGCTCGGACTTGAAGAAGGTCTGGATGTTTCCGATTATGCAAAACTTATTTATCCCACCAATGAGATGCGTCGTCGCCATGAGGCTCTTCGCAGAAAATTCCATATCGGCGAGGAAGAGAGAGAACCCGAGACCCCCGAGGAGATGACAAGGGCTCTCCTTATGGAGGAGCAAAAAGCCGAGGAGGCAAAGACTGCTGAAGAACAGTCTGCAGAGGATGAAAAAACAGCCGAGGAAGTAAGTAAGGAGGTTGAGGGCGTAGAGGAAGCCATCAGCGAGGCGGAGGCACTGCGCAGAGAGGCAAAGGAAGCCATCCACCTGACCATGGACGGAAATGCCATGACGGTTTACTTTACAATCCCCAAAAAGAGAAAGGTCGAGTGGGGAGAACTCAGCAAGCTCTTAAAGGCAAATGAAGTTACGACCGGTATAAACCGTGAAAAATTAAATGAGATAATCGAAGGAAAATATCAGCCAAACGTGCCTGTTTTGGTGGCGGAGGGCAAGATGCCCCACAAGGGTGCCGACGGCTACTACGAATTTTTCTTTTCAATGGAACAAAAGCACAAACCTAAGGTAAATGAGGACGGATCCGTTGATTACAGAAATGTTCAATGGTTTGAGACTGTTGAAGCAGGGCAGCTACTTGCATATTACCACTCTGCGGAAAACGGCGAACCCGGATACAATGTAAAGGGCGAGACCATTCCGGCCATAAAAGGTATGGAGCAAAAGATGCTCACCGGAAGCGGATTTACTTTGGATGAGGACCGAAAGACTTATCGCGCCGAGGAAAAGGGCATGGTAAGCTATGCCGACTTTAAACTGATCATCACAAAGCATTTAAAGATGCCGGATTGCAACAAGGGTAACCTTGAATTTGACGGAAGCGTGGAGATCGACGGTGTTGTTGAAAACGGCGTAAAGATCAAGGCCACGGGCGATATAGTCATAAACGGAACCGTTGGAAATGCCATCATTGAGAGCGTAAAGGGCTCTGTAATGTTAAAACAGGGAATGAACGCCGGAGGAAACGGATATATCAAGGCCGAAGGGGATGTGACCGCCAGGTTTTTGGAGAGCGTGGAAGTGGTGGCAGGCGGAGATATCAAGGCTAACTCCATCATGAACTGTAACTTAAAGGCCAGAGGCAAGATTGAATGCGCCATGGCCATCGTCGGAGGAATGGCTATCGCATCAAAGGGATTTGTGCTCTTTAATGCAGGCAACAAGGCCGGCATCAAGACCATAGTCAGACTTGAACTTGACGATCATATCAAGGCTGAAAAGATCAGATGCCGTGAGGTGGAAAAGCGCATAAAGAGTGAGCTTGCCGTTTTAAATAAAGCCTACGACGAAATGAAAATAAAATATCCTCCCGAGATCAGAAATACCATGGAACTGTTTTTGAAGGTGGAAAATGCCATTTATACAAAACAGAAACAGCAGGATGAGCTCATAAAGATCGCAGGGGAGATACAGGCAAAGATCAATGAGCAGGAAGCCGCAAAGATCTTTATAAAGGGAGAGGCCTTTGAGGGCTCACTTGTAGACATAGACAGACTCAGGTGGTACGGAAAAGGTCAGTACAATATCATTTTGAAACAGCACAACGGCTCCATTGATTGCAGCTACAATATTTAAGGGCGCGGAGACTTTACATGAGAGACATTATTTTGCTGGCAGATGCCGGAGAGTTTAACAGAATACTTTTGAAAAATGTTTTCAAGGATGAATTTAAGGTTATGGAAAGCGGCTTGGGAGCGGACACCATCGCCATAGTGGATGCTCACAACGAATCCATTGCCGCGGTGCTTCTTGATCTGTCGATGCCTGATATGACAGGGGAGGAGATACTTCTTGATTTTTCAAACAAGGGATATTTGTCACAGTTTCCTGTTGTGGTCATAGCCACGGATCAGACCATGGACAGGATCGAGCAGTGTTACGAACTTGGCATCAGCACATATATCAAGCGTCCTTTCAAGCCCAATATCGTAAAGCAGAGCGTCAAGAGGATGTGCGAGATTTATTATCAAAAAAATGATTATTTCGACAAACTCGGAAAAAGCGCAGTCACTCTGAAAAACCAGATGGCCCTCCTGCAGACTCAGGCGGAAGAAATCAAAAAAAATAATGACAAGATATTGGAAGCCATCGGTACCATTGCAGAGTACAGAAATATGGAGAGCAGTTCCCATATTCAGAATGTAAAGGTATATACCGGGATACTGGCCACCACCATCATGGAAAAGTATCCGGAGTACGAGCTTACGCCTGAAAAGGTGAGGATCATCGTGTCCGCCAGCGCCCTGCATGATGTGGGAAAGATCGTGGTGCCGGACAGCGTTTTGTTAAAACCCGGAAAGCTTACAAAGGAAGAGTATGAACTCATGTGTTCACATACCCTTCGTGGCTATGATATAATAGACAGAATCAACGGTGCATGGGACGAGACTTACGGAACCTATTGCAAAGAGATAGCCCGCTCTCATCATGAGAGATATGACGGAAAAGGATATCCGGAGGGACTTGTGGGTGATGAAACTCCAATCTCTGCTCAGATCGTGGCCATCGCGGACTGCTTTGATGCGCTTCTAAGCGACAGAGTATACAAAGCGGCATGTGAATTCGGCGAAGCCTTCAGCATGATCATCAGAGGAGAGTGCGGTGTATTCTCACCAAAGCTTACCGAGTGCTTCAGAGAGAGCAGACCGAAGCTTCGCGAGTATTACAACAAGATCCACGGTATTGAGGGCGCAGAGGATACTGAAGACGACCCGGACATGGATGATGACTAAAGTTAAGGAGTTTTTTAAATGGGAAAGTATAACTTAAATGATTATGCCTGTTTGGCAAGGCAGGCTGCGGCTGAGGGAGTCGTGCTTATAAAAAATGCCGGAAATGTCCTGCCTTTAAAGGGTAATGAAAAAATAGCCCTCTTTGGCAGAACCCAGTTTAATTATTATAAGTCGGGAACGGGCTCCGGCGGACTTGTAAATACCAGATACGTAAAGGGAATCTACGAGGCGCTTAACGAGGATTCGGATTTTGAGATAAACAGGAACTTGCGTGAGATCTACGAAAAATGGGTGAAGGACCACCCCTTTGACAAGGGTATCGGCTGGGCCAGTGAGCCCTGGTTTCAGGCTGAGATGCCCGTGACGGACGAAATGGCAAAAAATGCAGCAAGCGAGTCTGAAGTGGCCGTTGTCATAATCGGAAGAACCGCAGGTGAGGACAAAGACAGCAAGGCAGAGCCCGGAAGCTATCTTCTCACCGACAGTGAGAGAGACATGTTGAGAGCTGTGTGCGGGGCTTTTGATAAGACAGTGGTCATATTAAATGTGGGAAATATCATCGACATGAAGTGGATGGATGAGTTTGATCCTTCCGCTGTTTTGTATGCATGGCAGGGAGGCCAGGAAGGCGGCCTCGGAGTGCTGGATGTGTTAAACGGTTCGGTTTCCCCAAGCGGTAAGCTTACTGACACCATCGCCCTTAATATTGAAGATTATTTCACCACAAAATATCACGGCGGCAAGGAGAGCAATGTATATGCCGAGGATATCTATGTGGGTTACAGATATTTTGAGACCTTTGGCAACGAAAATGTATTATATCCTTTCGGTTACGGATTAAGCTACACCACATTTTCAAAAAAGACCGTAAAGTTTGTCAAAAACGGATCAGATTTTGAGATCGACGTGGAGGTTGAAAACACAGGTAAGGCAGCAGGAAAGGAAGCAGTTCTTGTCTATGTTTCCGCTCCCCAGGGAAAACTGGGAAAGTCCGCAAAGGTTCTGGCAGGCTTTAAAAAGACAAAGGGATTAAATTCCGGCGAAAAAGAAGTCCTTACCATAAGTGTAAAGGATTATTATTACGCTTCATATGATGACAGCGGAGTGACAGGCCACAAGAGCAGCTATGTGCTTGAGGCGGGAAAATATGAAGTATATGTGGGCTGCGAAGTAAGCAGTGCGTCAAAGGAAGCCGAGTTTGTGCTCGAGGAGATAAAGGTGCTTGAGACCTTGAGTGAAGCCATGGCTCCCGTTGTTGATTTTGAAGTTTTAAAGCCCGGGGATAAAAAGGGCGATGTTTTTGCGGAGAGTTTTGTGCCCGCAAGTAAGCGTACCGTTAACCCCATGGACAGAAGAAATAAAAACATCCCCGCAGAGATTCCCATGACAGGGGACAAGGGATACAAATTAAAGGATGTAAAGGAAAGCAGAGTTTCTCTTGACGATTTTGTGGCTCAGCTTGACAGAGAAGACCTTTTTGCACTCGCAAGAGGCGAGGGTATGAGCCCTACGGGGGTTACCCCGGGTATCGCGGGAGCTTTCGGTGCCGTAAATAACAGATTGAAAAACTTCGGTATCCCGAAGGCAGGATGCTCTGACGGACCAAGCGGTATCAGAATGGACTGCGGAACAAAGGCCTTTGCTATGCCAAACGGTACATGCCTTGCCTGCACATTTAACGAGGAACTCATCGAAAAACTGTATGAGTTTGAGGGCATGGAACTTAGAAAAAATCATGTGGACACACTCCTTGGCCCCGGAATGAATATTCACAGAAATCCTTTAAACGGCAGAAACTTCGAATATTTTTCCGAGGATCCTTTCCTCACAGGAAAGATCGCCGCTGCCCAGGTAAGGGGCATGCAGAAATACGGAGTTACCGGAACCATAAAGCACTATGCCATGAACAATCAGGAATATATGCGTTCCTCGGTTGACTGTATTGCCACAGAGCGTGCCATCAGAGAGATTTATTTAAAGGGCTTTGAGATAGTGGTAAAGGAGGCCGGAGCATATATCGTTATGACAAGCTACAATCGTATCAACGGTCTGCATGCTGCGGGCAATTACGACCTCAACACCACGATACTCAGAAATGAGTGGGGATTTGACGGCCTCGTGATGACCGACTGGTGGGCTCTTGCAAATGAGGAAGGCGAAAAGGGTGTGATCTCAAATACAGCTGTTTTGGTCAGAGCCCAGAACGACCTCTTTATGGTAATGCCTGATGCCGGTGAACCCACTGCTGTGGATACTTCCGCAAGCGGTATCAAAAACGGAGTTGTCACCATCGGAGAATTCCAGAGAACCGCAAAGAATATCATGAAGGTACTTATGAGAGTACCTGCTTATACATTCTTTTATCATGAGGAGACGGATCTTGACAGAGAACTTGAAGCTTTCGTGGATCCTTTTGAAGACAAGAACGAGCGCCAGGTGAAGGTTCCCGAGAGTTCAACACCCGGTGTGTATTATATCGATGACATCGACACATCCATGGGCATGAAGAACGTGTTCATGATGGAGATGGGAGGCGGAGCGTTTAAACTCACCTTCGAATGCGCGGTGGATGAGAGCGTATCGGAACTTGCACAGGTGCCCCTTTCAATTTTTAAGGAAAACAATCTGGTGAAGATGCTGACCCTTACAGGCGCAGACAAGAAATTCAGAGAGGTTGTGGTGGAACCCATTGTGGCTCATTCCGCATATTCATTCCTTAAATTGTACTTCGGACAGGGTGGCATGAAGATCAGAAATTGCCGTATCGAAAAGACGATGTCAATGGACGAACTCATGAAGCAGATGGAAAAACAGAGGACAAACGGAGAAGCTTTTTAGGAAGTTTAGAGGTGACGGTATGTTCATTAATGAGATTTTAAACAAGATCGATGAATTATTGAATGATGGAAAGATTGACGAAGCCGAAAATCTGATGATTGAATCCATCAGAGAAGCTGCAGAAAAAAATCTTGACGATGTGGTCCTGTCTCTTGAAAATGAGCTGATCGGTTTTTACCGTGAGGCAAGCAGATACGAGGACGGCATAAAGATCGCAAATGCAGCCATGGATCAGGCCGAAAAAATGGGCATTACCGGAACCATTGCTTATGCCACAACGCTTTTGAATATCGCAAGTTTATATCGTGGAGCGGACAGACTCAATGAGTCCATGATATATTTTGAAAATGTTCGAAAGATCTATGATACCATTTTGGAGCCGGGAAGCCTCCTCTATGCTTCCCTTGAAAACAATCTGGCTCTTTTATATGAGGAAAAAGGTCTCTATGACAAGGCAAAGGACTCACTTTTGCGGGCTCTTGCCATCGTAAAGGACAAAAATGCCATCTACGAGATCGCCGTAAGCTACGCAAACCTTGCGAATGTGAGCATAGAGCTGGGTCAGCTTGAAGAGGGCAGGGAATATGCCATCACTTCCATGGATATTTTTGAAAAGCAGGGAGTTTATGATTCCCACATGGCAGCGGCAAACGCGGCTCTTGGAAATTACTATTTCAAGATGGAAAAATATGACAAGGCTTCAGCCAGATACGGTGAGGCTTTGAACATGATCCGGACGAGCGTTGGCGAGACCAAGTTTTATTACAGAGTAAAGGAAAGACTTGATGAGTGCGCCGAAAAGATGGGACCTGTGGACATTGATGAGATTTTGAACAATGAATCACTCACCATGGTGACGGGACTTTCTCTATGCAAAGATTATTATTATGAATACGGCGAGCCCATGATAAAGGAAAAATTCCCCGAGTATGTGGACAGGATCGCAACCGGTCTTGTGGGTGAGGGAAGCGACTGCTTTGGAATGGATGATGAATATTCCAGAGACCATGACTGGGGACCGGGCTTTTGCATTTGGGTAACCGATGAAGTCTATGAAAAGATAGGAAAGGACCTGGAGGCAGAATATGCAAAGCTTCCCATGTCCTACAAAGGATTCTTCAGACTGGAGACTGATCAGGGCGCCGGAAGACGTGGGGTGATGACCATAAACCGCTTTTACGAGAGGTTTTTGGGGACTTCAGATTATGATGATATCAAGTGGCAGTACGTATCCGACGCATCTCTGGCAGCAGCCGTAAACGGTGAGGTCTTTACAGATCCCGAAGGGCAGTTTAGCGAGATGAGAAACAGATTAAAGTCAGGTTATCCCGAGGAGATCAGATATTTAAAGATCGACCAGAGTGCCGCAATGTTTTCTCAGACAGGTCAGTACAATTATGAGAGAATGCTAAAACGCGGAGATATCATGACTGCGCAGCTTCTTTTGGCGGACAGCATCAGAGAAGCCATGAAGCTTCAATATTATATAGAAAACAAATATCCTCTTCACGACAAGTGGCTGAGACGAGGATTGTCATTTTTGGAAAACGGAAACGCGCTGGAAAAACTCCTTGAGGAATTGGTACTAAAACCCGGCGAGGAAAAGATGGAGGAGATCGCCGAATTTTTCGTAGGTCAGCTCTATTCGATGAGCATCATCTCCGATATCGAGCCTTACCTTGACAGGCACAGCGACGAGATCTTTTTAAAGGCAAATCTGGTCTCTCTTCCGAAAAAGAAGATCATAGAGGGCATAGTAAAGCTTGAGTTTGAGGAATTTGACAAGGTTCAAAACGAGGGAGGCAGAGCAAGCTGCCAGGATAATTTCCCCACCTTCAATATCATGCGAAGCAGCCAGTACATGACCTGGGACAAGACCATGCTCATGCAATACGTTTATGATTTTGACAGGGAGAGCAGAAAAGGCCACAATCTCATAACCGAGAAATACGGTCGCATGGAGCAGAGTACAGCCCCTGAGGAATATGAAAAGATAAAGGATAATTTCCCCGAGATCTCACCGGAAAAGCAGGCTATCATCGACGCCATAGTAAAGATACAGGTAGATATGATGGATGCCTTTGCGGAAAAATATCCGAAGCTTGCAGGAAATGCCAGAAGCATACATGCCTTTGATGACAGAGGATACAATACTTCCTATGAGACGTATTTAAAGGGAGAGATCAGTACATATTCTGACAAGATGCTGGAGCTCTATGGCAGATACGTGGCAAGAGCTGCGGCTGAAGGAGAAAACCTTGCCATGAAGATCATGGAAAACAATGTAAAGATGTACGGATATGAATCCCTTGAGGATGCAGAGAGTAAAGCGTAGGAATATGTAAGAAAAGCCTGTGGCATCGCAGATGGCACGGCTTCGATCGAATTATACAGCGGTTAAATTATAGACGGAGGAAGGTTAATACCATCCTCCGTCTATTGTTATGATCTGACCTGTCATATATGAAGGTGAAGTGCTTATCTTATATATGAGTTCTGCTACTTCAAAAGGGTCTCCGAAGCGTCCCGCAGGAATCTCTTCTAAAAGCGCGGTTTTGTCATCTTCCGAAAGACAGTCATTCATCTGTGTTTCTATCACACCGCAGGCAACGGCATTCACTGTGATCCCGCTGGGAGCAAGCTCCTTTGCCAGTGCCTTTGTGAAGGCATTGATCCCGCCTTTTGAAGCACTGTATGCCACCTCCGTGGAAGCACCGGCGCTTCCCCATACACTTGACACATTTATGATGGCCCCCGCATGATTTTTTAAAAAGAGGGGGATGGCCATCTTCGAAGATAGAAATGCGCTGTCCAAATTTGTGCCCATGACTTTTTTCCACTCAGGGTATGTCATGTCCTGCAAAAGACCAAAATATGCGATCCCCGCATTGTTTACCAGGACATCCAATCTGTCAAGCCCCTTAAAGAGCCTCTCTACTGAAGCAGGATCCGACACATCACAGGGGATTGGATTTACGGTTACGCCGTATTTTTCATGTAATGACCCGGCCACTTTTTTAAGGCCGTCTATGGAGTTATGACTTGTTATTATCAGATCGTAACCTTCCCTTGCAAAAACTTCCGCACATGCCGCACCTATCCCACGGCTGGCTCCTGTTATCAAAGCTTTCTTCATAATGACCTCTGCAAAAAATATCCTTTTTTAGAAATTAAATACAATATTTACAAACATAAGTATAACATATATTGGAGAAGAGAATATTACAAAAATCTGACATGGCGAATCAAAAAAAGGTCAAAATGGCGAAAATGTTATAATTTTTGCGGAAATTTTGGTAAAAATGCATCGCTATGCATTGACAAAGTAACCTCGATAATGTTATATTTGTTAACGGATTTAATAATTTTGTAACATTTAAATCCGGCAGGCAAAAAAACATAAGTAACCATAGGTTTTACCGGAGGGATTTATGAAGTTTAAGACCGTAAGGGCAATGGCTCTGTTATTCGCATTTGCTGTTGCTTTCGGTAGCAATTCGATCACAGCACTGGCAACAAATTCGAGTGTGCTCCCCGCAGGAGGACTGGAGCTTGCACTCAACAAAGGAACAAAGCTTGAGAGCATAGCGTCCGCAAAGTCAGATAAGATTAAGATTGCACCAATCATTGAAGAAGACGATATAGAGATTCCCGAGACAGAGGAAGAGGAAGATTTCAGCAACCTCGTTATCGCTCAGGTTTCTAATTATGTTAATATAAGAAGCATTCCCGACAGTTCGGGAGAAGTGCTCGGAAAGCTTTACAACAATTCCGTTGGTGAGCTGATCTCGGTGGAAGGCGAATGGAGCCTTATCAAATCCGGAACAGTCACAGGATACGTAAAGAGCGAGTACTGTGTGACAGGCGATGATGCCGTTGAACTTGCAAAGCAGGTTGGAACGAGATTCGCAACAGTCACCACCACAACACTCTTTGTGAGAAAAGAAGCAACTACTGATTCGGGGATCATCGGAATGGTTCCCTTAGATGATGACCTGGTGGTAACTTCCGAAGAAGGTGACTGGGCACAGGTTGATACCGTGGAGGGATCCGGTTGGGTATCAAAGGATTATGTGACCATTCATACCGAGTTCGTTCAGGCAGAGTCAAAGGAAGAGGAACAGGCAAGACTTGCAAAAGAGGAAGCCGAGAGAAAGAAGGCTCAAGAGGCTGCCGAAAAGAAGCTTGCTTCAAACAATACAACAAATACATCTTCGGCCACAACAACCACAAATTACGCGGTGGGTTCCGGAAGCGAACTCGGAGTTGCGGTTGCGGAGTATGGATTACAGTTTGTGGGTAATCCTTATGTATACGGCGGATCAAGTCTTACAAACGGTACAGACTGTTCGGGATTTGTAATGAGTGTATATGCTAACTTCGGTGTCAGCCTTCCTCATTCATCAAGCTCTGACAGATCACAGGGTACAGCGGTTGACGGACTTGACAATGCACAGGCCGGAGATATCGTTTGCTACTCAGGACATGTGGGAATCTACATAGGAAACGGTCAGATCGTACACGCTTCAAACAAGCGTACAGGTATCATCGTTTCAAATGCGGATTACAGAAAGATCCTGGCCATCAGACGTATATTCTAATATGAACTCTTCACTCGATACGGGACGGTTCCCAGAGAGTGTTGCAACTAACTATATAATAGGGGTATGAAGGACTGCGTGGGGCGCAGTCCTTCTTCGTTAAAAGACACAAAATTCCCCGTGGCAAATGATGTATTTTAACGAAAAAAGAATTTGTAATTGTTTGACTATTTTCTAACATATTTTTGTGTGAGGAAAGTACCAATCCGAAAATGAGCATGTGCAATTTTGCCAATACACCCTTTGTCAACGACAAATGGGATACAATCTAAAAAAAATTGTAAATACTTATCCACAGTGGATAAATCGCGATTTTAACGAAAAAAGTGCTTTATACACCGAGTTGTCCACATTATCCACAGAAAAATCCCCTTAATTGAGGTGGGAAAAAGACAAACACCTGTTTTAGAGAGAACTTATGAAATTTGTCAAAAAGAAAAAAAGACATCTTTTTTCATTGACATAACTGATGTCAAAAAGATGTAAAAAAACTCTTAAATTATTGCAAAATTGTATGGGTACATGGTATAATTATCGTACAATAAAACATCGAAAGGGATGATGCATATGAAGTTTATTATTGTAGGCAGAAACATTGACGTAACACCCGGTCTCAAGAGTGCAGTGGAGGAGAAGATAGGCAAGCTTGAGAAATACTTTAATCCCGATACCGAAGTACACGTAACTCTAAGTGTTGAAAAGGAGCGACAGAAAATAGAGGTTACAATCCCCGTTAAGGGAAGCATTATCAGATCAGAACAGGTCAGCAACGATATGTATGTTTCAATCGATCTTGTGGAGGAGATCATTGAGAGACAGTTAAAGAAATACAAGACAAAGATAGTCAACAAGAAACTTGACGGCGGATTCAGCAAGACCTTCGTCGACAACGATTACATGGATGACGAGGAGATCAAGATCGTCAGAACAAAGAAGTTCGATATCAAACCCATGTATCCCGAGGATGCCTGCATCCAGATGGAACTTTTGGGACATAACTTCTTCGTATTTATCAATGCGGAGACCGATCAGGTAAATGTGGTTTACAAGAGAAAGGCAGATACCTACGGACTTATCGAACCCGAAGATTAAAACTTAAGATCGAAGATTTTCAGGGGACCGGAGTGATCCGGTTCCCTTTTTGTTATAACAATGAGCCGAGCGACTGCCGAGCTCGCTCGGGCAGGCATTTGGCGAATGTAGGACACCGAAAGGCGCTGGCCTTGAGGTGTCGGCGAGCAGGTATTAGCCTGCTCGATTATTGCAACGAGCCGATAATTTACCCCTTTAGTGTGAAAAACCAGTTGCAAATGGATTTTGGCTATGATACAATAGGTTTAATTGTTGTGATAAAAAATTAACAATCAATAAAACTTAAAAAATTCAAATTCCATTGGAGGTAAAGAAATGGCTAAGAAAGTTGTTTTAGCAGGCGCTTGTCGTACCGCTATCGGTACAATGGGCGGTACACTCAGCACAACTCCTGCCGCAGAGCTTGGAGCAATCGTGATCAGAGAGGCATTAAAGAGAGCAGGAGTTGCTCCCGATCAGGTAGATCAGGTTTATATGGGTTGTGTAATCCAGGCTGGTCAGGGCCAGAACGTTGCACGTCAGGCTACACTTAAGGCAGGTCTTCCCATTGAAGTACCCGCTGTAACAATGAACGTTGTCTGCGGTTCAGGTCTCAACTGCGTAAATCAGGCAGCACAGATGATCATGGCAGGCGATGCAGACATCGTAGTAGCAGGTGGTATGGAGAACATGTCAATGGCTCCTTATGCAGTACCTCAGGCTCGTTACGGTTACAGAATGAACAATGGTGTATTGGTAGATACAATGATCAAGGATGCCCTCTGGGATGCATTCAATGACTATCACATGATCAAGACCGCTGACAATATCGCTGAGCAGTGGGGACTTACAAGAGAAGAACTTGACGAGTTCGCATTAAAGAGCCAGCAGAAGGCTTGCGCAGCTATCGAGTCAGGCGCATTCAAGGACGAGATCGTTCCCGTTGAAGTTAAAAAGAAAAAAGAGACTATCATCTTCGATACAGACGAAGGCCCCAGACCCGGTTCAACAATGGAAGGTCTTGCAAAGCTTCGTCCCATCAATCCCAATGGTTTCGTAACAGCAGGTAACGCATCAGGTATCAACGATGGTGCAGCAGCAGTTGTTGTTATGAGCGAGGAAAAGGCAAAAGAGCTTGGCGTTAAGCCTATGGCTACTTTCGTTGCAGGCGGACTTGCAGGTGTTGATCCTTCTATCATGGGTATCGGACCTGTTGCAGCCACAAAGAAGGTTATGGCTAAAGCAGGCATGAAGATCGAAGACTTCGACATCATCGAGGCTAATGAGGCATTTGCAGCTCAGTCAGTTGCAGTTGGAAAAGACCTTGGAATCGATGTTGAAAAGCAGCTCAACCCCAACGGTGGAGCGATCGCTCTCGGACATCCCGTAGGAGCTTCAGGCTGCCGTATTCTCGTAACACTTCTTCACGAGATGGAGAAAAAGAACGCAAAGACCGGACTTGCTACCCTTTGTATCGGTGGCGGTATGGGTTGCGCTACTATCGTTAAGAGAGAAGACTAATCTAAATTAAAGATAAATGGCGAGAGAATACCGTCAATTTGGCGTGTATTCTTTTGTCATGTCTATAGAAATAAAAATCGGAGGAAGAAAAATGGAGTATATTTTATACGAACAGAAGGGCGCCATCGCCACCATTACGATCAACCGTGAGAAGGCTTTGAATGCTCTTAATTCAACAGTTCTCGATGAACTCAATGCGACTCTTGATGCTGTTGACCTTGACACTGTGAGAGCACTTATCATCACAGGTGCCGGCGAGAAGTCATTCGTTGCAGGTGCAGACATCGGCGAGATGAGCACACTTACAAAGGCTGAGGGCGAAGCTTTCGGTAAAAAAGGAAACGATGTATTCAGAAAGATTGAGACATTCCCCATTCCCGTTATCGCAGCCGTAAACGGCTTTGCACTTGGCGGCGGATGTGAGATCTCAATGAGCTGTGACATCAGGATCTGTACAGACAATGCAGTATTCGGTCAGCCTGAGGTGGGCCTTGGAATCACACCCGGATTTGGCGGAACACAGAGACTTGCCAGACTTGTCGGCGCAGGCATGGCTAAACAGCTTATCTATACAGCAAGAAATATCAAGGCTCCCGAAGCATACAGGATCGGCCTTGTAAATGATGTAATATCAGCAACTTTGGATGAGGCAGGAAATGTTACTGCTACAGCAAAGCAGAATCTTATTGCAGCAGCTGAGAAGATGGCTTCAACCATCGCAAAGAACGCTCCTATTGCTGTCAGAAACTGCAAAAAGGCTATTAATGAGGGATTAGACGCATCTATGGATGAAGCGATCGTTATCGAAGAGAAACTTTTCGGTGACTGCTTCGAGACAGAAGATCAGAAGTACGGAATGGCATTCTTCCTTGACAAGAACAAGGAAAAGGTAAAAGAGCCTTTCAAGAATAAATAATTAATCAATTTCAATTTTTTAAGGAGGACACAACATGAAGGTTGGTGTTATTGGTGCAGGTACCATGGGTCAGGGCATTGCAAAAGCATTCGCTCAGACAGAAGGCTATGAAGTTGCTCTCTGCGATATCAAGCAGGAGTGGGCTGAAGGTGGAAAAGACAAGATTGCAAAAGGTTATGCAAAGCTTGTAGAAAAAGGAAAAATGACACAGGAGA
Source organism: Acetatifactor sp. (assembly GCA_024695935.1). Classification (GTDB taxonomy): domain Bacteria; phylum Bacillota; class Clostridia; order Lachnospirales; family Lachnospiraceae; genus RGIG10340. Next base: position 26,286 of record JAILHH010000036.1, read on the forward strand.
CAGTTGATGCTATCCTTAGCAGAATCACTCCCGGTCTTAAAGAGAATCTTTGCGCTGACTGCGATCTCATCGTAGAGGCAGCATTTGAAAATATGGAAGTAAAGAAGACAACATTCAAGGAGCTTGACTCTATCGCTAAGCCTGAGTGTGTTTTCGCTTCAAACACATCATCACTTTCAATCACAGAGATCGGAAACGGACTTAACCGTCCCATGATCGGTATGCACTTCTTTAACCCTGCAGACAGAATGAAGCTTGTAGAGGTTATCGCAGGTGTTAACACACCCGCTGAGACAGTTGACTGCATCAAGAAGATCTCAGAGGAGATCGGAAAGACTCCCGTACAGGTTAACGAGGCGGCAGGTTTCGTAGTAAACCGTATCCTCATCCCCATGATCAACGAAGCAGCTTTCATCAAAATGGAAGGCGTTTCAAATGTAGAAGGCATTGATGCAGCTATGAAGCTTGGTGCTAATCATCCCATGGGACCTCTTGAACTGGGTGACTTCATCGGTCTTGATATCTGCCTTGCAATCATGGATGTTCTTTACAATGAGACAGGCGATTCCAAGTATCGTGCATGCCCTCTTATCCGTAAGATGGTTCGTGGCGGTAACCTTGGTAAAAAGGCAGGTAAGGGATTCTACGTATACAACGCAGACGGCACAAAGACACCTGTTGACGCTCAGTAATCACAGGTAAAAAGCGCTTCATTGGCGTTTGGTATTCGCATGGAAATATTTACATGCGATTCATATATGAAAAAACGTAATTTATATTTGGAGGATAATAAATCATGGATTTTACTTTAAGCAAAGAACATGAAATGGCACGCTCTTTATTCAAAGAGTTTGCAGAAAATGAAGTAAAGCCTCTCGCTCAGGAGATCGATCAGGAGCATCGTTTCCCCAGAGAGACAGTTGACAAACTTGCAAAGTACGGATTCCTCGGAATTCCCGTAGACAAAGAGTATGGCGGACAGGGTTGTGACAACCTTACATACGCTATGTGTGTAGAGGAGCTTTCAAAGGTTTGCGGTACCACAGGCGTTATCGTATCAGCTCATACATCACTTTGCGTTGACCCCATTATGACCTTCGGTACAGAAGAGCAGAAGCAGAAATACGCTGTTCCTCTTGCAAAGGGTGAGAAGCTCGGTGCTTTCGGTCTTACAGAGCCCGGTGCAGGTACTGACGCTCAGGGTCAGCAGACAAAGGCTGTTCTTGACGGAGATGAGTGGGTATTAAACGGTTCAAAATGCTTCATCACAAACGGTAAGGAAGCAGACGTATATGTAGTATTTGCCGTAACAGGAAAGATCGAAAAGCGTGGCAAATTCATGAAAGAGATCTCTGCTTTCATCGTAGAAAAAGGAACACCCGGATTCACATTCGGTACAAAGGAAAACAAGATGGGTATCTGCGCATCTTCAACATATGAGCTTATCTTTACAGATTGCCGTATCCCCAAGGAAAACCTCCTCGGAGCACAGGGCAATGGTTTCAAGATCGCTATGCACACTCTTGACGGCGGACGTATCGGTATCGCTTCACAGGCTCTTGGTCTTGCAGAGGGCGCTCTCGAGACAACAGTTGCTTATGTAAAAGAGAGAAAGCAGTTCGGCAGAACCATCGCTCAGCAGCAGAACACTCAGTTCCAGCTTGCTGATATGGCTACAAAGGTAGAGGCTGCAAAACTTCTTGTTTACAAGGCAGCTTGCAAAAAGGATGAGTATGTAAAGGATTGCAAGGCAACCGGAAAGCCTTCAAAGATCTCCTACTCAGTAGAGGCAGCTATGGCTAAGCTTTGCGCAGCAGAGGTTGCTATGGAAGTTACAACAAAGTGTGTACAGCTTCACGGCGGTTACGGTTACATCAAGGAGTACGATGTAGAGCGTATGATGCGTGATGCAAAGATCACTGAGATCTACGAGGGAACTTCAGAAGTTCAGAGAATGGTAATCTCAGCTAATCTTCTTAAATAAGCTGACAAAGATGTTTTTTTAGGCAGTGTGATTTACCAACATTTTTTTAAAATTATGAAGGAGAATAATACAGATGAAGATTATAGTATGTATTAAACAGGTTCCCGATACAAAGGGCGGCGTTAAGTTTAACCCTGACGGAACTCTTGATAGAGGAGCTATGCTTGCGATCATGAATCCTGATGACAAAGCAGGTCTTGAAGCAGCTCTCAGATTAAAAGATCAGTACGGCGCTGAGGTTACAGTTCTTACAATGGGTCTTCCCAAGGCAGCAGATGTTCTTCGCGAGGCAATCGCTATGGGTGCTGACAAGGGTGTCCTTGTAACAGACAGAGTTTTAGGTGGAGCAGATACATGGGCAACATCAACAACAATTGCCGGTGCTATCAGAAATCTTGATTATGACCTCATCATCACAGGCCGTCAGGCTATCGACGGAGATACAGCTCAGGTTGGTCCTCAGATCGCAGAGCACTTAGGACTTCCCGTTATCTCTTATGCACAGGATCTTAAAGTTGACGGAGACAAGGTTGTTGTTAAGCGTCAGTATGATGACGGTTATCATATGCTTGAGGTTAAGATGCCTGCACTTGTTACCGCACTTGCAGAATTAAACGATCCCCGTTACATGACTCCCGGCGGAATCTTCGACGCCTGCAAGGCAGAGATCACCACATGGGGCCGTGCAGACTTAAAGGATGTTGATGATGCTAACCTTGGTCTTAAGGGTTCACCCACAAAGATCGCAAAGGCATCCGACAAGGTTCGTAAGGGCGCAGGTGAGAAGGTAACTCCCGAATCACCCGAAGATGCAGTAGCTTATATCGTTGGTAAGTTAAAAGAGAAGCATGTCATCTAAATAACTTTTCGATTAAATAAGGAGATAATAACCATGAATTTAGAAGAATATAAAGGCGTATATGTCTTCGCCCAGCAGGTAGACAATAAATTAAGCGGAATCGCTTTTGAGTTGGTTGGCGAAGCAAAGAGACTCGCTGCAAATCTTGAAACAAAAGAAGTTACAGCCGTACTCATCGGTTCAGGTGTTAAAAACCTTGCCGATGAACTTGCAGAGTACGGTGCTGACAAGGTTATCCTTGTAGACGATCCTGAACTTAAGGATTACAGAACAGAGCCCTATGCACATGCTCTTTCATCAGTTATCAATGAGTTCAAGCCCGAGATCATGCTTGTAGGTGCAACAGCGATCGGACGTGATCTTGGCCCTACAGTTTCAGCAAGAGTTCAGACAGGTCTTACTGCTGACTGTACACAGCTCGAGATCGGTGATTTCCCTCTCGTAGCAATTCCCGGACAGGAGCAGAAGCACAATCAGCTTCTTATGACCCGTCCCGCATTCGGTGGTAACACAATCGCTACCATCGCTTGCCCCAACAACCGTCCTCAGATGGCTACAGTTCGTCCCGGTGTTATGCAGAAGCTTGAGCCCAAGAAGGGTGCAAAGGCAGAGGTAATCGAGTACAATCCCGGTTTCACGCCTAACAACAAATATGTAACTATCAAAGAGATCGTTAAGGCAGTTAACGATGTAGCTGATATCATGGATGCAAAGATCCTCGTATCCGGTGGCCGTGGAGTCGGTTCTGCAGAAAACTTCAAGCTCCTCGATGATCTTGCTGCTGCAATCGGCGGAACAGTTTCATGTTCACGTGCAGTTGTTGATTCAGGCTGGAAGCCCAAGGATCTTCAGGTTGGTCAGACAGGAAAGACTGTAAGACCCAACGTATATTTTGCAATCGGTATCTCAGGTGCTATCCAGCACGTTGCAGGTATGGAAGAGTCAGACATCATCATCGCTATCAACAAGGATGAGGATGCTCCTATCTTTGATGTGGCTGACTACGGTATCGTAGGCGACCTCAACAAGATCGTTCCTCAGCTCACAGCAGCTATCAAGGCTGAGCTTGCAAACAAATAATTGATCATACTTGATAAATGTAAAGGCGTGACTTTTTGTCACGCCTTTAATATTTCTCTAGACAAAAGTGTTTCAAGCATGCTATCATCTAGTTAAGAAAAGGCGCTACCGCGATGACGGTTGCCTGATTAATCGGTAAGAAAAATAACCGCCAGGTACAGGCTGGCGGTTATTTTTTTGTGGTCTTATTGCTGTTAGAACCAATTGCATATCCAAGACCAAAAGAGGTTAAGCAGAAACTAAGTACTGCAATCAAGTCAACAATTGAGAGCATAAGCAGAGTCCTCCTTTCCACTAGATTCCCGAAGGTTTCTATGTGATCGGAGCTATTAACTCTCCGCAAAAAGCAAACCGCCATCAGCACGTCAAAGTGTGGTAGCGCCTGAGGAAATATCCTCAAATTCATTATAACGAACAAATGTTCGGAAATCAATACAAGAAATAATAAAAGCCCATAACATTTTATGCTATGGGCTTTTTTGCGAGCATATTATTCTTTTACTTCAGAAATATGAGTTAAAATCTTATCTACATCACAGTCAAGGATATTGCAGAGTGTGAGTTTCCGGCCTATGATTTTCATCAGAAGCGGGTCCTGTCTGCAGGGCGCCAGTCGCTCAAACAGTCCTCGACGCTTCGCGTCTGCGGAACTCGCTTGGTGGCATCCCTACAGCCTCCCACTTCTTTCTGAAAATCAAAAATCCGGATAATTAAAGCCTGTTGTACCTTTATTTGGTTAAGAAGATAACAATCGTTAATATAGCCACCCCAAATTAAGTGGAATATGTGTTATAATAGGCTGAGTATATTTTTGAGGGAAAGTACATGGCAAAGGCAAAAGATAAAGACGTAAAGACAAATGCTATGAGGATTTTAGAAAGCCTGGGGATCGAATTTGAGCACTCATCCTACGAGGCGGGAGAATTCGTGGACGGCATAGCAACAGCGGATAAACTGGGGCTTCCCCATGAGGAGGTTTTCAAGACCCTGGTAACTGTGGGAGCCAGCAAAAATTATTACGTGTTCGTGATCCCCATCGAAGCGGAACTTGATATGAAAAAAGCTGCCAAGTCCGTGGGAGAAAAGAACGTGGAGATGATCCATGTAAAGGATATCACCGCGGTCACGGGATATATCAGAGGCGGTTGCACTTCCATAGGCATGAAAAAGCAGTATGTCACAAGGGTTGATGAAATTGCTCAGATATATGATAAAATATATGTGAGCGCCGGAAAGATCGGTGCACAGATCAGATTAAAGCCCGAGGATCTGTTAAGGGCTAACGGCGGTGAATTCGCTGACATAACAAAAGAAATGTAGTGTGTAAACAGATTTTTTTAATGTAGTAATATTCATTTGAATAAAAACTGTATGAGATCAGATTCTTAAGTAAATACAGATAAAACAATATATAAGCGGAGGAAAACATGAACGAATCAAAGGACAGGATCAAGATCATATTTACAACAAGTATTGTCGGTATCGTGGTAAACGTAGTTCTGGCTGCGTTTAAAGCTATAATCGGAATTATTTCAAACTCGATAGCCATCGTACTTGACGGAGTAAACAATCTGGCGGATGCCACATCGAGCCTTATCACCATAATCGGTGCAGCTCTTGCGGGAAAGCCTGCGGACAGAAAACATCCCTTTGGATACGGCAGGATAGAATACCTGTCAGCTCTTATCATTTCAGTGATAGTAACGTACGCCGGAATCACAGCATTTGTGGAATCCGTTAAAAAGATAATTCACCCTGAGGAAGCAGATTACTCAACTGTTTCAATCATCATTCTGATCGTTGCGGTTATCGCCAAATTCCTCCTTGCAACATACACGAAGGCCCAGGGTAAAAAAGCAAACTCCGATTCGCTTATCGCTTCCGGAAGTGAGGCGCTGCTGGACGTTACGGTCTCTGTGGCAACAATTGTGGCCGCTGTGATCTTTATCTTTACAAGAGTAAATCTCGAACCCTATCTTGCAGCCGGAATCGCTATTATCATCGTAAAAACCGGTGTGGATCTGTTGATAGAGACTATTTCCAAGATCCTTGGAGAGCCTCTGGAACTTTCCATGGTGCTTGATATCAAAAAAGAGATAAAGACATTTGAAGGCGTAAGAGGAGCCTACGACCTTGTGACCAACAATTACGGTCCGGATCTTTTTACCGCCTCCGTACATATCGAGGTTGATGAAAACCTGAAAGCCTCTGAGATCGACACCCTCTCAAGAAAGATATCCGATCATATCTATGAAAAGTACGGAATCTATCTGGTGGCAGTGGGTGTTTATTCAAAGAATACCTCGGATGTCAAGGCGAGAGAGATTGAGGAAGCCATCATCAAAAAGGCCTTTGAACAGCAGTATGTTAAGGGTATTCACGGCTTTTATATGAATGAGGAAGAAAAAAAGATAAGCTTTGACTTGGTGATCAGTCTTGATTCAAAGGACAGAAGACAGAGCCATACGGACGCTGTTGATGCCATAAAGGCAGACTATCCCGGATACATATTTGACGTGGGACTTGATACGGATCTGAACGAAGTCTGATAAGATATTTGATCCAATAAATGTCCATGGACGGAGAGGCAAGATGAAGAGAAATGTTTCCCTGGAGGAAATATCGGACGGAAAACTTTATACGGCAAATGACATGGTAAAAGCGGACTGTCACGGCTGCATCGGATGTCATACCTGTTGTACGGGCATGGGGGATTCCATATTGTTGGACCCATATGACGTGTATAACCTTACGGTCAATCTCCGGGTGCCTTTTATGGCGCTTCTTGAAAAATATGTGGCGCTTGGCGTGGCAGATGGGGTGATATTACCGCATCTTATGATGACGGGACAGGATGAAAGCTGTAATTTCCTTGGCAGTGACGGCAGGTGTATAATCCACTCTTTCAGACCCGGTATCTGCAGGCTTTTCCCCCTTGGAAGAGTATACGAAAACGGAGACTTTAAGTATTTTCTCCAGACCGGTGAATGCACATATAAAAATCCTACAAAAGTAAAGGTGTCAAAGTGGATCGATATTAAAAATACAAAAGAAAATCATGATTTTGTATTAAAGTGGCATGATTTATTGGAGAGCGTCAGAGAAAATATAAAGTCTGAGACCAATCCCGAAAATATCAAGGCTATAAACATGAAGGTTTTGACTTCATTTTTTATGACCCCGTATGAAGAGGAAAGAGATTTTTATCCACAGTTTAATGAGAGACTTAGGAGTTTCTGACCTTGTATTTCCTGCTCGGGCAATATATTAATTTAGTTTTAAGATGAGCTTTCCTTCGTTGAAGGAGGGGAAGTTTATGCTATAATGTTTTTGATAAAAATAGGATTTAGGAGCATTTTGATGGACAAGATCGCGGTTTTGATACCCTGTTACAATGAGGCAAAGACAATTGAAAAGGTGGTCAACGATGTAAAAAAATACCTGCCAAAAGCGGTCGTTTACGTATATGACAATAATTCCACGGACGGCACGGCGGAAATCGCCAAAAACGCCGGAGCAGTGGTAAGGTATGAATACAAGCAGGGCAAGGGAAATGTGATCCGCAGGATGTTCAGGGAGATCAATGCAAAATGCTATCTCATGATAGACGGTGATGATACATATCCTCTTGAATCTGCCGAAGAGATGGTAGACCTGGTGCTAAACAAAAATTCCGACATGGTGGTGGGAGACAGACTTTCGTCCACATATTTTACGGAAAATAAGCGTCCTTTTCACAATTTTGGCAATTCTCTCATGCGCTGGGGCATCAACAGACTCTTTAAATCTGATATAAAGGACATCATGACGGGCTACAGGGCCTTTTCCTATGAATTTGTAAAGACTTTCCCCGTCTTTTCAAAGGGATTCGAGATAGAGACGGAGATGACCATACATGCAGTAAATTACGGCATGCAGGTCGATAATGTGGTTGTGACCTACAGGGACAGACCCGAGGGAAGCGTGTCAAAGCTTAATACTTTTTCGGATGGCTTTAAGGTCATCAGAAAAATGCTTCAGCTATATAAAAATTACAAGCCAATGCAATTTTTCGGAATAATGGCTGCATGCTTTTGGCTGGTGGCGCTGATACTCATGGTGCCCATTTTCATAACATATTTTGAGACCGGGCTGGTACCCAGATTCCCCACTCTTATCGCCAGCGGATTTGTGGCTCTTGCGGGAATACAGTCCTTCTTTTCAGGAATGATCCTGCAGGTCCTTGCCGCAAAGGATAAGAGAGATTTTGAATACAGGCTGATGCGTGTGTCAAAGAACAAGTCCAAGACAAACGGAAAATCAAAATAAAAAGGATCCGCTTAAAAACAGATCCTTTAAAAAAGCGCTTAAATTAAAATACTTCTAAGCGTACATATGGTCAAGTTCAGTGATCTTTCCTGTGCCGTTTTCGTCAATATCAATGATGGAGACGGCACAGTTTTTTGGTACACGGCCCAGCCAAAAATCCTCCGGAGTGTCGGAAAAAGCATTAAGTATGGCTCTTCCACAGGCTCCGTGACAGCTGATAAGGATTGAGGCGTCCTTATATTTGGGGTCCGCTATCAGTTTATCGGTAAAGCTCTTTGCCCTGTCACAAAGTTCCATGAAGGTTTCGCCGCCTTTTCCGGGAGGGCAGTTAAAGGGATCCTCATAGAATTTTTTCATATATTCTTCGTCCACATCTGTGCCGGGAAGTACGCATTTTCCCTCCAGTTCACCGAAGCTTATCTCTTTTATGAGATCATCTGCCACAACAGGTATATCCCTGTCGCCAAGGACCAAAACCGCGGTATTTACCGCTCTTGCAAGAGGGGATGAAAAGCAATAGTCAATCTTTACATCCTTCATTCCAACGCCGATCTTTCTGGCGAGGCTCACGCCCTCTTCTGCAAGAGGGATGTTGGTCTGACCCTGAAATCTTTTTTCTTTGTTCCATGGAGTTTTTCCATGCCTTAATACATATAAACGCATAAATTACCTCTTAAATGATTAATATAAAAACACTCAGACCGGGCATGTTTCATCCGGCTTCATGTAATCTTTTTATCCGACTTTTATTAATTTACCATAAATTGACAATGAGTGCAAAAAAATGATATGATTTCGTTGGATTTAAGCCCATTGGCAGATGAAAACTAATGGAAAGGCGTTGTTATGGATATGGCGGAAAGAGAATGCGCGGGGCAGGACTGCTACAAATGCATATGCAGCACCTGTATGCATCAGGGTTTTGATTGTACATGCAAGGAAGAAAATGAAGGTTTTATTTCTGAATGTGAGGATTATGATGAGATGACCGGCGTTCAGATGAGACTTGATATCTAAAGCGTATCGCCAGGCGATGCGCTTAATTTGTGTAACAACGAGCCTAAGTCCCACCCGCAAGCTCGCTTGCGAGGTGAACTTAGGCGACTGTAGAACACCGAAAGGCTTTGCCTTGAGGTGTAAAACAAAAGTTAATTCCAAAATAAACATTTTCATTGTGTCAGAATTTTTATAGACAGTGAAAATAAGCCATTTGTTGAGTGTTGGAAAAACGTCAACTGTGTCATAAACAGTTAAACCTACCCGGTCAACGGGAATTGGAACAAGGAGATAGAAGCAAAAATGGATAATAAAATAAAGGCTGTTATTTTTGATATGGACGGAACCCTTGTAGATACGGAGAAGTGGTTCAGGATATTTTGGCCGGAGGCTTTAAAGAAAGCAGGGTATGAAATGAGTGATGAACAGGCTCTTTTTGTAAGGAGCCTTGGAAAGCCGTATTCGGTTGCAAATTTTAAAGAGTGGTACGGAGAAGATTTCGACTATGAGGCAGTTAGAAATATCAGGCGCGGTATCATGAAGGATTATTTTGCGGACCATGAATACGAATTAAAAAAAGGCGCCATAGAGATAATGGAGATCTTAAAAGAAAAAAATATCTGCATTGCCCTTGCAACAGCCACCCCTCTTGACAGAGCAGGGGATACTTTGAAAAGGGTTGGCCTTTACGATTATTTTGATGAGATAATATCCGCCACCATGGTGGAAAAGGGAAAACCGGCCCCGGATATTTATCTGTATGCATGTGATAAACTTGGATTAAAACCGGAGGAGTGTCTGGTTGTGGAGGATTCACCAAATGGGGTTATAAGCGGGTATCTGGCAGGATGCAAAACCGTGATGGTCCCGGATCAGACGCCTGTTACAGAAGAGTTACGTCCCATGCTTTACGGAGAAGCACAGGACTTATCGAAACTGGCAGTATTCCTTGCCTAATCTTGATTTTTACACTTTACTGTGTTATTCTTTTAACGATGCGAAAAAATAAGAAGTTTATTAAACTGCAGTCTAAATTTAATATGTTTTCTTATTTAATATACATGCCAAAAGAGGCGGAAAGGAATAATTAACATGAGTAAGGGTTTTGACGAACTTATTTCAAAAGTTAAAACAGTCGGAATGAAAAAAGTAGCTGTTTCAGTAGCGCAGGATTCAGCAGTGATCGAAGCGGTCAGAGCAGCAAAGGATCGCGGGATCGCAGATGCGATCCTTGTAGGAGATGAAGCAAAGATCAAGGCAATTGCCACAGAGCTTAACATTGACATCAGCGACTTCGAGATCATAAATGTGGAGGACAATATCGAGGCATCCCTCACAGCAGTCAAGCTTGCACACGATGGCAAGGTTGATATGTATATGAAGGGAATCATCGATACAAAGAATTTCTTAAAGAGCGTTCTCGACAAAGAGGTGGGACTCAGAACAGGTAAGCCTCTTTCGCACGTGGCAGTATTCGACGTGCCCGGATATGACAGACTGCTGTTTCTTACAGACGTTGCATTCATGACATATCCCACACTTGAGGATAAAGTTGCTATCATCAATAACACTGTTCCTGTAGCAAAAGCCTGCGGCGTAGCATGCCCCAAGGTTGCTCCTCTTGCGGCAGTTGAGGTTATCAATCCCAAGATGCCCGTAACAGTAGAAGCAGGACAGCTTACAGAGATGAACGAAAAGGGTGAGATCAAAGGATGTATCGTTGACGGACCTTTATCACTTGACCTGGCAATCGACCCTGAGGCAGCAAAGCACAAGGGAGCCCTCGACAGAAAGATCCAGGGTGATGCGGATATCCTCCTCTTCCCCGATATCCATGCCGGAAATACAGTTTACAAGGCGCTTGTTCACACAGTTCCCGGAGTAAAGAACGGATGTATCTTAACAGGTACCAAGGTTCCCGTAATCCTTACCAGCCGTTCGGATTCATTTGAGACAAAGGTTAATTCCATTGCTCTTGCAGCTGTAGTTGCAGAGGAACTTAAAAACCAGAACTAAAAAACAGAAAGGTGAAAAGAGATGTCAGTAAAGAGTTTAATTATCAATCCCGGTTCCACATCCACAAAGATCGGTGTATTCGAAGATGAAACACTTCTTTTCGAGGAGACACTTCGTCACTCCACAGAAGAAATTTCACAGTATGCAACCATCGTTGATCAAAAGGATTTTCGTAAAAAGATCATCACAGATCTTCTTGCATCAAAGAACTTTGATATGAAGTCGCTTAATGTTATCGTGGGAAGAGGCGGAATGCTCAAGCCCATCCCCGGCGGTACATATGCCGTAACAGACGATCTTTTGGCAGATCTTAAGGTGGGCGTTCAGGGTCAGCACGCATCTAACCTTGGAGGAATCCTGGCACGTGAGATCGGTGACGAACTGGGTGTTCCCTCATATATCGTAGACCCCGTTGTAGTTGACGAACTTGCACCTGTTGCCAGATACTCAGGTGTTCCCGAGCTTCCCAGAGTCAGCGTTTTTCATGCCCTTAATCAAAAGGCTGTTGCAAAGAGATATGCAAAAGAAGTCGGAAAGTCATATGAGTCCCTGAGACTTATCGTAGTTCACATGGGTGGCGGTGTTTCCGTAGGCGCTCATGAGAACGGCAAAGTCATCGACGTATTCAACGCCCTTGACGGCGACGGCGCATTCTCTCCCGAGAGAGCAGGCGGTGTACCCAGCGGTGCCCTTGTAAAGCTTTGCTTCTCAGGAAAATATACAGAAAAAGAAATTTACTCAAAGATCGTTGGCAAGGGTGGATTCAATGCTTACCTTGGAACCAATGATATGAGAGAAGTCACAAAGCGTGCAAACGAAGGTGACAAAGAGGCAGCTGATGCAAAGAAAGCATTCCTCTTCCAGGTATGCAAGGACATCGGATCCATGGCTACCGTATTAAAGGGAAAGGTTGACAGGATCATCCTCACAGGAGGTATCGCATACGGTAAAGAAGTTTGTGATGCCATCGCAGAGAGCACAGACTGGATCGCTCCCATCACAGTTTATCCCGGAGAAGATGAGCTTCTTGCACTTTGCCAGGGAGCACTCAGAGTTCTCTCAGGCGAAGAGAAAGTTATGGAGTATTAATCATGAACAAATTGATCAAAATAGCGATGTTTATTTTGATTGTACTTAGAGTCACACTCTCAGTGTGCATGGGTGTATGGTTTCCCGCAGGCCAGTTATGGGATGACAATCTCATGATGAGGTTTGCGGGGCTTAGTGCCCATTTCCTAAGTCCCGAATATTTTGCCCTGGTAAAGGATATGAGTTTTCCTTTGTTTGTCAGGGCTTTTTCTGTGACCAAAATTCCCTACTCCGCACTGCTTGGGCTGTTGTGGAGCGCTGCGGCTTTGGTTTCTTATTTTACATTCAAAAAAATATTGTCCGGGAAAAGACATATTCCTTTTTTGATATTTGTATATGTTTTATTCATGCCCCAGGCCTTTGACATGTGGAGCGGAACAAGGCTCTACCGAAACGGCATCATTGCGCCCTTTACCATCATGACATTGATGATCCTCATAAGCTTTATGGAAAGCTGCGCAAAGGGCGAGAGATTCATGGGCCTTAAGGGGATCTTACTTGGAATCCTATTTTCATTTACCTATTACATAAAAGAGGATGGGCTGTGGCTCATGTGCACTCTTTTGTTTGGCGGTTTTTTGACATTAATTTATATAATATTTGCACCGGATTTCAGCCTCCTTGCAAGGCGGATCGGCTGTTTATTGCTGCCATTTATCGTCTTCTTTGCAGTGACAGGCGGATATAAGGCTGTTAACCACAGGTTCTTTGGAGTTTACGAGATAAATACCAGGACAGACGGAGAACTTGGAGAATTCCTTGAAAAAATATACAGTATAGACTCTGATCACAGGACCTATGTATGTTGGACTCCTTATGATGCCATAGAAAAAGCCTTTGAGGCATCTGAGACTCTGGGTTCATACCCGGAGTTACTTGAGAGCATAAAGGCAACGGACTGGAGAGACGGGGACATAATCGCAAATCCCATTCCCGGAGACCATCTGGGCTGGATCTTAAGAGACTGCCTGGCTGATACAGGCATATGGGAAAATGAAAAGCAGGTTTCAGATCTGTTTTCAAAGATAAATGATGAACTTGATGAGGCATTTTCATCAGGGAAACTCAGTAAACAAAAGGGCGTCGTCAGAATCGTCAGCTCAGCAGGCGGATATACCTTAGAGGAGACTGCAGGTCTTTTCCGTGAATTCTACGAGGGCCTTTTGGGCGCCGTGCTCCTAAAGGGATATGAAAGCGGCCTCGGCGGAGTTGAAAGAGACGAGATAGAGGAAAATATCATCCTCATAAATGCCGCAAATGAATATACGAACCTTGATTACCTGGGCGATTATTCAAAAATATCGGGACTTAGTAAAAAGACGGAGAGCATAGCGGATGTTATCTTCGTGATCTACAGAGCGGTAAACGGCCTGCTGTTTTGCGTGACAGTTATCGTCTCTGTAGTGGGAACGGTTTTCTTTTTTATCAGTTTGATAAAAAGAGAAAAGAGCAAAAAAAAGAACCAGGCATTTTTGTATTTGCTTGGTTCCGTAAGTTTCCTTGGTATTTCCGCAGTATATGATTTTGCCATCGGGTGGTTTAGCGCATTTTTGTTTGAAGATGGGATCAGCAATCTGACTCTTAACTTTTACAACATCGCGCTTCCCGGGCTTTTGATGTTTGCATATGCTTTTGCAGTCACATTTTTGTATCAGATGATAGCTTCGATGGACAGCTCCCAGCGCTCGCTTAAGTCCACGGGCTGATCGTCACATTGAACAACGGGGCGGGAGAGATGCTCTTTATTTATAAAGATGATATCTCCGGTCCTGCCATCATTTAACATGCACTTGTTCTGCAGGTAGTTGTTTACGATGTGCTCCAGGAATGGAAGTAAGAACTGCACATCATATTTTTGATAGCCTTCCTGCTCAAAGATCTCGATAACCCTGAAGGGACATTGAGGTCCGCGGTAAACTCTGGCTGCTGTCATGGCATCATACACATCCACAATGGATACGATGCGGGCAAATTTGTTTATCTGCTGACCGATGATACCCATGGGATAACCGCTTCCGTCATATCTCTCATGATGCATGAGAGCGGCATATTTGATATTTTCGTTTATATTTTGCGTCCTGAGCAGGTTGTAACCCAGCACAGGATGCTTTTTTACTTCGTTGAACTCATATTCCGAAAGTCTCGCAGGCTTTGTGATGATCTCCTTTGGCACCAACAGCTTTCCGATATCATGCAACAGACCGCAGGCTGTGAGGAGTTTTATGTCTCCTTCGTTCATGCCGATCCAGTGACCTAAAATGTTACAGATTAGGGCAACATTCATACTGTGGGCAAAGGTTGAATCGTCATAATCCCTCATGTTCTGAAGCATGTCGAGAATACCCACTGTTCCGGACAGATCAGTGTTAAAACTGAGGGAATTTTCCAACAGTATGTCCACGTCCAGCTGAATATTTTTGCGGATCACCTGATCCAGGGTGTCCTTGAATTTATCTACATTGTCATCATAATCTTTTTTGAAACGCTTAAAGGCTTCACTTCGCTTTATGCGCTGAGAATACGAATCATGAAAAGATGATGTGGGAACCTGATCCTTAGCCTCTTCGGGAACACTGTCCTCCACAAAGATCATGAGAATTCCGTAAAGAGCCAGTTTTGTAATAAGCTTGTCGTTTAGTTCTGTACCCTTTGGGATGATCAGCTGCCTGTTGTAGCTGAGTACATTTTCCGCCGTGACCATGCCCGGGGTTAACTGAGATGTTGATAATCGCTTCATTAAAACTCCTGCCAATAATACTTATATAACTACCCATTGCCAAAGAAAATCGTTTTACTAAATGATTATACTACATAAAAAAATACTGTGTCAATTTCATATAATATTTACAAATTGTTAATAATGCTTCACATACCTTTATGTTGAATATGACCTTTAAATCTGCTAAAATAATCATTGTGCTGTGTGGATTTACACGGCAAAAAAAACGTAAAAAAACGAGGAATGTAATGAAACTTGCAGACAAAATTTTCGGAACTCACAGTGAAAGAGAGTTAAAGAGGATCTATCCTATCGTTGACAAGATAGAGAGCTTGAGACCTGCCATGCAGGCTCTTTCCGATGAGGAACTTAAGAATAAAACAGCTGAGTTTAAAAAGAGACTTTCCGAGGGCGAGACCTTGGACGACATCCTGCCGGAGGCATATGCCACAGTCAGAGAGGCGGCAAAGAGAGTCATAAACTTAGAGCACTTCAGAGTACAGCTTATCGGCGGTATCATTCTCCATCAGGGAAGGATAGCAGAGATGAAGACCGGTGAAGGAAAGACACTTGTGTCCACACTTCCCGCATATTTAAATGCTCTCACAGGTGAAGGCGTTCACGTTGTCACTGTAAACGATTACCTGGCAAAGCGTGATGCCGAGTGGATGGGTCAGGTTCATGAATTCCTGGGCCTTACGGTTGGCGTAGTATTAAACAGCATGACAAGCGAAGAGAGACAGGCTGCATATAACTGCGACATCACCTATGTGACCAACAATGAACTCGGTTTTGATTACCTTCGTGACAACATGGCTATCTACAAGAGACAGCTCGTGCTCCGCGGACTTAAATACTGTATCATCGACGAGGTGGACTCGGTTCTTATCGATGAGGCCAGGACCCCTCTTATCATTTCCGGACAGGGAGATAAATCCACTGCTTTATATGAAATGTGCGATCTTCTCGCCCGTCAGATGCACCGTGGTGATGATGTGGCAGAACTTTCAAAAATGGATGCCATCATGGGCGTGGTACAGGAAGAGACCGGAGATTTCATCGTCAATGAAAAGGATAAAGTCATCAACCTGACCGAAGCCGGTGTTAAAAAGGTTGAGAACTTCTTCCATATAGAAAACTTTGCTGATCCGGAAAACCTGGATATCCAGCACACCATTATCCTGGCCCTTCGTGCCCATAACCTCATGTTCAGAGACAGAGACTATGTGGTAAAAGAAGACCAGATCCTGATCGTGGATGAGTTTACCGGACGTATAATGCCGGGACGCCGCTATTCAGACGGTCTGCACCAGGCCATCGAGGCAAAGGAACATGTGAAGGTTAAACGTGAGAGCAAGACCCTTGCAACCATCACATTCCAGAACTTCTTTAACTTATTTGAAAAGAAAGCAGGTATGACAGGTACCGCGCTTACAGAGGAAAACGAGTTCCGTGAGATCTACGGAATGGACGTAATCGTTATCCCCACCAATAAACCCGTACAGCGTATCGACAGACAGGATGCGGTTTACAAGACCAGAGCAGAAAAGCTTCACGCGATCTGCGATGCGGTTGAGGCAGCCCACGCAAAGGGTCAGCCGGTGCTTGTAGGTACCATCACCATCGAAGCCAGTGAGGAACTCTCAAGGATGCTTACAAAACGCGGCATCCAGCACAAAGTCCTGAATGCAAAATTCCACGAGCTTGAGGCTGAGATCGTAGCTGATGCAGGTCTCCACGGAGCAGTAACCATCGCCACCAACATGGCAGGACGTGGTACCGATATCAAGCTTGATGATGAGGCAAGGGCGGCAGGCGGTCTCATGATCATAGGTACAGAGCGCCATGAGTCCAGACGAATCGACAATCAGTTAAGAGGTCGTTCAGGTCGTCAGGGAGATGTGGGTGAATCCAAGTTCTATATCTCGCTTGAGGACAACCTCATGAGACTCTTCGGTTCCGAGAGACTTATCCGTATGTTTAATGCAATGGGTATCCCCGAGGGACAGGAAATCGAACACAAGGCACTTACAAATGCCATTGAGAATGCACAGAAAAAGATCGAGTCAAACAACTTCGGTATCAGAAAGAACCTCCTCGAATATGATAATGTAATGAGTGAACAGCGTCAGGTTATCTACGACGAGAGAAGAAGAGTTCTCGACGGCGAGAGCATGAGGGATGTGATCTACAAGATGATCACAGACATCGTTGAAAACTGTGTGGACATGTGCATCAATGATGACCTTGATTACAAGGACTGGGATTTCAACGAACTTAACCACGTGCTGATCCCCATCATTCCCCTTGAGCCCATCACTGCCGAGAGAGTGCACAAAGGAAAGAAAAACAGCTTAAAACAGCAGCTCAAAGAAGAAGCTGTTAAATTATATGAGGCAAAGGAAGCTGAGTTCCCCGAACCTGAGCAGATCAGAGAAGTGGAGCGAGTTATCCTCCTTAAATCCATCGACAGAAAGTGGATGGATCACATCGACGATATGGATCAGCTCCGCCAGGGTATCGGACTCCAGGCTTACGGCCAGAGAGATCCCGTTGTGGAATACAAGATGGCAGGATATGACATGTTCGACGAGATGATCACAAACATCAGAGAACAGACAGTCAGAATCCTCTTCCATATCAAAGTGGAACAAAAAGTAGAGCGTGAGCAGGTTGCTAAGGTGACAGGAACCAACAAAGACGATTCCGCACAGAAAGGCCCCGTAAAGCGCGCCAATGCAAAGATTTATCCTAACGATCCCTGCCCCTGCGGTTCAGGCAAAAAATACAAGGCCTGCCACGGAAGAAAGGGAATGCCTGAGATCCGGTAATAGGGCTTTACGCTCAGGAATGCAATAATATAGAAAGAAGGTGACGTTAATGGTTGAACTTGATCAGATGAAACAAGAGATTCTGACATATGAAACACCTTTGGCGGAAGTGAGGGATTCACTTTGACCTTGCAGGCAAGGTAAAGCGAATCGAAGAATTGGAAATGGATATGGAAAGCCCCGGATTTTGGGACGACCCTGACAGATCCAATCAAAAAATGAAAGAATTAAAGAATCTAAAGGACATAGTTGATGAGGGAAATGGCTTAAAGACCCAGTTCGAAGATATTCTGACACTTATCGAAATGGGTTATGAAGACGAGGACGAATCACTGGTTCAGGAGATAAGAGCTGAGCTTGATGACTTTGAGACAAAGCTTGACGAACTCAGGATCGGAACTCTCTTAAACGGAGAGTATGACAAAAACAATGCCATACTTAAGCTCTCAG
Source organism: Acetatifactor sp. (assembly GCA_024695935.1). Taxonomy (GTDB): domain Bacteria; phylum Bacillota; class Clostridia; order Lachnospirales; family Lachnospiraceae; genus RGIG10340. The sequence goes on from JAILHH010000036.1 coordinate 44,618, forward strand.
CGGGAGCCGGCGGAACGGAAAGCTGCGACTGGGCTTCCATGCTGTATCGTATGTACACCAGATGGTCCGAGAGAAAGGGCTTTTCGATCGAAGTGCTGGATTATCTGGACGGTGATGAGGCCGGCATTAAGTCGGTTACTTTCCAGGTAAACGGTATCAATGCCTACGGACTCCTTAAGTCTGAAAAAGGTGTCCACAGACTGGTACGTATCTCACCCTTTAATGCACAGGGTAAGCGCCAGACATCATTCGTATCACTGGATGTAATGCCCGAGATCGAAGAGGATCTGGATGTAGATATCGAGGAAAAGGACTTAAGGATCGATACATATCGTTCCAGCGGTGCCGGCGGACAGCATATCAACAAGACATCATCCGCTATCCGTATCACCCACATCCCCACGGGAATCGTGGTGACATGCCAGAACGAACGAAGCCAGTTCCAGAACAAGGACAAGGCTATGCAGATGCTGAAAGCAAAACTGTATATGTTAAAGCAGGAGGCACATGCAGAGAAACTCTCAGATATTAAGGGAGACATAAAGGATATCGCCTGGGGCAACCAGATCAGAAGTTATTTCCTCCAGCCGTACAAGCTGGTTAAGGATCTGAGGACCGATGTGGAGACCGCCAATGCCGATGCGGTTTTGGACGGCGAGATAGACAAATTCATAAACGGATACTTGAAGTATATCAATGCCCCACGGGACACCGATAGTTAACACAATATCAAAACAAATGAAACCGCAAGTTGAATCATGAGACTTGCGGTTTTTTATCTATGCGTGGTCTGTTGTTTACAGTTTACAACACTTTGATAAGTAATTTAATTATTACAAAAATATTACAATTGAACGTTTTTGCAGACTTATTGAACAAATTGTTGTTTACATTGTATTTAGTTGCATATTTTGGTAGAATAAACAATATATAGTAGTGTAACTATGTGAAGTGCTGCCCTGTTGCAGGAACAGAGCAAGGAATTACCTGCCGGGCTCGGGGCGACATACATTGTTACAGGAAGCGCCATGTGCAGCAGAACTATGACCATGGATACAGCTAAAGCTAAATCTACAGCTACAGCTGCAGCCACGGCCACGGCCACAGCCTTGGCAAAAGACATAGACCGGATGGACTTTACTTATGAAAAAGACAGCAGAATGTATAGTGGATGTTCATTGTCATATATTGCCGGGCATTGATGACGGCTCCAAAGACATGGAGGAGACCGCGCAGATGCTCAGGATTGCATATGAAGAGGGCATCAGATATATCATAGCCACTCCGCATTATAAAAAAGGCAGGAGAAATGCCTCACCTGAAAAAGTCAGAGAACTGATCGATGTATTGCAGGAAGAAGCGGACACAAATCACATCCCCATCACTATTTTTCAGGGAAACGAGATTTTTTATTTTGATGAATTTGACGAAGCCATTGCCGGCGACAGAGCCGCGGTGATGTGCGGAGGGGAATACGTTTTGGTGGAGTTCTCGCCAAAGGACCAATACAGGTACATCAGAAATGCGGTGGATTCCGTGATGGGAGCGGGCTACAGGCCCATCGTGGCCCATGTGGAGCGCTACGAGTGCATGACAGAACACATAGAATATGTGGAGGATTTAAAAGCCGTCGGCGCAGAGATCCAGGTCAATGCAGCCAGCATCACCGGTGAAACCGGTCACAAGATAAAGAAATTCACGCACAGGCTGTTGAAAAGCGGCCTTGTGGATTACATAGGAACGGATGCCCACGGGGCAGACAAGCGCAGTCCCCGCATCGCCAAATGCGAAAAGCTTTTGTACAAAAAGTTCGACGCGGATTACGTGGATGCCATACTGGGGCGAAACGCCATGGAGAGACTGATCGCTCCCAACAAATAAAAAGTCACGAAGGAATAAAAAAATGCAGGAAAAAAGAGATAACAGAAACAGTACAGATGAAATCGAAATCGATTTAGTGGAGATTTTTGGGTTATTAATGCACAGGTTTTGGCTGCTGGCACTCAGCGCCATAGTGTGCGGCGCGATTGCTTTTATGGTGAGCGCGTTTCTCGTCACACCGCTGTATGAATCCACCACCAAGATTTACATATTGAACAGACAAAACGGAGACTCGCTGACACTTACGGATGCTCAGCTGGCTACACAGCTTACCAAGGATTACGAGGAGTTGGTCACCAGCCGCACCGTTTTGGAGGACGTGATCGCAGAGTTTGACCTCACAGACAGCTACAAGGGTCTGGCAAACAGAGTTGCGGTTTCCAACACCGCGAACACCCGAATCATCGCCATCACGGTAAAGGACGCCGATCCCATAATGGCCCGGGATATCGCAAATGCCATCCGTGACGCGGCTGCAAAGCACATTCAGGCGGTAATGGACATCGAGGCTGTTAATATTGTGGATGACGCCAACCTGCCCGACGCTCCCGTGTCACCTTCAATCCCCAAGTGGACGCTGATAGGCGTGATGCTGGGTGGCGTGGCTGCAGCAGGTCTGGTGATCCTCAGATACCTCCTGGATGACACTATCAAGACCAGCGAGGACGTGGAAAAATATCTGGAGCTCAGCACTCTGGCGCTCATCCCTGTAGTGGAGGGCTTTATCGAGGACAAAAAGAAGGGGTCTGTTGTAAAAAAAAGGCGCAGAAAAGTGAGCGATAATGCTCAATCCGACAGCGATATCGATGTGGACAGCGACAAAATAATCGAAATCGTATAGGCGTACCCTAACCGCAAAAAAACAAAATACAAACCATAATTCAGGGAGAATAACTGATGCAGGAATTTGAAATCAATCAATCCAAATTGGACTTTAGAAGCAGCGAGGCTTACAAAACCTTGCGAACAAATATAGAGTTTTCCGGGGAGAACACAAAGGTCATATACATCACCAGCACCACACCCAACGAGGGAAAAAGTACCGTGTCCTTTGAACTAGCTCTCTCATGTGCCCAAAACGGCATGAAGACACTACTTATCGACGCGGATCTGCGTAAGTCAGTCATGAAGAGCCGCGGCAAGAGGGGCAGGATCAGATACGGCCTGACACATTACCTGGCAGGCAGAGCCACATTAAACGAGGTGCTTTGCAAAAGCGATGTGCCTAACTTTGACATGATCTTTGCGGGACCTGTGCCTCCTAACCCCAGTGAGTTATTGGGAAGTGCCAGATTCAAAGCCATCATAGAGGAAGCCAGAAACAACTACGACATGGTGATCGTGGACACTCCGCCTATCGGAAGCGTCATAGATGCAGCAATCGTGTCAAAAAACTGTGACGGCGGCATATTGGTGATAGGCTGTGGCGACATCAGCTACAGATTTGCCAGAAAGAGCAAGGAACAGTTAGAGATCGCAGGCAGCAAGGTCTTGGGCTGCGTGCTGAACAAGGTCAATATCTCCGGCAAGGGATATTATGGCAAATATTACGGTAAATATTACGGCAAGTATTACGGTAAATATTACGGTAATTACGGAGATGACTAAGGCGTGAGCGATTTAAATTCATAAAAAGGACGGTGTGACTGTAAGTGGGAGTCAGAGAAGCTACGGATTATAAAACTAAATACAGGTACAGATTTCTATGCTGTACGATTTTAGTGGCTGTGGCAACAGGTATGTTTTTTGAGGTCTGGCAAAACTTTGTAATGGTCAACAATCAGACCGGTCACCTGACCGGCAAAGGAAACTACGGTATGGCCATCATATCCTATATGGCTATATTCGTACTGTTACTTAGATACCTGGGAGCCTACCGCATAGGAGTTGACCGTATGGCCAACATATTGGCGGCGATAGTCCTCACCATATGGGTCACAAACGGCATAGAGATATTCGTATCCTGCGCCATCACCGGTGAGTTTCGTTTCGCGCCCGCATTCATAATCAGGTATTTGCTGCTGGCGATAGCCCAGTCTGTGGCAGAGGGATTAATGATGTATGGCATGGTGGTGATCTATCGCAAGAAGTTCCCACCATTGAGGATCCTGGAGATATACGGCAGCTACGACAACGGCCTTGCGGCCAAAGTCAATACCAGAGCGGACAAATACTGCGTAGAGAAATCCGTCAGTGTGGAAACAGACAGAGAGATACTCAGGACCCTGATACCTCTCTACGACGCAGTGCTCATCAACGATGTGGCCAGCGAAGAAAAAAACGACATCGAAAAATACTGTTACGAGATAGACAAGCGAGTATATTTTACTCCCAAGATATCTGATATATTGGTCAGAAGCGCAGAGGAAATAAACCTGTTTGACACGCCTCTCATGGTGTGCAAGAACCAGGGCATGAACATCTATCAGAAGTTAAACAAGAGGGCCTTTGACATATTGGTCACTTCAATCGCCCTCATCATATTGTCACCCCTGATGTTCATCGTAGCCATCGCCATCAAGCTAGAGGACGGCGGCCCGGTGATATACAAACAGGAGCGATGCACCCTTCACAACAGGCGCTTTATGATCTACAAATTCCGCAGCATGATAGTGGATGCGGAAAAGGACGGCAGACCACATCCTGCGGGGGAAAAGGACGACAGGATCACAAAGGTGGGCAGGTTCACCAGAGCCTGCAGAATAGACGAACTGCCCCAGCTGTGGAATATACTGATAGGAGATATGAGCATAGTGGGTCCCAGACCCGAGCGTGTGGAGCACGTGGAAAAATACTGTGCCGAAATCCCTGAGTTTCGCCACAGAGCAAAGGTCAGAGGCGGCCTCACCGGATACGCCCAGGTATACGGCAAATACAACACCACACCCTTAGACAAGCTCAAGATGGACCTCACATATATTACCAACTATACATTCCTGCTGGATTTGCAGATAATGTTCGAAACGGTGAAAATCCTGGTTCAAAAGGAAGCCACCGAGGGCTTTACAGAGGAAAAGAGCGCAGAGATGCACTCGTATGACACAGAATCAAAGGAATCAAAAGCGATATGAAATCAAAGAAAAATATCTTTGCCATAATCTCACTGATACTGGGACTTGTATGTATCGGATGCCTATTGTGGATGATAATTTATTTCATAGGATTAAACAGAGCCGAACAAAAACAGCAGGAAATGTTGTCCATGATAGCCGAGGACACGGAGGCACTCCGGGAGGACGAGGGGAAAGATACTTCAGAAGCTGAGGCCGGAACAGAACAGGAAACAGATTCCGAAGACATATCGTATTCAGACTCAGAGGCTACGGATTCAGAGGCTTCAGATTTAGAACAGGCAGACGATTTGACCGAATACGGCGTGACTGACAGAGTGATCGACTTTGACAAGCTCCACGAAGAGGAAAACCCCGATATCTACGCCTGGATACAGGTGCCGGGAACAGTGATAGACTACCCCGTGCTCCAGCACCCGGAGGAGATGGATTATTATCTGGAGCACAACCTCGACGGCAGCAAGGGCTATCCCGGCTGCATTTACACCCAGAGGATGAATGCAAAGGATTTTTCGGATCCCAACACCGTCCTCTACGGACACAACATGAAAAACGGCACCATGTTTGCCGGATTACACCAATACAGAGACTCGGAGTTTTTTGAGGAAAACCCTTATATATACATATATACGGAGGATGGCAGGATTTTGGTCTACAAAATCTTTGCGGCCTATGAATACTCTGACCTGTCCCTGCTCATGAATTTCTACATGGGAAGCGAAGAGGGCAGACAACAATATTTTGACAGTATATGGGAAAATGAAGGACTGGCCAACAATTTCGACACAGAGGTGGAACTGACTGCTGAGAGCCGTATCATCACGCTCTCCACATGTATTGCCAACAAGCCGTCCAACAGATACCTGGTACAGGGAATATTACAGGCGGAAGGAGAGGCGAATGCTTCGATTCAAACTGACTAAGCACAGACAGACCGGACATCAGATAAGCGTCAAAAAGCGCGTGCTATACACAGTGATAGCCTGGGTCTGGGTGATGGCCCTTGCATTGGGCGTGATATTCGTGGGAATTCTGTTATTTCTTGGTCATGGAAAGAGAAATCTCTACAAAAAGACCACGGAAAAAGCACCCGAGATAGTGATGGACCAAACCTCAGCAGGAGAGACAACTGCCGCACCCGGAGAAGGGGACATCCCGGACAGAGTGTGGGAGGATGACTGGATCAGCTATGACGGCAAGGTATATGAATACAACGAAAATATATTGACATTTTTGATATTGGGAATAGACAAGGACGGTGTGGTAACCCCTGCAAAGGACAAGACCGACGGGGGACAGTCCGATGGTATATTCCTGATAGTAGCAAACCCCGACACCGGGGAAGCCTCCATAGTGGGAGTCAACAGAGACACCATGGTGGATGTGTATATGCTCGGCGTGGGCGAGGGTGGAACAGACCTCGTAGCCCCGGCAGAGATAGCTGTACAGCACGGATTCGGAGACGGCATGGAGGAGAGCTGTGAGCTTACAAGGGATGCGGTCTCAAAGCTGTTCTACGGGTTGCCCATCCATGGATACGTGTCATTTAATATAGGGGGCGTAAAGAAACTAAATGACGCCCTGGGGGGAGTGGATGTGACCATCCCCACAGATTACACCAAATATAACAGCAAATGGAAAGAAGGCGAAGTGATCCACCTCTCCGGACAGGAAGCAGTGGATTACATTCGAAAGAGGGACATGACGGAGTTTGAGAGCGCCAGAGACAGGCTCTCCAGACAAAAGCAGTACCTCAGCGCATTTGTACAAAAAGCGATCGCAGGGACCAGAGAGGACATCACATTGCCCCTCGCACTCTACAAGAGCTTTGCGCCATATATAGTCACGGATATCACAGTAGACGAGATATCCTACCTGGCAACGCAGATGGTAAACTACCATTTCGACAGCGAAGCCATTTACACTCTCGAGGGAGAGACCCGCATGGGAGAACAGTTCGAAGAGTTCTATCCGGACAAGGAAGCTCTGCAAAGGCTCATGATAGAGCTGTTCTACAAAGAGGTCGTCCTCGAATGATCAAATCTGATATTAGTCGGGTAAAACCGGTTAATATATACCATGTGTACAAAGAGGGAAAGGAGGAAACTGACGTAATGAAAAAGAAACTTATTGGTTTGGTTTGTGCAATGACTATGGTAATCGGAATGAGCACCACAGCACTTGCTGCAACCTCATCCACATCATCAGCTGCTGCAAGCTCTGCAGCTGCATCAAAAACAACTGCTGCTACTGCAGAAGTACTCGTTACAGCTGATAAGAATACCACAGGTCAGGTTCTCACAGAGAATACTTTGGGATTCTTCGTAGAAGATACAAAGGTTACAGGTGTTGCCGGAGCTACAGTTAGCGAAGTAACAACATCTGAAGCAAAAGCTCTGATCGAGAAGGCACAGGCTATCGCTGGCAGCAATAGCTTCATTGCTACCATGGTAGATCTCGAAGTACCCGCCGGAACAGGCAAGGCTACATTCACTCTCACATGCTCAAACGTATGGAAGGGACAGAACGTAACAGTTTTGCATAAACTGGCTAACGGTACAATTGAGACCGTAAAACCTGATAGTGTAGAAGACAACAAGGTAACATTTACCCTGAATTCATGCTCTCCTATCGCTATTATGGTTAACACAGGCGCAACATCACCCAAGACAGGTGAGATCATCGCTATGTTCGCTGCTGCTGCAGCTCTTTGCGGAGCAGGCGCAGTCGCTTTTGGCAAAAAAGCAAGAAAATAATTTAGACGTACAAAATTTATAATCATGCATGATTAAATCATGTTTCCTAATTTTGGCGCATGGTATGTTCTAAATGAGGGGGCGGCTCATGACCGCCCCCGTTTGGAGAAAAAGCTGTGAAATATATCAAATCAATATATGCATACATCTTCATAGCGTTTGCCTTGTTCATGATCCCGGGGTTAACCGCACAGGCGGCACCCGTCAGTACGCACTACGGTTCAGAGTATTATGAACCACAGCCCGGGACCAATTTCAAGGTGGGTCTGTATCTGGACAGTGAATCAGAGCTGGGCAATGTATCAGTGAATCTGAGATATAATCCGGAGCTTGTGGAGTACGTGTCCGTCACCCCCGGAAATGCCGTGGCAGATGGTGACAACATCACACTTACAGACAATACCACTAAAAGTTCAGTGAAATACATGTTTACCTTTCGCGCAATAGCGGGAGGCGAGGACAGTCTGGCTGTAGTATCTATCGGAGGAGAGGAAGTGCCGGATGGCGCGATCACTCCCATCAGAGTAAAACCCATAGAAGGTGCAAAACTAAACAACATGACCCTAAACGGAGTGGCAGCCACAGTGGATGATGAGAATCTGACAGCCGTGGTAAACATCCCATACGGGGAAATATATGAATACAATAGCGATACAGATATGAATATAACACCGTCTACAGACATCATGCAGGCGGGTGAGAATAAATTAACACTGCTGTGCACAGCTCCAAACGGAGAAAAAAACATCTACCGATTGACTGTAAATATGGATGAAATGGAAGTCCCCGCAGAGGAAGTGCCACAGGAGAACACAGAGTCAGCAGACACTGCAGAAACAGAAGACACTGCAGAAACAGAAAATACAGAAACAGAAAATTCAGAAACAGAAGCTGTGGAAACTGAAACAGCTGAACTGGCAGAAGTAATAGAGAGCAGCAAAGAAAACAGAGCAAAGCAGATCCGGATAGTGGGGATAGGGCTGGCAGGTCTGTTGGCGGTATTTTTGGTGATGTTCATGGTAATCAGGATCAACGAAGAAGTGCAGCGCCAGAAACGAATCAAAGAGCGGGAAGAAAAGAAAAAAAGCGGCGACGGACAGTTCGAGTTGCTGTATGAGGAAGAGGATAACACAAGAACTTAGTGTCATATATAGAATGAAAAGAATGCTTATGATGGCTACAACAGCCGCTATGATTGAACAGTTTAATAAGAATAATATTCTTATTTTGGAAGAACTTGGATATGAAGTTCATGTTTTAGGAAATTTTGATAAAGGTAACCCAATTTCAGATGAAAGACTGGAAGAATTTAAAAAGTGGCTTGGTGAACATCACGGAAAGTGGTTTAACTATTCTGCAACTAGGAGTCCAATAGATTTAAAAAACAATATTCGGGCATACAGAACTACAGTTGAGCTGATAAAAGAATATGGATATTCATTTATTCATTGTCATACACCGTTAGGCTCTGTAATTGCCCGATTGGCAGGTCATCGTATGGGAGTCAAAGTGATTTATACAGCACATGGCTTCCATTTTTATAAGGGTGCACCATTAAAGAATTGGTTGTTGTATTATCCTGTAGAAAAATTCTTAAGTAGATGGACTGATTTATTGATTACGATTACAAAAGAGGACTATGAAAGAGCTCTAAGAAAGTTTAGTGCAAAAAGAATGATGTACGTTCCTGGTGTAGGGATAGACATCAACAAAATTGAGCAAGTGAAATGCGATAGAGTAAAAACCAGACAAAATATTGGTATTTCTAATGAAACTATTTTGATAATTTCAGTAGGAGAATTGAATAATAATAAAAATCATATTGTGATGATAAACGCGGTCGAAAAAATAGTGAACAGTATGAAAAACGATATAGATTTGCGATATATAATAGTTGGAAAGGGTGAATTACAAAAGAAACTACAATCTGAAATTGAAAAAAAAGCACTTAACAACTATATTCAATTGCTAGGTTATCGAGATGACGTTATTCAATTAGAGAAGGCGGCAGACTTGTTTGTATTGCCATCAAAACGAGAAGGATTATCGTTGGCCCTGATGGAGGCAATGGCATGTCATATACCCGTAATCTGTTCAAGGATACGCGGAAGTGTTGATTTAATATCAGATGATAGGTTAAGTTTTGATTTATCAGAGCCTCAGAAGTTGGCTGGAAAAATACTTAATATTATAGATGATCGTCAGTTACAATTAGATTATTCAAATTTATTAGAATATGATAAGAGAAATGTAGGTCGAATAATGCGTAAAATATATAATGGTTTTTAGAAGGAGAAAAATGAAGGAAGGCAAACAAAGAGTTATAATAATTCGATCGAATGATTGTCGGTCTGATTCGCGAGTAATAAAAGAGGCTAATTGTCTAAATGATTCATATGATGTTGAATTATTAGTATGGAATAGAGAGAAAAGTCAAAGAAGAAATCAACAACAAATTGATTGTTTAGGAAAAATGATTATGGCGAATCAAATACATATTAAGGCTGAATTTGGCGCGGGAATTAAGAACATAATTCCATTAGTGTTATTTCAAATACGTGAGCTCATATTTCTAATAAGCAATAGAAAAAAATATGATTTATATCATGCTTGCGATTTTGATACAGTTCTACCGGCAATGATTTGTGCAAAATTATTTCGTAAAAAAATAATATATGATATCTTTGATTATTATGCGGATGATCATAGTGATTCGCCTTTGTTGTATAAAAGTATAAAAACAGTAGACAATTTGTGTATTTCATTAGCTGATGCAACAATTATTTGTACTGACGAGAGGAAGAAACAAATTAAAGACGCTAATCCGACAAGACTTGCCATTATTCATAATAGCCCTCCAGATGAGTCAGTTAACAAAAAGTTTTTCCTGAGTAATAAGCGGATTAAAGTTGTTTATGTAGGCTGCTTGCTTGATGAAAGGTTTTTAAAAGAACAAATAGAAGTGATCAGTCAATTAGAAAATGTGGAGCTACATATTGGAGGAATTGGACCATTAGATAAATATGTTAAAGAGTGTTCTGCAAAATTTGACAACATAATCTATTATGGAAAAATGAAGTATGAAGATGTGCTCAGTTTGGAGTCTGAAGCTGATATTTTGACAGCGATTTATAATCCACAAATACTAAATAATCAATACGCAGCACCAAATAAATTTTATGAGGCCTTGATGGCGGGGAAACCATTGGTTGTTATTAAAAATACTGGTATGGATGATTACGTATCCCAGTATGACATGGGGAAAATAATTGATTACCCTAATAAGGATTTTTCAAGTGAATTTAAAAGAGCAATTATGGACATTTCCGAAAGAATAAGATTAAAGCAGATAGATTCTGATAAAATCAGGAAAATATACGACGAGAAATTTTCATGGAATATTATGAAGGAAAGGCTAAATAAAATATACTTAGAAGTGATTAGTGATGAGTGAACTCCCTAAAAGTAGATATTCATTATTGGTAACATTTTTTGTAGTTGTTTCACCGATTCTGGATTTATATCAAGTTGGACCGTTAACTATTGGTTATGGCGAATTATTTTTGATTGCTTTATGCGGTATTACAATGATAATATATGCGGTTAGGCGTACAAAACTAACGTTGAATGAGGCACCGTTTAGTGTATTGTTTGCATTCTATGCAGTTATAGAATTAGTTCTTTTGATGTTTCAAGGAAATTATAACCTTGGAGATTTGATGGTTAAATGGACAAAATTAGTTACATGTTATCTATTTTTCGAGGTTATCTCCAAAAAGGAATTTAATTACGAATACGCAAAGAAAATCGTGATACCCATTGGATTGGCTTTAAATGTATTGTTAATTATTCAATTTCTCCTATTTCATTTGTTTGGAATAGGAATATTACCATATTTGTTTAATATTCCCAATAATTATGTGGATTCTGATTTGTTGCAAACGATTTATAAGACATATATAGCTAGGGGAACATGGAGACCATCCGCGATTTTTTTTGAACCAGCACAGTATGCACAGTTTATGCTTATACCTACAACTATGATGATATACGATGATGATAATAATAGAAAAAGCATTGCGCTTGCACTGTTTTTTTCGTTAGGTATTGCATTGTCTGGAAGTGCGAATGGAGTTTTAATAGCGGTGATTGTATGGGGAAATTGGTTACTAAAAAAAATAAGGAAAATTCGAGCAGACAGGCTAGTAATATTATTTTTGGCAAGTATATCAATATTATATTTTGCAATTCAAAAAGGCATTTTATCTGCTGCTTGGAATAGAGTAATGAGCATTGATTTAAAAGGGGCTGGGACAACGGGGAATCAAAGACTTATTCAAGGGTTAGCAGTATTTAGCAGAGTGCCGTTGCATAATAAAATATTTGGTACAGGTGTAGGAAATCTGAGATACATTCTAGTAACACATAATATTGTTACACCATATGTGGGAGAATTAGGAAATGAATATATGAACGGATTCTCAACAGTTTTAGTAACATGTGGACTTATATTTTTCTTTGTCTATGCTATTCTATGGATACGATGGTATAGAAGATTAAAGAATCCGATTGATAGGGGGTTGGCTGTAGTTTTATCCTTACTATTTTGTACTTCGAGCATTTTCTATCATCCTATTACCATCTTATATTTTACAATAATAAGTTGTAGAAAGGTTAGTAAACATGAATGTTGAAACTAGACAGTTGCAAAATATTCTTTTAGAAATGTTCAAAGAATTACACATTATTTGTGAAGAAAATCAAATAAAATATTTTATGTTGGGAGGTACTTGTTTAGGAGCTAAGCGCCACAAAGGGTTCATTCCATGGGATGATGATATTGATATTGGCTTATATAGAGAAGACTATGAAAAACTTTGTTCATTAAATTTTGAAAAACTCTCAAATAATCTTGAACTCCGTTATTATAAAAACACAGATAATTCACCTATGCATTTTGTAAAAATAGTAAATAAGAACACTACTTTGATTGAAGATGATTACAAAAATTATGTTGAAGGAATATATATAGATGTTTTCCCAATTGATAATATTGCATATGAGAAATATTCTGAACGTTTTAGAGCATTCTGTATTAGAAGGGTGCATTCTCTAATCATTAATCATTGCAAGACAGATTCAGCGGATTCATTCTTTAGAAATGTTTATTGGCATTTTTCAAAAAAATTGAATTTAAATAATTTGCATAAGATATTAGAGCATTTGATGCTTAAAAAACAAAATCAAGTCACAGGGCATATTGCTAATTTTTTGGGTGCATGGGGAACTAAAGAAATAATGAGGAAAGAATGTTTGGGAACCCCTACATTGTATAAGTTTGAGGATGGATTATTTTATGGCCCGGAGAGAATTGAAGAATATTTGAAACATCTATATAACGATTACATGATTCTTCCTCCAATAAATAAAAGAACGAATACGCATGATTATTATTACGTTGATTTCGACAAACCATTTCATGAATATATAGAGGAAGAAAGGGCATGAGAGTTTCTTGTGTAATACTAAATTATAATGACGCGAGTACAACTATAAGTTTAGTTAATGACATAAGCCATTTTTCAAGCGTTGACACTATTGTTATTGTTGATAACTGCTCTACAGATGATTCGTTAATACAATTAAGAAAAATAGTTCAAGAAAAGGTTTTTCTTTTGGAGACAGATATTAATGGCGGATATGGATATGGCAATAATTGGGGTATAAGATATGCTACCGAACATTTAGGGGCAGAGTATGTTGTTATTGCTAATCCTGATGTATGCATTACAGATAGTAGTATAAGTACTGCAGTTAAGATTATGAAGGAAAATGCGAAAATTGCAGCTGTTGCACCAAAACAGAAAGATGCAAATAATAAAGAAATAAGAGATTTGGCATGGAAAATCCCGACTAAGTGGCAGTATATTTTTTCTGCTGAAGGTATTATGAGAAGATTTACAAAAGGGTTTTCTTATGACCCTAGTTTTTTCCAGCAAGATAAAGAATATGTTTATGTTGATTGTCTGCCCGGAGCTTTTTTGATAATTGATACTGAAAAGTTTTTGACTGTTGGTGGATATGATGAATCATTTTTTTTATATTGTGAAGAAACTACTCTGGCGCGCAAATTTAAGGCTAAAGGATATTTGAGTTGTTTACTTTTAAATGATTCATATAATCATATTCATTCAGTCAGCATCAATAAAAGTATTAGTAGTATATATAAACAGAAAAAAATAATGTTGAATAGCCGAAAATTATATCTGAAAAAATACGAAGCTGTTTCTATGGGCGTTTTAGTTTGTGCATCGATAGTGTATGAAATTTCATTAGTAGAAACGTTGATTATAGAAAAGATTAAAGGATTTTTTAAATTTTAAAGGATTCTTATAAATAGTTGAAAATGTGAGGGAATAATATTGAATGGGGCTTTGATAGTTTCATTAGATTTTGAATTGTTTTGGGGAATGCACGATTGTGTTTCGCTTGAAAAATATGAGGCAAATATTATAGGAGCTCGTAAAGCAATTCCAGATCTTCTTGAATTGTTTAAAAGGTACAATGTGCATGCAACATGGGCGACTGTTGGTTTTTTGTTTGCAGAAAATATAGAGGAAATCAATGAGTGCTGTCCCAAAATGATTGAGCAACCAAGTTATGAGAATAGTAAAATTAATTCATATCGATTATTAAATATGATATCGCAAAATGAAAAAACAGCTCCCGAGTATTATGCCAAATCACTTATTAAGCTTATTTCATCATACGATAATCAGGAAATTGCTAGTCATACTTTTTCACATTATTACTGTTGCGAAAATGGGCAGACAGTAAGACAATTTAGAGAAGACCTTAAAGCTGCGCAAACAATTGCAAGAAAGAATGGCTTCGAAATTAAGTCATTAGTCTTCCCAAGAAATCAATGTGATGATGAGTATATTAAAGTGTTGAAAGATTTTGGCATAACATCATATAGGGGACTAGAAAACAACTGGATTCATCATTTGTTTAGAGGTTGGTTACTAAGATTGTTTAGATTTATAGATGTATATATACCAATAAGCGGGAAAAAAGGAACAAAGCCGTATTATAATTTTGATGTGTTAAATATTTATGGGACTAGAATGTATAAGCCTATGGTTTTAAACTGTAGATTATTGGAATATTTAAAAATACGGCGTATAAAAAAAACGATGAAAGCTGCTGCTAAAAGAAAAGAGATTTTTCATCTTTGGTGGCATCCACACAACATTGGAATAAATACATCCTTTTATTTGAAACAATTAGAAGATATTTTCTCGTATTATACTTTATTAAAACGGAAATATGGGTTCTCTAGTATGACTATGGAAGAATTAAGTAATATGTTTAAAGATAATAAATAATTAATGTTAT
>JAILHH010000037.1 GCA_024695935.1 Acetatifactor sp.
CGGACAAATATGTGGAAGATCTTCGTAATGCCCTGAGACAAAAGAAGAAGTATCCTAAGACAGGTAGTCCGCTCACATACATGGGAGAATTTACGGGACTGTATTATGTGACATTTAAGGAGTATATCGCATTTTACAGAATCCACGGTGATGTGATCGAGGTTGCAAGAGTGCTGTTCTCCCGAAGCGATTATATGAAGGTATTGTTTGGGAAAAGTGAGTATATTCTTGAAGACGATGAGGATTGAGAGTAAGGTGATCCCCGCAGTTTGTCCGTCATGAATAGACGGAATGCTGTGGGGTATTATTATATTGATAAACTTCGCTGTTTGGAATATGATTAGCGCCTAATTTCGATGCTTTCATGAAAAAGTTGGTATTTATTGGTTATATGAAGAACATAAGGATGTGCAGCAAATTTTTGAAACTAGTCTGTCAGAGTTAATTGAGATGGATTTTTCTGATACTTATATCGCATATTTGTATTTATCTAATCAAGTTTGTAGTGAACATTGGTAGCATAGGAGTTTGAGTTTTACAATAAATGTTTTACCGTTTATAGAATGCATTTATGGAAAACGCAATTACAGGCTGATGTAACCGATTATAAGTGATAAATACCAAAAAGGATGCTATCAATATTTTTTTATTTGTAAGAAAATATGATTGTATCCTTTTATTTTTTTATATACAATAAAATAGG
The DNA here is from genome assembly GCA_024695935.1 of Acetatifactor sp. Lineage (GTDB taxonomy): Bacteria > Bacillota > Clostridia > Lachnospirales > Lachnospiraceae > RGIG10340. The sequence continues at coordinate 704 of JAILHH010000037.1, forward strand.
CGAAAAAAGGAAAAGTTTTAAGTTTTGTAGAGGTAAAGAGAATGAATACTTCTGTGTTGTTGTCCATGGCAGGTGGACTTGGGTTATTTTTGTTTGGAATGTCCTATATGAGTATGTCTATCGAAAAGGTTGCGGGTGCAAGCCTCAGACATATTCTTGAGAAACTTACCACAAAACCTATTATGGGTATGCTTGTGGGTGTTGTATTTACTGCTATCATTCAGTCTTCTTCAGCTTGTACCGCCATGGTGGTCAGCTTCGTAAATGCCGGTCTGATGAATCTGTATCAGGCGGCAGGCGTTATATTCGGTGCCAATATCGGTACCACCGTTACTTCCCAGCTTGTTTCTTTTAATTTATCTGAATATGCCCCGGCTATATTGTTGGCGGGAACCTTGACTGTTATGTTTGCAAAAAAGCAAAGCATCAAGGATTTTTCGGCCATCATAGTGGGATTTGGCGTTTTGTTTTTGGGACTGAAGACTATGTCATCGGCCATGAGTGTAATGAAGGAGAGCGAGACTGTGGTGAATATGCTGGGGTCTTTGACAAACCCTTTCCTGGCTACATTGATGGGACTGGTCCTCACATCCATCATTCAAAGTTCTTCGGTTACTGTCAGCATCGTGCTTTTGATGGCAAATCAGGATTTGTTGGAACTGCCAATATGTCTGTTTATTATTCTTGGATGTAATATCGGCGCCTGCTCTACAGCCCTTTTGGCTTCCCTTTCAGGTAAAAAGGACGCTAAGCGTGCAGCTCTCATCCATTTTTGGTTCAATGTAATCGGTACGGTTTTGATGTTTATCCTGTTTTTGGTTGCCATGGATCCGATAGTAAACGCCATTAATTCAATTTCTGCAGACAAGGGCAGATTTGTGGCAAATGCTCACACTATCATAAAGGTAGTACAGGTTATAGTATTGTTCCCGTTCTCCAAGTATATTGTAAAGCTTGCCTCTGTATGTGTTCCCGGTGAGGATCAGAAGGTGGGCTACAGGGAGAGCTATCAGCTTAAATATATAGGCAAGAAGGTGGTATTTAACCCTGCGACAGCGGTTGTAGAGGTAATCAAGGAACTTGACAGAATGGCATCACTGGCCAGTGAAAATCTGAACAGAGCGATGAACGCGCTCATTACACTGGATGCTGATGACATCGCAGAGGTATATGAGGTTGAAAAGAATATTAACTACCTGAATCATGCGATTACGGGATATCTGGTAAAAATAAATCAGCTGCCCCTGCCCATAGAGGACTTGAAGAGTCTGGGTGCCTTGTTCCATGTGGTAAATGATATTGAGAGAATCGGAGACCATGCAGAGAACATAGCAGATGCGGCGAAGAAGCGCAAGGAAGACAATGTAGGTATCAGCAAGGATGCACAGACTGAACTTGCGGAGATGATGGAATATGTAAACAAGATCATCCAGTATGCCATGGATATGTTTGCGAACAGCTCGGACGAGCATATGCAGGAGATTCAGGATATGGAGGATCACGTGGATGATATGGAGAGAGAGTTCCAGAAACATCACATCGAGCGTCTTACAAAGGGTGAGTGTACACCCGAAGCGGGCATGATCTTTTCGGATATCATCTCTGGACTTGAAAGAGTGGCTGACCACGCTACAAATATAGCTTTTGCCATCAAAACCTCCGAGGAGGAGAGCGAAGCATAGGAAAAATGGCTTATCTCTATTTGGTGGTATATTTCTCATACCACGGCATATCTTGACAAGACCGCCTATTCACTATATAATCATTTTGGATGTAATAATTTTGTAACAATTGATTTAACAGGTGAATTTAAGTGGTTAGTATTATTAAAACAGTCAGAAAATGTTCATTAGCGGCTTTCGGAGTGCTTCTTGCCATCGGCGCAAGGGGCGTAAGAGCCGACGCCGCTTCTATAGATGAAGTGCTCATGTCAGGCGGAGCGGCTTCTTTTCTTCAGGCTTCTCACAGTGTAGAAGAATATATCAGATACGCTCAGGATGCGCAGGGTTCTCTTTGGGGATATACGGATCTGGGCATATGCAATGTTGAAAGCGGCAATTTAAATGTCCGTGAGGAAGCTTCCACAAGCGGAAAGATGGTTGGCAAAATGTCCAAGGATGCCGCCTGTGAGATACTGGATGAAAAAGACGGATGGGCTCATATAAAGTCCGGTGAAGTGGAAGGATATGTCAGCATGGATTATCTTCTCACCGGTGCGGAGGCAAAGATCAAGGCGGAAGAGATCGTTCGAACAGTGGCCATAGCCAATGTGGACGGATTAAACGTCAGGGACGACGCGGATACGGACAGCCATGTTCTCACTCAGGTCCTCATCGGCGAGGAACTTGAATTTGTGGAGGATGAAGGCGAATGGATAAAGGTCACGTTGGATGGTGAAGATGCCTATGTGGCTTCAGAATATGTGACGGTTCAGGAAACTTTGGGAACGGCCATCACCATGTCAGAGCTTTTATACGGACAGGGCGTCAGCGACCTGAGGGTCGATATCTGCGAATATGCAAAGCAGTTTGTGGGAAATCCCTATGTATGGGGCGGATCGAGTCTCACAAAGGGAACTGACTGTTCCGGATTTACCATGAGTGTTTACAAGCACTTCGGTATTTCCCTTAGCCACTCTTCAAGAGCTCAGGCAAATGAGGGAAAGAAAATCTCGGCATCGGAACTTCAGCCGGGAGACCTGGTGTTTTATACGAATTCATCGGGAACCATCAATCATGTTGCCCTTTATATCGGCGGTGGACAGGTTTGCCATGCAAGCTCTCCAAAGACCGGGATCAAGATCAACAAATACAATTACCGCACACCGGTAAAATATGTTCGCATCATAAATGACTGATAAATATTGATCATCAAAAGAAGCAGAAAATCAAAGGGTTTTTTGCTTCTTTTTTTTACCGGAATGTAGCAGGTGACATTCTGTCTTGTTTTATTGTATTTTTCCTGTTTTGTGTTAAACTGATTAGAGTCGGAAATATAAAGAAGGAAGGATTTTATATGTATATTCTCTATTTTTTGCTATGGGTTATCTTTAACGGGCAATTTACTGCAGAGATTGCCGTATTCGGTGTGTTCATAGCTGCAGCTCTCTTTGCCTTCACATGCAAATTCATGGATTACAGCATCAAAAAAGAATTAATGTTTTACAAAAAGATCCCCTCAGAGATTTCATACATTTTTCTGCTCATAAAGGAAGTGGTAAAGGCGAATATCTTTGTGGCAAAAATCATACTTACACAGGAGACTGAGCCTGAGCCCATGCTGGTTACCTTTAAGAGCAGCTTAAAGACGGAAGCAGCCAGGGCTTTTTTGGCTAATGCCATAACCCTTACCCCCGGAACCATCACGGTGGATCTGAAGGAGGATGAATTCACGGTTCACTGCCTTGACAGAGATCTGTCCGAGGGCATTGATGAACTGGAGTTTCAGGACAGACTTTTAAAATTCGAAGAAGGAGGTAACAAGAAATGATAAATGCCATCACATCACCGTTTCTGTACGGAGTTTTGGCAGTGCTTGCCATTCTCTTAGTCCTCTGTCTGATCAGAGCTGTCATGGGCCCCAGAGTCGCAGACAGGATAGTGGCCACCAACATGATGGGAACCATCGTTATAGTGATCGTGGCGATCCTTTCCGTCCTTTTGGAGGAAGGGTATCTCGCAGATATCTGTCTGGTTTATGCAATGCTGTCATTTTTGGCTGTGATAGTACTCACCAAGGTTTACATCGGAGTTTATAAAGAAAAAAAGAAAGAGGAGGAAGAAAACAATGAATGCAATTGAGTGGATCAGATTTATTGTTGGCGGTTCTCTTCTTTTGTGCGGACTGGCTGTTTTTATCCTTGAAGTTATAGGAGTTTTTAAATTTAAATATGTTTTAAACCGTATGCATGCGGCAGCCATGGGAGACACTTTGGGAATTGGATTTAGTATCATAGGACTGCTTGTCATAGGCGGTATCAATATCACATCCTTAAAGCTGGTGGCTACCCTTGTGTTTTTGTGGTTTTCGTCCCCTGCGGCTTCACATCTGGTTGCCAGACTTGAGGTTTTTACCGACGAAAAAAAGAGCAGGCATTATGAAATGTCAAACCTTACTACAGGGGAAGTGATCCCTATGGAGGGCGCGGAGAAGACAGATAAAGTGGAAGAGGAGGAAGAGTGATGAACGTTGTATTTACGGATGTTTTATTATTTTTCTTGCTGGTCTGCGCCATTGCGGCAAGTTTTTCAAAAAAACTCTTAAACTCCATTTTGATATTTATGTCATTCAGTCTCATTATGAGCATTATCTGGATAATCCTTGAATCACCGGATCTTGCCATCACCGAGGCTGCTGTCGGCGCGGGAGTCACAACCGTATTGTTCTTTGTGACATTAAAGAAAATCCGTGAGATCGTAAGCACTGACGAGGAAGGAGATGCAAAAGATGAGCAAAAAGATCCCCAGAAGTGATTATGAAAAGACTATAAGTTTTCATTTTAAGAGATGGTTATCCGGAACGGACGATACCTTTGCGGGCAAAGTGGAAATGAAGCCCCAGACCCACAAGAAAAAGAATAATGCCGAGATAATGGAGAGGGAGATAGCCAAAAAAGACTTAAGAGAGAGAGTCTACGACCTGGCAAACAACAAAGAACTTAAATGGGTCGGAAAACTCTATAATGTTTTTGCGGCATTCTTTTGTCTGGTACTGGCAGTGATGCTCCTCTTTGCGGTTTCGAACCTTCCCTCCTTTGGTGCGGCAGACAACCCCGTAAACAACGAGGTCAGCGCCAGATACATCGAAAAAGGCTTAGAGGAAACTGGAGCCGTAAATATCGTAACGGGAATGATCCTCGATTACAGAGCTTTTGATACTCTCGGTGAGTCCCATGTGCTTTTCATAGCAACATGTGCGGTCTTACTCCTGTTAAGAGTGGACCCCAAAAAGAAAAAAGAAGAGGAAGAGGCTGCAAACGACAGAGCCCTGGAACCCAAAAATGATGTGATACTGCAGACGGTTGCAAGGTTTTTGGTTCCGCCTGTCATAATATTCGGAATATATGTGATCCTTGGAGGACATCTCGGACCCGGCGGCGGATTCTCCGGCGGAGCCATTATCGGTGCGGGACTTATACTGTATCTGAATGCCTTCGGCTTCAAGAAAACAGAGAAGTTCTTTACCGCAAAGACTTACAGGATAATGAGTGTGGGAGCCCTCGGAACCTACGCCCTCTGCAAGAGTTATTCATTTTATACGGGTGCAAACGAGATCCACAGTATCATTCCTCTGGGTACTCCCGGAAATATACTGTCCAGCGGACTGATCCTCATACTAAATATATGCGTAGGTATTGTGGTGGCAGGAACCATGTATACCTTCTATTGCATGTTCAGGAAAGGAGATTATTGATATGAACTTTATAAACCTGTTCCACAATTATGAAGAAGCTATCTCTATGATCCTTTTCGTAATCGGATTCTCCAATCTGCTTTTGCAGAAAAACCTGATCAAAAAGATCATCGGATTAAATATCATGGATTCCTCAGTGTATCTTTTCTTGGCACTTAAGGGTTACATCGAGGGTCTAAAGGCACCCATCGTGGTGGATGGAGTGAGAAGTGTTGAAGCCTACATAAATCCCATTCCTGCCGGACTTGTACTTACGGGAATCGTGGTTTCAGTTTCGGTAACGGCTGTTATGTTATCTCTTACCATCAGACTTTATGCCAGATATCATTCACTTAATCTGGATGAGATCTCGGCTATGATAAACAAGGAGGGCAAATAATGGCATTCGTACAAAATTTTCCCTTCATGTCCATCATAATCTCTCTGGTATCCGGACCCATATCATCGGTTTTGCCGGGAAAAATTGCTAAGAGAGTAAATATCTGCGTCATAACATTGCTCGGAATTTTGCAGAGCTTTGTCCTTGCCTTTGTGTTAAAGACAGGCGAGCCTTACGTTTACCGCATGGGTCATTTTTCGGCACCCTGGGGTAACGAGATAAGAGTGGGCGTTTTGGAAGCGGCCATGGCGCTGTTTTTCTGCATCATAATGTTCTTATCCATGATAGCAGGCGAAAAGGAGAGGATAAGAGATGTGGAGGACCACAGACAAAATCTTTACTACGTCATGGTCAACCTCCTTCTTTGTTCTCTCATAGCTTTGGTTTACACAAACGACCTTTTTACGGCATATGTTTTTGTGGAGATAAATACAATCTCTGCCTGCGGACTTATAATGAGCCGTCAGGTGGGAAGAACCTTTGAGGCAGCAACCAGGTATATGGTAATGAGCCTTTTGGGCTCCGGTATGTTACTTCTTGGAATATGCTATCTGTATTCCATAACCGGTCATCTGTTGATGAGTAATATTCAGGAAGCCGTGACAGCTCTTGCTACAAGCGGTTCTTATCACTATCCGCTTTTGGTCGCAATATGTCTTATGTCCATAGGACTTGCCATAAAGAGCGCGCTTTACCCGTTCCATACCTGGCTTCCCGATGCATACGGATATTCAACGGTTTCAAGTGCGGCTATTTTGTCTTCACTTGTTTCAAAGGGATATATTTTCCTGTTGGTAAAGATTTTCTACAGAGTCATCGGTTTTGATGTCATGAAGGATGTCAGAGTCTTGAATGTACTCTTTGTATTCGGTGTGGCCGGAATGATAATGGGTTCCATCGATGCCATCATGAGTGATGACGTAAGGCGAATGATCGCATTCTCTTCCGTGGCTCAGATCGGATATATTTACATGGGATTTGGTCTTGGCACCACCGCAGGTATGGTGGCGAGCATTTATCATGTGGTTTGTCACGCTTCCACAAAGTCACTTCTCTTTGTGGCCGCAAGCGGACTTACGGATGTGTCCGACGGAAAGAGAGATTTCAAATCCCTCTCGGGATCGGGATACAGGAACAAACTGGCGGGTGTGACTTTCGCCGTGGGATCTCTGTCCATGATAGGTTTCCCTATGTTTGCAGGCTTTATATCAAAGCTTCTCTTTGCTGAGGCTGCGGTTCAAAGCCCCAACAAAATGCTGATCACTCTGATCGCTCTTGCTGTATCAACTATCCTTAACGCTGTTTACTTTTTCAGGACTGTCATAAGGATCTATACTCCCGCAGTCAAAGCAGGCGTAAAGGAGTCCGGATTTGCAAAGGTAAAGATTTCGGATAATCCGAAAAAGAGCATAGCTATGGTCATTTTTATCATCATCAATCTGTTGCTTGGCCTTTCAAGCGAGATCGTCATCGATCTCATTGAAAAAGGTCTTGCGATGTTTGCGTAGGAAAGGAGGAGAGTGATGAATATATTGATAATTTTGCCATTTTTGGTGGGATTGTTGACCGGTATCGTATTGCTTGTCCTTTCCTTCAAAGATCACAAAGATAAATTTGACTTTGTCGGAAACGCAGAAGATGCTGCATCCAGAAAAAAACTCCATGAGTATGTGGCTATAATCCTGTTTTTAATGGCTTCGATCTCAATGGCTGTGGCGTTTTCGGGCCAAAGCGAGATCCGGCTCTTTACCCTGGTTGATGGAATTTCCATATTTTTCAGGGTGGATAAAATAGGAGCCATGTTTGCGGTGGTTACAACCGTGGTGTGGCTTGCGGTTTTGCTGTATTCCTTTAAGTATATGCAGCATGAGGAGAACGAAAAAAGGTTCTATGCCTTTTATATCCTTGCATACGGCGTTCTCATGTGCCTTGATTTTTCGGGAAATCTGATCACATTTTATATGTTTTATGAGCTTATGAGTCTCTCCACCATGCCTTTGGTATTCCATTCCGGTACCAGAGAATCCATTATGGCGGCGTATAAATATCTGTTTTATTCCCTGGCGGGAGCGTACTGTTCACTGTTTGGAATCTATGTTTTGCATGCATCCATGTCAGGCTCCCTTGCATTTAATCCCGGGGGAGCGGTAGTTTTCGGTTCACGTTTTTATGGCGGCGGATTACAGTTACTTGGTGTATTTTTGATGCTTATAGGCTTTGGAGCAAAAGCGGGAATGTTTCCCCTTCATGCATGGCTTACCGCGGCTCACCCTGTGGCACCATCCCCTGCTTCCGCAGCGCTTTCCGCAATTATCGTAAAGTGCGGTGTATTGGGAATCATCAGAGTGCTGTTCTTTGTGGTGGATTATAAAGCAATTGCGGGAACCTGGGTTCAATATACCTTTATGACCCTTACCCTTATCACGGTATTTATGGGGTCGCTTCTTGCCTTTAGAGAAAAAGTGTTTAAAAAGAGGCTGGCATACTCCACGGTAAGTCAGGTTTCATACATTCTCTTTGGTCTGTCAACCTTTGATCCGGCCGCATTTACGGGGTCCCTTCTCCATGTGGTGGCCCATGCTTTTATAAAGTGCGGACTCTTCCTTACGGCAGGTATATTCCTCTTTAGGACAAAGGAGACCATGGCGGACGGCTATGTTGGCATCGGAAAGAGGATGCCGGTTACTCTGTGGAGCTATACCATCTGTTCTCTGGGACTTATCGGTATCCCTCCCACGGCGGGCTTTATCAGCAAGTGGTATCTTGCAACGGGCGCACTTGATGCCGGTATCGGGGCATTCAGATATGTGGGTCCTGCGGTACTTTTGGTGAGCGCCCTGTTAACCGCAGGGTATCTTCTTCCCATAACCATGAAGGGATTTTTCCCCGGGGAAGGTTTTGAAGTTAAGGAAAAAGACAAGTTTGACATAATGACTGCCATGCTTTTACTGATGGCTGTTTTAGCTTTTGTGTTGGGATTGTTTCCCAATCCGCTTACGGACTTTGCAGGCAGCATCGTAAGCGAGATCATGTAGAAAGGTGGGTAAATTTATGAGTGCATATTTTATGATGGCAGCGGTAATGATCCCATTTTTCGGCGGAGCACTGCTGATGCTAAAGCCCTTTGCAAATGACAAGGTCAGAAATATCGTCACCGAGTGCCTGATGATTGTCACAACGGTGATCGTGTTTTTCCTGATATTTACCAACACCGGAAATTCGGTGGTATTGTTTAAGTTTACACGTAACCTCCAGATCAGCTTAAGGCTTGATCAGACGGGAAGTATTTTTGCAGGTATGGTGGCTTTCCTCTGGCCCCTTGCCACGCTTTATTCATTTGAGTACATGGAGCATGAGGAGAGAAGGAGATTCTTCTTTGCTCTTTATACCATGACCTACGGCGTAACCCTTGGTATCGCCATGTCAGAGAATATTCTCACCATGTATTTCTTTTACGAGATGCTTACCATGGTGACCATTCCTCTTGTGGGTCACACTCTCACAAAGGAGGCCGTAAAGGCGGCAAGGACCTACATGGTTTATTCCATCGGAGGGGCCGCATTTGCCTTTATCGGTATGATATTTGCTCTTGTATACGGAACCACGGCGGACTTTGTGCCCGGCGGAGTATTCAATATTTCCGAGCTTGGAAGCGGCATGATAAATGCGCTTCTCATAGTATATGTTCTGTGCTTTTGCGGTTTTTCCGTTAAGGCTGCCATGTTTCCTTTTTCAAGCTGGCTTCCCACGGCCGGTGTGGCACCCACTCCCGTTACGGCGCTTCTTCATGCGGTGGCTGTCGTAAAGGCAGGTGCATTTGCCACACTTCGTGTCACATATTTTATATTCGGATGGGATCTTTTAAAGGGAACCTGGGCTCAGCAGGTACTGTTATGCCTTGCGATCTTTACTGTTGTATACGGATGCAGCAGAGCGCTTAAGGAAACTCATTTCAAGAGAAGGCTTGCCTGGTCCACGGTCAGCAACCTCTCATATATTTTGTTCGGTGTGCTGTTAATGAGTCCTGCAGGACTTACGGGAGCGCTTCTTCATATGCTGTGTCATGCGGTCATGAAGATATGTTCATTCTTCTGTGCAGGCGCCATCATCGAAAAGACAGGAAAGCATTTTATCCACGAATATGACGGAATGGGACGCAAGATGCCCTTCGTATTTACGGTATTTACCATTTCGGGCCTGGCTTTAATGGGTGTTCCCGGATTGTCGGGATTTGTATCAAAATGGTATCTGGCAAAGGCGGGCCTGTATTCAGGGTCCATACTTGGAAAGATAGGAGTGGGGGCGATACTGGTTTCTGCGATCCTCACAGCTATTTACATGATGACGGTTTCCATAAGAGGTTTTTACCCCAACAAGGATTTCACGCTGTCATCCAATCTGAGTGAGATTAAAGACCCGGGCTGGAAGATGAAGCTTCCCCTGTGTATTTTCGTGATCCTTATGTTTGTATTCGGACTTCGTCCCGCACTTTTGGAAAACCTGGTAGACTGGGCCGTTCAAAGTGTGTTTTTCACGCAGTTAATCTAGAAAGGAGGAAGAAAGATGAACACAAATTCAATCATCACTTTTACACTTGTTTTTCTTCCCCTTTTGGGAGCGTTTGTAACCTATTTTTGCGGAAAGAAAAATATTAAGGTTTTAAGCAGCCTTGCCCAGATTTTTACCGCGCTGGTGTTTTTTGTAAGTGCCGCAGGCCTGGTACTTTTTATAAACGATCCGGGGCAGGTGGAAGGTGTTTCCGTGATAGGCGAGATCTGTGGAAGGGGCATCGCCTTTTCACTAAACGGATTCAGAGTGGTATACGCCTTTATAGCGGCATTTATGTGGATGATGACAACGCTTATGAGCGAGCAGTATTTCGGCCATCATCACAATCAGGCCAGATACTATTTCTTTATACTTTTGACTGAGTGTGCAACTCTGGGAGTATTTTTGGGAAACGATCTCTATACGATCTTTATATTCTTTGAGATCATGTCCTTTACATCCTACGTCTGGGTTGCCCAGGAGGAGACAAAGGGTGCCCTTCGCGCCGCAGAGACATATCTGGCGGTGGCAGTGATCGGTGGTCTTTCGATGCTCATGGGAATCTTCATGATATATCATGAACTCGGAACCTTGGATGTGGATGCATTGAGGGAATCAGCCATGGCGGCAAATACTTCCCCCGCTGTTTTGTTTGTGGCTTCGATACTCATGGCCATAGGCTTTGGAGCAAAGGCAGGTGCCTTTCCCCTTCATATCTGGCTTCCAAAGGCTCACCCCGTCGCACCTGCACCGGCTTCGGCACTGCTGTCCGGAATCCTGACAAAGTCAGGTATTTTCGGTGTGATTGTTGTGACTTGTAATATCATGAGCGGTGACAAGACCTGGGGAATTCTCATCCTGGTCATCGGCCTTATAACAATGTTTATGGGAGCGGTGCTTGCGCTGTTTTCGGTCAATATCAAGAGGGTCCTTGCATGTTCTTCAATGTCCCAGATCGGATTTATCCTGACGGGCATCGGAGCATACAATGCCATGCATGCGGAGCATTTCCTGGCTTCGAGCGGCTCAATGCTTCACATGATAAACCACTCACTTATAAAGCTGGTACTCTTTATGGCAGCAGGTGTGATATTCTTTAACACCCAGGCTCTTGACATAAATGATGTCAGAGGCTTTGGCAGAAAGAAGCCTGTGTTTGCTTTGATTTTCTTAACAGGAGCTTTATCAATCGCCGGCATTCCCGGTTTTTCCGGATATGTCAGCAAGACTCTTTTGCACGAGAGTATTCTGGAGGTGGAGATGGGAAGCTTTACTCGGATCGCCGAGGCAGTATTTCTCATTTCCGGAGGAATCACCCTCTGCTATATGACAAAGCTTTTTGTGGCCATCTTTGTGGAGAAGAATGCAGACGAAGTTCTTCAGGCAAAATATGACGATCTGAAAAACTACATGAACCCAAAGACGGCTTTTGCCCTCACGGGCTCGGCACTTTTACTGTTCGTTTGGGGTATTTTCCCTCACAGACTCATGGAGAAGGTGGCAGGTTTTGGCGCAGATTTTTACAGGCTTTCCGGTGAGAGCGAAGCGATACCGTATTTTGCATGGAACAATTTAAAGGGAGGACTTATCTCTGTTTCCATCGGAATCATCCTCTATTTTGCAATTGTAAGGTGCCTGCTTATGAAGAACGGAAGGTATCTCGACAGATGGCCCAAGTGGTGGGATCTTGAGAATGCGGTTTACAGACCGTTACTTCTGACCATTTTGCCTACCATTGCTGCAGTGTTCTCAAGAGTGTTTGACAGTCTGGTGGACGGAATTGTGTTGGGACTCAGAAATACTCTTTACAAGGACAGCCCTCTTCCCGGCAAAAAGAAGGAAATGAGTATGAGAAGTCTTCGCGTGAAGGAGGATGTGGATATCATCAGGCGAAGCATTTCCTATGGCTTCTTCCTCTTTGCGGTTGGCGTTATCATTACGGTTGTATATATTTTCGTATTCCACTTTGGTGGTTAAGGAATAAAGATTTGTTAAAAAAAATACAAAAAAAATGATTGACAAGTCTTTTTATCGGGTTTATAGTACGGTACATAAAGAAAAGAGCGAAGGCGCTTTGGAGAAATCCAAAGCGCTTTTTCTATTTGTGTAACAGGATTTAGTCCCGTTACATAAAACGCTCAGCTTAGGATGCGCAAGATACTTCCTGAGGGTGCGCGCGACCCGGTGGATTTATCTTTTTATCTGAGAAAGGAGATAAAAGATCATGGATAAGAAAATACCGGAGTTATACGGAAGCATGGTATTTAACGACAAGGTGATGAGAGACAAGTTGCCCAAGGACGTTTACCGTGCACTCAGAAAGACGATTGATAACGGAACACATTTGGAACTCAATGTGGCTAACTCCGTTGCAGTTGCCATGAAGGAATGGGCAGTTGAAAACGGAGCAACCCATTACACTCACTGGTTCCAGCCTATGACAGGTTTTACCGCTGAAAAGCATGATTCCTTTATCACACCGGTTGACAACGGTGAGGTGATAATGGAGTTTTCGGGCAAGGAACTGATAAAGGGCGAGCCCGATGCATCAAGCTTCCCCTCAGGCGGACTCAGAGCTACCTTTGAGGCGAGAGGTTATACAGCATGGGATCCCACATCACCTGCTTTCATCAAGGACAGAACACTTTACATTCCCACTGCTTTCTGCTCATATTCGGGAGAGGCACTGGACAAAAAGACTCCTCTTTTAAGAAGTATGGAGGCTCTCTCAAAGGAGGCCACAAAAGTTCTCTCACTTCTTGGTAAGGACGTGAGAGGAGTATCCACCACAGTAGGACCCGAGCAGGAATACTTCCTGGTGGACAAAGAGGATTACAAACTCAGAAAAGACCTCATCTTTACAGGCAGAACGCTTCTTGGTGCAATGCCTCCCAAGGGTCAGGAGATGGAAGATCACTACTTCGGAACACTTCGCCCCAGGGTTTCGGCTTACATGCACGACCTTGATGAGGAACTCTGGAAACTGGGAATCCCCGCAAAGACAAAGCACAATGAAGTTGCTCCCTGCCAGCATGAGCTTGCACCTGTGTTTGATACCACAAACGTGGCAGTGGATCACAACCAGCTCACCATGGAGGTTATGAAGAAGGTTGCCGACAAGCACGGACTTGTATGTCTCCTTCACGAGAAGCCCTTCGATGGCATTAACGGCTCAGGTAAGCACAACAACTGGTCAATGTCCACAAGCGAAGGCGAAAACCTCCTCGAGCCCGGTAAGACTCCCGCAGAGAATACACAGTTTTTGGTATTCTTAGTAGCAGTCATCAAGGCAGTGGATGAATATGCGGAGCTTATGAGACTTTCCGTTGCAAGCCCCGGAAACGATCACAGACTTGGAGCAAACGAAGCTCCTCCCGCTATCGTATCAATGTTCCTTGGAGATGAACTTACTGCTATCATCGACGCCATCGAGAATGATACATTTTTCGAAAATCAAAAGAGAGTGCAGATGGAGACAGGCGCTTCCGTTCTTCCTCACTTTTTCAAGGATAATACAGACAGAAACAGAACATCACCTTTTGCATTCACAGGAAACAAATTTGAGTTCAGAATGCTTGGATCGGCTCTTTCCGTTGCAGGTCCCAATATCGTGTTGAACACAGCTGTAGCTCAGGTTTTGTCAGAGTTTGCCGAGGAACTTTCAAAGGCTTCAAAGGACAGAATCGAGGATGCGGCTCATGAGCTTGTAAAGCGTACCATCATTGAGCACAAGAGAATCATCTTTAACGGAAACGGCTATACAGATGAGTGGGTTGAAGAAGCTGCTAAGCGCGGACTTCCCAACTTAAAGGCAACACCTGATGTACTGCCAAGCTTCGTATCAGCAAAGAGCATCGATCTCTTTACAAAGCACGGCATCTACACAGAGAGCGAGATCCGCTCCAGATATGAGATACTCCTTGAGAACTATTCAAAGACTATTCATATCGAGGCAAAGACATTGTCAGATATGCTCTTTGGAGAATTCTTACCCACAGTATCAAAGGTTTCCGAGAAACTTGCGGATGTAATCCTGAAGAAGAGACAGATCTCAGACAGCATTCCCATGAAGGCTGAGGAAAAGCTGCTGAAATTCTTCTCAGAATCATATGAGACGCTGACAGAGGAGGGCGAGAGCCTTATCGAATGCATTGAGAGAGCAGAGAAGATTGAGGACAGCTTAGAGAGTGCTAATTTCTACTTAAAGAAGATAATCCCTCTCATGGATAAGATCAGGAAAACCGCTGATGCAACAGAGGAAAAGCTCCCTGAGGGCGCACTTCCTTATCCTGATTATTCGAAGATCCTCTTTTATGTATAGAGTGGGCGGAGAATGCAGTGACCGCTTTAATACCTTTGATGCCCGGCATCGCAACTGAATGCAGTGACCGCTTTGATGGCTTTGATGTCCGGCATCGTAACTGAATGCAGTGATCCCTTTTGATGCCTGACATCGTAACCGGCCTTATAACCGACGGATTACAGTTTTAATTGGACAATCTCATAAAAAACTGTAAGGAAAAATTTTGGAAACTGAGGCTTACAGTGTTTTTGAAAGAAATTCAAAAATAACTGTACAGAGAATTTGGCGGCTACAGTTTTTTTGATAAAAGCGAAGAAATAACTGTAAGCAGCGAAAATCCGAAAAGGATCCGGAACAGATTCATACAGTTTTTTTGATAAAAGTGCAGTAATAACTGTAATGAATGAAAACTCGGAAGGTACGGATAATTGAAGAATGCAGTTATTATGAGAAAAACTCAAAAAACACTGTAAGAGGAAAAATTTGATTACGGTTATTATAAGGAATTCCAAATTAAAACTGTAGGAATGAAATTTCGCTTTTGAAAGGCTACAGTTTTATTACAGAAATATTCAAATAAACCGTACTAAGCCCGGGTGTGGCGGGAAAAGTGAAATAAATATTATTAAGCGAAAGAACCGGAAACGGTTTGCGTGGTGGAATGTATGTTGGATGATAAACTTCATGAAGAATGTGGTGTGTTTGGAATCTATGATCCCGACGGAGGAAATGTTACAAAGTCTGTATATTACGGATTGTCAGCATTGCAGCACAGAGGACAGGAATCTGCGGGGATGGCGGTCTGTGACACATTAGGTCCCATAGGAAACATTTCATCCCATAAGGAAATGGGACTTGTAAGTGAAGTTTTTCATCGGGACGTACTTGCAAAGATAAAGGGAAATTTAGGGATAGGGCACGTGAGATATTCCACCACCGGTGCCAGCTGCGTGGACAACGCGCAGCCAATGGTCTTAAATTATTTGAAAGGCACTCTGGCGCTTGCTCATAACGGAAATATCACAAATTCAGCCAAACTTCGGGAGGAACTTCAGAATGAAGGAGCACTTTTTCGCGGTACCACCGATTCAGAGGTGGTTTCATACATGCTTGCAAAGGAGAGGATAAACTGTGATTCCATCGAGGAAGCTCTCCACAGGACCATGAAAAAGATAAAGGGCGGGTATGCGCTTCTTATCATGAGCCCGAGAAAGCTTATGGCAGTGCGAGACCCTCTGGGAATTAAGCCCCTGTGCATGGGAAAGCGTGGAAACGCATATGTCTTCGCATCGGAGAGCTGTGCACTTACATCCATCGGAGCAGAGTTTATAAGGGATATACGACCTGGAGAGATCGTTACATTTGACGGAAGTAATCTTGCAAGCGATACAGAGTTTTGCAGTGATAAGCATGCTCATTGCGTTTTCGAATATATCTATTTCGCAAGACTTGATTCCACCATCGACAATGTGGGCGTGTATGAGGCAAGAGTAAAGTCAGGTAAGCTCCTGGCAAAGCGCTTCCCGGTGGAGGCGGATCTGGTGTGCGGTGTTCCCGACTCGGGACTGGCTGCAGCCAAGGGATATGCGGAAGAATCCGGAATCCCCTTTGCACTTGCTTTTCACAAAAACTCCTACGTGGGAAGAACCTTTATAAAGCCCTCACAGGATGAGCGCGAGGAAGCAGTCCAGATGAAGTTAAATGTGCTTTCCTCAGTGGTAAAGGATAAAAGGATAGTACTTATAGATGACTCCATAGTCCGGGGCACCACAATGGAAAATCTGATCACAATGCTCAGAAATGCAGGTGCAAGAGAAGTCCATGTGAGAGTAAGTTCTCCTCCGTTTCTGTATCCCTGTTACTATGGCACCGACGTTCCCACAAACTCCGAACTTATCGCAAGTTCCCATACCACGGAACAGATAAGGGCTCAGATAGGAGCGGATTCTCTGGGATATATGGAAGTGGATGATCTGGATTCGCTGATAGAGGGCTGCATGGGAGAAAACGGCGAAGAGCACAGCCTGTGCAAGGCATGCTTTAACAATATATATCCTGTGTAGGAAATCATACAGGTTTCAGCAGAAGCTTATGCGATATGCGGGCAGGCAAAAAAAACAGTGCAAGCAAAAAAGCCTTGCAAACAAAAATAAGCAGTGCGAGCCAAGATAAGCCGTATAAGCAAAACAAACAGCACAAGCAAATACGCAGTTACAAACAAAAATAGGATTTAATTATCATAAGTCGAAAAGCAAAGGCGCGAATGGCGATTTTAATCGCTTCCGCGCCTTTTGTTATGGCAGACGGCCGGTCAAATGTCAAAGACAGGAATCCGGCGGCTGCCAGGCACAGTCAAATTCATTCTGGCTGTGTTATAAATAGGGCCATTTGAAAAATCATTTTAAACGGCTACATACACATCGAAGGGAGAGAACATTATGAGTGAAGTTTTTAGTGTTTGGTTTTTGATAGGCGCTGCATTGGTGTTTTGGATGCAGGCCGGGTTTGCAATGTGTGAGGCTGGTTTTACCAGAGCCAAGAACACAGGTAATATCCTGATGAAGAATCTGATGGATTTTTGTATCGGTACTGTAGTTTTTATTCTTGTAGGATTCGGACTTTTGCTTGGTGAGGATCTGGCGGGAGTTATCGGAAGACCCGGATTTGATATCTTCACAAGCTATGGAGATTTCGACTGGTCCAATTTCGTATTTAACCTTGTATTCTGTGCCACAACCGCTACCATCGTATCCGGTTCCATGGCAGAGAGAACAAAGTTCCTGTCATACTGTGTGTACTCAGCAGTGATCTCCGCAGTGGTTTACCCTATTGAAGCTCATTGGACATGGGGTGGCGGATTCCTGTCACAGATGGGATTTCACGACTTTGCAGGTTCCAACTGTATTCACATGGTAGGTGGTATCGCAGCTTTAATTGGTGCAGCGATCCTTGGCCCCAGAATCGGAAAGTTTGTTAAAAATGAGGATGGAAAGATCGTAAAAGTAAACGCTTTCCCCGGACACAACCTCACCATCGCAGCCCTTGGTGTATTCATCCTCTGGCTTGGCTGGTATGGATTTAACGGTGCGGCAGCAACAACAGTTGAACAGCTCGGTTCCATTTTCGTTACCACTACCATCGCTCCTGCAATTGCAACAGTTGTATGTATGATCGTGACATGGGTAAAATACAAAAAGCCCGATGTTTCAATGTGTCTTAACGCTTCACTTGCAGGTCTTGTAGCAATCACAGCAGGATGTGACGTGGTTGATGCTTTCGGTTCCATCATCATCGGTGCCGTAGCAGGTGTACTGGTTGTAGTAAGTGTATGGTTCTTTGATAATGTAGCACACGTGGATGACCCCGTAGGTGCTGTGAGTGTTCACATGGTAAACGGTATCTGGGGAACATTGGCAGTAGGTCTCTTTGCCACAACAAGCGCTCCCGAGAGCACCATTTCAGGTCTCTTCTATGGCGGCGGATTTAAGCTTCTTGGAATTCAGTTTGTAGGTTTTATCGCAACAGCACTTTGGACAGTTGTTACAATGACAATTGCTTACCTTCTCATCAAAAAGATCTTCGGTCTCAGAGTTAGCGAGGAAGAGGAGATCACAGGACTTGATATCACAGAGCACGGACTTCCTTCAGCATATGCAGGATTCTCCATCATGGATATCTCTAACACAATGACAATGGATGTAAATGCAAATACCGACCTCGGTATCCCTGAATATGATGAAGCAAGCGAGGCAAGAAAGAACGCAGCTGTCAAGGTTGAGAGAATGACTACTGAGGGATATTCAGAGATCAGCAAGGTTGTAATCATCGCAAGACTCTCCAGATATGACGCTTTGAAGAAAGCAATGAACGATCTGGGTGTAACAGGTATGACAGTGACTCAGGTAATGGGTTGTGGTATTCAGAAGGGTGCCGGCGAGAGATATCGTGGAGTTGAGATGGATGTGACCCTTCTTCCCAAGGTTAAAGTTGAAGTGGTAGTAAGTAAGATCCCCGTGGAAGCAGTTATTGAGGCTGCAAAGAGAACTCTTTATACAGGTCATATCGGAGATGGTAAGATCTTTGTATATCCTGTTGAAAAAGTTATCAAGATCCGTACCGGCGAGGAAGATTTTGCGGCACTTCAGGATGTGGAATAAATATATTCAGTATCATCAACATATATTTCAATTTTAAATGAATTGATGGTTGACATTAAACCCTCCAATGTGTAATATAATAAACTATGTGGTGGCAAAGAGGTCGCGATTAGTCGACTTCTTGCCCCCCTTTTTATTTAAAGGAAGATTGCTTAAAGAAAACTTTAAATAAAAAATCCGTGCAGGATGCGAAAAGGCGAGAAAGAAAAGTATTAAATCGCAAATCCGGCTCGGGCAGACAAAAATTATATTACATAAACACTAAATGTGGTTGGCAAGGGCGTCAAACAGACCATGGTCTGTCTGACGCTCTTTTTGTTATGGCAACGAGCCAAGCGGCTGCCGAGCTTGCTCGGGCAGACATTTGGCGACTGCTAATCATAGATGAAAAAAACGAAGTGTTTTCATCTATGGTCAGCGAGTAGGAGACAGCCTGCTCGATTAAGGCAATAATTGGAGGAAAATAAGATGGTTAAGTATGTATTTGTGACCGGCGGTGTGGTGTCGGGACTTGGAAAGGGAATCACTGCGGCAAGCCTTGGAAGGCTTTTAAAGGCAAGAGGCTATCATGTCACCATGCAGAAGTTCGATCCCTACATCAATATGGATCCGGGAACCATGAATCCCATACAGCACGGTGAGGTTTTCGTTACGGACGACGGAACGGAAACAGACCTTGACCTTGGCCATTACGAGAGATTCATAAATGAAAATCTGGACAGAAATTCCAATGTGACCACGGGAAAGATATACTGGTCAGTCTTGAACAAAGAACGCCACGGCGATTACGGCGGAGGAACCGTTCAGGTAATCCCCCATATTACAAACGAGATAAAGGACAGAATCTACAAGGCAAAATCTGCGGATGAGGAGACGATCTCCATCATAGAGATTGGCGGAACCGTGGGAGATATCGAATCCCAGCCCTTTTTGGAAGCCATCAGGCAGTTCCAGGCAGAAGTGGGAAGAGAGAATGCGGCACTCATAGAGGTCACCCTTATCCCGTATCTGAAGGCTTCCGGGGAGATGAAGACAAAACCCACCCAGATGTCCGTAAAGTCGCTTCAGTCCATGGGAATCTGGCCTGACATATTGGTATGCAGATCAGACTATCCCGTCGACGATCATATGCGCGAAAAAATAGCGCTTTTCTGCAATGTGCAAAAAGAGCACGTGCTCCAGAATCTGGATGCGGAATCTCTGTATGAAGTCCCGCTGATGCTGGAAGAAGAGGGACTTGCAAAGGCAGTCTGTGAAGTATTAAAGCTCCCCTGCCCGGAACCTGATCTTAAAAACTGGAAACAGATGGTATCGGATTACAAAAATCCTCTTGGAAAAGTAAAGATCGCCATCGTCGGAAAATATGTTCAGCTTCATGATGCATATCTTTCCGTTGCAGAGGCATTAAGGCACGGCGGCATCGCAAACAGACAGGAAGTGGAGATAGCCTGGACAGATTCAGAGGATATCACAGAGGAGAACGTGGGTGAGATCTTAAAAGGTGCGGACGGAATCCTGGTTCCCGGAGGCTTTGGAAACAGAGGCATAGAGGGCAAGATCACCGCCATAAAATACGCCAGAGAAAACAACATCCCATTCCTTGGCATATGCCTTGGCATGCAGCTTTCAATCATTGAATTTGCAAGGAATGTCCTGAATTTAAATGATGCAAACTCCATCGAATTTGACCCTGATACAACAAATCCCCTTATCAATTTCCTGCCCGGACAGGACAAGATAAAGGACCTTGGAGGAACATTGAGGCTTGGAGCATATCCCTGTGATCTTAAAGAGGATTCAAAGGCGTATGAACTCTACGGCGCAAAGAATATCTTTGAGAGACACAGACACAGATATGAAGTAAACAATGATTACAGAGATGAACTTGAGAACAACGGCATGATCCTCTCGGGACTCTCCCCGGACGGCAATATCGTGGAGATGATAGAGTTAAAAGATCATCCCTATTTTATGGCAACACAGGCCCATCCCGAATTCAAATCAAGACCCGACGCAGCACACCCTCTCTTTAGAGGCCTGGTGGAGGCTGCTTCAGCATACAAGGAGGAAAGCAGATGAAAATGACAGATTCGCCCTCGGGGCAGGCACCCCTTTATCGTGAGAGTTTTGAACATGACAATTGCGGTATCGGAGCAGTTGTGAATATAAAAGGAAAAAAGAGCCACCGGGTCGTGGCTGATGCTCTTTCCATCGTTGAAAACTTAGAGCACAGAGCAGGCAAGGACGGCGAGGGTAAGACCGGGGACGGCGTAGGGATCCTGACTCAGGTTCCTCATAAGTTCTTAAAAAAGGTATGCAAAGACATCGGCATTCAGCTGGGCAAGGAAAGAGAATACGGTGTGGGTATGATATTTTTACCCACGGATGAATTAAAGGGAAACAGATCCAGAAAGATGTTTGAGGTCATTGTCCAAAAGGAAGGCCTTAAGTTTTTGGGCTGGAGAAAGGTTACCACAAACCCTCAGGTGCTTGGCAAAAAGGCATATGAGAGCATGCCCGATATTTACCAGGCCTTTGTGGAAAGACCGGAAGAACTGGAAAATGACATAGATTTTGACAGAAAGCTTTACATAATCCGCAGGGTTTTCGAGCAGAGCAACGATATCTCATATGTATGCTCCTTATCCTGCAGGACCATTTGCTACAAGGGAATGTTTTTGGTGGGGCAGCTCAGGACATTTTTTGCGGATCTTGAAGATGAAAATTACGAGTCTGCCATCGCCATGGTGCATTCAAGGTTTTCCACAAACACAAATCCCAGCTGGGAGAGAGCTCATCCCAACAGAATGCTTGTACACAACGGTGAGATCAATACCATCAAGGGTAACGTGGACAAAATGCTTGCAAGAGAGGAGACCATGGACACCGACAAATTCTCGGATGAGGATATGACAAGAGTCCTGCCCGTTATACCAAGGGAAGCCTCCGACTCAGCAATGCTTGACAATACATTGGAGTTTCTGGTGATGGGAGGAATGGATTTGCCCCTTGCGGCGTCACTTCTTATCCCTGAGCCCTGGGATCACAACGACACCATCTCCACCGAGGAGAGAGATTTTTATCAATATTATGCAACCATGATGGAGCCCTGGGACGGCCCTGCATCCATTCTGTTTTCAGACGGTGATTACATGGGAGCGATCCTTGACAGAAACGGACTTCGTCCTTCCAGATACTATGTCTGCGACGATGACAGGCTGATCCTCTCATCTGAGGTGGGCGTCCTTGATATCGATGAAAAGCATATTTTGAAAAAAGAAAGACTTCACCCCGGAAAAATGCTTCTGGTGGATACCAAAAAAGGTGTGATACTGGACGATTCCAAGGTGAAGGAGATATATGCAAAAAAGAGCCCCTACGGCGAGTGGCTTGACCAGGGACTTGTAAAGCTTTCATCCTTAAAGGTTCCCAATGAAAAGATACCTTCATTTACTGATGAGGAGCTTTCAAGACTTCATATTGCATTCGGTTACAGCTACGAGGACTGCATAGAAGAGATCGCGGGCATGGCGCTTTCGGGTAGCGAGCACATCGGCGCCATGGGAATCGATACTCCCATAGCCGCCCTCTCAAATCAGTACCAGCCTCTGTTTTATTATTTTAAGCAGATGTTTGCCCAGGTCACCAATCCCCCCATTGATGCGGACAGGGAAAAAATCGTGACATCCACAACCGTTTACATCGGTAAAAACGGAAATCTGCTGATGGAAAAACCCGAAAACTGCAGGGTTTTAAAGATTGAAAATCCTATTTTGAGCGACCTTGATCTTTTGAAGCTTGAGCATATTAAAAATAAGGATTTAAAGGTTGAAAAGGTTTCTACATTATATTACAAGAGTACTCCCATAGATTCAGCCATCGCCCATCTGTTTGTGGAGGTTGACAAGGCGTACAAAAACGGAGCGGATATACTGATCCTCTCAGACAGGGGAGTTGACGAAAACCATGTGGCGATCCCTTCACTCCTGGCTGTGGCAGCAGTGCACTCACATCTTGTAACCACGAAAAAATGCACCGCCATGTCACTTATACTTGAGAGCGGAGAGCCAAGGCTCGTGCACCACTTTGCAACACTTCTCGGATACGGAGCAAGCGCAGTAAATCCTTATCTTGCCCATGCTTCCATAGCTTCCCTTGTGGAAAAAGGACTTGTGGACAAGGACTACTATGCGGCAGTGGATGATTATGACAAAGCGTTATTAAAGGGAATCGTAAAGATAGCTTCAAAGATGGGGATTTCCACCATACAGTCCTATCAGGGAAGCAAGATGTTCGAGGCCATGGGTATCTCCAAGGACGTGATAGACAGATACTTTACAAAGACCGTGAGCCGCGTGGGCGGAATCGGATTAAAGGACATTGCGGAGGCAGTGGACAATAACCATTCAAAGGCCTTTGACCCGCTGGGACTTGACAGCGATTTAAGCGTTGCAGCCCTTGGTAGACACAAAATGAGAGCCCAGGGTGAACAGCACAGATATAATCCAAAGACCATCCACATGCTCCAGACCTCCACAAGAGAGGGAAATTTCGACAAATTCAAAGAATACTGCAAGATGGTCGACGATGAAAACACAGGATATTTGAGGAGTCTTGTGGACTTTAAGGTATCAAACAAGCCTGTATCATTGGACGCTGTTGAGAGCGAGGAGGAGATCGTAAAGAGATTTAAGACGGGAGCCATGAGCTACGGTTCAATCTCCAAGGAAGCCCATGAGGCACTGGCTCTTGCCATGAACAGACTCCACGGAAAATCCAATTCCGGCGAGGGCGGAGAGAGCGATGAGAGACTTGAATCCGCAGGAACGGAGATCGATTATTGCTCAGCCATAAAGCAGGTTGCATCCGGCAGATTCGGTGTGACCAGCAGATATCTAATCAGCGCAAAGGAGATCCAGATAAAGATGGCACAGGGTGCAAAACCCGGTGAAGGCGGACATCTTCCTGCAAAAAAGGTTTACCCCTGGATCGCAAAGACACGTCATTCAACCCCCGGTGTGAGCCTGATATCACCGCCCCCTCACCACGATATCTATTCAATCGAGGACCTGGCTCAGCTTATATATGACCTTAAATGCTCAAACAAAGACGCAAGGATCTCTGTAAAGTTAGTGTCAGAGGCAGGTGTAGGTACAATTGCGGCAGGTGTTGCAAAGGCAGGAGCGCAGGTGGTACTGATCTCAGGTTATGACGGAGGAACAGGAGCGGCACCGTTAAGCTCCATACATAATGCGGGTCTTCCCTGGGAGCTTGGCCTGGCGGAAGCTCATCAGACTCTTATCATGAACGGACTCAGAGACAAGGTTACCATAGAGACAGACGGAAAGCTTATGAGCCCGAAGGATGTTGTGATCGCAGCAATCCTTGGCGCAGAGGAATTCGGTTTTGCAACCGCTCCCCTTGTAACTTTGGGATGCACCATGATGAGAGTATGTAATCTTGATACATGTCCTTACGGAATTGCAACGCAGAATCCAAAGCTCAGAGAGAATTTTGCGGGAAAGGCAGAGTACGTTGAAAACTTCATGCGCTTTATCGCAAGAGGAGTCAGGGAGATCATGGCAGAGCTTGGTGTAAAGACCATGAAAGAGCTGGTCGGAAGAACCGATCTTTTGATCAAAAAGGAGGGCTATAGTCAGGCTGCTTCATCAATAGATCTGTCCGGAATACTTGCTCCCACAGCTCTTGAGAACAACGTATTCAACATAAAGAACGCATTTGATTTCCATCTTGAAAACACAAAGGATGAATCGATCCTGTTAAAGGACAGGAAGGTTTTAAATTCCATAAAGACAGGCAGTGATTCACAGATAGAGATAGGTGTCACAAACACTGACAGAGCTTTCGGTACACTTCTCGGAGCCGAGGTTACGAGAAAAAATCCCGAAGGATTAAAGGATGACACCATCACCGTCAATGCAAAGGGTGCCGGCGGACAGAGCTTTGGAGCTTTCCTGCCAAAGGGTGTGACCATAAATCTCGTGGGAGACACAAATGACTATTTCGGAAAAGGTTTGTCAGGCGGAAAACTGGTGCTTAAGGCCCCTGCCGAGGCGGCATATGACGCTGAGAACAATATCATCTGCGGAAACGTTGCCCTCTTTGGAGCAACCCTGGGAGAAGCCTATATCAGCGGTATGGCAGGTGAGAGATTCTGTGTCAGAAACTCGGGAGCCATAGCCGTTGTGGAGGGCGTAGGCGAGCACGGATGCGAGTACATGACAGGCGGACGCGCTGTGATACTCGGTCCCGTGGGAAAGAACTTCGCAGCAGGTATGAGCGGCGGTGTGGCTTATGTATATGATGAGTTTAACACCCTTTACAAGAACCTGAACAAGGGCAGTGTCCTCATGGAAAAGATCGAGACAAAGGCTGACAGGGACGAACTCAAGACCATCCTCAAAAAGCATGTGGAGCTTACCGGTTCCAAGAAGGCATCAAAGATCCTGGAGGATTTTGAGGAGTCACTGGTTCACTTTAAAAAGATAATCCCAGAGGATTACAAAAAGATCATGCATTTAAAGGGAATGTTCGAGGAGCAGGGAATGAGCCCCGAAAAAGCAGGAATTGAGAGCTTTAACATGTTGATGGGAAAGCAATGATCGGAAAGGACGAAAAATGGGAAAAGCAACAGGATTTCTGGAATATGAAAGAGAAGTGGGAGCAGTGACTGCTCCAGCCGACAGAATTAAAAATTTTGATGAATTTCACAAGAGTCTTTCCTTGGAAAAGGCAAAAAAGCAGGCGGCAAGATGTATGTCCTGCGGTGTTCCGTTCTGCCAGGCAGGGGTGATTATATCCGGAATGGCCAGCGGGTGTCCTCTTCACAATCTGGTGCCTGAGACAAACGACCTGGTCTACAGGGGAACACTGGAGGAAGCCTACAAGAGACTTTCCGTGACCCATCCCCTTCCGGAGTTTACATCAAGAGTGTGTCCCGCGCTTTGCGAGGCAGCCTGCACCTGCGGACATGTAAATGACGAGCCCGTTACCACCAAGGAAAACGAGAGGCTGATAATCGAATATGCCTTTGAACACGGCCTTGTGGAAGGAAAAGCCCCTGCGGTAAGGACCGGAAAAAAAGTGGCGGTCATAGGTTCCGGCCCCTCAGGACTTGCCGTAGCAAAACTCTTAAATCAAAGAGGACATCTTGTGACCGTCTTTGAGAGAAGCGACAGAGTGGGTGGACTTCTCAGATACGGAATCCCCAATATGAAACTTGACAAGAGGGTGATCGACAGAAGAGTAAAGCTCATGGAGAAGTCAGGCATCACATTTAAGTGCAATGTGAATGTGGGAAAGGATATCACCGCAGAGGAACTCTTAAATGAGTTTGACAGAGTGGTACTTTGCTGCGGAGCGTCAAACCCCAGAGACATAAAGGCTCCCGGAAGAGATGCAAAGGGGATCTATTTTGCGGTTGATTTTTTAAAGGAAGTTACCAAAAAGATCTGTGACAACGACCACGATTACAGCAAAGTCTTTGCGGCAAAGGATTTTTCATTCGGAAGCTTAAGCGGCAAAAACGCCGTTGTAATCGGCGGTGGTGATACGGGAAACGACTGTGTGGGAACATGTATAAGGCTCGGAGCCAAAAATGTGACACAGCTTGAGATGATGCCAAAGCCTGCGGAGACAAGGCTTGATTCCAATCCATGGCCCGAGTGGCCAAAGGTCTTAAAAACGGATTACGGCCAGGAGGAAGCTATTTTTAAATTCGGTCAGGATCCGAGAATCTATCAGACCACCGTCAAGGAATTCAAAAAAGATGCCAAGGGAAATCTCTGCGGCATCGTGACGGTAAAACTTGAGTCAAAGCCCGATAAAGCCACAGGCAGAATGGTCATGGAGCAGATAAAGGGCAGCGAGGAAGAAATAAGTGCGGATATTGTACTGATCGCCGCAGGTTTTTTGGGAAGTGAACTTTACGTGACGGATGCATTTAATGTAGAATGTAATTCGAGAACAAACGTAAATACCGCTCCCGGAAAATACGAGACCAGCGTAAAGAGAGTATTCACTGCCGGAGATATGCACAGAGGCCAGTCACTTGTGGTATGGGCTCTTGCGGAAGGAAGGGAATGTGCAAAGGCTGTGGACGAGTCACTGATGGGATATTCCAATCTGTGATCCGCCATACAAGTATATGAGAGGAGCGATTCATGAAAAGGAGAGAGTTTTGCATGAACAGAGCAGAGATAGAAAGACTTATAAAGGAAGAGGATGTTGAATTCATCCGTCTTCAGTTTACCGATATGTTTGGTAATCTGAAGAATCTTGCGGTAACACCCGGTCAGCTTGACAAGGTTTTCCAGGGAAGATACGGATTTGAGAGCAGCACTCTTTTTAATGATGTGACCGATCTTGACGAGAAATTATATTTAAGACCCGATCCGGATTCCTTTGTTATCCTGCCCTGGAGACCTCAGCAGGGAAAGGTGGCAAAATTCATATGTGATGTGGTCACCGAGGATGGAGAACTCTTTAATATGGCCCCCAGGACCATTCTCAAGAAAGTTTTGGACGAAGCTTCAAAGGAGGGCTACTCATTTACAGTGGATCCCGAGTGTGAGTTTTTCCTCTTCCATACGGATGATAACGGAGCACCCACTGTTGTGACCCATGAGCAGGCAGGATATATGGACGTGGGCCCCGTGGACTTTGGAGAGAATGCCAGAAGAGATATGGTGCTCACCCTTGAGGAGATGGGATTTGAGATCGAATCATCCCACCACGAGAAGGCTCCCGGTCAGCACGAGATAGATTTCAAGGAGGCAGAGGCACTTCAGACTGCCGATGCCATAGTCACATTTAAATTTGCGGTCAGATCCATCGCAAAGAGATTCGGTCTCTATGCCACATTCATGCCAAAGCCTTCAACGGGTGTGGCGGGAAGCGGCATGCACCTTAATATCACCATGTACGGAAAAAACGGAAAGAACATGTTCAGGGGCGAGGGCAAGGAACCCAATGAAAATGCCAGGTATTTCATGGCAGGTATCATGAATCATGCAAAGGGTATCGCAGCCATCACAAACCCCATAGTCAATTCCTACAAAAGACTTGTATCCGGTTTCCAGGCGCCCAAGTTTATAAACTGGTCCACAAACGGAGAGGAGAGCCTTATCAAATACAACAAAAACTTTGATGATGCGGGAATTGAAGTCAGATTCCCGGATCCCTCGGCCAATCCTTATCTTGCCATAGCGCTTCTTATCAGTGCGGGGCTTGACGGAGTAAAGAATCAGATGGATCCCGGAGATGAGGACAGAAACGGTGTCGGAAAGAGGCATCAGGCTCTTCCCGAGAACTTAAAGGATGCGGTTACGGACATGAAAAAGGATCCCTTTGCAAGGGGAATCCTCGGAGACGAATTTACTGATATTTATATGAAAGCAAAACGTGAAGAGTGGAACGACTACATGGACAGAGTATCAGATTGGGAAATCAGCAGATATCTTGGAAGAATGTAGGAGGATCTTTTCATGGGCAGCATAATAATAGCAATGCCCAAAATCGAAAACTCGAAAGTCGTGGCTGAGATGCTAAGGCGCAGAGGTTTTGACTCTGCGGACATCTGTCGCAGCTCCAATGAGATCCTTCAGATCGCCGCAGACCGAGACAGCGGAGTGGTCATCTGCATGAAAAAGATAGGCCAGATGGGTTATTTTGAACTTGCGGGAATGCTTCCGGACTTTTTTGACATGGTACTTTTGGAGAGCTCCGGGGATTCGGAGTTTTTGCCAAACGTAAAGAGAGTGATGCTTCCGCTTAAGGCAGCGGATCTTTCCACGGCGGTGGAGGAACTTTTCAGTCAGCAAAACAGGCGTCTTAAAAAGTTCAGGACAAAGCCCCGTCAGAGGACGGAGGAGGAGCAGCAGGCCCTGGATGCGGCAAAGAAGTTACTGATGGAGAAAAAGGGCATGACAGAACCCGAAAGCTACAGATATATTCAGAAGAGCAGCATGGATTCGGGTACTTCCATGGCGGAAACCGCCAGGATGATACTGGTGCTGAACCGCGACGGCTAAGGTTTATGGGCAAAATTAAGAAAGTGTGAATCAAATGTTTAAGATCAACAGCGAATATACGAAACTTCCGGAAAACTATCTGTTTTCAAATATTGCAAAAAAAGTTAACGCTTTTTCCATGGCAAATCCGGACAAAAAGATAATCAGACTGGGAATAGGCGATGTTACACAGCCTATCGCCCCAAAGATCATAGATTCTCTCCATAAGGCTGTGGATGAGATGGGAGAGGCATCCACCTTTAAGGGATATGCGCCGGATCTGGGTTATGAGTTTTTAAGAAGCGCCGCCGCACAGACCGACTACAGATACAGAGGGTGCGACATAAGCGACGATGAGATATTTATCTCAGACGGTGCAAAGTGCGATTCCGGAAATATTCAGGAAATCTTTGACAGGGACAACAAAATAGCGATCTGTGATCCTGTGTACCCCGTATACCTTGACAGTAATGTAATGGCGGGAAGAGCGGGAAATTTCAATGAGAATACCGGCATGTTTGACAATGTGATATATATGCCATGCCTTGAGGAAAACGGATTTGCACCGATGATCCCTGAGAAAACTCCGGACATCATATATCTGTGTTTTCCCAATAACCCAACCGGAGCGACCATTACTAAAGATGAACTTCAAAAATGGGTAGATTATGCCAACGAAAAAGGCTCCGTCATAATATATGATGCGGCCTATGAAGCGTATATAAGTAGCAGTGATGTGCCCCATTCAATCTATGAGTGTGACGGAGCAAGAAACTGCGCCATAGAGCTTCACTCTTTTTCAAAGAATGCGGGCTTTACGGGCTTAAGACTGGGATACACCGTGGTTCCAAAGGATATAAAGGCAGGAGGCACCACCCTTCATGCTCTCTGGGCAAGAAGACATGCCACAAAGTATAACGGAGCACCCTACATAGTTCAAAGAGCAGGAGCTGCCGTGTATACGGAAGAGGGTCAGAGACAGATCAAGGCGCAGGTTTCCTATTATATGGAAAATGCCAGGATAATTCTCGAGGGACTTAAAAGCGCAGGCTATAGCGTAAGCGGTGGTGTGGATGCGCCCTATATCTGGTTAAAGACACCGGATAAGATGACAAGCTGGGAATTTTTTGATATGCTCCTTAAAGAGTGCAATGTGGTAGGAACCCCGGGATCGGGATTCGGTCCAAGCGGTGAGGGGTATTTCAGACTGACCGCATTCGGAAGTCACGAGAACACTTTGGAAGCCATGGACAGGATAAAAGACAGGGCTTCATCGTTTTGATAAAGGTTGAATACTTGGGAAAATAATGATTTACAATCATTGATCTTTATGCTACAATACCCTAGTATGATTAGCCGTCACTCAGGTTATGGACACTCCGACCTTAGTCTTGGTGAGGGCCATATTTGATATTTTAAAGGAGGAAATTAAAATGATTTCAAAAGAAAAGAAAACAGCCATTATGAATGAGTATGCAAGAACAGCCGGCGATACCGGTTCACCTGAAGTACAGGTAGCAGTTCTTACAGCAAGAATCCAGGAGTTAACCGAGCACCTTAAGGCTAATCCCAAGGATCATCACTCACGCCGCGGTATGCTTAAGATGGTAGGTCAGAGACGTGGCCTTCTTGAGTATCTTAAGAAGAAAGATATCGAGAGATATCGTTCACTCATCGAGAAACTCGGTCTGAGAAAATAATGTGCAAAACAAAAGCGGAGTGCGCCTAAAATGCGCTCCGCTTTATTTACATTTGTGCGGGATGGAATTTTCCGAGACCGCTGAAAAGCTTAGGAATACTCCTGATTTTTTCAGTAGTTTCGGCATCCTCCCGCCAAATATGTGTGCCCAAAGCGGCAGAAAAGGAGGAAAAATGTACAAGAGTTATGAAATGGACCTTGCAGGTCGCAAACTCGTAGTCGACATTAATCGTGTCGGCAAGCAGGCAAACGGTTGTGCCTTTATGCACTATGGTGATACAACAGTGCTTTCAACAGCAACCGCATCAGAAAAACCCAGAGACGGTATCGATTTCTTCCCTCTTTCAGTAGAATATGAGGAAAAGATGTATGCCGTAGGTAAAATCCCCGGAGGATTTAACAAGAGAGAGGGAAAGGCTTCAGAGAATGCTATCCTCACAAGCCGTGTTATCGACAGACCCATGCGTCCCCTCTTCCCCAAGGATTATCGCAATGACGTAACACTTAACAACATGGTAATGAGCGTTGATCCCGAGTGCAGACCTGAGCTTGTAGCTATGCTCGGCGCATCAATCGCAACATGCATTTCAGATATCCCTTTCGATGGCCCCTGCGCAATGACACAGGTTGGTATGATCGACGGAGAACTTGTGATCAATCCTTCACAGGAGCAGTGGAAGGTTGGAGACCTTAATCTTACAGTTGCTTCCACAAAGGAAAAGGTCATTATGATCGAGGCCGGTGCAAACGAGATCCCCGAGGAAAAGATGATCGAGGCTATCTACAAGGCTCACGATGTTAACCAGACTATCATCGCTTTCATTGAGAATATCGTAGCAGAGGTTGGAAAGCCCAAGCACGAGTACACAAGCTGTGCTGTTCCCGAGGAGCTTTTCGAGGCTATCAAGGCAATCGTAACTCCCGCAGAGATGGAAGAGGCAGTCTTTACAGACGAGAAGCAGGTAAGAGAAGAGAACATCCGCGTTATCACAGAAAAGCTTACAGAGGCTTTTGCAGACAACGAGGAGTGGCTTGCAATCCTTCCCGATGCAATTTATCAGTATGAGAAAAAGACAGTCCGCAAGATGATCTTAAAGGACCACAAGCGTCCCGACGGAAGAGAGATCACTCAGATCCGTCCTCTTGCAGCTGAGGTTGATATTATTCCCAGAGTTCACGGTTCCTCAATGTTTACCCGTGGACAGACACAGATCTGTGATGTTTGTACACTTGCTCCTCTTTCAGAACAGCAAAAGATCGACGGTCTTGATGACAACGAAGTAGCAAAGAGATATATGCATCACTACAACTTCCCTGCATATTCTGTAGGTGAGACAAAGGTTTCCCGTGGTCCCGGACGTCGTGAGATCGGACACGGAGCTTTGGCAGAGAGAGCACTTATCCCCGTACTTCCCACAGAGGAAGAGTTCCCTTATGCTATCCGTTGCGTATCCGAGACATTTGAGTCAAACGGATCCACATCAATGGCTTCAACATGTGCATCATGTATGTCACTTATGGCAGCAGGTGTTCCTATAAAGAGAATGGTAGCAGGTATCTCATGTGGTCTTGTAACAGGAGACACAGATGACGATTTCGTACTTCTTACCGATATCCAGGGTCTCGAGGACTTCTTCGGAGATATGGACTTCAAGGTAACAGGTACAACAGAAGGTATCACAGCTATCCAGATGGATATCAAGATCCATGGACTTACCCGTCCTATCGTAGAGGGTGCCATCGCAAGATGTCGTGATGCAAGACTCTTCATCATGGATACATGTATGAAGCCTGCGATCGCAGCTCCCAGACCGACAGTTAACGAGTATGCTCCCAAGATCATCTCCATCACAATTGATCCTGAAAAGATCGGTGATGTGGTCGGACAGAGAGGAAAGACCATCAACGAGATCATTGCCCGCACAGGTGTCAAGATCGATATCACAGATGACGGTAAGGTTTCTGTATGTGGTACAGATCAGGCTGCTATGGATCAGGCAGTTGAGATGATAAAGATCATCACAACAGACTTCGAGGAAGGCCAGATCTTTAAGGGCAAGGTTGTAAGCATCAAAGAGTTCGGCGCTTTCGTTGAATTTGCTCCCGGTAAAGAGGGAATGGTTCACATCTCAAAGATCGCAAAAGAGAGAATCGAGCATGTTGAGGACGTTCTCACACTTGGTGACAAGGTAACTGTTAAGTGCCTTGGCAAGGACAAGATGGGCAGAATGAGCTTCTCCATCAAGGATGCACAGCAGAACTAATTTTTTATATTGATTAACAAATCTCGAGACGCCTTAATAAGGCGTCTCGTTTTTTTTACTTACGACATAGAGTAATATGTTATACTGAAAAAAAGCAAAAGTGTCCCTTTTTGATATACTGTATCGTTATATTATTGAGGACAAAAGAGAGGTACCAATGCTGATTCTGCTTGCTGCGATTACAGATGAGAAAACACGTTCAAAACTTGAAATGATTTATAACGCATATTCAGATGCGATGTACTACCGCGCCTATGGAATCCTGCACAATTCACATGATGCAGAAGACGTAGTTCAGGGAGCCTTTGTGAAGATACTGGAAAATATTGATAAGCTGGAACAGCCTATCAGCAATCGGACACGAAGTTTTGCCTTAATAGTTACAGAAAACAAAGCCATAGATCTTTACCGAAAAAAGAAGAAATATAACGAAGTGGAATTAGAAGATGACCTTGTGGAGGAGAATCAATCCTTCTCCTATGAGGGGGACAATTTGATCACAGAGCAGATATTGAAACTGAAACCCAAGTATCGTAATGTTCTGATATTAAAATATGTTCATGGATATAATTACGCGGAGATTGCCCAAATCACAGACACCACAGAGGAATCTGCAAAAAAAACAGGGCAGAGAGCCAGGGAAAAACTGGAGCAAATGTGTAAGGAGTTGGGAATTATATGATGGATGAGCTGATGTTGACACAGGCTTTAGAAGAAGCAGATATATTTATATTGCAGCAGATACCTACAAGGTCATTTTATGAACATGAATTTTCGAATCGGTTCCATCGGAAAATTCGAAGATTGATCAGAAGGGAAACAAACCCCGTGATTTACAGAGTGGGCAAGGCAGTCGCTACAATTTTGCTACTGCTTACGGTTGCCGGAGGAATCCTTTTGGGAACAAATGATAAGGTACGAGCTGCTTTTGCGCATTGGATCATGCGGATATATAGCGAAGGGATGTTTGGCTATTATAGCAGTTCGGATAAGGAAACAGATATTACAAAGTATACAATGGAAAATATTGTTCCCGAAGAATACGAGTTGGTGGATAGGATTCTAAATGAAGGATCAGTAACTGAGATCTATGTGAATTCCGCAGGGGAAATATTGTCCTTTTCCGTGGTGGCTCCGGATGGCACAAGTGATTTTTATATTGCATGCGATGAAGATGGAGCTGATGAGCCGATTATGATAAGTGAAATAGAGGCGGAATTATATCTCTCTGAGAAAGAAGGAGAATCTAATGCCATTGTATGGACGGACGAGCATGGTGCGTTGTTGTCCATCAGCGGTTATTTTAATGACCAGGAATTAATATCTTTTGCAAAAATGACAAAATGATAAAACAAAAAGTTATACAAGAAGCAATACTTGGCTCAGCGGATACTCTTTGAGACGGTATAATGGATGGTGATGAGAATGAAGGAAAAGATATTTACTGTATTGGCATTGATTTTAATATTATCCGCATGTAGTATACAAAAAGAAGCTGCGGAAGATAAAGGAAATATAACAGCGATTGAAACAGAGGAGAGTGACAAATATCAAGAGAAAGAGATTATTATGGATAGCGTTGAGCATTATTCTGTAAACTATTTCCGTTTTCTTGAAAATATTAGGATTGATAAAACTGATGATGGAATGAGTCTTTTCATTGAGTTTATTCCGGAAGTAGGTTCTTTCCCTGTAAAAGAAGAGATTTATCAAAGTGTTGTTTTTCATGCCTTGCAGGTTAATTCTTTTTTTGAAGAAATCAACGAATTCCGCTACGTTGTATTGTGGGATGATAGAACCAAGCAAAAGGCGATGGAGTTGGTTATCAGCGGGGATGAAGTCTCGAATTTGTCCAATGTGTATTATGGATGGTTTGGGGCTCAGAACGCGGGCCTTGAGACTACATTGAAAAATGCATTCTCGGATATTGTTGAGACAGAGGAATCTAGATCGTGGAGAGAATTGCCGAATAATAGCGTCTCTGTTTCAGAGGAAGAACAGGTCCCCATTGCTACGTTGGATATGGGAGAAGATAATAACGTGCCAGAAAAGGAAATCCTTGAAGTAGTTGGGTTTTGCCAGGAGGCTGATACTTTATATTATAACGCGCTATACGGAATGTGTCCTTATGATTTTAGCAAATATTTGGTTGGCAATATAAAGGATTATAAAACTAAGGCATTGGGGATGGAAATAAAGCAAAGAAGAGATGCTATGCTTGAAAATGCAACGGTGACATCCGCCTATGAGACGTTAGAATCCTATCCTATCGATGAAACCTATTATTTCATACGAATGGCAGTAGTACGCATATTTTCTTTTGGAGGAGAAGAGTCTTCGATTGTAGAATTTATTGTCTCGAAAAGTGATGGCAAATTGTTAGTAGCCGATTGGTATGACGCAAGAATTGATTCTATAGATACTGTTTTTATAGAAGAAGGTATAAATCCCCAATTACCAATAAAATGGGAGGATGAAGAATGGTTTGATCAATTAATTAAAAAAATAGAAAATGTTCAGATCAAGGATTAGCGCGTCAGGAAGATATATGATTTATTAGGGGTTGAATGAAAAGAAAAGTGCTGCAAGAGTAAAGTAGCATAACATATTTACACTTTGTGGGCGTGCCCAAATATGATAATTTATTGTCTGTTATTTAAACCGGGACAAAAATGGCTTGCAATATATATGCCGCAGCAATATAATTAAACCACAAGATATAGAAAAGTTTGCCGATTAAATACGAAATATTGTACAATTAGATTTACAGGAGGTATCGGCTTATGAATTATTCTGCAATAAAAGAATTTGATGTGGCTGACGGCCCCGGCGTAAGGGTTTCGCTTTTTGTGAGCGGCTGTACGCATCATTGTCCGGGATGCTTTAACGCAAGTACCTGGGACTTTGACAGTGGAGAACCATATACGGAGGAAGTTCAGGAGAGTATATTAAAAGCCATGTCACCGGAACATATTCAGGGCATCACGGTGCTTGGGGGTGAACCCTTTGAACCGGAGAACAGATTCTGTGTACTTGAACTCATCAAAGAAGTCAGAAGCCGATTCCCTGAAAAAGATGTGTGGTGTTACTCGGGATATACTTTTGAAGAGATGCTCAAATGGATAGACGAAGGACGCACTGAAGTGAGGGAACTTTTGGAAAATATAGATATACTGGTGGACGGAGAGTTTGTAATGGCAAAAAAGGATATAACCCTTCAGTTTCGCGGCTCCTCAAATCAAAGGATCCTAAAGGCTTCTGAGTCTGTAAAAGCGGGTAAACCCATATTTTGGGAAGAATTAAAAAAATAATTTCAAAAAGTTATTGCAAACTTATTCAAGTTAGTGTATACTAACCAATGTGATCGAAAGTGATCACGAACTACTCATGTTGATAAATGCCATTATCATATTTCACAAGAAAAACCCCGGCCTCACGGTCGGGGAATTTTCGTTCTTTCTTACTCTGCGATAGCGGGATAGTCTTTGTAGAGGTAAGGAGAGTCAGCCGTATCTGTTAATTCCAGGTTTTCTTCTATATACTTTATTGTTTCGGTATAGTTCTCCGGGATTGGAAGATTTACGGAGGGCCATCCTTTTTCATTGTAATAACATTCTATACGGTACATATCTGAATAGTCATAATATTCTTTGAACAATTCCTCAGCACTGTAATGGGAATCAAAATCCTTTTCATAGCAGGCAAGAAGTTCATCAGCTTCTTTCTCGGTGAGGGTTGCTCCGTCAAAGTTATTATCCTCTACGGTTACCCCCAGCGGTTTTATAAAATTCTGTGTGCTTATCTTGTAAAATGTTTCTTTGTAGCCTTCTGCATTCAGCACGCAGTCAACCATATCTATGAAGGTATCTCGGATATAGTATTCTCTGTAGATCTTTCTGCCGTTTTTTAAATTGAATCTGACGGTGCAATAAACCATATATTCGCTGTCCTCTGTACGAGCCTGGACCATTCTCTCTGCCAGTGCATAGCCTTCGTCAAGAGGAACTTTGATATCAACATTACTTATCTGGAGACCCTCATAGTTAAAAAATACTTCTCCGTCATCGCCTAATAATAGGTTTGCACCGTCATCCCTGAAAGTGTTGGGCAGGATTGTGATGCTTTCAAGCTTTTCTTTTTTCGGGATATAATTGTCATATCCGAAAAGTCCGGTGATAAATATCAGTTGAAGAACTGCGGATACACATATGCTTGTGATAAACAATGCCTTATTGCCAAGGAAGTTTTTGGCGGAGGCATTAAATATAATGCTTATCAGGCTGTATGCAAGAACAGCTCCCATGAGCGCTCCGACTATGGACCAGAAATCTTGAGCTCCGTTACTTAATTCCCTAAACAGTGATCCGATGAGTACTGCAGCCAAAACAGTGACGATCACTGTGAAAACATTCTGAACAGGTTTGTATACTGCACCTTTTTCACTGGTCTCACTCTTTCTGTTTTTGTAGAGAAACAGTGAGATCACGGCCATGATGATTGTGATCAGAATATATATAATGCAATATCCGATCTTGTTTTCAAGACCGTTAAATCCTACATCAAAGAGTCCAATGGCACCCGGGAGCGGAGAAAGAGATGCAAATAATTCAATCTTATCCATATTTGCAATGGCTGTTTCTGTATATTCTTGTAATACAAGTGTCCATATCAGATAGATTATGGTAATGGCACAGGATACTATACCCATGTTTGCCAGAGTACTGATGTAATTTCCGCTTAACAGCACTCCGAGAATAAATGCAAAATATACTCCTAGGTATGTGAGTATCAAAATCGTAAATTGTACCGACATTTCCTTTGAAAGCATTCCGAAAAACTCGGTTTTTACCACATGGGGCAGACATATAAAATATGCGATCACATGAGTGATAAATGCAGGTATCAGCCAATACAAGAATCCGTTTATGGAAAGGGCCGTAAACATTTTCTCTCTCTTTACAGGCAGAGCATGATAAAAATCCACTTTGTTTTTGTTAAAGAGATAGTCAAAGGAGAACATGGCACAGATAAATGCGCCGGCCATGGCTATAATGCCCTCGATAACAAAGAAGTAATGGGTAGCGAGAGAGAAAATATCCCTGGCTATAAATGTTTCCTTAGATGCGGTGGGGTTATCTATATAGTAGTAAGTGTTGCTCGATGCATTTCCCACTAACAGCGTAAACACAATAATGCCCAGGATCAACTGTGTTACTGTTGAAAGTGCGGGGATCCACTTGCGCTTTTTGGTCTCCGCATTCATTATCTTAAACAGTGAGATCTGTGAAGTCATATCCCAACACCTCCGTTTCATTTATAAAGATCTCCTCCAGTGAGAGAGGAAGTATTTCCCAAAAGACGGGAGATAATTCAAGCATTTTTGACTCGATCTCCTCACGGGATGCCCTGACTGTCATGGTGATGAGCGAACCGGTGAGACTGCTTGTGAGCACGTCAAAGGCACTCATCATGCTCTTTTTGTCGGTGTCCGCCCCCGGAACGAACTGGATCTTGTAAACGCCAAGCTTCATTTCATCCAGGTCTTTTGAAAATACCACGCCACCTTTGTGGAGAAGCCCCACATGTTCACAGATGTCTTCAAGTTCCCTTAAGTTATGCGATGCTATAATAGGCGTAAAGTCTCTTTTATCCATCTCATCTACAAAGAGTCTTTTTACGGCCTGCCTCATTACGGGATCAAGTCCGTCGAAGGTCTCGTCGCAGAGAAGGTATTTTGAACCTACGCATATGCCGATCACAACGGACAGCTGTTTTTTCATTCCCTTTGAAAAAGTGGATATTTTTCTGTTTTTGTCAAGGTCCAGGATCCCCAGGAGTTTTTCAAAACGCTCCGTGTCAAAACCGGGATAGTAGGTCTTGTAGTGATCTGCCATTACCTGTGGTGTGGAACCGCTCAAAAAGAACTGGTCGTCGGATATGTAAAATATCTTTGCCTTTAGTTCCGTGTTTTCATATACTTCCTCGCCGTCCACTTTAACGTTTCCCCTGTCAGGTCTGTATATCCCGGCGATGGTACGCAGGAGAGTACTCTTACCTGCGCCGTTTGTACCGATCAGTCCGTATACATGGCCTTCCTCGATGCAGGCGGTAACTGATTCGAGAGCGGTGATGTCGTCAAACTCTTTGTGCAGATTCGTTATCTCAATCATTGTTTGCCTCCTTGATCATTTTTTCATAGATCTGCGATATGGATTGTAACAGGCTTTCCTTTGAGTATCCGGAGGCGAGAGCAGTCTGTACCAGACTCTGAATAGCCGCTTCAAGGGCGCTGTCTAGTGCGCCGGCCCATGATTTTTTCTCGGATACGAAATTGCCTCTTCCCACAACTGTATATATGTAGCCCTTGGACTCTAATTCCGAATAAGCCCTTTGGATCGTATTTGGGTTTACCGAAAGACTAAGAGCCAACTGCCGCACAGAGGGGAGTTTAGTGTTTTCATCCAAGGCGCCGCATACGATCAGGTGCGACAGTTTTTCCGTCACCTGCTCGTAGATCGGTCGCTTGTCTCTGTAATCCAGCGTGATCATAGAATTCTCCTTTCAGATTCATAAGTGTATTAAAACAATTAATACACCTCATACACAAAACATAGCACGTTTTTCAGATGATGTCAACGCAATCTTTCTTAGCCGCAAAAATTTTTGCACGAAGAGATGGAAATTTTTCTTCGATATGTTAAACTGAACACATGGAGGGGAAAAATATGAAAATAATACATTGTGCCGACCTTCATCTTGATTCTTCCATGACCGGATTATTGTCCAAGGAAAAAGCAAAGGAGAGAAAAAATGAGCTCCTTTTGACTTTTAAGAAAATGATAGACTATGCCGCAAAAGAGGGTGTTTTTGCTATCATAATAGCCGGGGATCTCTTTGATACAAAGAGTGTTTCCGCTGCTGCGAGAAACTGCGTCCTTGCGGCGATCGAGGATAATCCGGATATTTATTTCTTTTATCTGAAAGGAAACCATGACAGTGATAACTTCTTAAGTTCCCTTCAGACAATTCCTGAGAATCTCAAACTTTTTTCGGATAAACTGACCACGTACCATATAGGTGAGAAAGGTAACATTGCCATCTCAGGTATCGAACTCACTCCTGTCAATTCAAATTCATTTTATTCTCTGGCGGGACTTGATATGACTAATTTTAATATCCTGGTGCTTCACGGACAGGAATCTCAGTCGGCCTCAAAGGACAAGGCGGAGATCATCAATCTGAAGGAACTAAAGAACAAGGGCATAGATTATCTGGCTCTTGGCCATATACACAGCTACAAAATGGATGCTCTTGACGGCAGAGGAAAATATTGTTATCCGGGGTGCCTTGAAGGCAGAGGCTTTGATGAATGCGGACCCCATGGTTTCGTGGTACTTGATATCGACGAGGACAGGATGATTTACTCCGCTGAGTTCATAAAGGCGGCATCCAGAAATCTGCATGAGGTTTTTGTGGACATCTCGGAGTGCCTTACCAGTAATGACTGTATAAAAAAAGCTGAGCAGACTTTAAAAGAAAAGGATATACCTTCTTCAGACCTTGTAAAGATAGTCCTCACAGGTGATGTGGATTATACCTGCGAAAAGGATCCGGCTCTGATAAAGACGCATTTCAGAGATTCATATTATTATGTCAAGCTAAAAGATAAATCCGGCTTTAAAGTGGATTATGATGCTTTCAAAAATGATAAATCCTTAAAGGGTGAATTCGTGCGAACCGTTATCTCCAGCGAAGAACTGACTGCGGAGGAGCAGGCAGGCATTATCAGATACGGTATCAAAGCACTGATGGGGGAGGTGATCGACTGATGAAGATTACGGCTCTCCACATCGAAAATTTTGGAAAATTCAGCAATTTCAACTGTGAGTTCGAATCCGGTCTCAATGTGTTTTTACGTGACAACGGCTGGGGCAAGAGCACGCTTGCTGCCTTTGTGAAGGTCATGTTCTATGGCTTTGACAACGAAGGCAAAAGAGATGAACTCATAAATGAGAGGAGAAAATACGCGCCATGGCAGGGAGGAGTGTACGGCGGAAGTCTGTCCTTTTTTGCAGGTGGCAAAAAATACAGGATCGTCAGAACCTTTAAAAACAAGATCTCCGAGGATACATTTGCTCTTTATGATGAGGGCACGAATCTGTTAAGCAATGATTTTTCGGATAATATAGGCGAGGAATTGTTTCAGATAGATTCCGCATCATTTATGAGGACCATCATGATCTCACAGAATGATTGTGAGACTCAGTCCACGGACGGCATAAATGCCAAGATCGGGAACCTCACGGAGGTTACGGATGATATCAACAATTACGAGCAGGTGATGAATTCCCTCAAAAATTCCATCAATGCTCTGACACCCGACAGAAAGACGGGAGAGATAAACAGGTTAAAGAGCGAGATAACGGAGCAGGAATATAAATTAAGAAGTGCACCGGGACTCGATGAAGCCATTCAGAGCAATAAAACCAGACAAAAAGAGGAGATCGCAAACAGAGAAGAGTATAAAAAGAAGATCGAGGAACTCAGACATATTCAGTCTCTCATGGACAAAAACAAGCTTCTTGCGGCAAAACAGGCCTCTTACAGGAGAATCTGTGACAATTTTGATGCCAAGGAAAAGAAATACAGGGAGGTCAGAGAGTATTTCAAAAAAGATGTGCCTGACCTGGAATCTGTTCACAAGTATTTAGACAGAAGTCAAAAGATGGCCAGAGCCGTTCAAACCAGAAACCTCTACAAACCTTCGGACGAGGAAGTAAGAGAATATGAATTCCTCAAAAAAATGTTTGCGCAGCATCCGTATGATGAGGATAAAAATGCTGAGATCCTCGAAAAACTCCATGAGCTTTCGGATGCAAGACAGCAGGCAAAAAGCAGCGAACTGACTGAGGATGATGCCTTTGAATTTGAGATGCTGAAAAACAAGTTCGAGGGAAAAGACATAGAAGAGGATATCTTTGACAACTATGTGGAAGCCTGGAATGAGCGCAATGAAAAAAAAGCGGTCATAGAATCAAAGGCTGAGACTGTTGCGGGAATGAGACGTGCTTTCGAACAGAAAAAAAAGGACAGGACGAACCTTTATATCGG
The DNA here is from genome assembly GCA_024695935.1 of Acetatifactor sp. Classification (GTDB taxonomy): domain Bacteria; phylum Bacillota; class Clostridia; order Lachnospirales; family Lachnospiraceae; genus RGIG10340. Next base: position 42,608 of record JAILHH010000037.1, read on the forward strand.
TCTTATCTGTCTGATCTTTGGTGCTGTTTTTGCGGCAGCGGTTTACCTTAATATGCTCACCTTCGGAGATCTGAGAGGTGTAGCCCTGGGTGTTTCCGCGGCGGTTTGTGTAGTGGGTATCGTGTTTGTGATACTTTTTCTGGCAGGCAGAAAAAAGAGAAATACACCTCCTGCACCGCTACGCGAAATAGAAGAAGAGATAGCAAAAGACAACGAATACATTGAACAGGTTGATAAGAGTACCGCAGAGTTTTTGGGTGTCTTTTCACAGCAGACGGATGAAAACGGAATATTGAATGCCATAAACGATCTGAAAAATGACTACAGAAACTATATGAAGTTAAAGGAGAAAAAAGAAAAGCAGAGCTCAGATGCCATACATGAACAGATAAAGCGACTTGAGGGTGAGATCAGGGCATATTTTGCGATTTACAAAACCTTTACCGATGTGAACCTGCGACCCATGGAACTTGCCTACTCCATAAAAAAACACGGAGAGAGGCAGGTGCAGTTATCCGAAAAGATAACAGTCTATGAAACTGCGGTAAAGGACCTTGAATACATGAGGGATGATATAGGTTCATATCTGGAAAAGTACGGATTTGAATTTGATGAAAACTGCAGAGATCTTCTCTTTGAGATCGAAAAAAATATATCAAATCTCGAGGAAGAAAAAGAAGAATTCGAGACTGCAAAAAATCAAAAGGAAGCCTTTGAAAAAGATGAAGACCTGGATGAGATAAAGTCCTTTGAGCCTGATGAAAATGCAGATACGGGAAACGAGGGCGACTTTGCTCTGGAGCTTAAACTCTGTGAACAGAAAGCTGAGGAGATTAGCCGCATCATCAGTGATTATGAACTCAGGATAAACAGGCTTTTGGAGGAAAGGGACGAGCTGGCGGATGTGGAAGCGGAACTTAGTATCAACAAAGAGACCCTGAGCGAACTCGAAGAAAAATACGATCTGCTGGTAAAGACCAGGGACTTTTTGGAGAAAGCAAAGGTTTCATTTACATCAAAATATGTGGGACCTGTGGCCGAGAACTTTAATCAGTATTACAGGAAACTAACCGGTGAGAGCGGTGACAATTACGTGTTTGACGCAAACACGGAATTTACAGTAAATGAGCTTGGACAGCAGAGAAATCCCAGGTCCTTCAGCAAAGGATACAGGGACCTGGCGGGAATCTGTTTCCGAATGGCTTTGATCGATACTATGTATAAAGGAGAGAAGCCCATGATCATTTTCGACGATCCCTTTGTGAATCTGGATGAGGACAAGGTTGAAAGCGCTCTGGAACTTATGGACGATATCGCATCAAAGTATCAGGTGTTATACTTCTCATGCCATTCCAGCAGAAATCCATAGTGACGTATACCGGATATAGAATAAAGATTTGTGAGGTAATTTAAATTGTCTTTTGTATCGAAAAATGAAATAGATAAGTTTTCTTTTGAAGATTGTGTGATGACCGAATTTTTGCAAAAAGAGGACGGGATAGAACTGGTGTTGGAGTCATTGATAATAAAGGCAAATAACTCTCAGAACGCAAATTTCACGGACTCATATGCAAAGACCACACGGCTATTATTTGAGAACGGGAAGGTCACGGATATCAAAAAAGAAGGCTACAAATATTACAATGCGGACGGAGTCCTGATGGATGAAAAGCCGGATGAAACCGTGGATGGAGACGAATGGAAGAATCTGTTAAAATCCCTTGAAGGTGCATATCTGGTGGAGGTTACAAAAGAGGAGAATGGGTATAGGCTCATAGTTGAATCCACCGATGAGATGGGTTTTTCCGCAGATTCGTACAGGATCGCCCTGAATGCAGGAAGTGTAACCGCCAATTGGGACGGATACATGAACAGAGTTCAGAGGTAAGGCAATCTACCCTTTCAAATCCTACAGTAAATTTACGTCGTCTTGTGGGTGCCGGGGCTGGAAAAAGTGATATATTCGTGATATAATAAATTTAAACATAGAAACGAAGGCGTTTCGTCCGTAAAGGATGGAACGCCTTTATTCATTTAAATGCCGGCATTTAGGCTAAAGAGGATTAGGACATGGCTGCATTTGACAGGGTAAAGAGCGGGATTCCCGAGATGGATACGGCGCTTGATAACATAAGGCTTGGAGATAATGTTGTATGGAGGGTTTCGGATCTGTCCGAATTTAAGCTCTTTATGGAGCCATATATCAGGCAGGCGAT
>JAILHH010000024.1 GCA_024695935.1 Acetatifactor sp.
CACATATCAACAGTCCTTAATAATATTATTATTAATTTATATATATATTTATATATTACATAGGGATCTTAGAACAGCTGAAGGGAGTTATAAACAAAATGAAAATCGTTTGTTCAAAACAAAACTTATTTAACGGATTACTTATTGTATCAAGAGCAATTCCCAGTAAACCATCTTTATCAATACTTGATTGTATTCTGGTAGATACTACAAAAGGCAATATAACACTTACCGGTAATAATATAGATATGGGAATTGAAACCGTGGTTGAAGGAGATATCATTGAGCCCGGTATAGTAGCCCTTGATGCAAAAATGATAGTTGAGATAGTAAGAAAGCTTCCCGACAGTGAAGTTACTATTGAGACAGGCAAAGATTACAAGACTACCATCGTATGTGAAAAAGCAAAATTCAATATTATGGGTAAGTCAGGTGATGAATATACATACCTTCCAAAAGTTGAAAAAGAAAGCAGCATTGTATTAAGCCAGTATGCATTAAAAGAAATAGTAAGAAAGACGATCTTCTCAGTAGGAGAAAATGATAATAATATCCTGATGAGAGGTGAGCTTTTCAAGATAAACGGTACTACTCTCACAGTTATTGCTCTTGACGGACACAGAGTTGCCATCAGAAATATCGAACTTAAGGAAGCATTTGGAGATAGAGAGATTATCATTCTCGGAAAATCTCTTAATGAAGTCATGAAGATCATATCTGATGATACCGAAAAAGAGATAACAATTTCATTTACACAGAAACATGTTGTATTTGAATTTGATGAAACTGTTGTAGTATCAAGGATCATAGAGGGAGAATTCTTTAAAGTAAGCAAGATGATCTCCTCAGATTATGAGACAAAGATGATCATAAACAAGAGAGAGCTGATGGACTGTATAGAAAGAGCCATGCTCCTTGTAAAAGAGGGCGATAAAAAACCCATCATCTTTAATATTACAGACACCAAGGTAGAGATAATGATCTCTTCATCCATCGGAAGCATGAAGGAAGATATAGATATCGAAAAACAGGGTAAGGATCTGATGATTGGATTTAATGCCAAGTTTGTCCTTGATGCACTTAGAGTAATTGAGGATGAGACAGTGGAATTTTTCATGGTAAATCCCAAGTCTCCCTGCTTCATAAAGAAAGAAGGAGAAGAGAGCTATACATATCTTGTTCTTCCCGTTAACTTTTCAATGGTGAATTAGGAGAAAATATGGAAACATTCAAGCTGAAGGATGAGTTTATAAAGCTCGGCCAATTACTTAAGGCTGCAGGTTTGGTTGAAAACGGTGTTGATGCCAAATATGCGATCCAGGACGGACTTGTAAAAGTAAACGGACAGGTTGACGACAGAAGGGGCAGAAAAGTTTATCCCGGAGATGAAGTCGAATTTGATGGAAATAAAATAAAAGTAGAATAGTAAGGTAAAATATGATTATCAAATCTATTGAACTTGCTGACTTTAGAAATTACGAATCTCTTGAAATGGAATTTTGCAGAGGCACCAATATATTGTTTGGAGACAATGCCCAGGGTAAGACAAATATCCTCGAGGCAATCTATGAGAGTGCCACTACAAAATCCCACAAGGGAAGTAAAGACAAAGAGATCGTTAATTTTAATAAAGACGAAGCACATATCAGAACATATATCGAAAAAGAAGGCCTTACAACGAAGATAGATATGCATCTTCGAAAGGAAAAATCCAAGGGAATCGCCATCGATGGAAAAAAGTTAAAAAAAGCGGCGGATTTGCTTGGAATTTGTAATGTTGTTTTTTTTTCACCGGAAGATTTATCGATCATAAAGGACGGACCTGCCCAAAGACGCAGGTTTGTTGATATGGAATTATGCCAGCTTGATAATTTTTATCTTTACAATCTGAATAATTACAACAAGATAGTAAATCAGAGGAACAAATTATTAAAAGAGATCTATTTTAATCCGTCTTTGAAAGACACCTTAAATATATGGGATATGCAGTTAGTATCCTACGGAAGCAAGATCATAGAGAGAAGAAATCTCTTTGTTGATCAGTTAAATGAGATAATTTATGACATTCATAAAAAACTTTCCGGCGGAAGAGAAGAGATAAAGATAGTTTATGAACCTGATGTTTCCATAGAAGATTTTGAAAGTCGAATGGAATATTCCAGGGAAAAAGATATCAGATCAAAAATGACATCCACAGGTCCCCATAGAGATGATTTCGGTTTCTATATAGACGGGCTGGATGTCAGAAAGTTTGGATCCCAGGGTCAGCAGCGAACAGCTGCTCTTTCCCTTAAACTTTCAGAGATTGAACTGGTAAAAAAGATCACAAAGGATACACCCATACTTTTACTTGATGATGTATTGTCGGAGCTTGATGAAAAGAGACAGAATTATCTGCTTGAGAGTATAGGGGATGTACAGACCATCATTACCTGTACCGGTCTGGAAGACTTTGTGAATAACAGATTTGAGATCAACAGAGTATACAAAATAGAAAACGGCAAAGCAACTTTAATGAGTAACGAGTAAGTTTTAAGAAAGGCATGGTTCATTAAATGAGTGAAGAAAGCATGAATATCACTACTGTAGAACATGAATATGGTGCTGATGAAATCCAGATTTTGGAAGGACTTGAGGCAGTAAGAAAAAGACCGGGTATGTATATCGGTACCACTGCCAGCCGTGGTCTGCATCATCTGGTATACGAGATAGTAGACAATGCGGTAGATGAAGCTCTTGCAGGTTATTGTGATACCATAAATGTCACCATCAACGAAGGAAATATCATTACTGTCGAAGATAACGGAAGAGGTATTCCCGTAGGCATCAACAAAAAAGCGGGAAAGCCCGCAGTAGAAGTGGTATTTACAATACTTCATGCCGGTGGAAAGTTCGGCGGAGGAGGATATAAGGTTTCAGGAGGACTTCATGGTGTAGGTGCTTCTGTCGTTAATGCTCTTTCGGAATGGCTTGAAGTTGAAATTTGCAAATCAGGAAAAATATATAAACAAAGATATGAGAGAGGTAAAGTTTGTTATCCTCTTAAAGTTGTAGGTGAATGTGAAAAAGATAAGACGGGAACAAAGGTTACCTTTTTACCTGACAATACTATTTTCACAGAGACAACTGTTTATGATTATGATGTATTAAAACTCAGATTAAGAGAGATGGCTTTTCTCACAAAAGGATTAAGGATCGTTCTTACCGACAAGAGAAAACCCGGTGAAAAGATAAATCATAATGATGAGGCAGAAAAAGCTCAGATAAATGAACTTTTGGAGAGAGCTGCAGAGGACAGCGGCGAGGAAGCAGAACTTTTAGATGAAGTAAAAGAAGAGGAAACATATAAAGAGCGTCAGGATGTTTTCTATTACGAGGGTGGAATAAAGGAATTTGTTAAATACTTAAATAAGAGTAAGACTCCTTTATATGATGACGTACTTTATTTTGAAGGCGAAAAGAATAATGTGTATGTGGAAGTTGCATTCCAGCACAATGATTCATTTAATGAAAGCGTATTCAGTTTTGTAAATAATATAAATACTCCCGAGGGCGGTACACATCTTCAGGGATTCAGAAATGCAATTACAAAGACATTTAATGATTATGCAAGAGGTTCAAAACTTTTAAAGGATAATGAACCCAATCTTTCGGGTGAAGATATCAGAGAAGGACTTGCCGCTATCGTATCTGTAAAGATAGAGGATCCTCAGTTTGAAGGTCAGACCAAGCAAAAACTTGGAAACTCCGAGGCAAGAGGTGCTGTTGACAATATCGTGTCAGAGCAGCTTACATATTTCCTTGAGCAGAATCCCACGGTTGCAAAGTCAATCTGTGAAAAATCCATACTTGCTCAGAGGGCGAGAGAGGCTGCGAGAAAAGCAAGAGATCTGACCAGAAGAAAGACAGCTCTTGAGGGAATGGCTCTTCCCGGAAAACTTGCGGATTGTTCTGACAAAGATCCTAAAAACTGTGAGATCTATATAGTGGAGGGAGATTCTGCGGGCGGTTCTGCAAAGACAGCAAGAAGCAGAGCCACACAGGCTATACTTCCCTTGAGAGGAAAGATATTAAATGTTGAGAAGGCAAGACTTGACAAGATATATGCCAATGCAGAGATAAAGGCAATGATCACCGCTTTCGGAACAGGTATCCATGAGGATTTTGATATTTCAAAGCTTCGCTATGACAAGATAATCCTTATGACTGATGCAGATGTGGACGGTGCTCATATTTCCACATTGCTTTTGACATTTATATACAGATTCATGCCCGAGCTTATAAAGCAGGGACATGTTTATCTGGCTAAGCCTCCTCTTTACAAATTGGAGAAAAACAGAAAGATCTGGTATGCATATTCAGATGAAGAACTCGACAATATCTTAAAAGAAGTCGGCAGAGATCAGAACAACAAGATCCAGCGTTATAAAGGACTTGGAGAGATGGATGCGGAGCAGCTCTGGGAGACAACCATGGATCCTGAGAGAAGAATCCTTTTAAGAGTTAATTATGATGAGGAGATCGAATCGGAGATCGACCTTACATTTACCACATTGATGGGTGATAAGGTTGAGCCGAGACGTGAATTTATCGAGGAAAATGCTAAATTTGTAAAGAATCTGGATATTTAATGAATCCCTGATACAGGAGGAAACATGAACGACGATATTTTTGACAACAATGGAGTTGCGGAGATAGACAAGATACAGGAAGTTGATCTCAATGAGAGAATGAAAACTTTCTATATCGATTATGCCATGAGCGTAATCGCTTCACGTGCTTTGCCCGATGTAAGAGACGGTTTAAAGCCGGTTCAGCGAAGAGTCCTCTACTCCATGATAGAACTTAACAACGGTCCCGACAAACCCCACAGAAAAAGTGCCCGTATTGTCGGTGATACAATGGGTAAATATCACCCCCACGGAGACAGTTCCATATACGGAGCTTTGGTTAACATGGCTCAGGACTGGAATACCAGATATCCTCTGGTTGACGGTCATGGAAACTTCGGATCCATGGACGGTGACGGAGCAGCTGCCATGCGTTATACCGAGGCAAGACTTTCAAAGGTTTCAATGGAGCTGTTGGCAGACATAAACAAGGACACGGTTGACTTTGTTCCAAACTTTGATGATACGGAAAAAGAGCCGGTGGTACTTCCAAGCCGTTATCCCAACCTTTTGGTAAACGGAACAACAGGTATTGCCGTAGGTATGGCGACAAATATGCCTCCTCACAATCTGAGAGAAGTAATCGCCGCTGTGGTAAAGATCATCGACAACAAGGTTGAGGAAAACAGGAACACAGATATCGAGGAAGTAATGGAGATCGTAAAGGCTCCCGATTTTCCTACCGGAGGACTGATCCTCGGAACAAGGGGATGTGAGGAAGCCTACAGAACAGGTCGAGGAAAGATCAGAGTAAGAGCTGTAACAGAGATTGAGGAACTTCCAAACGGTAAGACTCAGATCGTAGCTACCGAACTTCCATACATGGTAAACAAAGCCAATCTCATCGTAAAGATCGCAGAGCTGGCAAAGAGCAAAAAGATCGACGGTATCACTGATATTAGGGATGAGTCAAACAGAGAAGGTGTGAGAGTGGTAATAGAGCTTCGCCGTGATGTGAATGCTCATGCCATTTTGAATCAGCTTTTCAAACATACTCAGCTTCAGGATACCTTCGGTGTTATAAATCTGGCTTTGGTAAACAATGAGCCAAAGGTAATGAGCCTTCTTGACCTGCTCATCAATTATATAAAGCATCAGGAAGATGTAGTTACAAGAAGAACAAAATACGATCTTAACAAAGCCGAGGAGAGAGACCATATTTTACAGGGTCTGTTAAAGGCTTTGGATTTCATTGACGAAGTGATCACCATTATCCGGGGAAGTGCCAACGCACAGGAGGCAAAGGAAAAACTTATTGAAAGATTTGAGCTTTCCGATGCTCAGGCTCAGGCCATCGTTGATATGAGACTTCGTGCTCTCACAGGTTTGGAGAGAGAAAAGCTTCAGTCAGAGCATGAGGAATTGGTAAAGAAAATAGCAGAACTTCGCGGAATACTTGCAGACAAAAATCTGTTGCTTGGTGTTATAAAAAATGAAATCATGGAGATATCCGATAAATACGGTGATGACAGAAGAAGCAAGATTACCTATGATATTGCCGATATTTCAACAGAGGATCTGATCCCCAGAGAAAATACTGTCATTGCAGCCACTCATCTCGGTTATATTAAGAGAATGACAGTGGATAATTTCAAGGCCCAGAACAGAGGAGGCCGTGGAATTCAGGGAATGAAGACCATAGATGAAGATTTCATCGAAGATCTGTTAATGACTACCACATTCCATTACTTAAACTTCTTTACAAACTTCGGTCGTGTGTACAGGCTTAAAGCATATGAGATTCCCGAAGCCAGCAGAAATGCAAGGGGAGTGGCCATGATCAACCTTCTGCAGCTGCAGCCGGGTGAGCATGTGACAGGTATGATTCCCATAAAGGAATTTAAAGAAGAAAAGAATCTCTTCATGGTCACAAAGAAGGGAACCGTTAAAAAGACTTCCCTCATGGAATTTGAGAAAGTCAGAAAGAACGGACTCCAGGCGATCACCTTGAGAGATGATGATGAACTCATAGAAGTAAAGACTACTGATGCATCATGCGATATCATACTGGTGACCAAGAAAGGTATGTGTATCAAATTCAAGGAATCGGATGTGAGACTTACCGGCAGAAGTGCAATGGGTGTAAGAGGTATCGACCTTGCAGAGGATGATGAGGTTGTAGGAATGCAGCACAAGAATCAGGGTGAGGCAGTTCTCATCGCATCCGAAAACGGTATGGGTAAGAGAACACTTATAAGTGAGTTCAAACTCCAGAACCGAGGCGGTAAGGGTGTTAAAGGTTACAAGATAACCGAAAAGACCGGCGAGGTAATGGGCGTCAAAGCAGTTAATGAGGATCACGAGATCATGATGATCACAACGGAGGGAATCATTATCCAGCTGCGCGCGGCAGATATTCCCATTATAGGAAGGATTACTTCAGGAGTTAAACTCATAAACCTTGACAAGGGAGTTAAAGTTGCTCAGATTGCCAAGGTAAGAGAAAAGGTTTCAGACGGAAGTACGGAAGTAGATAATGTGGAAGATGCAATGGAAGAAATTCCTCAGCAGTCCATAGATGATATTGAAGACTGGGACGATGATGACAAAGAGATCAATCTTCCCAAGGAAGAAATAGACGAATAAAAATCGCCTCCGGCTTTTTGGCCGGAGGTTAGATTTTGTAGAGGTGAAAAATATGGAAAACTATAAAATATTAATGGATCTGGCAATAATCATTGTCAGCGCAAAATTTTTTGGACTGATGGCAAGAAAGTTAAAGGCACCGCAGGTAGTAGGACAGATTGTGGCCGGACTTTTGATAGGACCAGCACTTCTTGGCATAGTTCAATTATCTGATTTTCTCTCCCAGATGGCAGAGATCGGTGTTATCCTTTTGATGTTTTCAGCAGGACTTGAGACTAATTTAAAGGATCTGTTTAAGACAGGACCTAAGGCGTTTCTGATCGCTTGCGCAGGTGTGTTTGTCCCGCTTATAGGAGGAACACTTTTGTACATGGCATTTTACGGAGCGGCACCTGCAGGCACGGATAAATTTTATACAGCATTGTTTATCGGTGTCATCATGACGGCAACTTCCGTAAGTATCACGGTTCAGGCATTAAAGGATCTGGGAAAATTAAAAGGCGAAGTAGGAACGACTATTTTAAGCGCGGCCATAATAGATGATGTCATTGGTATCATCGTGCTCACCTTTGTGATCGGACTTAAAAATCCTTCACAGAGCGGAGGAAAGGTTATCATCTCAACCATCCTCTTCTTCCTCATGGCTTTTGGTGTCGGAATCATATTATTCCACATATTCAAAAAGATAGATGAAAAATATCCACATACCAGGAGAATTCCCATCCTTGGACTGGCACTCTGCTTTATATTTGCATATGTTGCGGAGGAGTTCTTTGGTATCGCAGATATCACGGGAGCATATGTTGCGGGTATTATCCTCTGCTCCATTGAAGACTCGGATTACATCGCAGAAAAGATGGATATCAATTCCTACATGCTCTTTGGTCCCGTATTTTTTGCAAGTATCGGTTTAAAGACTAACCTTGACGGAATGACATGGGAGTTTTTTGCATTTGCATTATGCTTTGTGATCGTTGCAATGGTATGCAAGATCATAGGCTGTGGTCTCGTGGCAAAGCTTTGCAGGTTTAAGGGTAATGATGCATTAAAGATCGGTGTGGGAATGATGACAAGAGGAGAGGTAGCTCTTATCGTTTCTCAAAAGGGTCTGGCTGTCGGATTACTGAGTTCAACATATTTTGCCGCGGTTATCCTCCTTATAATCTGCTCCAGTATTTTGACACCTATCATTCTGAAACTCCTGTATTCAAAAGACGACAAAGAAGTTTCTGCAGAAGCCTAAAATATGGACAAACCCGGATTTGAAGAGATCAAAAACAGAATAGTTTTTAAGGAGAGGGAAAGGACCGGCATAGGGACCCTCAGCGAAAAGACAGTACACGCGGTATTAAAAAATTATTATGAACCGGATGTTTCAAAGCATGAAGTCCCGGTGGAAAAGTATGTAGCGGATATTTTTACCGGCACAGAGATAATTGAGATACAGACCAGGCAGTTCAACAAGATGCGAGAAAAACTAAAAAGTTTTCTGCCACTGTACCCTGTGACAATTGTCTATCCGATCCCTGCTCTCAAATGGCTTATCTGGGTGGATCCTGTAAGCGGACGACCTTCAGAACCCAGAAAATCTCCCAAAAAAGGAAATGTCTATGACGCATTCATAGAACTTTACAGGCTGAAGATGTTTTTAAAGGATGAAAATATCAGATTCAGATTCGTCCTGATGGAGATGGAGGAATACAAGCTTTTAAACGGCTGGAGTACCGACAGGAAAAAGGGTTCAAGCCGGTTTGACAGGATCCCGGTTTCAATTTTGGAAGAGGTGGATATAACTGGTATAAAAGATTATATGCAATTTGTGCCGGAGTCACTTTCAGAAACTTTTACTTCAAAGGATTTTGCAAAAGCCGCTCACATTAATGTGAAGCTGGCAAGGACAGTATTAAATATACTGAAGGAAGTCGAAGTGGTGAGAGTTATAGGAAAAGCTGAAAAAAACAGTTTGGTATATGAAGTAAGCTATTAAAAAAAATGGTTTTGGAATTTTTCCAAAACCATTTTTTATATAAATAATAATTAAATCGTTACGCTGTGCGAATGTTTTAATCCTCGTTCTGTGTTGACTTTGAAGGAGATAAGGAAAAGATAAATTCACTGCCGACACCTTCGGTGCTGACTACGTTTAAGTGCTCACCATGGGCGTTTATTATCTCCTTTACAATGGAGAGACCAAGACCGGTGCCTTTTTTATCCTTACCTCTTGATAAGTCTGATTTAAAAAATCTCTCAAAGATAAGCTTTTGCTGATCTTTTGGTATTCCTATCCCACTGTCCTTTACAGAGACAAAGAGTTTATTCTTTTTAAGTGAAGTCTCAAGTTTGATCACGGAATCATTATGTGAAAACTTGATGGCATTGTCCGTGAGATTATATAAAACCTGCTGGATCTTTCCCATATCGGCATTTACCATCATGACATCATCCGTCAAAAACAGTTCTATTGCTATATTTTTCTTTAAACAGGTTCCCTCAAAGGAGGCTGCCACATTTCTTATGACTTTATTGATATCAAAGTCGGATTTTTCAAGCATCATTCCCTTTGTATTCAAATTGTTCAGTGTCAGTAGGGAGTTGGTCAGCTTGGTCAGCCTGTCAGTCTCATTCAGTACAATGTTTAAATACTTGTCAAACATTTCCGGCGGAACGGTTCCATCAATCATAGCCTCCAAGTATCCACGTATGGAAGTAAGGGGAGAGCGAAAATCGTGGGACACGTTTGCGATGAATTTTTTCTGGTCATCCTCTGATCTTGCGATCTCACTTGCCATGTAGCTTAGGCTTGCAGCAAGATATCCCATCTCATCGTCACTTTCAACTGAAAGCTCATAATGCATATTTCCCGCGGCATACTGCTCGGTGGCATGAGTGATCTTTCTGAGGGGAACGTATACTATTTCCGTAAAGAAGATCAGGATTATCATCGACAGCAAAAAAAGAATCGACAAAGTGATATAGGATATTGTGAGTATCGAATTATTAAGGGATGCCACATCGGAAAGGTCATTATGAATGACCACATATCCTCTCACTCGATAATTTGATGTGATGGGTGCAATGACAGTCAGCACATCTCCCGGGAAGGTATGGAAAAAATCATCGATCACATAGTATGAGCTTCCGCCTAAGCTGGAGTCGAAGTTTTCAATATATTCGGCTTCGCCGTACAAAAGATCCTTTGACGTATCAAGAACCAGTCGGCCGGAAGGGTTTATTATCTGGATCTCCGAATTAAGATAGACTGATAAACTGCCCAGCTGTGTATTTACGGTATCCAGAGTGACATCGTTTGTATAAAGTCCCGAGGCATAGGTGTTTGCAATAAGAGTTGCCTCGGAGTAAAGGGTTTCAGCCTTGTTTCTGGTCAAAAGGTCGTTTACCATGGAGGGCACAAAGGTTGAAACTATGAGAAAACCAAAGATACCGAATATGATATATGCAATTAGAAATTTGGTATAAAGTGTCTTTCTCATTATTTAGTTTTTGACCTCAAATTTGTAACCGATACCCCAGATGGTTGCTATCTCCCAAAATGAATTACCGTGGATCTTTTCCCTGAGTCTCTTTATATGTACGTCAACGGTTCTGGTGTCCACTGCGGATTCATATCCCCAGATCTGATCTAAGAGCTGCTCTCTTGTGAAAACGTGATTAGGCGACGAAGCAAGGAAATACAACAGTTCCAGCTCCTTTGGAGCCATGTCCACCCGCTGTCCCTTATACATAACGGAATAATTTGTGAGAGAAATGGAGATGTCGGGATATTCGACCTTTTTTTCATCCGTAATCTCGGGAGTTGATATAACAGGCTTGTATCTTCTGAGTACTGCCTTTACTCTTGCCACCAGTTCTTTTGCATCAAAGGGCTTTTCGATATAATCGTCCGCTCCAAGCTCAAGTCCCAGGACCTTGTCAAAAACTTCACCTTTTGCGGAAAGCATGATTATGGGAATAGAGTATTTGGCTCTCACTTCTCTGCAGACCTGATAGCCGTCGATACCGGGAAGCATCAGGTCAAGCAGTATAAGGTTTGGACTAAAGGATTCCATGGCTCCCATAACGGACTCTCCGTCATTTAATATGAGAGTTTCAAAGCACTCCTTTGTCATGTAGAGAGAGATAAGCTCCGCAATGTTATTGTCGTCATCCACGATCAGGATTCTCTGTTTGTTTACCATTTTATTTCCCCCAATTATTTAAAAGTTGCTATAGTCACACCGGCATCGCCTTCGCCGAATTCACCAAGGCGGAATTCCTTGACGATCTTGGTGCGTTTCAGATGACTTTGTACTGCGCTTCTAAGGGCTCCGGTACCTTTTCCGTGAACTATCCTCACGCTGGGCAGGTGGGCCAGATATGCGTCGTCCAGATATTTATCAAGTAAAGACAAAGCTTCGTCCACGGTTTTACCCAGGAGGTTGATCTCCGGCGAAACTGACATGGACTTACTCATCTTTATCTTTCCGCTGCCGGATGAAGTTACCTTTGGAGCGGTTATCATATCCTCATCGATCAGTATCATGTCGGAAACATTTGCCTGAATCCTCATGATACCGCACTGGACGAAAAGATTTCCCTTGCTGTCGGGAAGGGTATTTACTATACCTTTTGAATTCATGGACAGAATTTTTACGGCATCGCCTTTTTTAAGCTTCTTTGGATCCACTCTGTCGCCGGTGGAAACTTTTACGGGCTTTTCCTTTAAGGAAAGGCGGGAGTTTTTGTCATCTATCTTTTCGCGGATGTTCTGCCTTTTCTTTTCCAGATCCTTTATGTCCATGCCGGCGCTGAGTTTATTAAAGTCGCGGATGGTCTTGTCGGCAACATCCTTTGCTTCCTGCAGGATTTCCCTGGCATCTTCATTAGCCCTGCGCAGGATATCATCCTTTGCCCGGTCGATTTTTTCATTCTTTGCCTTAAGCTGATCCTGCAGAGTCTTAATGCGTTCTTTGTATTCTGCGATCTCTTTCTTTTCGGCTTCCAGCTTTATCCTGCTCTGCTCAAGGTCTGAGATAACATCCTCGAAACTCTCATCCTCTTTGTCGATCTGCTCTTTTGCCGCCTTTATGATCTCATCCGAGAGACCAAGTTTTGAGGAGATTGCAAAAGCGTTACTCTTTCCGGGGATTCCGATTAGGAGCCTGTAGGTGGGTTGCAAGGTCTCCACGTTAAATTCGCAACATGCATTTTCTACACCCTCGGTTGAGAGAGCATATATTTTTAACTCGCTGTAATGGGTGGTGGCCATGGAGCGGATGTGTTTGTCATGCAGATGATTTAAAATAGCTATGGCTAAGGCAGCACCCTCCGTAGGATCGGTTCCCGCACCCAGCTCGTCAAAAAGACACAGAGAATGTTCGTCTGCTTTGTCCAGGATATGAACTATACTCTTCATATGGGATGAGAAGGTTGAGAGACTCTGCTCAATACTCTGCTCATCACCTATGTCTGCAAAAACTTCTTTAAATATTCCAAGTTCTGACCTGTCTGCTGCAGGAATATGAAGACCTGCCTGACCCATCAGTGAAAAGAGACCGACGGTCTTTAGGGTAACGGTCTTTCCTCCGGTATTTGGTCCTGTGATCACCAAAAGGTCAAAGTCTTTTCCAAGAGATACGTCGATGGGTACCACCTTCTTTTTATCCAGAAGGGGATGGCGCCCTTTTCTGATGTCTATCCTGTGATGCCTGTTAAACAGAGGCATGGTGGCATTCATATCAAGAGCAAGCTTACCCTTTGCAAAGATAAAATCCAGGATGGTCATGTTCTGTTGATCTGTATCCAGCTCTGCGGTATGTTCGGAAGCCGAAAAACTTAAGTTTTGGAGGATCACCTCGATCTCTTTTTTCTCTTCCAGAGAGAGGCTCTTTAGTTTATTGTTTAATTCCACAACGGCAGCAGGTTCAATAAAGAAAGTGGAGCCTGTGGAAGACTGGTCATGAACCATACCGCTTACCTGGCTCTTATACTCTGCCTTCACGGGAATGCAGTATCTGTCGTCACGCATGGTGATCACCGCATCCTGCAGATATGTCCTGAGAGACCCGGTAACCATAGAATTTAACTGTGAATGTATTTTGTCATTTGTGATCTGCATCTGCCTGCGGATGTTTTTTAATGTTGGGCTCGCTTCATCAGCGATCTCCTCCTCAGAGATAATGCATCTGTTGATCTCTCCGGCCAGCTGGGTAAGAGGGGAGAGGGCATCAAAATACACATCCAGAGAATCATCAGGCTGATCATCCCGATCCTTTTTGCCATAGGATTTGATGCGTGATACGTTGTCAAGCATACCCGCAATTTTTAAAAGCTCAGATGCTGACAGGGAACTTCCGATCTCCAGGCTTTTTATTGAAAAACCCAGATCACAGGTATTTCCAAAGGAAGTGGATCCTTTTTTAAAAAGTCTCGTCAGTGCATCTGCGGTCTCTGTCTGAGCCTCCCTTATCTTTTCAATGTCATTCATTGGAACAAGCTCTTTTGCCAGAGCCTTGCCGGGAGCGGAATCGGCTTTTTCAACCAATTTATCTATTATCTTATTATATTCAAGTGTCGAAAGCACTTTGCTGTTCATGTTTATAATGAATCCTTTCAAAAAAACGGCAACAATCTAAATTCGTTCCAAATACTGTATAAATAATAGCATAAAATGAGTGAAAGTGTGAATAGTATAGTGGTTTGATAATGACATATGTTTGTGATAATATAAATTTGTTTAGAAAAAAGGCCGGACAGACTTAAGGACTTGTTTCCGGGAATGTGGGGCCATTAAAACAGTTGCATTTTTAGGGGAAAAGAGGATGGAAGAAAATACACAAAACGAATTTGTGGTTGAGAAAATAAAGGAGCGACCTCTAAACAAGAAAAAACTTTTGCGCAGAAGCCTTATTTCTGCGGGGCTGGCAGTGCTCTTTGGTCTGGTGGCAAGCTTTACTTTTTTGATATTGGAGCCTGTTATCAGCAATGTCTTAAACAGCGGCGAGGAGCCTGAGGTGGTGACCTTGCCGGAAGCGTTAACCGAAAAGACTCCGGAGGAGATGCTCACAGAGAACATGCTTCAGGAAACTCAGGCTACACAGCTGCAGGAGACCATAGAAAATATCACACTAAACGATGAAGATGTGCGAGACATTGTGAGCAACATGGAGATGAGCAGGGAGAATTATGAAAAGATCTATGCATCCATGAACGACTACGCGGATGAACTGAAAAGCAGCATGGTCTCCATCATGGCAAAGTCATCAAATGTTGACTGGCTTGATAACATCGAAGTAAGAAAGAATACAACCTACGGTATCATAATCACCGAGAACAATGGAACCGTATATATCCTGGCAGACTATTCACCTTTTGAGAAAACTGATATCGAAACGCTGACCGTAACCTTTGCGGACAAAAAAAGCGCGGACGGCAACCTAAAGATGGTCAATAAAAAGACAGGGCTTGCAGTTATATCAGTGGCTGCTTCTGATGTGGGTGCAAAAAAAGAAGACAGGCATTATACCATTTCTTCCCTTACCGGTGTAAACTCTGATGAACTTGTGGGAACACCGGTGGTGGTACTGGGAAGTCCAATGGGAGTGTCCGATTCAATGGACTTTGGAATGATAACCAGCGTTTTCAACGAAGAAAACAGGATCGATACCTGTTACAAGATACTCCAGACCAATATCTTCGGAAGTGACAGCGCCATAGGATTCGTGTTTAATCTAAACGGCCAGCTCTTAGGTGTGATCACCAATAAAAAGAGCGGTTCCGATATGAAAGGTGTCATCACCGCATACGGAATAACGGAGTTGAAAAAATCCATAGAGAAAATGATGAACGGCGTGGAGCTTCCCTACCTGGGTATAAGTGGAGTAGATGTATCGGATGAAGCTTTTTCGGAATACAATGTTCCTTACGGAGCATATATCACTACGGTGGAAATGAACTCTCCGGCAATGAAGGCAGGGATCCGCCAGGGAGATATAATTAAAAACATCGGTCTTTACAATGTGGGTTCATATTCGGATTATGTAAATGTATTGCTTAAAATGAACGTGGGACAGACCATAAATATAAAGCTGTTAAGACCGGTCGGAGAAGAGTACAAAGAGATGGATTTTTCGGTTGAGGTGGGACAGGCAGAATAACAGAAACGGAGAAAGAGAATGAAGTATATCAATGAGTTTAGAGAAGGTGACAGAATCGCAGATATTTACATGTGCAAGCACAAGCAGGCACTTGTCACCAAAAACGGCAAGCCCTATGAGACAATGATCCTCCAGGACAAGACGGGAACAATAGATGCAAAAGTGTGGGAGCCTAACAGCCCCGGAATCGAAGACTGTGATGCAATGGATTACATTGAAGTAGTGGGAGATGTGACAAATTTTCAGGGCACTTTGCAGTTAAGCGTAAAGAGAATCAGAAAGGTAAGAGAGGGAGAATATAATCCCGCAGATTATCTTCCCATGAGTTCAAAGGATATCGGACAGATGTATGATGAACTTTTAGGGATCATTTCCACCATCGGAAACAAATATTTAAAGGAGCTTCTCCTGAGCTTTTTTGTAAAGGATGCAGTTTTTGCAGAAAAATTCAAAAAATCATCAGCAGCAAAGATGGTTCACCATGGATTTGTAGGCGGACTGTTGGAGCATACCTTAAGCGTGACAAAACTTTGTGATTATTATTGTAAGAACTATCCCATCTTAAAAAGGGATCTGTTATTAACAGCAGCAATCTGCCATGACATCGGAAAGACAAAAGAGATTTCCAATTTCCCGGAAAACGATTACACTGACGAGGGTCAGCTCCTCGGTCATATCGTCATGGGAGCCCAGATGGTGGGTGAAAAAGCAGCGACAATCGACGGATTTCCCAAGACACTTCTCAGTGAGGTGCAGCACTGCATACTGGCACATCATGGAAAATATGAGTACGGTTCACCAAAGATCCCTGCTCTTATAGAGGCAGTGGCATTAAACTATGCGGATGATACGGATGCAAAAATGGAAACCTTCAAGGAAATATTGGAAAACAACAAAGAAAAGTCAGGTTGGCTTGGCTTCAACAGACTCTTTGAATCAAATCTCAGGGCAACCATTTGTGAAGAGTAATTTATGAGGAAAATTACGTGTTTGAAAAAAATGAGATCGTAGAAGTTACAATTACAGATTGTAGCACAGAGGGCGAAGGCATCGGAAAAAAAGATGGCTTTGCTCTTTTTGTAAAGGATGCTGTCATAGGCGACAGAGTAAAAGTAAAGGTTTTGAAGGCGAAAAAGACCTATGCCTATGCCAGGCTTGAAGAGATAATAGAGCCTTCACCCTACAGGGTGGAGCCTAAGTGTCCCTATCACAGACAGTGCGGCGGATGTCAGATCCAGGCACTTTCATATGAAAAGCAGCTGGAGTTTAAACAGCAAAAGATTACAAATAACCTGATTCGCATCGGTGGTTTTTCACAGGAATTTGTGGACAGTATAACTGAGCCAATTGTGGGAATGGAAGAGCCCTATCATTACAGAAACAAAGCTCAATACCCCATCGGCACGGATAAAAACGGAAAACCCATCGCCGGATTCTATGCAGGCAGGACACATTCTATAATAGCAAACACGGACTGTGCACTGGGAGCAAGGGAAAACAAAATCATATTGGAAACGATCCTTAACCATATGGAAAAAAACGGGATCCCCGCATATGATGAAGAAGCGGGCACAGGTCTGATCCGCCATGTTCTCATCAGAACGGCATTCACCGGAGGGCAGATAATGGTCTGTCTCGTGATCAATAAAAAGAATACCAAGGGTGAAATCATAAAGAATCAGAATGCCCTTATTGAAAGCTTGATAAAAATCCAGGGAATGCACAGTATTTCTGTCAGCATAAACACGGAAAAGACCAATGTGATAATGGGAAAGCAGATAATTAACCTCTGGGGCGAGGAGCGTATAGAGGATACTATCCACGTGCGCGACATGAAAAAGGAGGGATATCCCTTTACAGGTGAAGAACTTACTTTTTCTATCTCTCCTCTTTCCTTTTATCAGGTTAATCCAAAGCAGACAGAGAAGCTCTACAGCCTGGCTTTGGAATATGCAGGACTTACCGGCAAGGAGTCAGTGTGGGATCTTTACTGTGGCATCGGCACCATTTCACTTTTTATGGCGGGTAAGGCTGGAAAAGTATACGGAGTCGAAATAGTCCCACAGGCCATAGAGGATGCCCGCAAAAATGCGGAGCGAAATAGTATAAAAAACGCAGAGTTCTTTGTGGGAAAAGCGGAGGAGGTACTGCCCGGTTTTTATGAGAAAAACTCAGGAGATGAGATGCTGCACCCGGACGTTATCGTGGTGGATCCCCCCAGAAAGGGATGCGACGAAGCATGCCTCACAACCATGCTGAAGATGGAGCCAAAGAGGATCGTCTATGTGAGCTGCGATTCCGCCACCCTTGCGCGTGACTTAAAGATCCTGTGTGAGGGAGGGTACGAACTAAAGCGAGTCAGAGGCGTCGACCAATTCGGTCACAGTGTTCATGTGGAGACTGTTGTCTTGCTGTCACACGAGTAAGCCAAATCTTGCTAATGTTTGTCAAGCAGGTTTTTGAAGATTTAGAGCGTATTGATGGCAGAAAAAAAGGGTAACTTTAACAAGACCTGCTGTTGCAGGAATCAGTTAACGGCTATAATGAAAGCAGACGGATTTACTTGTACAACTCCATCGCACGAGCGTAGTAGATCCGCAGGAACTTATTAACGGCAGCCATCTTGGCTACGTTGTATGGTTTCCCTTCCTGTTCTTTTTTGAGCAGAAAAAGGTACACAGGATCGTCCTGAGGTTTTGTAAGTTTGAGAGCCTGCATAACCTCAAAACATGCTTTTCTGAGGGCTGGGTTGCCACGTTTAGAGATGTGACGATTCCGGCTCTCAAATTGTCCGGATTGATATGGAGGAGCATCGTTACCAGCGTAAGCATTAAGGGCTTTTCCACTGTGAAAACGGCGAATATCTCCAATCTCTCCGAGTATGATTGGACCGAGACGCTCACCTACGCCGGCCATGGAAAGCAGTACTTTATATTCAGGTATTGTTTCTGCAATGATCCGCATTTGAAGATTGATTTCATCAGCGGCTTTCTGGGAAGTGGATACAAGATCAACACACTGATCCTGGGCCATAGCGGATAAAGGGTTTTCTCCGCGTGTCGTAATACTGTTGAGAACAAGTTCATAGATAGCCAGTCCTTTGGCACCAGCAAAACGATCTTTTGTTTTTTTCACCAGGACCTGATAACTGTCCAGGAAGCGTGTCTTTCCCATTTTTCGGATCATATCGAAGGACTTGAATCGCTTAATGAAACGAAGAAGTACGCAATTGTCAGGATCACGGCTTTTAAGAGGTAGGATAGTCGTAATACCAGGCATCGTTTCGTCAAGAAGGCTGAGCAACTGTACTTTGGCGACAGTGAGAGTTGATATTCTTTGGCTGTATTGCCTGGAAAGAAAACGTAGATCTTCATACTTCTGAGCAGCTGGAGTGTGTGGAACAAGAGAATACGACTTTTCAAGTGCATACTGAGCAATCCTAAGCGAATCTCGTTTGTCGGTTTTTGCCTTTCTAAGTTCAGTATCTCCATACTTCTTCATCTGATAGGGATTGATCAGACAGACTGGAAGATCTGCTTCCTGAAAGGCTTTCAGAAGTGGATAATGATAGTGGCTGGTGGGCTCCATAAGGATGGTTGGAGGTTCGGACGTCCTTTTGATGTAATCGACCAATGCCTGCAGTTCACCAGCGACATGATGAACATCAAAAGGCTTAGCACGGATGCTGCCGTCTCCATTGAAAATGGCAACTGTACTCTTGGATTTAGATACATCAATACCAACAGCAATCATAAGAAAGTCTCTCCTTTCGTAAGTGATTTATGATTGGATCCGGCTCTTCAGGGTTCACTCATATTCTTTCGTTAAACGGGAGAAGCATTCTTTCCCAACTTGCTGAATCGAATGTAGAACGATGAAGGCGGGCTGACACATTTAACTCCGGGCGTGGTGTCCCAATTCCAGATTACGTCAGACCAATCACCTTCGTCATAATGAAAGAGTAGAGACTGTGAAAGCCTCTACTCATATATTAAGAATTCCAGTTTATCAGGATACCTTGGCGCGCAAAATCGGAAGCTTCCTGTATAATTCAAACATGTTCCGGCATATGGCGGAATGTTGAAAACCGAAGTACCCCTCAGTACAATGGAAATCGCTGACCGACCAAGTGAGCGAAATCAAAATACGGGAGGGGTACAAATGAATC
>JAILHH010000040.1 GCA_024695935.1 Acetatifactor sp.
CCGTAGTAGAGGCTGTTAAGGGCACAAACGTTAAGGTTGGTGCCGAGAACTTCTACATCGAGGACAAGGGTGCTTTCACAGGCGAGATCTCAGCTCCCATGCTCAAGGATGCAGGTTTAGAATATATCATCATCGGTCACTCGGAGAGAAGAGATATCTTCGGAGAGAACGATATCCTTATCAATGCAAAGGTTAAGAAGGCATTCGCTTCAGGACTTAAGCCCATCCTTTGCTGTGGCGAGTCACTTGCCCTTCGTAAGGCAGGTACTTACAAAGAGTGGATCAAGAGACAGATCACATGGGATCTTGACGGCGTAACAGCTGATCAGGTTAAGGAGCTTGTTATCGCTTACGAGCCTATCTGGGCTATCGGTACAGGCGAGACAGCTACAGCTGACCAGGCTGAGGAAGTTTGCGCTATGATCCGTGAGACAATCTGTGAGCTTTATGATGCTCCTACAGCTGAGGCTGTTCGTATCCAGTACGGCGGATCCATGAATGCAGGAAATGCAGCTGAGCTCCTTTCAAAGGCTAACATCGACGGTGGTCTCATCGGCGGTGCAGCTCTTAAGCCTGACTTCGGCAAGATCGTTAATGCTTAATTATTTATGATGTGTTTAAAGGGCGATTCCTTTGGGGATCGCCCTTTTCTAAGTGCGCCTAGCGGCGCACGTTCGTGCTTTGTAAAAAATGCACTAAAAATAGTAACAAATAAAGACCTATTTGGTTTTATGAATTATTGTTATGAAAAATACATTGTGATATATTTAACTAAGTAGCAGATGATCACATTTTTTATATAGATTGAAAAGAGGTTCTTTGAATTGAAGAAAAAATATATAGCAACAGTTTTGCTTGCATCCCTTATCGTAATGACAGCATTCAGTGCCTGCGGCGGCACAAATACTTCTGTGAGTGATGAGACGGCATCTCTTACGGAAAAAATCAACGAAAATGAAGAGGATGCCGACAGCGAATTAGAGGAAACTGATAAAGAGGCAGAGAATAAAGACACCGAAAAAGAAGAAGTGACAGAGGGCGAGACAGTCGAAAAAGGTGATAAAGAGCCTGAGGTAAATGAAGAGGTAGAAGAAATCAACTATTCCTATACCGATATGTCTGAGACAATGTATGCCACTACCACTGTAAATATCAGAAATAAGCCCAGCAAAACAGGAGACAGAGTTGGCATTTTGTGCGAAAACAATGAGATCCTGGTAACCGGCCAGTGTAATGAGACCAAGTGGTACAGACTGGATTTTAACGGAAATGTGGGTTATGTAAGTTACGATTTTCTGACGAGCGAAAAGCCTGAGGAAGAGGAACTTCCTGCCGAGGAAGCTGTTAACGGAGTATCTGAAAATGACGCAGTTAGTTTGGATGAAAGCTCGGATGAACCGCCCGTGGAAACTTCGGATGCTCCTAACGACGAAAATGCAGAACCTTCAGATAACACAGAAATCTGATCAAGTTCATCTCTCATGAACATTTCCCTCTTTGCATTTGGTGTAAAGAGGGATTTTTTTTGCATTTGCTATCGGATAAAAATAGTTGTATTATATTATCCATAATGTCTGTAGATAAAGAAAAAGAAAAGGCGCGTATTTTTATGATAAATACAACTCTTTGCTATATTGAGCAGGATGGAAAATATCTCATGATGCATCGCATCAAGAAAAAGAATGACATCAACAAGGATAAGTGGATCGGAGTCGGAGGAAAGTTTCTCGATGGGGAGACATCGGAGGAGTGCGTGCTCAGGGAAACATACGAAGAGACAGGCCTTACCCTTACGGACTACAGACTTAGAGGTGTTATAACATTTCTCTCGGACGAAGCAGAAGGAGAATATATGTATTTATATACTGCCACCGGATTTGAAGGAGAGATCACTGACTGTGACGAGGGGGTACTGGAGTGGATCCCAAAGGAAAAAGTATTTGAACTGCCCATCTGGGAGGGAGATAAGCTGTTCTTTAAAGAACTCAACAGGGACAGAGGCTTTTTTACCATGAAGCTTGAGTATGAGAAAGATACCTTAAAAGAGTGGAGTTTTAATCTTTATTAGGAAAATTGGCTTACATAAACCTGTATTTATCTGATTTTATTCTTCATTCTTTATTTTTATTCTTGTATTGAACGGATTTGTATTGAAAGGATTTTTTATGAAACAGAATAAATTTATCGGCACAAGGGAGTTTTATAAGGCTACTCTTGCTCTTGCCGTTCCTATTATGATCCAGAACGGAATCTCTAATTTTGTGAGTCTGTTGGACAATCTGATGATCGGCCGTGTGGGAACAAACGCTCTTAGCGGAGTTGCCATTGCCAATCAGTTAATGTTTGTATATTACCTGGTGGTCTTTGGAGCCACTGCCGGAGTGGGAATCTTTACCGCTCAGTATTATGGTGTGGGAGATGTGGACGGCATCAGATACACATTCAGGTTCAAGATAATGGTAAATACAGTTTTGACCCTGATCTGTATCGGTGTTTTGTACATGTATGCCTCCCCTTTGATAAACCTTTATCTGCAGGGAGAGGGCGCGGCGTCTGATGCGGCGGAAACCCTGAGCATAGGTATCGATTATCTGAGGCTTATGCTGATAGGTCTGATTCCGGTAGCTCTCACAAATTCCTATGCCGGAACCTTGAGGGAAACAGGAGAGACCAGAGTTCCCATGATCTCTTCGCTTATTGCCATATTTGTGAATCTTGTGGGAAACTTTTTATTGATATACGGATATCTGGGGCTTCCGGCACTGGGAGCAAGCGGAGCGGCCATTGCCACAGTCATCTCCAGATTTGTGGAACTGTTCGTACTTATGATCTATACAGGTACGCATAAGAAGGCGCATCCCTTCATTGATGGCGCATTCAGGTCCTTTAAAGTGCCTGTTAACCTGGGAAGCAAGTTCCTGTTAAAGTCCATGCCTTTGATGCTCAATGAGACGCTTTGGGCCCTTGGAAATACATTTATGAACCAAAGCTATTCTTTCAGAAGTTTGAATGCGGTTGCGGCTCTTAACATTGAATCCACCATATGGAATCTCTTGGGAGTGGCATTCCTTGCAATGGGTGATGCCGTGGGCATCATAGTGGGACAGACCCTTGGAAAAGGAAAGATCGAAGAGGCAAAGGATACAGCGAGAAAGCTTATTGTATTTACAATGTTTTGCGGAACTTTGTGCGGTATATTTATGATCGTCATAAGCCCATTTTTCCCGCTTTTGTACAATACAAATGAAACCATCAGGACCATGGCTACGAAGTTTATATTTATATATGGCGCATTTATGCCCCTTTATGCTTTTACTCACGGAACATATTTTACCATCAGAAGCGGCGGCAGAACCGGTATCACCATGATCTTTGACAGCTGCTTTGTATGGTTTATCTCTGTTCCTGTGGCATTTTGCCTGAGCCGTTTTACAAAGATAGATGTGGTATATATGCTGGCAATCGTCCAGTCCCTGGAACTGTTTAAATGCATTCTGGGCGGAACCATGGTTCACTCGGGAATCTGGGCAAGGAGCCTGGCAAGAGACGAATAGAGTAAGATTAGCAAAAGAGGAATGACGTGAATAAATTAAAGAAAATAATCCCCGACAGGGAAACATTAAAGATCACAATAAATATGGCATGGCCGGCTGTCCTTGAAAGCTTTTTTATAGCTTTCGCAGGCCTGGTGGACTCCTATATGGTGAGCAGTCTTGGCTCCACAGCGGTAGCCAGTGTGGGACTAACTACACAGCCAAAGTTTATGGGCTTTTCCATGTTCTTTGCTTTAAACGTGGCAGTGTCTGCCCTTGTTGCAAGGCGCCTCGGTGAGAAAAAACGGGATGAAGCCAACAGGATCGCGATCACATCCTTTGTCTTTGTCATCATAATGGCTGTGGTCATCAGTATCCTTTTGGTGCAGTTTGCCTCACCCATTATGAAACTTTGCGGTTCCACTGCCGAAACCCATGACGGTGCGGTGGAGTATTTTAGGATCATCATGGGCGGAATGATCTTTTCCTGTATTTCCATGATCGTGAATGCCGCTCAGAGAGGCTGTGGCAATACAAAGATCACAATGAGGACCAATGTGACCTCAAATGTGGTAAATATCATATTAAACTATCTGCTTATCGGGGGACACCTTGGTTTCCCGGCTCTGGGCATAAGGGGAGCGGCACTGGCAACGGTTCTGGGAACTGTGGTTGCAAGCATCATGAGCGTTTTGTCCATACGCAAAAAGGATATTTTCGTAAGTATACCCTACATGATCGAAAACAGGATACTTCCAAAGTTCAAGGCTCTGGGAGAACTGATCCATATCGGATACAGTATCTTTTTTGAACAGATACTCATGAGGATCGGTTTTATGCTCACTGCCATAATGGCGGCGGACCAGGGAACATACGCCATGGCAGCCCATCAGATCGGCATGAACCTCATGGGTCTTACCTTTTCATTCGGAGACGGTCTGCAGGCTGCGGCGGTTGCTCTGATCGGCAGGAGCCTGGGTGAAAATGACAAGGATAAGGCAAAGGAATTCGGTGCCACATGCAGATTTTTAGGCACAGTGGTTTCTGCCATACTTGCCGTGGTTTATTTCTTTGGAGGCGGCCCGCTGTTTAAACTGTTCTTTGAGGAACCTGAGATCGTTACCTTTGGAGTACATATTACCAGGATCATCATCCTTGTCGTGGTATTCCAGGTTGCCCAGGTTATTTACATGGGGTGTCTTAGAGGTGCGGGAGATACGCTTTATACAGCTCTTTCATCCATATTTTCCGTTACGGTGGTGAGAACTGTCTTTTCATATATCGGCGGATATGCTCTGGGACTTGGAATAGAGGGAATCTGGCTTGGAGTTTTAGCAGATCAGATAGGAAGATACATCCTGGCATCCATCAGATTTAAAAAAGGTAACTGGGTAAATATAAAGATATAAGTTTATTTGTTTATATTGAATCGAGAAAAGAGGGAAAATTAATATGGATTTTGAGTATGATATTGATTTTGACATTAATCTGGATTTAAACAAAAAACCGGAGCCTCAGATAAATGAGGAAGACATCGACAATGTTGTAAAAATGCTGGATAATTTCGCAGAGTCCGACACCGGCAGGATGAAACTCAGGATGAGCGATGAAATGGATGACGGTGCCGTTAAAAAGGAATATCATCACGGCCGATGTGATGTGGGAAGCCCCTGGGCAAAGGGATGTTCCTTTGATGTGCAGGAGGAGTCCGACAATAAAAAGGATTGATATCCGGAAAGATGGTACAAACCTTGGAAAGAATGATACTTTCTGGGAAAAAATGTGAAATATATGAATATTTCCATGTAAATGTAAATAGAAACAACGGATATGCCGGGGTCGAATCGGAAAAAAAGGTGATCCTTGTAGGATGCGGAGAAGGCAGTGAGGAAAATACGGGATTTATCAGCAGGATCCATGAATATTATTCCCAAAATGAAGACCATGCATGTCCTGTCATTATAGTCTGTTTTTATGTTAAAAACTGGAATGATGATTTTTCGCCCTGGAGAGAAAAGGCAGTTTTTGGAAATGAGGATTTTGGCGGAAAAGGAGAGGAGACTCTTTCATTTTTAAGAGAGTCACTGATGCCGTTTCTTTGCGGAAAATACGGTCCTGATGTGCCTTTTTATATTGCGGGATATTCATTATCCGGGCTTTTTTCGCTGTGGAGTCTTTTTGAGTGTGATGAAATAAAAGGGTGCGCTGCCTGTTCGCCATCCGTATGGTTTGATGGATGGAGAGAATATTGCACGAAAAAAACGGGCATGGAAGAAGATAAAGCCTCATGTGAAAAATCTGCATCCGGAAAAACAGTTTATTTAAGTCTTGGGGATAAAGAGGCTTTTTCTAAAAACGAACGGCTTAATAAGGTTGATGAGAATATCAGATTCACGGCAGATATTACAAAGGGCTTTTTGGAATATAATCCGGGAGGTCATTTTAAAGACGTGCCTGACAGGCTTTTAAAAGGCATTATATTTTTGACGGAAAAAGACAGAATTTTAGAAAATCCGGATTATTATGGATAAATTGAAATAAAAATTGCAAAATCATTAAGTGTATTTGGAGGCCTGATATGTTAAACGAGCTTGAAAGACTGAAAGAAACCAATATTTCCACAGAAGAGATTTTTAGCGGAAATATTTTACATGTTGTCAGAGATACAGTGGAGCTGCCGGATGAGAGCAGAGCCACCAGGGAAGTTATCAGACATATCGGTGCGGTTTGTGTGATACCTGTGACAGATGAAGGAAAAGTTGTGATCGAGAGGCAGTTTAGATATCCCATAGATCAGGTCATTACAGAAATTCCTGCGGGAAAGCTTGACTCGCCTAAAGAGGACAGGCTGGAAGCGGCAAAGAGGGAGCTTAGGGAAGAAACCGGTTATACCGCAGATGAGTGGATAGATCTTGGAACTTTTTACGGAGCGGCAGCCTATACCGACGAAAAGATAACCATGTACATGGCAAGAGGTCTTCATAAGGGTAAACAGGAACTGGATCAGGGAGAATTTCTGGATGTATATGAGGTTCCGCTCACGGAACTGGTAGAGGATGTAATGAAGAACAGGATACCGGACGGAAAGAGTGAGATAGCCATACTTAAGGCGGCAAGATATCTGGGGCTTTAACAGTCGTATGAGGTCTGTCCGAGTAAGCCAGACAGCCGCCCCACTCGTTGTCATAACAATAAAAAAGCATCCACATGACGGTATGGATGCTTTTGTCGTTTATATTTTCTTTATCGAAAAAATTAAGCCATCGCGTTAACAGCTTTAGCGATACGAGCTACTTTTCTAGCAACATTGTTCTTGTGGTAAACACCCTTTGAACCTGCCTGCTCGATAACCTTAGTAGCGCTTACGAGAGCTGCCTGAGCAGCTGCCTTGTCGCCGGACTCAACAGCAGCGAAAACCTTCTTTGTTGCTGTCTTAACCTCTGACTTGATAGCTTTATTTCTATCAGTTCTGATGCGAGAAACCAAAATTCTCTTCTTTGCAGATTTAATGTTAGCCAAGTTTGTACACCTCCATTTGTAATGCGTGTTTGTTTACTTAAATGTTTAATCTTAGCTAAGACACGGTGAGCTAACTTAAACATACCTTGTAAGTGTATAAAATTAGATTCGTTTTGTCAATAAAAAAATATATTTTTTTGCAAAAAAACAGGCTCATTGTGCAATTGCATAATAGACAGTGATGGATATTTTTGCTAAAATCGTACTTGGTTTACGAAAACATATCATATAGACGTGAGGAATATTTAAATGGCCAAAATTGACCAAAGTAAAATCAGGAATTTTTGTATAGTTGCACATATAGATCACGGTAAGTCCACATTGGCTGACAGGATCATTGAAAAGACAGGACTTCTCACAAGCCGTGAGATGCAGGAACAGGTCCTCGACAATATGGATCTTGAGAGGGAAAGGGGTATCACCATAAAGGCTCAGGCGGTAAGAACCGTTTATAAGTCAAAAGACGGTGAGGAATATATATTTAATCTCATTGATACTCCGGGACATGTGGATTTTAATTATGAGGTGAGCCGTGCGCTTGCTGCCTGCGACGGAGCCATACTCGTGGTGGATGCGGCTCAGGGAATCGAGGCCCAGACCCTTGCGAATGTGTATCTGGCCCTTGATAATGATCTGGATGTATTTCCGGTCATCAACAAGATCGACCTTCCCAGCGCTGAACCCGCCAGGGTAATAGATGAGATCGAGGATGTGATCGGTATCGAAGCCCAGGATGCACCTCTTATATCCGCCAAAAACGGTATCGGTATAGAGGATGTGCTGGAGGCTATCGTCACAAAGATACCCGCACCCAAGGGAGACCCTGCGGCACCATTAAAGGCTCTTATTTTTGATTCATTATATGATTCCTACAGAGGTGTTATCATCTTTTGCAGGATCATGGATGGAACGGTCAAAAAGGGCACAAGGATCAAAATGATCGCCACCGGAGCCGTTGAGGATGTTGTGGAAGTAGGATATTTCGGCGCCGGACAGTTCATTCCCTGCGAGGAGCTTTCCGCCGGAATGGTAGGATATATCACAGCTTCGATCAAAAATGTAAAAGATACCACCGTGGGTGATACGGTTACGGATGTGGATAACCCTTGTGCAGAGGCACTTCCCGGCTACAAGAAGGTTCAATCCATGGTTTATTGCGGTCTTTATCCCGCAGACGGTGCAAAGTACCCGGATTTAAGAGACGCCCTTGAAAAACTGCAGTTAAATGATGCATCGCTTTTCTATGAGCCCGAGACGTCCATCGCTCTGGGATTTGGTTTCAGATGCGGGTTCCTGGGTCTTTTACATCTGGAGATCATCCAGGAGAGACTTGAGAGGGAATATAATCTGGACCTTGTTACCACAGCTCCGGGCGTAGTTTATAAAGTCCATAAATTAAGCGGAGAAGTGATAGAACTTACCAATCCCTCCAACCTTCCCGATCCCTCCGAAATCGAATATATGGAGGAGCCCATAGTGACTGCGGAGATCATGGTGACCCAGGAATTCATCGGATCCATCATGGAGCTTTGCCAGCAGCGAAGGGGCAGATACCTTGGTATGGAATATATAGAGGGAAGCAGGGCATTGTTAAAATACGAACTTCCCTTAAATGAGATAATATACGACTTTTTTGATGCATTAAAATCCAGAAGCCGCGGATATGCATCCTTTGACTATGACCTCAAGGGATATGAAAAGTCCGAACTCGTAAAACTGGATATTTTGATAAACAGAGAGGAAGTGGATGCCTTATCCTTTATCGTGCATGCGGATTCAGCCTATGAGAGAGGCCGCAAGATGTGCGAGAAATTAAAGGATGAGATCCCCAGACACCTTTTTGAGATTCCCATTCAGGCTGCAGTGGGCGGAAAGATCATTGCCAGAGAAACTGTAAAGGCCATGAGAAAAGATGTGCTTGCAAAGTGTTACGGCGGTGATATTTCCCGCAAAAAGAAGCTTCTCGAAAAGCAGAAGGAGGGAAAGAAACGTATGCGTCAGATCGGAAACGTAGAGATCCCTCAAAAGGCTTTCATGAGTGTGTTAAAGTTGGATGAAGACAAATAATAATAAAGCTGAAATCTATATTCATATCCCTTTTTGCGTAAGAAAATGCGCATACTGTGATTTTTTGTCCGCGCCTGCGGATGAAAGTGTAAAAGAATCATACGTGGATGCCCTGTTAAGAGAGATCGATGAAAAAAAGGATTCTCTTCAGGGCAGAAGCGTTACAAGTATCTATTTTGGGGGAGGAACCCCCTCTGTCCTAAACAGAACCCTGATCCAAAAGATTTTGAATAAAGTAAATGAAGTTTTTTGTGTGGAAAAAGATGCCGAGATCACAATTGAGGTAAACCCCGGCACGGTTTCGGAAAAAGACTTTGTTTTTTATAAAAATGCAGGCATAAACAGGCTGAGCATCGGTTTACAGTCTGCCAATGATGAAGAGTTAAAAAGGCTTGGAAGGATCCATGATTATGCTTCCTTTTTAAAATGCTATGAGGATGCCACAAAGGCAGGTTTTTACAATATAAATGTGGATCTTATGAGCTCGCTTCCCGGCCAGAGCGTTGAGGATTACAGAGAAAACCTTGAAAAGATCATTAATCTTAAACCGAGGCCAAAGCATATCTCATCATATTCTCTGATAATCGAAGAGGGAACACCTTTCTTTGAACTTCACAGACAGGGGAAACTTGCTCTTCCCACTGAGGAAGAGGACAGGGAAATGTACGAGCTTACGGATAAAGTATTAAAGAGCGCAGGCTTTGAGAGGTATGAGATCTCAAATTATGCCTTAAAAGGATATGAGTCAAGGCATAACTCCGGATATTGGACAGGGGTTGAATATCTGGGGCTTGGTATCGGAGCTTCTTCATACATAGAAGGTGTCAGGTATTCCAATATCAGAGATATCAAAAAATATATCAGTTCAGATAAAGCAGAATATTCCGAGAAAATTACCCTTTCGGGAGAAGACATGATGGAGGAGTTTATGTTTTTGGGCCTCAGGATGACAAAGGGTATATCCGTCCGGGAATTTGAGGAGAGATTCGGTGTGGGATTATCGGAAATTTACGGGGATACAATAAAAAAACACGAAGATGACGGGCTGCTTGAATACTATTTTGACGATCAGACAAAAAAACGGCTCAGGCTTACAAAAAAGGGGCTTGATGTCAGCAATTTTGTCTTTTCGGATTTTATACTAAATTAGACTGACAAATGTATTAAAAACTTGTGTTTTGTCCCTGCATAAGATATAATTTTTCTTGGAGTATTAAATTAAGTGAGGGTTATATTTTATGCAATTTGTGAAAGCAGAAGACTTAAAAATGGGCATGCGTCTTGCCAGGCCCATCTACAGTAAAAAAGGCGTGCTCCTTTTTGACAGAAACTCGAAATTAACCACAAATGCCATTGAAAGTGTCAAGAACTTCGGTTTGCTGGGTATTTATATTTTGGAACCTGCCGAACCCCTTCCCCCCATGACTGAGGAAGACTTTGAGTTCGAGAGATTCCAGACAATGGTGATCTTTTCAATTCAGGAAGCAGTTTCAAAAATTCTTTCCAACCAAAAGCAAAACAAAATACAGGTCATCAACAGCATGATCCTGAAAAATTACGGCCACAACGAAGGCAAGATCAATTTTTATCAGAACCTTCGATCCACAGAGGATTATGTATACAGACATTCGCTCAATGTGGCGATACTCTGTGCACTCATCACTCACAAGATGAATATCAAGCGCGAGGATCAGACCCAGATCATCAATGCGGCCATAATGCATGATATAGGAAAGATCAAACTCGACAGCGATATTGTTTACAGAGACGATCTGACTGAAGACGAGGCATCCCGTCTCTATACGGCTCAGATGCAGGGCAGCAATATCATCGAGGATACTTTTATCGACGGTCTTGCGGTAAAGAGGATCTGCCAGCAGGCTGCAAAACAGGAGCATGACGGCGGAGCTCTTGACTCCAGAACGGTTTTAGGAGCAAAGGTACTTTTGGTAGCAAACAAATATGATGAACTTACGGCCATGAGCCTTGGGGGAGACAGAAAGAGTGAGGTCCTTGCCATAAAAACACTCCTTGCACACCCCGAGACCTATGACAAGGAAGTGGTCAATGCCCTGATCAATTCCGTCAATATACTTACACCGGGCGTCAGCATTGAACTGTCCACCGGAGAAAAGGCTCTTGTCCTTGCTGAAAACAGAGGGGATATGCTTCGTCCTATGGTGCTTTGTTTCTCAGATAATTCGATCCTTGACCTGTCGCTTAGAGTAAATCATGATATAGAAGTTATGGATATCATGAAGACGTTAGATAACAGATATATCATGGATGTGGATTCACTCAGATCAGCAGGATATAAAATATAACACGAGGTAAATTATGCTTAACATTGAAGATGTTCTGCAAAATGCAAAAAGAAACGGTGCCAGTGATGTGCATCTGACTGTCGGCATACCGCCCAAAATGAGGGTTAACGGTAATTTGCAAACCATGAACTATCCCAAACTCTTACCTGCCGACACCCTGGATGTGCT
Organism: Acetatifactor sp.; assembly: GCA_024695935.1. Classification (GTDB taxonomy): domain Bacteria; phylum Bacillota; class Clostridia; order Lachnospirales; family Lachnospiraceae; genus RGIG10340. The sequence continues at coordinate 11,612 of JAILHH010000040.1, forward strand.
GGTTCATGTAATGAATGAGAGTCAGCTTCAGACCTTTGAGGACAGGGGAGAACTGGATATGTCATTCTCCGTTCCCAGTCTCGGACGATTCAGACTTAATGCCTACAAGCAGAGAGGCTCTGTTGCCATGGCATTTCGTATCGTTGGAACTCAGGTTCCCTCTGCGGAGGAATTGGGAGTGCCTTCATCGGTAATGGATCTCTATCAGAGAAAGAGAGGGCTTGTGCTGGTGACGGGACCTACCGGAAGCGGTAAATCAACCACTCTGGCAGCTATAATAGACAAGATCAACAATGACAGAGATGCTCATGTCATCACACTTGAAGACCCTATAGAATATTTGCATCAGCATAAAATGTCCATGGTTAATCAGAGGGAGATCGGTATCGACTCCGGCAGTTATGCCAATGCCCTAAGGGCTGCACTAAGAGAAGATCCTGATGTTATATTGGTGGGAGAAATGAGAGATTTTGAGACCATAAGCGTTGCCATAACGGCTGCGGAAACAGGCCATCTCGTACTTTCAACCCTTCATACCATCGGTGCTGCAGCCACTGTGGACAGAGTTATAGATGTATTCCCTCCTCATCAGCAACAGCAGATAAGAGTTCAGCTTGCAAATGTCTTGGAGGCGGTCATATCTCAGCAACTCATACCTACGGCAGACGGTAACGGCCGTGTCGCAGCCTTCGAAGTCATGCATGCAAATCATGCGGTTCGAAACCTCATCAGAGAGGGCAAGAGCCATCAGCTTGCAAGCGTAATGCAGACCAACAGGAAACTGGGTATGATCACTATGGACGAGGCAATATCACAGCTTTATTTTTCACATGTTATCAGCATGGATATGGCTGTTCAGTTTGCCCAGGATCCGGATGCAATGCAGATGAAACTGTTTGGCTGAAAAGAATGTTTACATTTCCGGAAAGCAGAGTTTTTCCTGCTTTCCGGGATTTGATATTTGACTTTGATATAAATAACTTTCTTTGTTTTTGTTTTTTAATTTGAGACCTTCGGGAAAAATTCATTTTCCCGTGTCTGTATATCCGGCCTTTTCGGCCACAATTTTCTTATTTTTTTAATTTAATACGGAGGTATATATGTACAGTACAGTCTATTCGGGCGCGCTGCTTGGCATTTCTGCCTATATGGTGGAAGTGGAAGTAGATGTGTCAAACGGTATTCCTTCCTTTTCAATGGTGGGAATGCTTGGAACTGAAGTGAGGGAATCAAAGGAGAGAGTTTGTGTGGCTCTAAAGAACACCGGAATCGATATCCCTCCAATGCGTATCACGGTAAATCTGTCCCCTGCGGATAAGAGAAAGGAGGGAACGGCCTTTGATCTTCCGATTGCCGTGGCATTAATGGAATCCCTGGAATTTTTTGAAAAAGGAGCTTCAAAGGGCATACTTTTTTTAGGAGAACTTGGCTTAAACGGCGAGATCAGACCGGTTAAAGGAGTTTTGCCCATCATAAAAAGCGCTGCACAATTCGGCTTTAAAGAATGTGTTGTTCCAAAGGACAATGCACTTGAGGCTGCGGTGATACCGGGAATAAAAGTAAGGGGCATCGCAGATATAAAGGAGCTTTTGGGATTTTTGTCCGTAAATGTGGAAAAAAGGGATGAACTGTTTCCTGCGATAACGGTGGATATCGATAAATTCTTTCGGGAGGCAAATCCCGGAGAACAGCCGGATTTTGCGGATGTCTATGGGCAGGAGAGTGCCAAGAGAGCTGCCGAGATCGCTGCGGCAGGTTTTCACAATATTTTGATGGTGGGGCCTCCGGGAGCGGGAAAGAGTATGATCGCCGCCAGGATCGCCGGGATAATGCCGCCTTTATCCATAGAGGAGAGCCTTGAGGCTTCATCTGTAGCAAGTGTGGCAGGGCTGATAGATCCAAAGGAGCCTCTTATAAGGATTCGTCCTTTTATGAGTCCACATCATACCGTCACGATCCAGGCTTTAACAGGAGGCGGAAGTAGTATGCCGAGACCGGGCCTTATCTCGCAGGCTCACAGAGGAGTACTTTTTTTGGACGAGCTTCCGGAATTTGGAAGAAATACCCTGGACTGTCTGAGACAGCCCCTTGAGGATAAAGAGATCCATATTGCAAGGGTAGCCGGAAATATCACATATCCTGCGGACTTTATGCTGGTATGTGCCATGAATCCCTGCCCTTGCGGATATTATCCGGATCTTAACAGATGTAAGTGTACACAAACTTCAGTGCAAAAATATATGGGAAGGATCTCGGGACCTGTGCTTGACAGGATCGATCTGTGCGTGCTGCTTCATCCGGTGGAGATAAGCAGGATGCAGGATGAGAAAAAAGGGGAGAGCAGTCAGGTCATAAGAGAGAGGATCATGAGAGCCAGGCAGATCCAAAAGAAAAGATTTCAGGGGATGTCCATTTCGTTTAACGGAGATATGTCCTCAAAGGAGATCGACAGATTCTGTAAACTGGGGGAAAAAGAGAGGGCATTAATGGAAAACCTGTACAAAAACCTGAAATTATCCGCAAGGGCTTATCACAGGATATTAAAGGTGGCAAGGACCATTGCTGACCTTGATGAAAGCGATTCCATACTTGAAAAGCACATCCTGGAGGCGGCATGTATGAGACTTGGAGGTGACGGAAATGGCAATTTCTGAACATGAAATGAGAAAGGCTTATTTATATGCTTTTTCATGGGTTTACGGACCAAAGAACAGATTCTTAAGGCAGATACTGGAAAGATACGGAAACGACCCTGAAAAGGCTTTTTTTCAGGAACTTAAGGGAAATCCCCGATATGAGAGAGACGTTTTTAACGAATATATGGATCTTTTAAATAAAGGTATTAATGTGACATTTATCACGGAAGATGATTATCCCCTGAGACTTTTGGATATACCGGATCCCCCTTTTGCTGTTTTTTACAGAGGAAAGCTGCCTCCGGATCAGATTCTGTCGGTATCCGTGATCGGAGCAAGGGACTGTTCCGAATACGGAAAATACGTGGCAAGGATCCTGGGAGAAGCCTTTGGCAGAAACGGGATCAATGTCATAAGCGGAATGGCAAGGGGAATAGACGGAATAGCACAAAAGGCTTCCATGGACGCGGGAGGTGAATCCTACGGAGTCCTAGGAAACGGTGTGGACATATGCTACCCAGCGGAAAACAGGGATATATATGACAGACTTAGTATTAACGGGGGAGTGCTGTCCGAATATCTGCCCGGTACAAAGCCCCTTCCCGGCTATTTCCCACCCAGAAACAGGATCGTGTCAGGACTTTCGGATGCTGTGATAGTGGTGGAAGCCAGGGTAAAGAGCGGGACGCTTATAACGGTTGATATGGCCCTGGAGCAGGGAAAGGACGTATATGTTGTGCCGGGCAGGATAAATGACAGGCTAAGCGACGGCTGTAACAGGCTTATAAAGCAGGGGGCAGGCATAGTCATATCTGTGGAGGATATGATCGAGGAACTTAAAAACAGGGAACCTGTCTTTGATTTTTCATGCCGGGGTTACGATCAGGTGTTAGGGCACAGAAAGGCTGTAAAGGTTGACAGGAGCATCAAAACATTCCTGCCTGATCCGGATGAGAAAAAGGGGGAAATTATTCCCATGAATGATGACGAAAAAGCGATATTTGACGAACTTGATCTAAATCCAAAGAGCATTGATGACATTGCAAAAACCCTTGGTATAAGCACCCCGCAGGCATCGATGCTTCTCATGTCCCTTGCCTTAAAGGGAGCCGTAAAACAGGTGGGAGCCGGTTATTTTTGCCTCAAAATCTAGTATACTTTTTATCTTTCTTTGACTATAATATGTGGTATCAGCAGTTTTTTATAAAAATATCATTTAGCTTTTTTATTATAGTAGAAAGGACATTTGAAAATGACTTTTTCGGATAACGGTAAGACACCTTTTTTGAGAAAAGACACAAAAGTGGTTCATATAGGAGACAGAGTGATAGGAGGGGGTAATCCCATACTTATCCAGTCCATGACTAATACAAGAACGGAGGATGTTGATTCCACTGTGGAACAGATCCTCAGGCTGGAAAAAGCAGGATGCGAGATCATCAGATGTACAGTGCCGAATATGGAGGCCGCAAAGGCTCTTTCAGAGATCAAAAAACAGATCCATATTCCCTTGGTTGCTGACATTCATTTTGATTACAAAATGGCCATTGCAGCCATGGAAAACGGGGCGGACAAGATCCGTATCAATCCCGGCAATATCGGTGACAGCACCAAGGTAAAGGCTGTCATAGATGTGGCAAAGGAGAGGAATATCCCTATCAGGGTCGGTGTAAACAGCGGCTCACTCGAAAAGAATCTGGTTGAAAAGTACGGCGGAGTTACAGCCGAGGGCATTGTAGAGAGTGCCATGGACAAGGTAAAGATGATCGAGGATATGGGATATGACAATCTGGTCATCAGCATAAAATCCTCGGATGTACTCATGTGCAAAAAGGCCCATGACCTGTTATGCTGTGAGACTGATCATCCCCTTCACGTGGGTATCACAGAGTCCGGCACATTAAACGGTGGAAATATCAAATCCGCCATAGGTCTCGGACTTATATTAAACAGTGGGATAGGTGATACCATCAGAGTGTCTCTTACGGGAGACCCGGTGGAAGAGATCCGCTCTGCAAAGCTTATCCTCAGAACCTTAGGACTCAGAAAAGGCGGCATCGAGGTTGTAAGCTGCCCCACCTGCGGTCGAACAAAGATCGATCTGATAGGGCTTGCCAACAAGGTGGAAAAGCTGGTGGAGGATTATCCTCTTGATATAAAAGTTGCGGTCATGGGATGTGCCGTAAACGGACCCGGAGAAGCAAAGGAAGCAGATCTGGGAGTGGCAGGCGGTGACGGAGAGGGCCTGTTATTTAAAAAGGGCGAGATAGTAAAAAAAGTCCCTGAAAGCGAATTATTAAATGTGTTAAAGGAAGAACTGGACAATTGGAAATGAAATCTTTTTTTGAGGTGTTCCCCACCCTTCAACTGAAAAATCCATATTATGATCTGATGGAACAAAGCAAAGTAGAGAGGGTAGCTTTCACCAAAAATAAAGATTGTCTGCGCGTATATCTGCGCAGTTCCCATCTGATAGCAAAGGAAGCTATCGTCAACACGGAAAACAGCATAAAAAAGCAGTTTTTCCCCGGTGACGAAAAGGTCTGTATCTATGAACGTTTCGAACTTTCCGACCAATACAATCCACAGAAACTGATGAAAGCATATAAAGACAGTGTTGTGGCTGAATTTAAAAACTTCAGCCACATCCTTTATAATGCCTACAGATCTGCGGATTTTGATTATCCGGATGAAAAGAGTATGGTGGTAACCATAGAGGATACTGTCATTAACCGAAGTGTGGAGGAAGACTTCATTGGTCTTTTGGAAAAGATCATTGTGGAAAGATGCGGCCTTGATTGCAGGATCAGCGTTGAATACAAGGAATCAAAGGCTAAGAGCATGGAGGAAGAGGACGAAAAGATAAGGCGAAAAGTCCTTGAGATCACCAAAAAACTGGAATCCGCCGCGGAAAGCAAACAGGAGAGAAAAGAAGAAAAGACCGAAGAAGCAAAGGATGCAGGGAAAGATGCGGCAAAAAGTGCTTCGGGCTCAGGCTTTACGGGAAAGGGAAAATCCGGATTCGGAGATTCAAAATTTGCAGGAAAACCCAGAAACCCTTCATACCAGCGACCTGTCAAAAAGAGCGACGATCCCGATGTCATATACGGCAGGGATGTGGAAGGTGAAGTCCTTAAGCTGGAGGATATCGTCGGAGAGATGGGAGACGTGGTGGTCCATGGTAAGGTCATATTCCTTGACACCAGAGAGATCAGAAACGAAAAGACCATCATAATGTTTAATATCACGGATTTTACGGATACCATCGGAGTAAAAATCTTTGTGAGCAATGATTCCGTGGATGAGATGAAAAAAGCATTAAAGCCCGGAAATTTCGTAAAGATAGCAGGACTTTGTGCCACGGATAAATTCGACCATGAGCTGGCCATATCCACGGTTTACGGAATAAAAAAGATAGAGGACTTTTCCGTAAAGAGAAAAGACGACGCTCTGCACAAACGTGTTGAGCTTCATTGTCATACAAAGATGAGCGACATGGACGGTGTCTCCGAGGCAGGTGACATTGTAAAATGCGCTTATAAATGGGGGCACAGGGCAATTGCCATCACAGACCACGGTGCGGTTCAGGGATTTACATTTGCAAATCACACCTGGGAGGATCTGTGGAAGGACGAAGTGGGCGCCAGAAAGAAAAACGGCGAGCCTGCTCCGGACAGGCAGGAGTTTTTCAAGATTCTGTACGGTGTGGAAGCATATCTTGTCGACGATCTGAAAAATGCGGTGACAAATCCCGGTGATCAGAATTTTAAGGATAATTTTGTGGTATTTGATATAGAGACCACCGGTTTTTCACCTGTGTCAAACAGGATCATAGAGATAGGCGCAGTAAAGGTGGTTGACGGAGAGATCGTTGACCGGTTTTCAACCTTTGTAAATCCTGATGTGCCCATACCCTACGAGATAGAAAAGCTTACTACCATAAATGATTCCATGGTAATAGACTATCCAAAGATAGAAGTGATACTGCCCGAGTTTCTGGAGTTTAGTAAGGACAGCACCTTTGTGGCTCACAATGCAAGTTTTGATATGAGCTTTATCATTGAAAACTGTAAGCGCCTGGGGTATCCTGCAGATTTTACCTACGTGGATACTGTAGCTTTGTCCAGAGCCTTACTTCCCGCGCAGGGAAAACATACTTTGGATGCGGTGTGCAAGACCCTTAACATCTCCCTCGAAAATCACCACAGAGCAGTGGATGATGCTGAGGCAACGGCTCATATTTTTACAAGGTTCATAAAAATGCTGGAGGATAAGGAGGTCACTACCTTAAAGCAGGCAAACGACTACTGTGGCGCCAGCAAAGATGCCATAAAAAAACTTCCCTCATATCATGCCATTATCCTGGCAAAAAATGATATGGGAAGGACAAATCTGTACAGACTGGTTTCGGCTTCAAACCTTGATTATTTTCACAGGCAGCCAAAGATCCCAAAGAGCCTTATTATGAAATACAGAGAAGGCCTGATACTCGGAAGTGCCTGCGAAGCGGGTGAACTGTACAGAGCACTTTTGGACGGACAGAGCGATCCACAAATTGCTCGAATTGTCAGATTTTATGATTATCTTGAGATACAGCCCACGGGAAACAATGCTTTCATGATCGAATCGGAAAAAGTCAGGACCGTGAACAGCATTGAAGATATTCAGAACATTAATAAGAGAATTGTTTCCCTGGGGGAAGAATTCCATAAACCCGTTGTGGCAACCTGCGATGTACATTTCCTAAATCCCGAGGATGAGGTTTACAGACGTATCATCATGGCGGGAAAGGGCTTTACGGATGCGGATAAACAGGCGCCCCTGTATCTGCATACCACCGAGGAAATGTTAGAGGAGTTTTCATATCTTGGCAGCGACAAGGCCTATGAAGTGGTGGTCAAAAACACCAATATGATCGCGGACATGATAGAGGCCATATCCTGTGTAAGACCGGACAAATGTCCTCCCGTCATCGAAAATTCCGACACGGATTTAAGGCGAATATGTTATGACAGGGCCCATGAACTCTACGGGCCGGAACTGCCGCCCATCGTGGAGGAAAGGCTTGAGAGAGAATTAAAATCCATCATAGGTAACGGATTTGCGGTTATGTATATAATCGCCCAGAAACTGGTTTGGAAATCAGTGGAAGACGGATATCTGGTTGGTTCAAGAGGATCCGTGGGAAGCTCCTTTGTTGCCACCATGGCGGGTATCACGGAGGTAAATCCCTTAAGCCCCCATTATTATTGCAGCAAGTGCCACTATGTGGATTTTGATTCAGATGATGTGAAAGCCTACGCCGGAAAAGCAGGCGTGGACATGCCTGATAAAATATGTCCGGTGTGCGGCGAAAAGCTAAACAAGGACGGATTTGATATTCCCTTTGAGACATTCCTGGGATTTAAAGGTGACAAGGAGCCGGATATCGACCTTAACTTCTCGGGAGAATATCAGTCAAAAGCCCATAAATATACAGAGGTAATCTTTGGTGCGGGTCAGACCTTCCGTGCAGGAACCATAGGTACGCTGGCGGATAAGACCGCATATGGATTTGTAAAAAAATATTATGAGGAGCGAGGCATACATAAGCGACATGCCGAGATCGAGAGAATAGCAATGGGATGCACGGGTGTAAGGCGTAGTACGGGCCAGCATCCCGGAGGTATCGTAGTTTTGCCCTTAGGACAGGACATAAACTCATTTACGCCGGTACAGCACCCTGCGGATGATCAGACTACGGATACTGTTACCACACATTTCGATTATCATTCCATCGACCACAACCTCTTAAAGCTTGATATCCTCGGACACGATGATCCTACCATGATCAGGATGCTCCAGGATCTGACGGGAATGGATCCAACCACCATCCCTCTTGACGACAAGGGAGTTATGAGCCTGTTCCAGAGTACGGAAGCTCTGGGGATCACCCCTGCGGATATCGGAGGAACAAAGCTGGGTGCATTGGGAATCCCCGAGTTTGGTACGGATTTTGCCATGCAGATGCTTATCGATACGCAGCCAAAGGCCTTTTCGGATCTGGTGCGTATCGCAGGACTTGCCCACGGTACCGATGTATGGCTCGGAAATGCAAAGGATCTGATCCTGTCCGGAAAAGCCACTATTTCCACTGCCATCTGTACCCGAGACGATATCATGACATACCTGATATCCATGGGTGTGGAGAGTGAGGAATCCTTCAAGATCATGGAGAATGTCCGTAAGGGAAAAGTGGCCGGCAAAAAATGCGATAAGTGGCCTGAGTGGAAAGAGGACATGATCGCTCACAATGTACCCGACTGGTATATCTGGTCCTGTGAAAAGATAAAGTACATGTTCCCCAAGGCTCATGCTGCGGCATATGTAATGATGGCCTGGAGAATCGCATATTGTAAGATCAATTTCCCCCTTGCTTACTATGGAGCATTTTTCTCCATCAGAGCAAAGGCATTTGACTATGCAAAGATGTGCAGAGGAAAGGCCCATCTTGAAAGTCTGATGCAGGAACTGAAAAAGAGGATGGATGCGATGGACAACAAGGAAGCCGATGCAGTACCTCTTTCAAACAAGGAGGAAGCTCAATACGGTGATATGAGAATAGTGCAGGAGATGTATGCAAGAGGTTATGAATTTGAACCCATTGACCTGACAAAAGTTCATTCCCGTAACTTCCAGATCATCAACAACAGGCTCATGCCTTCACTTAACAGTATCGACGGTGTGGGTGAAGCGGCTGCGGATTCCATAGTGGAAGCCGTAAAGGGCGGACCCTTTTTGTCAAAGGATGACTTCAGGGAGAGAAGCAAGGTTTCAAAAACCGTGGCAGATCTTTTGCAGGAACTTGGTATTTTGGGTGACATTCCCGAATCCAATCAGATAAGTATTTTTGATTTTGTGTAAAAATAAATCCCCAGGTAAGTTGGGAGCGTCATAAGACAGTAGAAATAAACTGTTCCCATGATTCTTCTTGTTTCGGATAAGAATGAGTGTGCGGATTTAGAATCATCGAAAAGACAAATACGACCCTCCAAATTTGGAGGGTCGTTCAACATATCTCCTATACTGTAAAAAAGGCTGATCCTCCGAAAATTACAGCATTCATCGGCTCCAAAGAACCCGGAAATTTCCGGGAATACTGTAAAATAAACAGATTCTCAAAAAATTACAGTATTTTACCTCTTAAAAATGGGCTGATAATGGATGCGATTACTGTAAAAATCGAAGATCTCAAAAATTTACAGTATTTGGCCACTTTGAAAGGGCCGGAAAATGGGTGAAAATACTGTAAATATAAAAGAACCTTAAAAAATTACAGTATTTGGGCGTTTTCAATGTGCCGGAGGATAGTTGAGAATACTGTAAAAATAGTGGAATCTTAAGGATTTCCAGTATTCGAAAATACGCCCCTCCAAATTTGGAGGGGCGTTCAACAAACGTTCCTACCATTAATGTTGTGGTTGATATGGTTGCCCCTCAGCGCAGGATTGCCAAGATAATAGGCAGCGAGGTGGATGTAAAATCATAAACCGTCTCATTATTGTAATATAAAAAGAAGTCTGGAAGGTATATTCCCTTCAGACTTCTAATTTTTTTGCCAATCCACCGCAACAGTGCTCATTTTGCGTTACTGTCTTATGAGCACTGCCGTAACTGACGAGGTTATTTGGGGAGTTTTCCTATACGGCTTCGCGCCGCTTTTTACATATGTTGGAATATCGTGGATTTTAACACAATTAAAAAATTGTATTAATTTTGAAAAAAATGCTTGCAATTTGTTTTCAAATGAGTTAACATATCACTTGTCGCTGAGGTACATACCTTGAAGCGAAGAAAAGATGGCTGGTTGGTCAAGCGGTTAAGACGTCGCCCTCTCACGGCGAAAACAGGGGTTCGATTCCCCTACCAGCTGCTTTGTTAATTAATTTAACAGCCCAACCCAAAGAAACGTCAAAGGATTTTTCCTTTGGCCTTTTTTTTACTATTTATTAAGTGAAAATACGTTTACATTTTGTTATAATATAAATATGAAGAGAAAAAAACTGATCAATATTATTTCGGTACTTTTAATATGTATTTTCCTGGGAGCCTGCGGAGATGATAAGGCTGCGGCAGGGGCAAATGCCTCCGAAGGCGAAAATATCGGTGAGGCACAGGCTTTGTCAAATGCGCTGTCATCCTTAAACTCCGATGGAACTTATACGGTGAAAAAAGGAAGTAAATATATAGGTATCAATTATTCCTTCTCCGACGGTTCATATTTTGAGCTGATGACTGTCTGCGAAAAAGATGAGGTGGTGGACTGCGCCAGAAATTCTGCCCTTTTGAGGTTTATGTTAAAAGAAGAGTATCTGGGTAAAACTTATGAGGATGCTTTCATAGATTTTTATAAGATAAATTCCGCCGTAGAAGACCACGGAGATGTGGAAAAGATAAGCCTGATCATTATGGAGGATGATTCGGATACTGAATATGAAAAGGTTTTGCAGGACATAAGGCAGGAAGTTGCTCCCGATGCCAAAACAGAGATCACATATGATGACAAGTGGCATTTTGATGAAGTGATCGAAAACTTTACGACAGATTACATATTCAGACTCACCGAGGAGGCAAACAGGCTGGCAGATGAAGCTGCTAAGGCTGAGGAAGACAGGATAAAACAGGAAGAGGAAAAGAAGGCCGAGGAACTGGAGAAGCAGGAAGAGGAAAAGAGAAAGGCCGAGGAACTGGAGAGGCAGAAAGAGGAAGAATACTTAAAGAGTCCGGTTGATGGAATGGATGAAATATGCTTAAGATACGAAAAAAAAGTACGCGAATTTACTCTTTCAAAGGATCTCACCATAGATTTTTCCCAAAAAGTGCCAAAGGGTATAAGTATTGACTGTAACGGTAAAAATGTAATCGTGAAGGGTTCTTTGACAGGGGAAATAAAAAAGGATCATGATCCATACTTCCTGGAACTTAAAAACGCCGGGAAAGTTGATATGTCGGGATTAAGCCTTGATATAAATTCTTTTGACCCCGAGGAGTGGAGGCCGGAGGAAGATACATTCGGCGGCGCCAGGTTTGATATCGTGATCGTAAAAGATACTGATTACAATAATGTGGTATTTCCTTCAGAGATTCCGTTAATAGATAATTTTGACGGACCGGCTTCGATTTTTGATGAATATTTTATGTGTGAGATAAACGATTATGGCGACGAGGAAAAGGTCACTTTTGTCGGAACGGAATATACATACGAAGAAAGGCATGCAGAGGAAGTAGAGGTCGTTACCATGATCCTTACCAAGGGGGATGCAAATGACATTTTAGGGGGAGAGTGGCACGGCGAATATGATGTATGGACCGATGTGAGCATTGATGTGGGCACTGTGACCCTTCCTAATCAGGACTATATGGGAATAAGGGTTAGGCCCGGCGGGAAGCTTACGGTTTCAGGTTTTATAGAGATCACCGGCGGAAAACTCGATTTTACCGTATCGGAAAAAGATCAGCTTGACTTAAACGGACTTACCATTAAAAAAAGCCATCCGTCACCTGATATGATAAAGGTGAGATACGATGGAATTTCCGGTATAGACGAGAGCAAGGTAAAGCCCAAAGCCTCAAGCGGAACCATAAAATTTGCCTCCGGGACAGAGTCCTATGACATCACCATCTGGTAAAGGGCGTTGGAGTATCTTAAAATAAATTGACAAAAAAATAACTTGCCACATTCTGATTTTTGATGTATAGTTTTCCACGATTAACGATTTTACTTTATTAAAGTGTTAACAAGGAGACAGAAATCAGATATGGCTAAATATTTGGTAATTGTGGAGTCACCTGCTAAGGTGAAGACCATAAAAAAGTTCCTGGGCACAAATTATGAAGTTCTTGCCAGCAACGGTCACGTCAGAGACCTTCCCAAAAGTCAGATGGGAGTTGACATCGAGAATGATTACGAGCCCAAGTACATAACCATCAGAGGTAAGGGAGACCTTCTTGCAGCACTGAGGCGTCAGGTAAAGAAAGCGGAAAAAGTTTATCTCGCAACCGACCCTGACCGCGAGGGAGAGGCAATTTCATGGCATTTGTATCACGCCTTGAAATTACAGGACAAAAAGGTTTACAGGATCACTTTCAATGAGATCACCCAGAATGCGGTGAAGGAATCCTTAAAGAATGCAAGAGAGATCGATATGAATCTTGTGGACTCCCAGCAGGCACGCCGTGTGCTTGACAGAATGGTGGGTTACAGGATATCACCTCTTTTATGGGAAAAGATAAAGAGGGGCTTAAGTGCCGGCCGTGTTCAGTCAGTGGCACTGAGGATCGTCTGCGACAGAGAGGACGAGATAAATGCCTTTATTCCCGAGGAATACTGGACTCTTGATGCAAATATAAAGGTCAAGGGAAAGAAGAGCCTTTTGACTGCAAAATATTACGGCGAAGACAAAAAGAAGGTTGAGCTTAAGACTGAAGCAGATACCGACAATGTTATGAAAGACGCAAAGGCGCGTAAATTTGAGGTAGCCGATGTAAAGGTTGCCGAAAAAACAAAGAAAGCGCCCCTGCCTTTTACCACGTCGACTCTCCAGCAGGAAGCCAGCCAGACTCTCAATTTTTCGACTCAAAAGACCATGCGTCTGGCACAGCAGCTGTATGAAGGTGTTGAGATAAAGGGCGAAGGTACAGTGGCTCTTATTACGTACTTAAGGACCGACTCCACCAGAGTATCCGACGAAGCAAAGGCCATGGCTAAGGACTATATAGACAAGCATTACGGCGAAAAGTACGACTGCGAGGTCGAGCGAGAGGGCAAAAACTCTCAAAAGATCCAGGATGCTCACGAAGCCATCCGCCCCACGAATGTAAACAGAAATCCCATTGAGATAAAGGATGATCTGCCAAGAGACCTATACAGACTCTATCACCTTATCTGGAAGAGATTTCTGGCAAGCCGTATGGCGCCCGCGGTATACGAATCCACCAATGTTAAGATAAGCGCAGGAAGCCATATGTTTACAGCTTCCGCTTCAAGGGTGGTATTTGACGGATTCAGAGCGGTTTATTCACCGGTAGATGACAAGGAGGACGAAGGAAAACTCACAGACAGTATTTCCACCGATGCCGAACTTGTTCTGGAAGGCTTTGATCCCAAGCAGCACTTTACACAGCCTCCCGCACATTATACGGAGGCAAGCCTTGTAAGGGAGATGGAGGAACTGGGAATAGGACGTCCCTCCACATATGCACCCACCATCACGACCATACTTGCCAGAAGATATGTGGCTAAGGAAGGCAAAAATCTGTTTGTCACAGAACTCGGTGAAGTGGTAAATGACATGATGAAGAGGGCATTCCCCAGCATTGTGGATGTCAATTTTACCGCAAATATGGAAGCTTTGCTTGACGGTGTGGAAGAGGGCAATATCAAGTGGAAGACCATAATCGAAAATTTCTACCCGGATCTTGACGCCGCAGTGGTTCAGGCGGAAAAAGACCTTGCAGAGGTAAAGATCGCTGATGAAGTTACGGATGAGATCTGTGACGAGTGTGGCAAGAACCTGGTGATCAAATACGGTCCCCACGGAAAATTCCTTGCCTGTCCCGGATTTCCTGAGTGCCATTTTACAAAGCCCTATTTTGAAAAGATCGGTGTCAAGTGCCCTAAATGCGGAAATGATATCGTGATCAAAAAGTCAAAAAAGGGAAGAAAATACTACGGTTGTATGAACAATCCCGAGTGTGACTTTATGAGCTGGCAGAAGCCTTCGGGTGAGATCTGCCCCAAATGCGGAAACGCTCTTTTGGAAAAGGGCAACAAACTGGTTTGTAACGGCGAAGATTGTGACTATATGAGAGATAAATAAAAATAAAAGTAAAAATACTGTTATTATTTCGTACAGATATGTTATAATAAAAATGTGTTTTCATTTGTCAGACTTAAACTTACTTGGGAGTTGTAGAAAATGGCAGGCGACGTACGAAAGAGGATAGCGGTTATCTCAACAAATATGGACGTGGAATATGCTGCGGACATTCAGGCCGGAATAACGGATGAAGCCCGTGAGCGTGGTTATGATGTTTATATTTTCAATGCCAACGTTTCAAATGAGGTGAACCTCAAGCACAACGCCGGTCAGTATAACATTTATTCACTTATAAATTATTCATTGTTTGACGGGGTCATCGTATACTCCAACCTGATACAGGGTCGGAAGATATACGATGTACTCGAAAAACGTCTTTCTAATCTCGGAATACCTGTTGTGGGCGTGGATGCCCCCATCGGACATCACTACTATGTGGGCGTGGAAAATTACCGTGCCATGAAAGCGATAGTAGAACATTTCATTGTAAAACACGGATTTACAAAAATAGATTACATCTCGGGACCCGAGAAAAATACCGACAGTCAGATACGTCTGGCTGCTTATTGTGATGCATTAATCGACCATGGTATAAGCGTTGAACAGCGCAGGATCTCAAAAGGAAGCTTTGATATATTCCACGGCAGGGAAGCGGCTGAAAAACTGTTAAAAAGCGGAAGGGAATTCCCTGAGGCCATCGTATGTGCAAACGACCAGATCGCCATCGGTGTCTCCAATGTGTTAAAGGAGCGGGGAATAAAGATTCCGGAGCAGATATGTGTATCCGGATTTGACAATATGTTTGAGGCCAGAAACTATCTGCCCAGGATCACCACAGTTGACAGGTCATTGTCAAATGTGGGTAAAGCCGCAGTAAAGATCATCGATGAGGCAGGCAGAGGATTAAAGCCTTCGGAAAGCGAACTCTTTTCAGCAAAGCCTATTTTCTCGGAGAGCTGCGGATGCAGCAGCTGTGAAAAGGCCGATACTGTGGGACTCAGAAAGAAATATTTCAAGATGGTCGACTATTTTGAAAAGAATCTTTCCGAGAATAATGTCATGATGGAAGAGTTAAACGATGCCAAGAGCTATGAGGATTTTATCAGGATCTTAAAACCTCACGTAAAAGCCATCGAGGCCTCCAGATTTTATCTTTGCCTGGACAAAGGTCTTGCAGACAGCTTAAAGGCCGATATCGATGCAGAATCCCAGCCAAAGAGCCTTCCAAAGACCAACGGATATGCAAGGACCATGGCTGTTGCCATAGCCTATGAAAACGGCGAATACAACGATTACACGGAATTCCCCTCCTCTTGGATGCTTCCATGGAATCCTCGAAAAGTAAATGATAAAGAAACTCATGTATATGTTTTCTCGCCTGTACATTTTCAGGATATCTGCTTCGGATATTGCATAGTGGAAAACAGTGACTATGTGATCCAGAGCATGCTTTACAGAGCTTGGCAGTCCAATCTGTCAAACGAGCTTGAAAATCTGAGAAAACAGATGAATCTGCAAAAGATGTTCGACAAGCTGGACAGACTCTATGTTGTGGATTCTCTCACCGGAATATATAACAGATTCGGATTTGCAAAATATACAAATGCTCTTTATGAGGATGCTGTAAAAAACGGTACTTCATCGGCCATTTTCTTTTCGGATCTGGATTCTCTTAAGTTCATAAATGACAAGTACGGTCATGATAAAGGTGACCTTGCCATAAAGACACTGGCATATGCTCTAAAGAGGGCTGCTGCAGAAGGCACCGTATGCGCAAGGTTTGGCGGAGATGAATTCGTGGCATTTATTCCGGGTTGTGATGAGGATGGTGCAAAAAATTTCTGCAAGCGCTTTGAAAAAGAAGTTGATCATTACAACCGGGTGCTTGATCAGGAATTCAAGATAGAATCCAGCTACGGCGTGGAAGTCTTTGTACCCGGGGAGAATGAAACTATTTCCGAATACATAGAAAAAGCTGACGACAAGATGTACCATAACAAGGTAGCAAAGAAAAAATATAACCAGTAAACCTGTGAGAGGAATTTGTCAATGAATCCCAGACATTTGAAGATCGCAGTCATAACGGCAAGTATGCACGTTGAATACACCTCCATCACCTTAAAGGGTGTTGAGGAAGAGGCGAAACGCCGGGGCGTGGATATATATATTTTCAATGCCAATACGACTCCCGATGAAAAAATCCAACATAATATCGGCGAATATAATATCTACAGATTGATAAATTACAAGATGTTTGACGGTGTAATTTTCTTTGCAAATCTGATCCTTGGGGCAAATGCCTGCAATATGCTGATCGAAGACATAAGAAGGAGCGGATTGCCTGCCGTCAGTGTCGACAGAGAGATTGAAGGTTTTTATTTTTTAGGCGTAGACAATTATAATCCGGTAAAAGAAATTGTAAGTCATTTGATCGAAGTTCACGGATACAAGGATATCTATAATTTTGCGGGACAGGATTTTAATTCCGATTCCGTTGAGAGACTGCAGGCATACAGGGATGCCATGGAAGAGCACGGATTAAAGGTTACCGACGACATGGTCTTTAAGGGAGCCTTTACGAATGCCCACGGAAGAGATGCCGCCAGAAAAATTCTTGCCTCCGGAAAAAAACTTCCCCGAGCCATCGTCTGCGGATGTGACACCATCGGCATCGGTGCCAGGACGGTTTTTGAAAAAGAAGGCATAAAGATGCCTGAAGATATAGCTTTTGTCGGTTTTGATGATATTTTTGAAGCAGGAAATTCAATTCCCAGAATGACCACGGTTTCCAGAAACCTGGATGTGGTGGGCCGGGAAAGCGTAAAGAGGATCATTCAGATCATAAACGGCGAAAATCCTCCAAAGAGTGAGAGATTTCCCGCAACCATCGTCTTTAGGGAAAGCTGCGGCTGTGTGCCAAAGGAAAAAATTGATGTGGGCCTTGTGAGAAAAATGTATCTTGATACCAGTGAAGAGTACGGGTTCCATGTTTATGAGAACAATACCATGGTGGAGGAGCTGACGGACTGCAAGACTTTCGGAGAGTTTTTGACCAAACTTGGCAGCCATATCGGAAAGATATTTGAAGGCAAGTTTTTCCTGTGCCTTGACAAGGAATTTGTAAAGGAACTTAACAGTTTTAATTCCGAGGATGATACATTTTACGAAAAATATCTGACCGAAGGATATCCTGACCTCATGACCGTGGTGGCGGCATATGAATACGGCGAACTTATATCCGTACCTGATTTTTCCACCAAAAGGATGCTTCCGGATATAGGTGATGAGTACAAATTTCATAATTATATTTTTTCACCCGTGCATTTCAGAAATAAGGTAATGGGATATATCATAACGGATAATTGCAAATTCCCTCTTTCAAGCCCGCTTTATACCGCATGGATCATAAATCTGTCAAACTGTCTGGAGAGCCTTGCAAAGCAGAACCATTTAAAGAACATAGTGGATCATCTGGACAAAATGTATGTGGTGGATCCTTTGACCGGTCTGTATAACCGATACGGATTTGAGCGTTTCTCCGAGAAAGGCTTTGATTATTCAAAGAGATACGGCAGAAGCGTTATGGTCCTCTTTGTTGATATGGACGGACTGAAATATATCAATGACAATTTCGGACATAATGACGGGGACAAAGCCATAAAAGCCGTCGCAAATGCCTTAAAGAATTCCTGCCTGGGAATGGAAGTATGCTCCAGGTACGGCGGTGATGAATTTGTGGTATTTGCCGATAAATATAATGAGGATGATGCCAAGGCATACAAGGAGCGTTTTGAAGCAAAACTCAGGGAAGAAAACCTCGACCTGGACGGTTTTGATGTGAGCGCAAGCGTCGGATATATAATCGCAAAGCCCTCCGCGGGAGATAAGCTCTCCAGATATGTGGAACTTGCCGACAATTGTATGTATGCTCAAAAAATTAAGAAAAAAGAACAAAATAACTAGATATTGTGGTATTTAAGTAAATTGTCATACAAATTCCGAAAAAAATAAAAAAATTAGGAAATTAGTCATTGAAATCTGATTTTAGGTGTGCTAGAATTTAGAAACACTGATTGGAAACCTTATTGTATGGGTTTGTTTTTTATTTATGGAGGAATTTTATGAGTAGCGTACAGTTGTTGGATAAGACCAGAAAGATAGGGAAACTGTTACACAACAACAATTCAAGCAAAGTTGTGTTCAACGACATTTGCAAGGTAATGAGGGAGATTTTGGAGTCAAACGTGCTGGTTATCAGCCGTAAGGGAAAGGTTCTCGGTGTAGGTCTTTCAGACGGTATCGAGCCCATCAACGAATTCATTGATGAAAACGTTGGCGGATTTATCGATCTGATGTTAAACGAGAGACTTTTGGGAGTTCTTTCAACAAAGGAAAATGTTAATCTTGAGACTTTGGGCTTCGAAAACATTGACACAAAGAAGTTCCGCGCGATCATCACTCCCATTGAGATAGCGGGCGAGAGACTCGGAACACTCTTTATTTACAAGTGCAATGACTCTTATGACATTGATGATATCATCCTGTGTGAGTACGGTACCACGGTTGTGGGACTGGAAATGCTCAGAGCAGTAAATGAGGAGAGCGCAGAGGAGAACAGAAAGGTTGCGGTTGTAAAATCCGCTATCAGCACATTGTCATTCTCCGAGATGGAAGCCATCACTCATATATTTGACGAACTCAACGGCATGGAGGGAATCCTCGTTGCAAGCAAGATCGCCGACAGAGTGGGAATCACCAGAAGTGTTATTGTTAATGCCCTCAGAAAGTTTGAATCTGCAGGTGTCATTGAATCCAGATCTTCAGGTATGAAGGGTACATACATCAAGGTATTGAATGATGTTGTATTTGATGAAATCGAGAAATTAAAGAGACAGAATCAGAAAAACTGACAAAATGATCTCTGATCAGATAAATATTAAACGGATTTGATTTTTTAAACGGACTTATTTTTTCTTAAATAAGTCCGTTTGTTTTTTTTAAAAGCCTTTTGGCATTTTCATACAGAAAATGCTCCGCTTTTGAATCGCCCCGGGTCTCATAAAAGTATCTAAGGTACTGATAATATATACCACAAGATGATGTGTTTTTTCACTCAAAAACGAAAAAGATATTGTGTTTTTGCCAAAATAAACTATAATAAGATAGAAGTGGTGTTTTTGGAGGGATGATTATGATCAATACAAATGCATATGATTATATTAATATTCTCGACAAAGCTGCCGATGCCAGCTGGATGAGAAATGAGGCTATATCCAATAATATAGCCAATGCCACCACCCCGAATTACAAGAGACAGGACGTGGAATTCGAGAAGGAATTAAGAAGAGCTCTCGGAAACAATAAATACAAATCCATGGACAGCAAGGTCATCGCAGCAAAGACCAAAAACCTGAAACCTCAGATATATACCGATCATTCAAATTATTCATACAGACTTGACGGTAACAATGTGGACATTCAGACAGAAAACGTAATGTTAGCCGAAAACCAGTTAAAATATATGGGACTGTTAAACAGTGTAAACCAGGAATTTGCCAATCTTAAGTCGGTAATGAAGTAGAAAGGAGCCGCCTATGGGTATTTTTAATGCTTTTAATATCAATGCCTCCGGTATGACAGCGCAGCAGTACAGAATGGATGTCATATCCGAGAATGTGGCAAACGCCAATACCACAAGGACGGCCGACGGAACTCCCTACAGGAGAAAAGTCGTTACCTTTGCTCAAAAGACAAGCCCTCAGGATTCTTTTAAAAACATTCTGGGACAGGCTTCCGACAGATATGCTGGAAACGGCGTAAAGGTCCTCTCCGTAAAGGAAGATTTTAAGACAGAGATGAATATGGTATATGATCCTTCAAATCCCGATGCGGACGAAAACGGTTATGTAACATATCCCAATGTCAATATAGTTACGGAAATGACAAACCTCATTGACGCAAGCCGTGCATATGAGGCAAACGCCACAGCCTTCGGGGCATCAAAGAGCATGGCTCAGCAGGGCCTGCAGATGGGACAGTAATTGATATATACAGATAAAGCGGTGACATTTAAGTTTATCTGAAAGATTAAGGGGAGTGTAATCATGGATATTTCATCACTTTTGGGTTCGCCATCCATAACCGGCACCGGTAATATGCAGACCATAACGGGAATGCTAAGCGGCACTGCAAAGAGTGTTAAGACTGACGAAACCATGTTTGACAAGATACTGGATACAGCCATCAATAATATTAATACTACTAACAGTTATCTGTCGGATGCCGAAAATGAGGAGATATTGTTCGCTTTGGGAGAGTCGGACAATACGCATGATCTTACCATCGCGCTCCAGAAGGCCTCCACAGCGCTTCAGTATACGGTAGCCATCAGGGACAAGGTGCTGGATGCATACAAAGAACTGATGAATATGCAGATTTAGTAAAGTCTTACAAGTGATTTAATATTGGATCAGGGGAACTAATATCATGGAAGATAGGATAAAACAGATTCTTAATAATATTAAGACTTGGTGGAACAAATTCACCACAGGGCAAAAGACCGGCATCGTGGCCGGAGCTTCTGTCATCGTATTCGGATTTGTGATACTTGTGGCTGTTATGTCCAGAACCCGTTACACCACGCTTTTGACATGCGAGACGGCGGCGGATGCTTCAAAGGCAGTGGAAGTTTTGGAATCCAACAATATTGTTTATAAAGTATCTACCAACGGTCTGGTGATCAGCGTGGATTCCACTCAGCTCTCGGAGGCAAATCTGGCCCTCGGAGGAGAGGGAATATTGCCATCATCCTATTCGTTGTCGGATTATCTAAGTACATCTCTTTCCACTACAGCTTCGGACAAAGAAAAGTTTTACAAGGAATATATGGAAAAAACGCTGGAAAAGGACATTTCAGCGCTAAGTAACGTGGAAAAAGCGTCGGTCCATTTAAATATTCCCGAAGACAAAGGAACGCTCATTCAGACCAATCAGGTGAGCAGTGCATATATCCAGCTTGAGCTGTCAGGTACGTTTACCTCTGCTCAGGCTGCTAATCTTGCAAAGGCGGTGGCCACATCCCTTGGGGATACAACCACTGCGAATATCACAATCATCGACCAGGATTCAAATATGCTCTTTTCAGGCGGCGATGATTATTCATCATCCGGTATAGCAAGCTCTTTGCAGGAACTTCAAAACCAGGCGGAAGCCATGGTGGCAAACCAGGTAAAGACCGTTCTCTACGGAACAAATCAATATGACAACGTGGAAGTAACCAGTCACCTCTCCATGGATTTTGCAAATTATGAGGAGACTGTCAGCGAATATTATCCCAATAACGGCAGAGAAGAGGGTATGTATTCCCACTATGAAAACTACGAATCGGAGGCTGAGAATACTTCGGGTGACGTGCCGGGAACGGACTCAAACGGCGAAAATCTCACCACATATGTCTATGAGGACTCGGATCAGAGTTCATCATCCACATCCGAGACCAGCATCGACTATCTGCCGAACCAGAGCATAGTGAACAAGATCACACCCGCGGGAGGCATCAATTATAACACATCCTCCGTATCCATTACGGCCATCCGTTATAACAAACTCCGCGAGGAAGACGCAAAGACTCAGGGGCTTTTGGACGGAATTTCATGGGATGAATACAAACTTGCAAATTCCGCAGACAGAAAGCTTGAGATCGACGAAGATTTTTACAACGTGGTCGCAAATGCCACAGGTATCGAACCTGAGAGGATCACTATCGTGGCTTACGAATCACCTTTGTTTATAGACAAGGAAAGCGTACAGATCAGCTGGACAAATGTGCTCAGCATTGTGATGTTCGTCATCATCCTTGCGCTTTTGGCCATTGTGGTACTCAGAAGCATGCAGGCCAGAAGCAATGTTTCGGAGGAGGAAGAGCTCTCCGTGGAGTCTCTTTTACAATCCACACCGGAACAGGAGTTGGAAGATATCGACGTGGAAGCAAAGTCGGAGACCCGCAAGCTTGTTGAAAAATTCGTGGATGAAAATCCCGAGGCAGCAGCGGCTCTTCTCAGAAACTGGCTGAACGAAGATTGGAATTAGGGAGGTAACAAATGGCAAGGCAAAAGCAGGGGGAAATCGGAATAACCGGACTACAGAAAGCTGCTATACTTCTGATCTCTCTCGGACCTGAAAGGTCTTCCGGTGTTTTTAAACACTTAAAGGAAGAGGAGATCGAGGAACTTACGCTGGAGATTGCAAATACCAGAAGTGTAAGCCCACAGCTCAAAGAAGACGTTATAAACGAATTTTATGAGGTGTGCCTTGCTCAGCAGTATATTGCAGAAGGTGGTATTTCCTATGCAAAGGAACTGTTGGAGAGGTCTCTTGGAAACGAAAAGGCGGTGGATGTCATCGGAAAGCTTACTGCTTCACTGCAGGTTAAGCCCTTTGAGTTCGTGCGAAAAACCGATGCTTCACAGCTTATCAGCTTTATTCAGGACGAGCATCCTCAGACCATCGCCCTTATTCTGTCATACCTTTCAAGCAGCCAGGCATCTACCATTATCTCAGCCCTTCCGCCCGACAGGCAGGCTGATGTTGCAAGAAGAATTGCTGTTATGGACAGAACCAGTCCCGATGTCATCAAAGAGGTGGAGGGAGTTTTGGAATCAAAACTTGCAAGCCTCGTAAATCAGGATTATACATCTATCGGCGGTGTGGACAGCGTTGTTGAGATCCTCAATGCCGTTGACCGTGGTACCGAAAAACATATTATGGAGACTTTGGAAATCGAGGAGCCGGAACTTGCAGACGAGATCAGAAAGAAGATGTTCGTCTTCGAGGATGTCCTGTTATTGGACGACAGAGCTATTCAGCGTGTGCTTCGTGATGTTGACAACAACGACCTTGCCGTATCTCTTAAGAGTGCAAATGAGGAAGTTCAGAATGCTATCTTTAACAACCTTTCAAAACGTCTTGCAACCATGATCAAGGAAGATATGGAATTCATGGGTCCTGTTCGTATGAAGGATGTTGAGGAAGCACAGCAGAAGATCGTTAATATCATCCGTAAGTTGGAGGATGCGGGCGAGATTGTTATTTCCAGAGGCGGAGGTGACGATATAGTTGTCTAGTTTTTTGTATAAAGGTTTTTTTACCAAGGCTTCCGAGGACAAGCGCGTTATAGATGTAAACGATCTGGTCGAAAAGAGACTGGATGAATTAAAGGAAAAGGCCGGAAAACGTGATAATGACGGCTTTAAGGCAGGGATCGATCCCGTGGCAAGCGTACCTGTGGACAGCGAACTGCCCGGTGGAGAGGAAGTCCTTGAAGAGGGACAGAATCTGACAAGCAATGTCATAAAGGCGGCTGAGATGAGCGAAAAAGCTACCGCAGAGGCTGAGGAGATAATAAAAAATGCCAAGGCGGAAGCGGACGCCCTTATGAAGGAAACCTACGAGACCGTTGACAGAATGAGAAAAGATGCCATGAAAAAGGCGGAGACTCAGCGCATCGAGATCGAGGACAATGCCAGAAAAAACGGTTATGCCGAGGGAATGGAACAGGCACAGGCAGAGCTTGATTCCATGAAAGAGGAACTGGAACAGAAAAAGATCGAACTTGAGAATACATACCAGCAGTATGTTGATGAGATAGAGCCAAAGATGGTTGATACCATCACGGCTATTTATGAACAGATATTCAAGGTGGATCTGTCCACCAACAGGGAACTTGTGATGAGCCTTCTCACATCCGCTATGAAAAATATCGAGGGAGGGGGAGATTTCCTGGTTCATGTATCTCCCGATGATTATCCTTATGTGAGTATGCAAAAGAAGCTTTTGCAGGCCTGCATCACAGCTGCGGATTCCACCCTTGAGATAGTGGAGGATGTGGGTCTTTCGGCAGGTCAGTCCATGATAGAGACCGGGGGCGGTATCTTTGACTGCAGCCTTGGCACTGAACTCGAAGAATTAAGTTCGAAATTAAAGCTTTTATCCTTCAAAAAATAAATATCAGGGGTTTGGTAGAGTTGAATTTTGGGGAAATTGACTTTGAAAAATATAACATCGTAACGGAAGATCCCTTGTTCAGAAAATTGGGAAAAGTTCTGAATGTGGTGGGTCTTACCATAGAGTCGGCGGGACCGGATGCCAGAATGGGTGATTTATGCCGTATTTTACCAGGTGGCGATGAGTTTCCGCCAATTTTGTGTGAGGTTGTGGGCTTTCGAGACAAAAAGACCCTGCTCATGCCGTTTGAAAATGTGGAAGGCATAAAGCTGGGAAGCATTGTAGAAAACACGGGAAAAACCCTTAAGGTAAAAGTAAGTAAAGATCTGCTTGGCATGACCCTGGACGGTTTGGGCAGGCCGGTGGACGGATCGGAGATAGCAGGAACCGAGTATTCCGTTGAAGCTCCTCCGCCGGATCCCATGAAGAGAGCCATAATCGATGAAGTCCTGCCCCTTGGCGTAAAAGCGGTGGACGGACTTATCACAGTCGGAAAAGGACAGAGAATAGGTATTTTTGCAGGCTCCGGCGTAGGTAAATCAACGCTTCTTGGTATGTTTGCAAGAAATACAAAGGCAGATATAAATGTCATCGCTCTTATCGGAGAGCGAGGCAGGGAGGTAAAGGAATTTATAGAGAGGGACATGGGAGAGGAAGGAATGAAGCGCTCCGTTGTAGTGGTGGCTACTTCCGACAAACCTGCCCTTGAAAGAAACAGGGCTGCCAAGACAGCCACAGCCATCGCCGAGTTTTTCAGAGATCAGGGCATGGATGTGTTATTGATGATGGACTCCCTTACCAGATTTTCCATGGCTCAGCGTGAGATCGGACTTGCCAGCGGTGAACCTCCTGTGAGCCGTGGTTATCCGCCAAGCGTTTATTCGGAGATGCCAAAGATATTGGAGAGAGCCGGAAAGAGCGACAAAGGTTCCATAACCGGCCTGTATACCGTGTTGGTGGACGGTGACGATTTTAATGAACCCATAACCGATACGGCAAGAAGTATATTGGACGGCCACGTGGTGCTCTCAAGGACCCTTGCTCAAAAGAATCATTATCCCGCAATAGATGTTCTTGCAAGTATTTCCAGATGTATGTCCCAGATAGCCACAAAGGAACACAAAAAGGTGGCCGGAAAGTTAAAAAGCGTTCTGGCAACCTACAGGGATGCGGAGGATCTGATAAATATCGGCGCTTATAAAGCGGGCAGTAACAAAAGCATTGATTATGCCATTTCAAAGATCGATGCCGTAAACGAATTTCTATTACAGGATGTGGATGACAGGTTTTCCTTTGAAGAATGCGTCAAGATGCTGGAAGATCTGTTGGCAGATTAAGGAAGTTTGCGGACATGGGTCCCATATGGATAAAAGGAACAGCCTATGGCAAAATTTATATTTTCTCTTCAAAACGTCCTGAATGTAAAGGTTCAGATGGAGAGACTGGCAAAGCAGGATTTTTCGACTGCAAGAGCCGCTCTTAACAGAGAAGAGGAAAAACTTCGAAAACTTCATGAGAGAAAGGCACATTATGAAAAGAAAGCCGTTGAGCTTTTGCAGGGAAATCTGGATGTGCTTGAGATCGAAGAAAACAAAAATGCCATTGTGACCATGGAAAATCTGGCTATTGAACAAAAGAGAAATGTTGAAATGGCAGAGGATAATCTGGAAAAGGCCAGGAAAGCTCTCGAGGATGTGATGATCGAGAGAAAAACCTACGAGACCTTAAAGGAAAGGGCCTTTGAGAATTTCAAGAGAGAGGTCATAAGGCAGGAACAAAAGGAAGTAGACGAACTTACCAGCTACACTTACGGACAAAAAAGGCAGGTGTAAAGACATATGGCAAAAGAGAAAAGTCCCGAAGCTCAGGCTGCTGAAGCCGAGAGAAAAAGGCTTAAGGATGAGAGAAAACAATTAAAGAAACAACAGGCGGATCAGAAAAAGGAAGCCAAGAGGCGTGCCAAGGAGATCGCAAAACAGGAGGATGAGATAGATGATGATGAGGAAGCAAACGGCTTCGTCACCTTCTTTGCGACCCTGGGAATAGTTGCCCTGTGGCTGCTTGTGATCTGTATCATAATAAAACTTGACCTGGGCGGCTTCGGTACAAATGTCATGACTCCGCTCATAGGCGATATACCTGTTATCAACAGGATCCTGCCCGGAAATCATATTACAGAGACCACAACCCCCGAAAACTATGACGGTTATACATCTCTTTCGGATGCGGTTGAAAAGATCAGGATCCTGGAACTGGAACTTTCAAGTGCAAAGGATGAAAACACACTTCTTAACGAAAAGATAAAGACTCTCACGGCAGAGGTTAACAGGCTGGAGGAATTTGAAAAGACTCAGGATGAATTCCAGAGGATCAGGACCAAGTTCTATGAGGAAGTGGTCTATTCCGAGGTGGATCCCAACGGGGAGGAATTTGCAAAATATTACGAGTCAATGGATCCCACCACAGCAGAATATATTTACAAACAGGTTATCATCAAAAGACAGGTGGATGAGGAGATGAATGCTTATGTCAGCAAATATTCCTCAATGAAGCCAAAGGCCGCTGCGGCTATCTTTAATGAGATGACGGACAATTTAACTCTTGTGGCAGAGATACTTTTAAATATGAATCCGGAGAGCGCCGGAAACATATTGGCAAACATGGATACAAAAACAGCCGCTCAGGTTACAAAAATAATGTATCCGGACTCTTAAGAAAACGGCGGTAACCTCCGATAAAGTTATTGGATAATTCATTATCCGAAAATCTTTTTAAAGGAGGAACACCATGGTAAGTGCACCGGTAGGCGGCGATGTCATGGTAGGCAGCTTTCAGTTCCCTCCTTCACAGACAAAAGTGTCCGGCAATGAGGACAAAGGCGGATTCGGTGAAATATTTACCGGAAAAGTCGAAAACCTCAAAGTTTCGAAGGAAAGCTTTATGGCGGATAGTTCTTCAAACCAGTCAATGAAGACAGATCCCGAAGAGATAGGGAATCCTTCAAACAAGGTTAAGGACACAAAGGATGTGGAGAGACAGGACGGGCAGGATCAGAAGAGCACTTCCCTGAAAGATGACAAAGTTAAGACAGAAGATTCGGAAAAGTCAGTTTCTGTAAATGATGAAACCGAAGAGGAAGTTTTGACAGAGGAAATCGCGGAAGTTTTGAATCAGGCCGTAGTCGCAGTGATTGAAAGCATCTCTCAAACCTTCGATGTTTCTGTACAGGATGTTACGGAAGCCATCGAAGAGATCGGAGTAAGCGATCTTGAGATCCTTGATCCGGATGTAATGTCAAAGGTTTCCCTGAGTGTGGCGGGCGAGACAGATATGACAAAGATCATCACGGACGAAGAACTCTACGCAGACTTCAAAGAAGTGAACAAAGAGTTTTCCAAGATCATCGAAGATGTTTCAAAGGAACTCGGCGTTGAGAGTACAGAGCTTACAGATGTCATCCAAAAAGCAGTTCAAAGCATGCAGGAGACTCCTGCAAAAGAACCCGTAACAGAGTTTAAGGCAGAGGCGGATGTAAAAAAAGTCGGCGAATTACAGACTGAAAAAGACGCATCCGATGTAAAGGAGACCGATCCCGGTTTT
This sequence comes from Acetatifactor sp., assembly GCA_024695935.1. Lineage (GTDB taxonomy): Bacteria > Bacillota > Clostridia > Lachnospirales > Lachnospiraceae > RGIG10340. The sequence continues at coordinate 39,708 of JAILHH010000040.1, forward strand.
AACACAGAATCTGCAAAGATCTTAAAGACGGGCAACAATGTATCGACAAAAAATGAAAATACGGATTCCGAAAACAATTCCAGTCAACCAAAGGAAACCGTCATAAGGACAGACAAAGAACCTGTCGCAAAGAACGATACATTTTTTGAAAATCCCTTCAGGATCACGAGGGAGACAGTAAACGAGTCATTACCCACAGAGGAAACCGTTAGTTTACCTGAGTATGACAGATTTACGACAGATGTGATGAAACAGATCGTTGACAATATGAGAACAACGGTTAAAGAGGGAATGTCAACACTTGAGATGCAGCTTCATCCCGAAAGCTTAGGATCGTTACAGGTGCAGTTAAGTTCCAAGGGCGGAGCCGTGACGGCACAGTTTGTGGCACAGGATGAAAATGTTAAAAATGTTCTCGAGTCCCAGCTTATCACATTAAAAGAGACATTTGCCGAAAAGGGTGTGACCATCGATGCCATTGAGGTCAGCGTTGAACCAAAGACCTACGAGCAGGCATACGAAGGACAGCAGCAAAACAATGAATCCGGAAAAGAACCTTCAAAAAGAAACAGAAGAGCTCTTAAGATTGACGGCGACCTCTCCGATATGAACATAGAAGAGATGAATGAAGCCGACAAAATAGCGGTTCAGATGATGGCTGCAAACGGAAACACGGTGGATTACACAGCTTAAATAATGCAGCGGAAAGGAAAAAGACATGTCATTAGTAGCACAGATTCAGGACGGAAAACTTGTTGAAAGCGCTTCACAAAGCTCACTTTCAAATAACAAGACCACATCCGCAAACAGTGTGGATAAGGATTCATTCCTTCAGCTTCTGGTGGCACAGATGCAGTACCAGGATCCGCTGGAACCGACTTCCAATACCGAATACATTTCACAATATGCACAGTTCACACAGGTAGAGGAAATGCAGAACATGGCCGGAAATATGAACTTTATGAGAGCCGGTCAGCTGGTGGGACATGAGGTTTATATCAAGACCACATCTTCAAGCGGCGACACAAGCTATGTACAGGGTAAAGTTGATTATGTTGTATACGAAAATAACAAGGCATACCTTTCCATCGACGAATCACTTTATTCCATCGATGATCTGGACACCGTAGTGGATCAGGAATATCAGAAAGCATTTGACAAGGCAACGGCATTTGCCACAAGCCTCTCCAAACTTTCAAATGTTTCTGCAATAACCCTTTCCGATGAAAGCAGTATCGCAGCATTAAAGGGTGAATACGATGCCATGACAGATTACGAAAAGAGCTTTGTCGCAAGCAACATCGTAGCGCATCTTAACAAGTATGTGGAAAAGATAAACGAACTTAAAGCCGGCGAGAAGACAGCGGAACAGACTTCATCAGAAGTATCTGAAGTTTCTGGAGAATAACACGATCGAATGATCCAAAAGAAAACGAGGTGAATGAATATGGATATTCAGACACAAGGGTTCCTTTCAATCGATCAGATGACTGACAAACTGCTAAAGCAGTCAAACCAGTCAAGTGAAGGCATAACTTCCAACGGACTTTCATTTGAGGATATCTTAAAGCAAAAGATAACCGGAGGCGAGGCCGGGGAAATCAAATTTTCCAAACATGCGGCCACGAGACTTTCGGACAGAAACATAACACTTACACAGTCTCAGATGGAAAGACTCAGCGAAGGCACAAAAAAAGCAGAGAGCAAAGGAATCAAAGATTCATTGGTACTTGTCGATTCTCTTGCATTTATCGTAAACGTGCCTAACAGCACAGTGATAACGGCAATGGATGCCACAAACACCGATGAAAATGTATTTACAAATATTAACGGAGCAGTAATAGCCTAAAGACCGGACCTTACAGGGGGTCAAAGCTTTTCGACCGACAGAGAAAAGCAGCTTGCTGTTCCTTTGATAAGGAGGAACAAAACTATGATGAGATCATTGTATTCTGGCGTGTCAGGACTCAAGACACACCAGACAAAGATGGATGTAATCGGTAATAACATTTCAAACGTTAATACCACAGCTTACAAATCCAGTTCTATCACATTCAGTGAACTTATGAGCCAGACCACTCAGAGCGCCAGCGGCCCCAATGCCACTACAGGTACAGGTGGTACAAACGCAAAGCAGATCGGTCTCGGTGTTAAGAGCGGAGCCATCAATGTGAATATTTCAACTCAGGGTTCGGCTCAGTCAACAGGAAACCCCTTTGATATCATGATCACAGGTGACAACTTCTTCGTAGTAAACGACGGTTTGTCAAACTATTTTACCCGTGACGGTTCATTCTATGTGGACGGTGCCGGAAACCTTGCCATGACAAGTACCGGTTACAACGTAATGGGCTGGGAATTCGATGAGACCATCGGATCCATCAAAAAGGATTCAGTTACCGCACTCAGGATCATGAGCGCAGCCAATATGACATATCCTCCTGAGGCAACATCAAAGGCATATGTATCAGGTATCCTCGATAAAAACGACAGTGATGTGACAAGCGCAAACGGAAAGAGCATCAACTTAAACTTCTATGATCAGCTTGGTTACAGCTACACAGCAAAATTTGTATTCAAGCAGTCAGATGATGCAAGTGAGTATTCACTTGAGCTTGATTCCATCCTTGATGCATCCGGCAATGAGATCGATCTGAGCGGCGTGGATGATGACACCATCCTCTTTGGTACAGACAAGATCCAGAGCCAGGCAGGATCAATCAACTTTGATTATACAAATTATACATGGAACGGAAATCAGCTCCTTCAGGCAGGAACCACTACAGTGGTTGCAGATCTCAGCACTCTTCAGGTAGATGTTGCGGATATCATCACTAAGGCTCCCGCAGATGCCACAGAACAGCAGATAGCTGATATCGCAGCCAGCAATGAAGCCCTTGCGGCAGTTGCAGCGGCATACGGATATGAGGGAAGCGTAGATGAGTTCTTAAACCTCAGACTTATGGAGAACGGAGTTGAGACCACCATCGAGGATCTCCTCATTTCCATTAACTCAAATGCATCCACCACCAACTCTTTAAATACCATGGACGGTACAAATTATTCACTTGAGACGGTGGGACGTAACTACGAGGGTGTTGCTATCAAATTTGATCCCGCAACAGGTGTGTTTGCAGGTGTAAACGGTGTTCAGACCATCACCACCGCAACCATCAGACTTTCATCCATCCCCGCAGCTACCACCGCAAACGGACTTACAAGTAACTTTAACGATATCGAGGTTGATTTCTCCGATATCTCAATGTTCAACAACAACGGTACTTCAACAGTTTCCGCCACAAGCGGTGACTCAAAGGGTGTCGGAAGCGGACGTACACTCGGAGATATGATCGGTGTATCAATTCAGAGTAACGGCGAGATCTATGCAAGCTATGACAACGGTATGACAAAGTGCCTCGGCCAGATGGCAACAGCATATTTCTCAAATGCAGCCGGACTTCAGAAAGAGGGAGATAACCTCTATTCCGCAACACTTAACTCAGGTGAGTTTGACGGAATCGGTGTTGATGTAACCGCAAACGGCGGATATATGTCAACCGGTCAGCTGGAGATGAGTAATGTAGACCTTTCATCGGAGTTTACGGAGATGATCGTAACCCAGAGAGGTTTCCAGGCAAACAGCCGAATCATCACAGTATCGGATACACTTCTCGAGGAACTTACAAACCTTAAGAGATAATATGATTAATTAAATAAAAATGTACTAAGGGACGAAAATGGACTTTCGTCCCTTACGTGCAGTGATAATATAAATTCGAAATTTCGTGTTCAGATCGGGAAAAAATATGGTTGAAGTAACAAAGTTAAACGGCACAAAAATCCTTGTAAATCCAAGTTTATTTGAAATTGTGGAGGAGACTCCGGACACCGTGATAACCCTCACTACAGGCCGAAAAATAATTGTAAAAGAAAGTAGACAAGAGATAAAAAATCTTGTAAAATTGTATAGAAAGGATATTTTTGCAGAATAATTCGAAAATTCTGCGGAAAGTTAGGTGACATTTGTGGATATTGCATCACTTGCGGGCATGGTCCTTGGTTTAGGTATGCTCATATTCGGTATCATAAGTAGTGCCGGCGTGACAGGTTTCGGTGAATATATCGACCCGCCTTCCGCCATCATCACCTTTGGTGGTGCCATCGCAGCCACACTGGCATCTTTCAGCCTTAACGATTTCATCGCAGGACTCAAGGCCATGACCCTTATCTTTAAGGCACCGGCTATGAATGTTGCTGAAGTCATCAGTAAGATTATCGAACTTTCTAATGTTGCCCGTAAGGAAGGTCTTCTTTCACTGGAAGAGAATGCAGCAGATTTGGATGAGCCTTTTCTTAAAAAGGGTATTCTCTTAATAGTTGACGGTACGGATCCGGATCTTGTAAGAGCCATTATGGAGACCGAACTTGTCAGCATCGAAGGCAGACACAAGAATTTGATCGGTGTTTGGGAAACTCTCGGAGCCATGGGTCCTTCCTGGGGTATGATCGGTACCCTGGTTGGTCTTGTAGATATGCTTTATCATATGGATGATGCTGCAGCCATCGGACCTGCTATGGCCGTTGCCCTTATCACAACACTTTACGGTTCGCTTCTTGCTAACTGGCTCTGCGCACCTGTCTCCAACAAACTCAAGGCAGACAACGCAGTGGAAATGATGGTAAAAGAGGTAATGATCGAGGGGCTTTTGTCTATCCAGGCAGGAGAAAACCCCCGTGTTATAGAAGAAAAACTTAAATCGTTCATCGCACCCAAGGACAGAGCTGCGGCTACTCCTGATTCGGGAGGTGAAGAATAGTGGCAAAGAAAAAGCAGGAAGATCCACCAGCCGGATCCCCGGCCTGGATGGCCACCTTCTCCGATCTTATGAATCTGTTGTTTTGCTTCTTTGTATTGTTGTTCTCTATGTCAACCATGGATGAAGCAAAATATAACGAAATGGTAGCTGCCATGAATTCTACTTTCAGTATTTTTCAGGCAGGTGCCACAGCCATAGGAGAGGGAATTTTAATATCAAGCGGTGTAAGCCAGCTCAACAATCTGGATGATTACATCAACGAATACGGAAAGGCTGCCGATTCCGACAAGGATGTGGATGCCCTTGAGGAATTCGTATCCGGAGCCAGTGAGGAACAGCTTCAGGATGCACTGGAGAGCAAATATCTTCAGTCAAACGAAGAGATCGCTGAAAAGATCGAAGAAGCCGTTTCCGAAAACAATATGTCCGATCAGATCGAAGTAAGCTTTACGGCACAATATGTTCAATTGTCCATGAAGGGAGCTTTGCTTTTTGATTCGGGAAGTGCAGAATTAAAGGATTCATCAGAATCCGTACTTTTAAAAGTGGGAGTCATTCTCGAAAAGTATGCAGAGGGAACCATTGAGATCGATGGTCATACCGACAATGTCCCCATAAAGAGCGCGAGATTTGCGGATAATGAGGAGCTGTCAAGTGCCAGAGCGCTTTCGGTTTTCTATTATCTGGCAAACAATACCAGCATTGACGAAGCCAACATGGTCCATGCCGGAATGGGCGACAGAGACCCCATAGCCGACAACGGAACAGCAGACGGCAGGAGCAAAAACAGAAGAGTAGAAATAAAAATATATAATCCGTCCTAAGAGAAAGGCATAAGATGAAGAGAAATCTGTTGACAATTCTTATTTTAGCTTTGCTTATTGTGAATATAGTTCTCACAGTGGTGATGATGGTAAGCGTTACAGGTACCAACAAAAAGACCGGAGAACTTGTCAGCAATATAGCAACGGTTATGAATCTGGAAATTTCCGACGATTCCACAGAAACCGAAAATGCAGTATCCCTTGCGGATACAACTGTTTATACTTTCTCGGATCAGTTTATGATCCTCCTTTCCGCTGATGAAAACGGTAAGCAGGGTTATATTCTTTTTGATCTTTCGTTGTCTGAGAACAAAAATCATGAGGATTTTGAATCTCTGAGTGCTATTATCGATGCCAACTCACCGGCCATCAGATCGGCTGTTGAAAATGTGGTTTCAAAGCATACGGAAGCAGAGTGCAAAGCTGATTTTGATTCCATCAGACAGGAGATCTTAAGCACGGTCCAGGAAACCGTGGGATCGGATTTTATCTACAGTGTTTCCATCAGCAATGTTAAATACGGTTGATGAACACAACAAAAATATTTACCACTGGAGGTGAGGATTTGTGGGCGAGGTCCTTTCGCAAAACGAGATAGATAACCTGCTCGCGGCTTTGTCTGCCGGCGAACTTGACATGGATCAGATGCAAGGTCAGGACGACAAGCAGGTCAAGAATTATGATTTTAGTCGCCCGACAAAGTTCTCAAAGGAACACCTTCGTACACTTGAGATCATCTTCGAACATTACAGCCGACTCCTGTCAACCAACCTGCCGGTTTACCTTCGTAAAAACGTTCAGGTCACTGTGGCAAGTTCCGAAACTGTTACGTTCAGCGAGTTCAGTAATGCGTTGTCAAACCCGGTTATTTTGGGTATTATAAATTTTGAACCTCTTAACGGTTCTGTCATCATCGACCTGGCCACAAACCTCGGCTATGCGATCCTGGACAGAATGCTTGGAGGAAGCGGTACTCCTCTTGATAAAGTCAGAGACTTTTCGGAGATCGAGCTGATAATCCTTCAAAAGGTTCTTGTCATGATGACACAGCTTTTGAGAGAACCGTGGAAAAACGTTCTCGATATTGCTCCGGTCCTTAGCAGACTCGAGACCAATCCTCAGTTCGCACAGGTTATCGCACCAAATGATATGATAGCCATTGTCACGCTGAACATGAGGATAGGTGAGGTTGAGGGATTCATGAATGTCTGTCTTCCCTTCTTTACACTGGAAGACGTCATGGATAAACTGAATACAAAATACTGGTTCTCCACCATGCAGGAGAATCATGATGAGAATTATGAAGAATATATTGAGTCGCTTATCAGGAAGGTAAATATTCCGGTCAAGGCAGTCCTTGGAAAGAGCACGATCTCCGTTGCGGATTTCGCAAATCTTCAGATAGGAGACTGCATCAGGCTGGATACAAAACTTGACAGCGACATGAATATATACGTAGGAAATATTAAAAAGTTCACTGCATTGCCCGGATCCAGCGATGAAAATTATGCTGTCAGAGTGACATCAGTGATCAGAGAGGAGGAGTAAGCCATGGATGGAATGCTTTCGCAAGACGAGATCAATGCCTTGCTGAATGGCTTAGATATGTCCGGAGACACACCACCGGAAATACCGGATGAATTATTGGCCAGCACGGACCCGGCTAATAAACCGGACGATTTTCTATCAGGCGTTGCCCCTACAACAGACAGCGGAGAGGAACTTTTGACCGATGTCGAGAAAGATGCGATCGGAGAAGTTGCCAATATCAGTATGGGTTCATCGGCAACTACATTGTATTCCCTGGTAAATCGAAAGGTTAATATCACAACACCTGTCGTTACACTTGCCACCTGGGATTCTTTGTTGGAGTCTTATGAAAAACCCTGTGTATTCATTCAGATCAAATACACACAGGGACTTGATGGAACAAATATATTAGTCTTAAAGGAACATGACGTAAAAGTCATCACCGACCTTATGATGGGCGGTGACGGTACCAATACGGAGGGTGAACTGGAGGAACTGCACTTAAGTGCAATCTCGGAGGCCATGAACCAGATGATGGGTTCTTCGGCTACATCACTCTCAACAATGCTTAAGACCATCATCGATATCAGCCCACCGTATTCTTCACTCCTTGATCTGACACAGTTCAAATCAGGTGAGGAGATAGCTCCATTCCTCGGTGGAACATTTGTAAAGATCTCATTCAGAATGCAGATAGATGAACTGGTTGACAGTAATCTGATGCAGCTCTATCCTATAGAATTTGCAAAGAAGCTGGTTGATAATTTCATCAGCACTCAGATGGGTATCATGAATGATGATGCGGGAGAAGCACCTGCAGCCGCAGCGGCTCCCACCCCCGAACCCACACCCGCACCTGCAGCGCAGGGACCTGCTCAGGGTATGGATCAGCCGGACATGAACCAGATGAACATGAATCAGATGAATATGGGTCAGATGGGAATGAACCCCATGATGGGCCAGATGGGTATGAACCCCATGATGGGCCAGATGGGAATGAATCCCATGATGGGTCAGATGGGAATGAATCCCGGTGTAAATGTGGCACCCGCCCAGTTCCAGAGTTTCAGTCAGGGCGCAGGCGCTCTGGCAGGTCAGGAGAATATAGACCTTATCATGGACGTGCCTCTTGAGGTTACGGTAGAACTCGGAAGGACCACAAAATCCATTTCAGAGATCCTTAATTTCACACCCGGTACCATTATCGAACTTGAGCGTATAGCGGGAGAGCCCATTGACGTACTTGTAAACGGCAAGTTTGTTGCCAAGGGCGAGGTAGTGGTCATCGAAGAAAGCTTCGGTGTGAGAGTTACTGAAATTGTCAAATAATTAGAACATAAAGAACGAGCAAACGGAGGATTGGTTATATGGCAAAAAATATTTTGATATGTGACGATGCTGCTTTCATGAGAATGATGATCAAGGATATTCTTACAAAGAACGGCTACAATGTAGCCGGCGAGGCTGAAAACGGAGTTAAGGCCGTTGAAAAATTCAAGGAAGTCAGCCCCGATCTTGTGCTTATGGATATTACAATGCCCGAGATGGACGGAATCCAGGCTTTAAAGGAGATCAAGAAAATGGAGCCCGGCGCACTTGTCATCATGTGTTCAGCAATGGGCCAGCAGGCAATGGTAATCGAATCCATTCAGGCAGGAGCAAAGGACTTTATCGTAAAGCCCTTCCAGGCAGAGCGTGTTATTGAGGCTGTAAAGAAAGTAGTGGGTTAATGGCAGTATTACTTTCGGGAAGTCTCAATTCATATATTGAATTTATCACCGTTTTGGTGATATTTGTGCTGGTTTTGGGTGCAACAGCCCTTACCACCAGATGGATAGCCGGATATCAGAAAAAACAGATATCCTCCGGTAATATCGAGGTCATCGATACTGCCAGGATCGGCAACAATAAGTTTATTCAGATCGTAAAGATAGGAGATACCTACAAGGTTGTGGCTCTCGGAAAAGACGAGGTCACATACCTTGGCGATATTTCTGCGGATGAGATCCATCGCACGGAGCCGGTTTCCTTTGGAGACAGCTTTAAATCTTTACTTTCCAAATATAACAAAAGCTCATCATCCGAGGATGGTGAGGCCAAGGACGACGACAATGAAGTTAACTAAGATTGCCGTAAACAGAATATTGAAATTATTATGCCTGCTGGTTACGGTGGGCATATTGTGTATTATGGACAGTCAAACAGCCTATGCCACAGATTCGGAGAGACATTTGACGGGAGATACGGAGTATTCGACCATCATAAATGAACCCGGAACGGCACAGACTCCCGACGACCTTAATGAACTCAATGTTGTTAACGGAGTGACAATTACATACAACAATGACAACGGATCACTGAACGGGTCTCTGAGGATATTGCTTATCCTGACAATGATAGCCATTGCACCGACGCTCATTATCACCATGACGTCGTTTACAAGGATAATCATAGTACTGCATTTTACGAGATCCGCTTTAAATACCCAGACTGCGCCTCCTAACCAGATCTTAACGGGACTTGCGCTTATACTTACATTTTTTATCATGCAGCCCACCTTTAACAAGATTTATGACGAGGCTATAGTCCCTTTTGAAAACGGTCAGATAAACCAGACCGAAGCCTTTGAACTGGGCATGCAGCCCATGAGAGATTTCATGGCACCTCAGACTCAGTTAAAGGATGTAAAGCTATTTATGGATATTGCGGGACAGGAGTGGGACGGCAATATAGAGTCCATTCCCAACAGCGTTTTGGTTCCCAGCTTTGTGGTAAGTCAGTTAAGAGCCGCATTCTGGATCGGCTTTATGATATATATTCCGTTTATCGTAATAGATATGGTAGTGGCTTCAACACTCATGAGTATGGGTATGATGATGCTTCCGCCCACTACGGTGTCGATGCCCTTTAAGATATTATTATTTGTCCTTGCGGACGGCTGGGCACTTATCATAGGTCAGGTTGTTCAGACCTTTTATTGATTTATTGGGGGAGGATTAGGAGATGACTGTAGATGCGGTTACGGATATGACCAGAACAGCGTTGTATCTGATATTAAAAACTTCCCTGCCGTTACTTTTGGTTTCATTGGTGATCGGCTTGGTAGTCAGTATTTTTCAGACAGTAACATCGATTCAGGAACAGACACTTACATTTGTTCCCAAGATAATCGGTGTTTTTGTTGCGCTTATGATCTTTGGTCATTGGATGATTAATTCCATGGTTGAATATACACAGGAACTTTGGAGCAGCTTTAGCCTGTATATCCATCAATAAGGGATTGTAATGATCGATTATACTTTTTCATTGTATGATTTTGAATATTTTTTGCTGGTGCTTGTGAGGATATCCACCTTCGTATTTGTGGCTCCTTTTTTTAGCATGAGTAATACCCCTGCACGTGTGAGGATCGCTATAAGCTTCTTTACGGCGATACTTTTGTACGGAACATTGTCACCTGCCGTGATGCCCGCTTCGGATTCGGTCTTGCAATATGCGACAGTGGTCATTAAGGAGGCACTTACAGGGCTTTTGATAGGCTTTGGTACCAATATGTGTACCTCCATAGTCAGTGTCACAGGTGCCATAGCCGATATGGAGACAGGTCTGTCCATGGCGACTTTGTACGATCCCGCCACCAGGCAGAATACATCCATCACAGGTGTTTTGTACCAATATGCCGTCACCATGATGCTTATTGCAAGCGGCATGTACAGATATCTTTTCGGTGCTTTGGCGGATACTTTTGTTCTGATACCGGTAAACGGTGCGGTTTTCCACGCGGACTCGCTTTTGGAAAACGTGATCAGATTCATGAGTCAGTATATTCTAATAGGATTCAGGATAGTGCTTCCCATATTCTGCGTGATGATATTGCTGAACGCCATCCTTGGAGTTTTGGCGAAGGTTGCACCTCAGATGAACATGTTTGCAGTGGGAATGCAGATTAAGATAATTGTTGGTTTGGGAACCATGTTTTTGACGATAGGACTCCTCGAAAATGCGGCGGATTTTATTTTCGAAGAGATGAAGGTGATGATCACCGGGTTCGTTCAGAGCATGACTTAAGGGGTAAGATGGTTTTAAAGTATAATCTTCAGTTCTTCGCAGAGGGCGAGGGCGGTGAAAAAACCGAGCAGGCCACTCCGAAAAAATTGGAGGATGCCAGAAAAAAAGGTCAGGTAGCAAAGAGTAAAGAGATATATAACGGAATCGGACTCCTTGCACTTTTTGTTCTGCTCAGATTTTGGATATCTCACATTGGAACCAGTTTTTTGGACATGTTTTCCTTTGTGTACGGTAAGATTGACGATACTGTGGTTTTCTGGCACGGGTTCATGCCGGAAAATGACTCTTTTATGATATTTCGTGAGGTATTGATAAATATCCTCATAATACTGGCTCCGGTCCTGGCAATCATGTTTGTCCTGGCAATTGTCTGTGACGTGGCTCAGGTTGGATGGAAGGTTACGGGGGAGCCGCTTAAACCAAAGCTTGAAAAACTCAATCCCATAAACGGGATCAAGAGGCTGTTTTCATTGAATTCCCTTGTGGAACTCATAAAATCCATCTTAAAGATTTTTTTGATAGGATATGTTTGTTATACTTATTTAAGAGATAAATGGTCCATGTTATTTTTCCTCTTTGACATGCCGATCCTGCAGGTTTTAAAGGAACTTTTGAGCGTGGTATGTACACTGGGATTTCGGATTACCATCGTATATCTCTTCATTTCTTTTGCGGATCTGATATATCAGAAGCAAAAGTTCAAGTATGACATGAAGATGACCAAAAATGAAGTAAAAGAAGAATTTAAACAGGCAGAAGGAGATCCTCAGATAAAGGGAAAGATCAGGCAGAGAATGCGTGAGGCTTCCCAGCGCAGAATGATGCAGGATGTTCCAAGGGCCGATGTGGTAATCACAAACCCGACCCATTATGCCGTTGCAATATCATACGATCCTGACGTTTCGGATGCCCCCATAGTCCTTGCAAAGGGAGAAGATTATCTCGCCGCAAAGATAAAAGAGGTGGCAAGAGAAAATAATGTTGAGATCGTGGAAAACAAGCCTCTGGCACGAATGCTTTATGCAAACGTGGAAATCGGAGAGGCAATCCCGCCGGAGTTATATCAGGCGGTGGCCGAAGTATTGGCTTTTGTATATCACTTGAAGGGTAAGGCCTGAGGAAAGGAGTAAGCATGAACATATCCAGATTGAGCAGAACCGATGCTATGGTTGCAATATATATTCTGGTAGCTTTTGCAATGCTGATCATCCCTTTACCCGCAGGTATCCTCGATGTTTTTATGGCATTTAATATTGCCATAGGTTTTACGATCCTGTTCGCATGTATGTTTACAAAAGAAGTACTGGAAATGTCTTATTTCCCCACCATTCTTTTGTTCACCACCATTTTCAGGATCGCCATGAACGTGTCCTCAACGAGGCTTATCCTCACCACAGGAAACAGCGGAAATGTTGTTAAGACCTTCGGTGAGTTCGTAGGAGGCGGTGACCTGATCGTGGGCGGAGTGGTATTTATCATTCTGATCATGATCCAGTTTCTGGTTATCAACAAAGGTTCCGAGCGAGTTGCAGAAGTAACCGCCAGATTTACTCTGGATGCCATGCCCGGTAAACAGATGGCCATCGATGCCGACTTAAACACCGGAGCCATAGACGATAAGGAAGCAAAAAAAAGACGAGACAAGATCCAGCAGGAAGCAAGCTTTTTCGGTTCCATGGACGGTGCCGTTAAATATGTAAAGGGAGATGCCGTAGCCGGTCTTCTCCTTACCGTGATAAACCTTGTGGGCGGTCTGCTCATGGGTATATTAAGGAATGGAATGGATGCGGGAACCGCTGTAAACACCTTCGGAATCCTCACCATCGGTGACGGACTTGTGAGCCAGATCCCGTCCCTTTTGATATCCCTTTCAACAGGTATCCTGGTTACAAAGGGCGGTGCTGAAGCAGACTTTGGTCCTTCCATCATAAAACAGCTCTTCGGTGTGCCAAAGGTTATGTACATCGTTGGGGCCACCCTGATGTTTTTGGGTGTATTTACAAAACTGAATATCATCCTCTTTGTGGGAATGGGTCTTTTGTTCGTAGTGGGCGGCAGACTTATCGCCGGAAACCTTGAGACTGCAAATATCGAGAGCGAAGTCAGTGCGGATGAACAGGCGGCAGAGGAGATCAGACAGCCAGAGAATGTTAACAGCCTCCTGTCGGTGGATCCCATCGAGCTGGAATTCGGTTACGGAATCATTCCTCTTGCAGATGTCAACCAGGGCGGTGACCTGTTAGACCGAGTCGTAATGATCAGGCGTCAGATTGCTTTGGAACTCGGTACCGTGGTTCCCATTATCCGTCTGAGAGATAATATACAGTTAAATCCGAACCAGTACATCATAAAGATAAAAGGTATTCAGGTTTCTGAAGGCGAGATCCTCTTTGATCATTATATGGCCATGAACCCCGGATATGTGGAGGAGGAGATCTCGGGTATTCCTACCTTTGAGCCTTCATTCCATCTGCCGGCCATCTGGATAACAGAGAGTCAGAGAGAGAGGGCGGAGAGTCTTGGCTATACCGTTGTGGATCCACCTTCCATCATTGCAACTCACCTGACAGAGGTGATCAGAAGCCATATTGCAGAGCTTCTTACAAGACAGGATGTTCAGAACCTGTTAAACAACTTAAAAGAGACAAATCCTTCCCTTGTGGAGGACCTTGTGCCAAAGGTCATCGGCCTCGGAGAGGTTCAGAAAGTACTTCAAAACCTTTTGCGGGAGGGTATCTCCATCAGAGATCTTCTCACCGTATTGGAGACACTTGCGGATTATGCACCCACCACCAGGGATACGGATATATTGACGGAGTATGTGCGTCAGAGCTTAAAGCGTGCCATTTCCGTAAAATTCTTCCCGCCTCATGAGACCACCAGTGTGGTGACCCTTGATCCAAAGATCGAGCAGGAGATCATGTCAAGCGTAAAGCAGACGGAGACGGGAGCTTTCCTTAACCTTGATCCCACCAGATCGAAAGCCATTATCGACTCAGTGGGCAGGGAGGTCAAAAAACTTGAGAATCTGGGCCGTAATCCCATAGTTATTACTTCGCCCATAGTCAGAATATATTTTAAACGTTTGACTGAGGATTATTACAGGGATCTCATCGTTGTATCATACAATGAGGTTGAGTCCAATGTAGAACTTCAGTCGGTAGGAATGGTGACAGCATAATGATTATCAAGAAATTTCTCGGAAAAACTGAAGAGGATGCCATCGCCCTTGCAAAAAAAGAACTGGGCAACAATGTGGTGGTCTTGAATGTGAAAAAGAATGTAAAGAAAAAAGGTCTTTTTGGCGCATTCAAACCAAAGCTTGTGGAGGTTACAGTGGCCTTAGAGGAAGAGAGCGAGACTTTGGAGCGCACAAGGAGGGAAGCAGAGAGAAAGCAGGCGGCTGCGCCCGCAAAAACCGAAAGCCCCGAAAAAAAAGATGCGCAGAAAGCTGACAAGGCATCGGAGAATATCGAGAAACGTCTTGACACTCTCCAGACCCTTCTCGAGACTCAGATAAAGAACAAAAAGTCTTCGGCCGTTTCGGAAAAAACTCCCGAAAATGCAGAGGAAAAGAAAGAGGAGGTTCCCGAGGAAAAGGATCCAAAAACATCCCCCGAAGACGAGGAACAGACCAGGTTTTTAAATCTGCTTCACACCACCATGCTTGAAAATGAAGTGGATGAAAAATATGCAGAGCAGATAATGGAAGAGATCGAAAAGATCAGAAAACCCAATATGCCCATGGACTATCTTTTAGCCAATATTTATCAAAAGATGATCCTGAAATTTGGAAAAGCCGATGGAATATCCCCCTCTGAAAACCAGCCCAAGGTTGTTATCTTTATGGGACCTACCGGCGTCGGAAAGACAACTACCATAGCAAAGGTAGCAAGCAGTTATTCCGTTGAGGAAAAGAAAAAGATCGCCCTTCTTACGGCAGATACATACAGGATCGCAGCCGCAGAGCAGTTAAGGACCTATGCCAACATCCTTGAGGTGCCTTTCAGAGTTGTATATACATCGGAAGACATGAAAAATGCCATTGCCGATTTCAAAGATTATGATTATATCTTTGTGGATACCGCCGGTCACTCCCATCAGAATGTGGATCAGGTGGACAATATGAAGGAACTTTTGGATGCGGCAAAGGAAGTGGCTGATACCGAGATCTTTTTGGTGCTTTCAGCCACTACGAAATACAGGGATCTGTTAAAGATCGCCGATACTTACAAGAGCATCACCGACTACAGATTGATATTTACCAAGCTTGACGAAACCTCCTGCGTAGGTAATCTGCTAAACATTAAGCTTTTTACCGATGCGGCCATTTCATATGTTACCTACGGACAGAATGTTCCCGATGACATCGAGGCATTCAACGCCCAAAAAACAGTCAAGCAGCTTCTGGGAGGTAAACATTGATGGATCAGGCAGAACAGTTGCGTATTATAAAAGCGAATAATCAAAAGGTTCAAAGACCCCTTGCCAGAGTTATCACCGTTACCAGCGGAAAGGGTGGCGTCGGCAAGTCCAACACTTCCATCAACCTGGCTATCCAGTTCAGAAAGATGGGCAAAAGAGTCATAATCCTTGACGCGGACTTTGGCCTTGCAAATATTGAGATAATGTTTGGTGCAGTTCCTAAGCACAATCTCTGTGACCTGATATATCAGGGCAAAAACATCAAAGAGATCATAACCTGGGGTCCTATGGAAGTGGGATTTATCTCGGGCGGAAGCGGAATCGCCGGTATGAGCAATTTAAGCAGGGATTATCTGACTTATATCATTCAGAATCTGGCAGAGCTTGATGCCATAGCGGACATCATCATTGTGGATACCGGTGCCGGCATTGCGGATGCGGTTTTGGAGTTTTTGGTGGCAAGCGGTGAGATACTTTTAGTCACCACACCGGAGCCCACATCCATAACAGATTCCTATTCCCTTTTAAAGGCGCTCTACAGGCATCCCAGATTCAAGGCTGAGATGACCAAAGTAAAGATGATCGCCAACAGAGTGGACAAGGAAAATGACGGTGTAATACTGTTTAATAAATTAAATGCCGTTGTTGCAAGATATTTAAAGATACCCATGACCTTCCTTGGCAGCGTCCCTCAGGACGATAAACTTGCAAAGGCTGTCATGCAGCAGATGCCTGTCTCTATTCAGACTCCCACTGCAAAGTCCAGTGTGGCATATGAAAAGATAGCCTTAAGGCTCCTTGACAAGGAGGAGGAACTTAAGCAGCCAAAGCGTGGAATGGCAGCATTTTTCTCCCATATTGTCACGGGAAAATAAACATCAGAGGTGAGAACAATTGTTATCTAAATTTATAAAAGAAGGTGACCGTATAGAGATCACTCCAATGGAAGATGAAGAAAAAAACGGTGAACTGAAGCTGAGAAAGTACATAAGCAGGGTTGAGACCATAGTGAGTGAAGATACCATGGAGATCGCAATGCCCATGGAGCAGTCTAAGCTCATACTTCTTCCCGTTGACGGTGAATTCAATCTGACGATCTACGCTCAGACAAATCTGTTTCAGTGCTTTGTGCGGATAACCGACAGATATAAATCAAACAACCTTTATATGCTGGTGGTGGAACTTATCAGCAATCTGAGAAAGGTTCAGAGAAGAGAATTCTACAGATACAGCTGTGCACTGGAGATGGCTTCGAGAACCCTTGAGGAGGAAGAAATCAAGGCTCTTGAAAGCAAGATCCCATACACCTTGCAGCCGGGGTTACCCTTAAAGAGAAGTGTCATCGTTGATATAAGCGGAGGAGGCCTCAGATTTATCTCCACTCATCAATATGATATAGGAAGTCTTCTTTATTGCAGCTATTATCTGTTAAAAGACGGAGAAAAGAAACTCTACGAGGTTACGGGCCGGGTACTTGCGGTAAAAGAACTGGTAAACCGTCCCGGAACTTTTGAACACAGAGTTGAGTATTATAATATCAATTCTGATACAAGAGAAGAAATTATCAGATTTATTTTCGAAGAAGAGCGAAAAGAGAGAAGAAAACAAAATGGATGATAAAAATTTCAAAAAAATTTTAGTAGTTGATGATTCTGCACTTATGAGAAGAGTGCTTTGTGATATAATCGATTCTGATAAGAGATTCCATGTCGTTGATAAAGCGACTAACGGCTATGAAGCATTCGACCTTCTCAGCAGAAACAAGTATGACGCGGTTGTTCTGGATGTGAACATGCCCAAGATGAACGGGCTTCAGCTTCTGGAGGAACTTCGAAAATACAAGATTCAGGCGAAGGTAATGATGGCCAGCACCGACACCAGCGAAGGAGCAAAGACAACTCTTGATGCTCTGGAACTTGGTGCTTTGGACTTTATCCATAAACCTATCAATGCTATCGATTGCAGAAACGATGAGTTTGTGACAAATTTCCTGGAGACCCTGTCGGCAGTCGTCGATTCCGTTCCCCAGACATTTGTAAGCAAACAGAAACGCCTCGAAAATCAGGTCAGCACCGTTAAGGTTATGGATCTGGCAAAAAAGCATGCTGCCGCCATCCCCGGAAAAAAAGCTATAGCTATTGCAAGCTCCACCGGCGGACCGAAGGCTTTGATGACCCTCATACCCATGATCCCAAAGGAGATCGATGCACCTATCGTCATCGTTCAGCACATGCCGAAGGGATTTACCCAGACTCTTGCGGAGAGACTTGACGGCATGAGCAAGGTTACCGTAAAGGAAGCCGGCGAGGGAGATGTTCTTGAAAAAGGACATGTTTATATCGCAAGGGGCGGAAGTCATCTGAATATTGTGAAAAATCAGCGAGGACAGGAGGTTGTCAAATATTCGGATGAACCCATGAGAGAGGGTGTTAAGCCCTGTTCCAATTACATGTACGAATCATTGTCCGATTCCGAATATGACAATATTCTGTGCGTGGTTTTGACGGGAATGGGAGCTGACGGAACCGTTGGTATTGGAAATCTTAAGAAAAGCAAAAAGGTTCATGTTTTAGCCCAGAGTGAAGAAAGCTGTACCGTATTCGGAATGCCAAAGAGCATCATAAAGGCAGGATACGCGGATCAGGTGGTTTCATTGGACAACATGGCCCAGGAAATTGTATTAAATGTCGGACTGAATTCCTAAAATCAAAGAGCCTTAAAAGGCAGAATGGAGGACATATGGACGTCAATCAGTATCTTGAGATTTTTCTTGATGAAACAAAAGAACACTTACAGAACCTGAACACCAGGATCCTTGAACTCGAGCAGGATGCCGAGAACATGGATACCATCAATGAGATTTTCCGTGCGGCACATTCCCTAAAGGGTATGGCCGGAACCATGGGATATAAGAGAATGCAGAATCTTACCCATGATATGGAAAATGTATTTTCTGAGGTCAGAAACGGCACCATCAAGGTTCAGCCTGAGATGATTGATATTCTTTTTAAGTGCCTCGATGCCCTTGAGGAATACACAGACAATATTCAGAATAATGCGGATGAGGGAACCAATGACAATGCTCCCATCATCAAACAGTTAAATGACATCATCAATTCCAAAAACAGTGGAGGAGCAGCACCTGCTGCAGCTCCTGCAGAGGAAAAGAAGGAAGAGAAGGAAGAGGCAACTTCCACAAGCAAATGGTATGATATCGCCCTCGATAATCATCAGATCACAGTCCTTGAAGAGGCAAAGAAAGAGGGCAAGAAGATATACGGAATCAACGTTCTCATTCAGGAGAGCTGCCTGCTTAAGGCCGCAAGAGCTTTCCTCGTATTCAAAGCTATTGAGGAAAAGGGCGAGATCATCGTTTCCGATCCCAGTGCCCAGGACGTTGAGGATGAAAAATTTGACAGAGACTTTACTTTGATCGTCGTATCAGATGCAAACTTTGACGACATCAAGAAAGTGATCTCAAACGTATCCGAAATCGAAGCGGTTACGGGAGAAGACCTGGTACTTGAAAAGACCAAGAATTACCAGCCGGGTGATGCTGCACCCGCAGTTGTTGCGGCTCAGACTTCCGAAAAGAAGGCCGCCGCTCCCGCTGCAAAGACAGAAAAGAAACAGGCTCCCGGAAAGCCTATCGTAAACAGAACGGTACGTGTGGATATCGAAAAACTCGACAGCCTGATGAACCTTGTGAGCGAGCTTATCATCGCAAAGAATTCACTGGTTGCAACCTCCACACAGAACGAATCCGGAAACAGTTCCGCATTCAACGAGCAGGTTGAATACCTCGAGACAGTTACCACAAACCTTCACGAATCAGTTATGAAGGTTCGAATGGTTCCCATCGAGAGTGTTGTTAATAAATTCCCTCGTATGATCAGAGATCTGGCAAAGAACCTGGACAAAAAGATGGAACTCTATATGTCCGGTGAAGAGACAGAGCTTGACCGTACAGTGGTTGATGAGATCGGTGACCCTCTGATGCACTTATTAAGAAATGCCGCAGACCACGGTCTGGAAGCATCCGAAGTACGTGTCCAGAGAGGAAAGCCCGAAGTCGGATCTATTTTCCTTGATGCGTACCAGGATGGTAACAACGTAGTCATCGAAGTAAGAGATGACGGTAACGGTATCGATGTAAATGCCGTAAGAGCAAAGATCATCGAGAGAAACCTGGTATCCGAAGAACAGGCACAGGCACTTTCCGACAAGGAAGTTATCGATTATCTGTTCCATCCCGGATTCTCTACAGCAAAGAAGATCACAGACGTATCCGGAAGAGGCGTTGGTCTTGATGTAGTAAGAAGCAAGATAGAGTCCTTGAGCGGTGAAGTTGAGGTTAAGAGCAAACTCGGCGAAGGAAGTACATGGACCATCAGACTTCCTCTTACACTTGCTATCATCCAGTCCCTCATGGTCATCATCGGCGGCGAGAAATATGCTATTTCTCTCGGCTCTATCCAGACTATCGAGGACATCGCTCCTTCGGAAGTAAAGAAAGTGGAGAACAAGGAAGTTATCAATCTCCGTGGATCTGTTATTCCTCTTATCAGACTTAATGAGATCCTTGATATTGAGAGCAAGAATGCTTCCGATGACAACTTAATAGTGGTAATCGTTAAGAAGGGTGACCAGATGGCAGGTCTTGTTGTGGATGAACTTATCGGACAGCAGGAGATCGTTATCAAATCCCTTGGCAAATATATCAAGCAGCCTAAGTTCATCAGCGGTGCAACCATTCTCGGTGACGGTGAGATCGCACTTATTCTTGATGCCAATGCACTTATGTAAGAGGAGGGAAAAACGATATGGATCAGCTTAGTACAATGAACGCAATAAGCCTTGCCAATGAAGAAGGTAAGACAAATGTAGAGACTATTCAGTATATTGTAATCCGTCTTGGCGACGAGCAGTTCGGAATCGATATCAAATACATCGATAATATCGTAAGAATGCAGAACATAACAAGAGTTCCCAAGGTGCAGGATTATCTTCTCGGTGTTATCAATCTCCGTGGTGAAGTCATTCCCGTAATGAGCCTCAGGAGAAAGATGAATCTGGCAGATGATGAATTTACAAAGGCTACTCGTATCATCATCCTGAAATTGGAAAATCAGGGTAATGTCGGAGTCATAGTCGATGAGGTTAAAGAGGTTGTAACTCTTGCGGTTGACGAGATCGACAAAGTTCAGCACAAAAACGGTGAATCTGCTAACTTCGTCTCGGGAGTAGGTAAACACGAGAATGAATTGATCTCAATTCTCGATCTCGGAACACTTGCATCTGAAGACGGCGCTCAGTAAAGGTAAGGGGAGTATCTATGGGTTCAGTAAATCTTGATGAAGTTTCTGAAAAATATAACGACGTCCTGAAAGAGATCGGAAATATTGGTGCAGGTAATGCCATGACGGCTCTGTCCCAGATGTTGCAGACCAAAGTTGATATGAAAGTTCCACAGGTTAAACTTGTGGAACTTTCCGAGGTCGGCATGATCATGGGAGGAGAGGAACAGATAATGGCTGCTGTTTTCCTCGGCGTAGAGGGAGACATCACAGGCAGTATGATGTTCATGGTTGAAAAAGCCAGCGCAAAGCATCTGATCAAGAAGGTAATGATGGGGATGGCCCCCGAGTCCGAAGATTTCACGGATATGGAACTTTCGGCATTAAAAGAAGTGGGCAATATCATTACCGGAGCATATTTAAATTCACTTTCCACATTAACCAATTTAAAAATTTATCCAACGCCACCGGATCTTCAGGTGGATATGGCCGGGGCAATCTTAAGTGTGCCGGCGATCATGTTTGGTTTGAACGGCGACAAACTGTTGCTTATTCAATCCCAGTTCTTTGATGAAATCCAGATAGACGGATTTTTTGTACTGATACCTGATTTGGAATCTTATGCAAAAATATTGTCCTCCTTAGGCATACCTGTTGACTTAGAGGGCTAGTAAAGGATGTTTAGATGAGCGAGATAATAAAGGTTGGAATGGCAGATTTAAAAACCTGCGTCAAACCTGACGGTGTAACTACACTGGGCCTCGGCTCCTGTGTCGGTGTCGCAATTCGAGATCCGAATACAGGCATAGGAGGGCTGGTCCATGTGATGCTGCCGGACAGTACAGCCATTAAAAACAGCAATCTCAATATTGCAAAGTTTGCCGATACAGGTATCGTTGAGCTTGTTAGACAAATGGAAGCCCTTGGTGCGAATAAGTCCAGGATGGTGGCCAAAATTGCGGGTGGGGCGGCCATGTTTGCATCCAGCAGACCGGATATCGTTCAGGTCGGACAGCGAAACGTGGAAGCAACCGTAGCAGTATTGAATCAATTGAAAATTCCTATTTTGGCGAAAGATGTAGGTTTAAATTACGGTCGAACGGTTATTTTTTATCCAGAGACCGGTGATTATATCATAAGAGCGGTTGGTAAACCGGAAACAGTAATATAGTGTTGGAGGCTAAAAGTAATGGGCAAGAAGGATTTGCCTTTAATAGTGATGCTGGTGGCCGGAGCTGTCACCTGCATCATTACTTTTGTGAAGAACTATTCCGTTTTAGGAAAGCTGGTCTCACTCTTTGTAGTTCTGGTTATCTTCTATATTTTGGGAAGCATACTCGAACAGCTTATCACAAAATTTGAAAAGCAAAACGAAGAAAAGAGAAAAGCTGAGGAGCAGGCTGCAAAAGAGGCGGAAGAAAAAGAAAAGGCCGAGGCAGAAAAAAATGCCACCGAGGAGGCTGCAAAGAAAGCTTTGGATGAAGCTGAAGAGTGATCAGTGAATAATACATTGGGAAAGGAGGGGTTATTTTAATGGATGATAACGCAAAGAAGACTCTGCTGGAAAATTATGCAAGAAATAAAAGTCCTGAACTGAGAGAAAAGATCATTATTGAATACGCCCCCCTGGTCAAAGTCGTGGCGGGCCGTTTAAGCATGTATCTTGGTTATAATGTGGAATACGAAGAACTGGTAAGCTACGGAATATTCGGTCTGATCGATGCCATAGACAAATTTGATTATCTTAAAGAAGTTAAGTTTGAAACCTATGCAAGTCTCAGGATCAGAGGAGCCATTCTCGACCAGATCAGAAAGATGGACTGGATACCCAGAACCATCAGGCAAAGACAAAAAAAGATCGACACTGTGATAAGGGAGATCGAGACCACCACAGGCAGAAATGCCACGGATGAGGAGATAGCAAAAGGGCTTGGTATTTCGGACGACGAATACCTGGACTGGCAGTCCCAGATGAAAGTCACGGGAGTGGTGTCCCTTGACGAATTCATGGAGGCCGGAAGCGAGATCCCTCAGGATTTTGGATCCACAAATGCTTCCAGATTTGAAAAACCTGAGGAACATGTGGAAAAAGAAGAGCTTACAAAGATGTTGGGCGAAGCTTTGGAGACTCTTACAGAAAAGGAACAGAAAGTAATTACTCTTTATTATTATGAGGACCTGACGCTTAAGGAGATCAGTAACATTCTGGAGGTGTCCGAATCCAGAGTATCTCAGCTCCATACCAGAGCTTTGCAGAAAATGAAGAGTAAGCTTGGTCCTTATATGGATATTTTTACAGAGAACTGATATTAGGGGAAAGAGTGGTATTTTTTTATGAGAAACGGGTACTTTAGGATCGTGAACGCAGGGGGCGCCACCGGCATAAAGATTTATGTTCCCAAGGATGGCGGAGAACCGTTGCAGATCATGGAAGTGATGAATTATCTGAATACTCATTCCATTGATTATGATCTGAATGTTTTAAAACAGGCACTGGCTTCTGAGCAGGATTGTGTTTTCACCATAGCTGCCGCGCCGTGTCCCATAATAAATGAAACCTACAGTCTGACCATTGCCGAGGATAATATGTCGGCGACGGCCAGATTTTATGCGCCTTCAGAGGGGGGCAAGAGGATGCCTCTTCCGGAATTCATAGGCGATATGAGATACAAAAAGATCGTTTACGGTATAGTCATGGAAAATCTTCAGAACCATTTTATGGAGGAAGATTCCTATTGCACGGATATCATAGTAGCAAAGGGAATGCCTCCCGTACATGGTGAAGACGACAGGATCGAATACTATTTCAATACGGATATGCACATCAGACCTACCATGAGAGAGGACGGATCCGTAGATTTTTATAATTTAAATAATATTAACCATTGCAAAGCAGATGAAGTTCTTGCTAAAATCATAAAGGCTAAAGACGGAGTGTACGGCACTTCCATCATTGGCCAGAAATTAAAGCCCAGAGATCAGAAACGCTGTGTTTTCAAACATGGTAACAATATCGCAATCTCGGAGGACGGTTTGACACTCACATCCATGGTGGATGGACATGTAATGCTTGTAAATGATCAGGTATTCGTCTCAGATGTCTATGAAGTGGAAAATGTGGATCTTTCCGTGGGAAATATCGATTACACCGGAAGCGTATCGGTCCACGGAAACGTGACATCGAACCTTATCGTAAAAGCCGGCGGAAATGTGATCATCAACGGAATCGTTGAGGGGGCGCAGATCATCGCAGGCGGTAATATCGTTATTGCCAGAGGCATGAACGGAATGGGTAAGGGAGTTTTGAAGGCAGGAGGCGATATAACTGCCAAATTCATCGAAAACTCCACTGTGGAAGCCGACGGAAATGTATTTACGGAATCCATACTTCACTGTAATGTCAGTGCGGGACTTGAGATCGATGTTTCCGGAAAGCATGGCTTCATCACAGGCGGTCATGTTCAGGCAAATCAGCAGATTTCCGTTAAAAACCTCGGAGCCGAGATGGGCGCTCAGACAGTGGTCGAAGTGGGCGTAGATCCAAAAATCAAAGCTGAATACGCACAGCTTACAAAGGACGTATCTGAGATAGTCAAGACAATCAAGCTCTCACAGCCCGTCATCACGAGCTTTATGGAAAAGAGAGCAAAAGGGGTCAGAATAACCCCCGATCAGACAAAATATGTAATGGAGACAGCCAAACTTATAGAGGCAAAAAAGATAGAGCTTCAGCAAAAAAATGATATGCTGAAAGAACTTCAAAAATTCTTTGATGTACAGAGCAAGGCAAAAGTTGTAGTAAGAGGCGAGGTTTATCCCGGCACTACCATTGTGATCGGTGAACTGTCGCAGGTGGTTCAAAGTAAACTCCAATACTGTTGTTTCGAGGTTGTCAGAGGTGATGTCAAAGCTATGCCTTTGTAGAACGGAGGAGTGGGATGGCATTCGATTCAATTGATATAGCCGCAATTACAAGACAACAGGATTTTTCTATAATCAAACATAATGAGGACATGAAGCCTGTCACTGATCAGATCAACCTCGGGCAGCAAAACCAGAGAGAATCCGACAGACAGGCTATTGATGTTGTCCAGGCATCAGCTGTTGAGAAGTCAAGGACAGAGGCCGATGCCGGCAAAAAGGGCAAGAACGAGTATGCAGGGGATGGCGGTAAAAACCGTCAAAAGAAACCGGAAGCCAGAGAAAAGATGGTCGTAAATCCCCATCAGGGTTTCGATATTAAGATATAAGGCGGTTTTAAATGAGTACTTTACAGATATTATTATTAGTGGCGGGAATCATAGTATTTATCATCAGCTTTTTTATTCCCGGAGGTAAGGAAAAAGGATTGTCCGTTGAGGATCCTGCGGTAAAAAAAGAATTAAAGAGACTTGTGACCGAAGAAATCGAGGAGACCAAGGGTCAGATCGACGGCATGATAAATGAGGCTATTGACCTTTCCATGGATAAGACCGAGAGGAAACTTGAGAGACTTACCAATGAAAAGATCATGGCAGTAAATGAATATTCCGATACGGTTTTGGCTGAGATCCACAAAAACCATGAGGAGACCATGTTTTTGTATGACATGCTAAATGACAAGCATCAGAATATTAAAAACACCGTCACCGAAGTCAACAAGACCGTAAAAAAAGTGGAGGAAAAGCAAAAGGAAGTAAGCGCAGAGATTCCTCCCGTAAAGACAGAAGTTGCTGATACGGAAAATGCTGAATCTGTTGCACCTGTGAAGCCGGCTGCAAAAAAGAAACAGACTCCGGCGAAAGAAAAAAAGGTAAAGGAATTTGTTCCTTTTATTCCGGAAGTTACCATAAATAAGCCCACTGTGGGCGAGGATAAAGCTCCTGCAAACAATAACGAGAAGATCCTGGAACTTCATAAGCAGGGTAAGTCATCCGTTGCCATTGCAAAGGAACTTGGACTTGGTGTGGGTGAAGTGAAGCTGGTGATCGATCTGTTCAAGAATATAAAGTGATCCGGAACTAAATTAGTATTCAAAGGTTAAATATATGAGATTAAAATATTATTTGAGAGGATTGGGCATCGGAATGGCGGTTACCGCACTTATCCTGTACGGTGTCGGAAACGGGGAGATGTCCGATGCACAGATAAAAGCAAAAGCCCTGGAACTTGGAATGGTCTATCAGACGGGGAGCCTCACTGAAACATCAGAGGTAACAGATGATGAAACCGGTTCCGAAAATGAGATTACTGATGTGGATCCTGAAAATACAGATGTGGCGGATGAAAATGTAGCAAATCACTCCGAATCTGAAAATGAAGTGAATCAGTCTGAAACAGATGCAGGGAATGATTCAGATGATGAGAATTCAGATATTGTTTCGGAGACAGACGTAAATGAATCTGAAAATGATACAGAGGTTGTTGAAGAACAGGCAGAATCCGAAACGGATGCCGAACCTGCAACCAAAGACACAACAGATACCACAGATACATCCATCGAAAAGACCGGTGAGATAGTTTCTCTGACAGTCAGATCCGGTTCCGGTTCCGACAGCGTATGCAGAAGTGCCAAGGATCTGGGATTGGTAACCGATGCCGCAGATTTTGACAGATTTTTATGCGGAAACGGTTATGCCAACCGCATCAGAGTCGGCACATTTGAAATTGAAGTTGGCTCCACCTACGAAGAGATCGCGAAGATCCTCACCGGAGCACATTAATGTGGTTTAAATATTAATATGGTTTAAATAAAATCCTCTTGCACAAGGGGATTTTTTATGTTAAGTTAGTAATGTTGTGAAAATATTATACACGTGTCTCTATTATTTTGCGGTGTCTGTCAGTCAGATTTCAAAATAAGTAATATGCGAGCTTTAACGCAGCGCGGATATTGGCCATCAGGCTTATGAGGCACGGAAGCAAAAACCAAACGGAGGTATTAAAATGAGCGTTATTTCAATGAAACAGTTACTTGAAGCAGGTGTTCATTTCGGACATCAGACAAGAAGATGGAACCCTAAGATGGCTCCTTACATCTTCACAGAGAGAAACGGTATCCACATCATCGATCTTCAGAAGTCAGTTGTAAAAGTTGACGAGGCTTACAAGGCAGTATCTGAGATCGCAGCACAGGGTGGTACAATTCTTTTCGTTGGTACAAAGAAGCAGGCACAGGACGCTGTTAAGACAGAGGCTGAGCGTTGCGGTATGTTCTATGTAAACGAGAGATGGTTAGGCGGTATGCTTACCAACTTCAAGACAATCCAGTCCAGAATTGACAGACTTCACGCAATCGAGAAGATGTCTGAGGACGGAACATTCGACGTACTTCCCAAGAAGGAAGTTATCCAGCTCAGAAAAGAGTGGGAGAAGCTTGAGAAGAACATCGGTGGTATCAAGAACATGACAAGAATTCCCGACGCTATCTTTGTTGTAGATCCTAAAAAGGAGAGAATCTGCGTTCAGGAAGCACATGCACTTGGAATTACACTTATCGGAATCGGCGATACAAACTGCGATCCCGAAGAGCTTGACTATATCATCCCCGGAAATGATGACGCTATCAGAGCAGTAAAACTTATCGTTGCAAAGATGGCAGACGCTGTTATCGAGGCAAACCAGGGTGAAGCTGTTTACACAGAGGAAGAAGTTTCCACTGAGGCTACTGATATCGAAGAAGTAGCAACTGAAGCTTAATTTATTTTTGAATAATACCATAAGGAGAATATAATCATGGCAGACATTACCGCAAGCATGGTAAAAGAATTACGCGAGATGACCGGTGCCGGCATGATGGATTGTAAGAAGGCACTTAACGAGACTAACGGCGACATGGAAGCCGCAGTTGATGTACTTAGAAAGAGCGGAGCAGCAAAGGCTGAGAAGAAAGCAAGCCGTATCGCTGCAGAGGGTATCACCCGTACCGCTATCGCAGACGGCAAGGCTGTTGTAGTAGAAGTTAACTCCGAGACAGACTTTGTTGCAAAGAATGAGACATTCCAGAGCTACGTAGAAGCTGTTGCAAAGCAGGCTCTCAATTCTTCAGCAGCAGATGTTGAAGGTATGATGGATGAAAAGTGGATTGAGGATTCTTCCAAGACTGTTAAAGAAGCTCTTGTTGAGAAGACCGCTACAATCGGTGAAAAACTTTCCATCAGAAGATTTGCAAAGGTTGAAGGCGACACTGTCGTATCTTATGTACACGGTGGCGGTAAGATCGGTGTTCTTGTAGCAGCTAACGGTGCTACAGGCGATGCTGTTAAGGAAGCACTTACTAACGTTGCAATGCAGGTTGCAGCTATGAACCCTACATTCATCTCCAGAAACGATATTTCTGCTGATGAACTTGCAAAAGAGAAGGATATCACTCTTGAGAGCGCACTTAACGATCCTTTCTCACTTCCCAAGCCTATTCTTAACAAGCTCATCGAAAAGGCACTTAACGGTGTATGGAGTGATGAAGACAAGGCTATTTATGAAGA
Organism: Acetatifactor sp.; assembly: GCA_024695935.1. Taxonomy (GTDB): domain Bacteria; phylum Bacillota; class Clostridia; order Lachnospirales; family Lachnospiraceae; genus RGIG10340. Next base: position 68,132 of record JAILHH010000040.1, read on the forward strand.
GAAGAAGTCAAACATGAACTATCTTCCCAACTTCTTATCAGATGCAGCTAAGGCTCAGCTTGCTGAGATCGCACTTGCTGACAAGGCTACAATCTCTGCTGACAAGATCTTTGCAGGTCTTGTAGAGGGACGTATCTCTAAGCATTTAAAAGAGATCTGCCTTCTTGATCAGGTTTATGTTAAGGCAGAGGACGGAAAGCAGTCTGTTGGAGCATACCTTAAGAGTGTTGATGCTAACATCACAGTTACCAATTTTGTTCGTTTCGAAGTTGGTGAAGGTATGGAGAAGAAGAACGAAGACTTCGCAGCAGAAGTTGCAGCTCAGTTGAACTAATTAAAATGCAATAATATATGATCCGTAGATGTCCCGGTGGCATTTACGGATTATATTTTAACTTGTTGCTTTTGGTTGTTACAGTGATAAAGTGTAATGTTTTGGAGGTTAACCACATGTCTGAAAAGAAAATTATGCTGGGAAATGAAGCAATTGCCCGCGGAGCCTATGAAGCCGGCGTTAAGGTTTCATCTGCCTATCCCGGCACACCCAGTACTGAGATAAGCGAGAATATTGTAAAATATGATGAGATCTACGCAGAGTGGGCACCAAACGAAAAGGTTGCCACAGAGGTTGCCATTGGTGCAAGCTACGCAGGAGTAAGAAGTATTGTCTCAATGAAGATGGTTGGTGTGAATGTAGCCAGCGATCCTCTTTATACAGCCGCATATACAGGAGTTAACGGAGGAATGGTTTTGGTTGCAGCAGACGACCCGGGTCTTTACAGCTCACAGAACGAGCAGGATTCCAGAATGGTTGCCAGAGCTGCCATGATCCCCGTGGTTGAGCCTTCGGACAGTAACGAGGCAAAGGAGTTTACAAAATATGCTTTTGAACTTTCCGAAAAATATGATACACCGGTAATGTTGCGTACCACCACAAGACTTGCTCACTCACAGGGCATGGTTGAACTCTGTGACAGAGTAGAGGTTAGCGACAAAGAATATGTCAGAAACCCCGCAAAGTATGTCATGATGCCCGGAATGGCTAAAAAGCGTCATCTTTTTGTTGAGGACAGACTCAACAGAATGAGTGAAGACGGTGAAAATTTCCCCATCAATAAAGTTGAATATAATGATAATTCCATTGGATTTATTACCAGTGGTATCCCTTATCAATATGTGAAGGAAGTATTCCCCAATGCTTCAGTATTAAAGCTTGGCGTCGTTAATCCTCTTCCCGAGAAAATGATAAGAGACTTTGCATCCAAGGTCGACAGACTTATTGTCTTTGAGGAGCTCGAACCCGTTATGGAAGAGCAGATCAAGGCATGGGGCATTAAGTGCGAAGGAAAAGAGATATTCACCAGACAGGGTGAGTACAGTGCAAACATGTTAAGACGAGTTCTTAAGGGACTAAACGTCACTGAAACTCCTGCAGAAGTTCCTGCACGTCCTCCTATTCTCTGCCCGGGATGTCCTCACAGATCCACCTTTACAGCCATAAAGGCTCTCGGTCTTCATGCTGCGGGAGATATCGGATGTTATACTTTAGGTGCCATTGCACCTCTTTCCGTTATCGATACAACGGTTTGTATGGGCGCCAGCATTTCAACCCTTCACGGTATGGAAAAAGCAAAGGGCAAAGATTATATCAAAAACTGGGTTGCTGTTATCGGTGATTCCACATTTTTACATACAGGCGTAAATTCCCTTATGAACATGGTTTATAACCAGAGCACCGGAACAGTGATCATCCTTGATAATTCCACCACAGGTATGACCGGTCACCAGGATCATGCCGCTACAGGAAAGACCCTTAAGGGCGAGACAGTTCCCGCAATATGCCTGGATGAACTTTGCAAGGCAATGGGTGTAAAGAATGTATTTGTGGTTGATGCCTTTAACCAGGATGAGTTAAAGACTGTGATTAAGCGTGAGGTTAATCGCGAAGAGGTTTCTGTCATCATTGCTCAGGCTCCCTGCGCACTTTTAAAGGGTCAGAAATTCCCCAACAAGTGTAAGCCTAACAGCGAGAAGTGCAAAAAGTGCGGTGCATGTCTGCGTCCCGGATGTCCGGCTTTGACAAAGAATGCAGACGGAACAGTGTCTATCGATGCCACAATGTGTAACGGTTGCGGACTTTGCAGACAGATGTGCAAATTTGATGCCATAGATTTGGTGGAAGGCTAGGAGGTATTGCCATGGAGACAAAGAATATAATGATCGTCGGTGTAGGTGGTCAGGGAACACTGCTCACCAGCCGTATATTAGGCGGTATCACAAATGCTGCAGGGTATGATGTAAAGCTTTCCGAGGTACACGGAATGGCTCAGCGTGGCGGTAGTGTTGTTACTTTTGTCAGATACGGTGATCATGTGGCCGAACCTATCGTTGAGGAGGGACAGGCCGATGTTCTCATAGCTTTTGAGAGACTTGAGGCTTTAAGATATGCTCATTTCCTCAAAAAAGACGGAGTTATCATCGTAAACGACTGGAGGATCGACCCCATCACAGTTGTGACAGGCAGCGCCGAATATCCCGAGAACATACTTGAAAATCTTGAAAAAGATCACAGGGTTTACAGTGTTAATGCCATGGAAGAAGCTCTGAAACTGGGAAATTCAAAAGTATTCAACATCATCGTGTTGGGACTTGCCGCAAAGCATATGGACTTCAAGCGTGAAGAGTGGCTTGAGATCATAGAAAAGACGGTTCCTCCAAAGACAGTTGAGATAAATAAAGCTGCATTTCTTAAAGGTTTTGAAAATTAAATATTTTTTTGACATTTGTATTGTAAATTTGATATAATTTACTAAATAGCATTCAATGTTATCTTTTATGGAGTAGTTTTAATGGTTAGGATTGCAATTTGTGATGATATTCCCGGGCAATTGGAACTTGAAGAGGAAATCGTAAGAGAATATTTGAATGACCGCGGCCTGGACGGAAGAGTGCATCTTTTCAGTTCCGGCAACGAACTTATAAGGGTGGTCAAAGAGACATGTTTCTTTGATGTTTATTTGCTGGATATGATCATGCCGGAAGTGGGCGGCATCGACCTGGCAAAAAAACTCAGAGACATGGGAGATGAGGGTAAGATTATCTATGTGACTGCATCATCGGATTATGCTATCGATTCATATTCCGTTGGGGCTTTCTATTACATGTTAAAACCTTTGTCGGTACAAAAAATTTACGAGGTTTTGGACAAGGCTATGAAAGAGATCAAGGAAGAAGAGCCTCTGTCAATCAATGTCAAGACGAAGTCAGGATTAAAGATCATCAATACGGACGACATTTTATATATCGATATCGTAAATCGAAGCCTTGCTTATCATTTAAAGGGTGACGATTCCGTGGAGGGCATGACTCTGAGAGTTCCCTTTATGGAGGCGGTGGGATTTTTATTGGGCAGCAAGAATTTTGTTACCTGCGGAAACCGTGTTGTGGTCAATGTGGAAAACATCGACTCCGTCGACAAGGAAAAGGTGGTTTTCAAGGAGGGCAGCATGTTGTTCCCTTCAAAAACGGCCTGTGCTTCCTTCTATGACAAGATAAAGGAAATAATGTAAATACGAAACTTCCGTTGTCTAAATAACGGAAGTTTCTATTTTTTGTATCCCCTTAAACATATCGCAAAAATGCGTAAAAATGCGTAATTTTTGCGTAAATTTTTTTGTTTAAACTTTTAACCATAATATTTATAATGAAATCAAGAAACAATAGGAGGCAGGGATTATGCTTAAAATTGCGTTATGTGATGACAATGAGATGCAACAGGATATCTTAATGGATCAGGTAAGTGATTATGTCAAAGAAAAGGGCATAGAAGCTGAAATTACCTTGTTCTCCAATGGTAATGAACTTCTTGATCATGTTAAGGAAAACGGCGGATTTGATATATACGTTCTGGATATGATCATGCCCGGATTGAAGGGAATAGATTTGGGCGCTGAATTGCGCAATATGGGGGATAAGGGACATATTATTTATCTCACCATCACAAATGCCTTTATTTCAAAGGCTGTTGAAGTACAGGCTTCCATATATCTGCTTAAACCTATTACCAAATCGCAGCTGGCGAATGTTTTGGATAATGTGATCACTCAGATAGATGAAAAGAAGACCGGGGAGGGAAAATAATGACAGCAAAAGAAGTCTATGCAAACCTGGGGGAAGATTATGAAGAGGTACTCTCCAGACTTATGAACGAGGAGAGGATCACAAAGTACCTTAAGAAATTTGTGGTTGAGGATTATACCACAAAGATGAAGGAATCCATTGCGGAAAAAAACTGGGAGGAAGCCTTCAGGATCGCTCATTCATTAAAAGGAATGGGCATGAACATGGGAACTGCAAAGCTCTATAACAGTTGTGAAACACTTTGCGATGCCCTTAGAAACGGCGAACCTACCGTTGACATCAGCGATATGGTGAGTCAGGTATCTGCGGAATATGCAAAAATTGTTGAACAGGTTGCTCTCCTTTAAGTGCGATCTGCATAAGGATCACATATGAACAATTCTATATTAATAGTAGATGATCAGCCTTTGAACCGTCAGACATTGAGGGAAATCCTCGAGAATGATTACGAGATTGTCGAGGCGGGGGACGGTGAGGAGGCTCTTCATATCATAGAAGCCGGGAAAGATTCTATTGTAGGCATTTTGCTGGATATTTATATGCCGGGCATGAATGGCTACCAGGTCCTGGCTCATCTTTTTGAACACGGAATTTCAGACAATATACCGGTGCTTATCATCAGTTCTGAGAGCTCCTTAAAGGTGGAACGGAAATGCTTTGATCTGGGCGCCGTAGATTATATAAAAAAGCCATTTGATTATAAACTTGTCAGAAAGCGCGTAAACAACTTCGTTTATCTATACAATTACAAAAATATGCTGGAGGAGCGTGTCGAGAGCCAGACTCAGACCCTCAGAAGACAGTATGCAATTCTTTTTAATCAGGCTGATAAACTCAAAAAGTCCAGCCTGCATGTTATTGACATCCTGAGTAATATAATTGAATCCAGAAATTTAGAAAGCGGGGCTCATGTTCAAAGGGTAAAAAGCTATACTGAGATCATAGCAAATGAGATGATGCGTCTTTACCCGGAATACGGTCTCAACAAAGAAAAGATAGAGATCATAACAAATGCCAGTGCCATTCATGACATTGGGAAAATAGTTATCCTTGACGATATCCTGTTAAAGCCCGGAAAACTGACGGAAGAAGAATATGATACCATGAAGCTGCATACAGTTTTGGGGTGCGATATTTTGGACAAGATCCGCGAGGACTGGGGCGAGGAATACGGCGACTGCTGTTATGAAATCTGCAGATACCATCATGAAAGATATGACGGAGGAGGTTACCCGGAGGGGCTTGTGGGCGACAATATCCCCATCTCCGCTCAGATTGTTTCCGTAAGTGATGTGTATGATGCTCTGACCCATGAAAGATGTTATAAAGATACTTATTCCAAAGATGAAGCCTTTGATATGATAATAAACGGTGAATGCGGAGTCTTTGGACCAAAACTTATGAAAGCCTTTGAAAATGTGAGAGAAGAACTGGAAACTGTATCTGATCTTGAAATCTAAGCAGAGGATGTGTGGATGCTCATGAGTCGAAAAAAAATGAATACCGAAATGCTTTTGGAAGCACTCTATGAGATATATCCTTTGGTATTTTCGGTGAATCTGAAAAAGAACACATTTGAGATCCTGAAAAACTGCGAGTCCATGCGGGATCTTTTCGGAAATGAGAGTACCTATGACGACTTTGGTACCTCACAGATTTGTCGCATACCCTATGACATCGACAAAGCAAAATTCAAACAGAATTTTCTGCGTGAGAATCTGATCGAAAAGAGCAGGATCACCGGGGGAGTAAGCGGAGTATATCATGTTTGCATCAAGGACTCTGAAGACATACACCAGATAGAATATAAGATCATATTCAAGAAAGATTCAAAAAAAGACCTGAATGCGCTCCTTTTGATAAGGTGCGTTGACATAGAGGCGGCCGAGAGAGAATACAGAGAAAATAAAGGCCGCATAGCGGATGCATTTTTTAACGCATTCTTTTCGGAGGATGATTATCCTCTTACCATAACAGACACCGACGAACTGGCAAAGAGATTAAAATCCGGCCAGGAGCAGTTAAAGGCTGCAAAGGAAAGAGCGGAAGCCGCAAATGATGCAAAGACTGTTTTTCTTTTTAACATGTCCCATGACATCAGAACACCCATGAATGCCATTCTCGGTTTTTCCGATATGGCCTTAAAGCATACCGATTCTCCCGCAAAGGTAAGGGAGATCGTATCAAAGATAAAATCTTCGGGCGAACAGCTTTTGAAGCTGATAAATGAGATCCTGGATATGAGCAGTATCGAGGGCGGCAAGATCACCCTGGACAAAAAGCCGGGGGATCTTAAAAAATGCCTGACGGATGTGGCAGAGATCATAAAGAACGAGGCCACGGAGCGCAGGATCACCTTTGAAGACTGCGAATTTGATATCGAGGACAGACCTTTATTGTTTGACGAACCCAGAGTCAGTCAGATACTTTTAAATGTCCTGGGCAATGCGGTCAAATATACTCATCCCGGAGGGATCATCAGCTTTAAAGCAACCCAAAAGGAAAGCTTTTTTAAGAGTAAAAGCGCATATGAGTTTGTGATAAAGGATAACGGTGTGGGAATGAGCCCCGATTTTGTGGACAGGGTATTTGATCCTTTTTCGAGAGAAAAATCCTCTACCATCAGCGGTATCGCAGGAACCGGACTCGGATTGTCCATCACAAAAAGACTCCTTGATCTGATGAACGGAACCATTGATATCTTTACAAGGCCGGGCATCGGTACCACAGTCACCATAAATCTGGAATTCGATCATCCGGGTGAGAGGATGGAAGTCGAAACTAAGATCGTTGATAACAGGATCCTCACAGGCAAAAAGGTACTCGTTGTTGAAGACAATGAATTTAACAGAGAAATCGCAAAAGACATGCTCATGGAAGCAGGGGCTCTGGTCGACGAAGTCAGTGACGGTATATATGCCGTATCAAAGGTGGTGGAAAACGGAGTTGACTACTATGATGCGATCCTCATGGATATACAGATGCCCATAATGGATGGATATGAAGCCACCAGAAGCCTGTTTAAATTATCCGAATTTGACACAAAGGGAAGCCCCGTCATAGCCATGACGGCCAATGCATTTTCCGAGGACAAGGAAAAAGCCTACGGCTCCGGAATGTCAGCTTTTGTCTCTAAACCAGTAAAGGTTGAAGAGTTTATAAGAACACTTGAAAAGTGTATTAAATAAGACTACTTCCTATTTTTCATAAACCTACTTTCTCCTATATGATTGCGAAGAGGCCTCACTGATCAATGTCGGTGGGGTCTCTTTGCGTCTGCATATATTAAAATAATTCAATTTTTGTTGACACCTTCACTTTACTTTGTTAGTATATTGAAGTGCTAATTTAACAGAGCACCAATGCAAAATTAATTTACAGGAGAATAAGTTATGAAAAAGATTTTGAGCTTGGTTTTGACATTTTCTCTGGTCCTTGCAATGTTTGCAGGATGCGGAAAACAGGAGGCAAAGACTTTTACCGTTGGCTTTGACGCTGAGTTTCCTCCTTACGGATACATGGATGATGCAGGTGAGTATGTAGGCTTTGACCTTGATCTTGCAGAGGAAGTCTGCAAGAGAAACGGATGGGAACTGGTAAAACGCCCCATCGACTGGGATTCCAAGGATATGGAGCTTACAAGCGGTTCCATCGACTGCATCTGGAACGGCTTTACCATGAACGGTAGAGAGGATCTTTACACATGGTCTTCAGCATATGTTGACAACTCTCAGGTATTTGTGGTTGCAGAGGATGCAGGTATTTCTTCACAGGCTGATCTTGCAGGCAAAAATATTGGTGTTCAGAGAGATTCATCAGCTCTTGCAGCTATCAATGACAATGAGGATTTAAAGAACAGCTTTGCATCGGTTATCGAATATGCAGACTACAACACAGCTTTTCTTGATCTTGAGGCAGGTGCCATCGATTCTGTTGCAATGGATATCGGTGTTGCGGATTATCAGATCGAGGAGAGAAACGGCGGATATGTTATTCTTTCCGATTATCTCTCAAGCGAGCAGTACGGCGTTGGCTTTAAACTTGGAAATACAGAGCTTAGAGACAAGGTAGAGGCTACTTTACAGGAAATGGTAAAGGACGGAAAGTTTGACGAAATAGCTGCAAAATGGGGCCTTCAGGATATGGTTATCCTTGGAAAATAAATCTGACTCAGAACGGTTAATTTAGATTTCTTAATTTACCCGTCTGAATAAAAGGTATGGATCATTTATGGATATTTTTACAATGCTTTTAAAACTGGGTTCGGGAATGTTAGTGTCTGTTTTGATATTTGTTTTGACGCTTTTGTTTTCCCTGCCCCTCGGACTCTTGGTATCCTTTGGCCGCATGTCAAAAAACGGCTTCATCAGGACTGTTACCAAGGTATATATCTCAATAATGCGCGGAACACCGCTTATGCTGCAGCTTCTTGTGGTTTATTTTGCTCCGTCAATTGTATTTAAGCTAAAGGTTCCTGCGGGATACAGATTTGCTGCGGTGATCATTGCCTTTGTGATCAATTATGCCGCATATTTTGCTGAGATATACAGGTCCGGCATTGAGTCAATACCGAAAGGTCAATACGAGGCCGCAAAGGTTCTGGGATATTCACAGGCTCAGACCTTTGTAAAGATCATACTGCCACAGGTGATAAAGATCATTTTGCCCTCAGTCACAAACGAGATCATAACATTGGTAAAGGATACATCCCTTGCATTTGCCATCGCACAGGCGGAGATGTTCACCGTTGCCAAGCAGATCTCTGCGGCTCAGGCTTCGATCATGCCACTTATGGTAGCGGGAGTATTTTATTATATTTTTAATCTGATCGTGGCAACCACCATGGAAAAAGTCGAAAAAATTCATTCATATTACAGGTAGGAGGAAGGTTCATGAAATTACTTGAAATGACCCATGTGGGCAAAAATTTTGATGACACCGAAGTCCTGAGAGACATTTCTTTTTCCATAGAAGAGGGAGAGGTGGTTTCCATTATCGGACCCTCCGGCAGCGGAAAGAGTACATTCCTAAGATGTGCCACCATGCTGGAAAAAATGGACAGGGGCTCCATGAGCTATCTTGGGGAATGTGCCTGTGTGGAAGAAGATGGAAAGAGTGTATATGCATCCAGAGAGAAACTGAAAGACATGCACAAGTATTTTGGCCTTGTATTCCAGAATTTCAATCTTTTCCCGCACTATTCGGTAATGAAAAACATTACGGATTCTCTTGTGAGTGTTGACAAGATCTCAAAGGAGGAGGCAAAGGAGAGGGCGGCTGCACTTTTAAGTCAGCTTGGTTTATCCGATAAAGCGGACGCCTATCCATGTCAGCTTTCAGGCGGACAGCAGCAGCGAGTATCAATCGCCAGGGCCCTGGCAAAGCAGCCAAAGATACTGTTTTTTGACGAGCCCACATCTGCTCTTGATCCGGAACTTACCGTTGAAGTGTTAAAGGTTATCAAACAGCTGGCAAAAAGCCATATGACCATGATAATAGTGACCCACGAGATGCAGTTTGCAAGAGAAGTCTCGGACCGTGTCATCTTTATGGAGGATGGCATCATCAAGGGTCAGGGAACACCGGAAGAACTGTTTGAAACTGACAACAGCCGTATCAGGGACTTTGTCGGAAAACTGTCCGGGAATTAATGGTTAGTGTTTGATTCTAATAATTGAATTTAATATATTCAATGTTTTATTTTTATGTTTGAGTTAAGGCGATGCGCTCCGGCGCATCGTTTTTTTCGTTCGGCTATATTACCATGCCTTGAGTGGGAGCGCTGTGATCGTGCTATATTTCAATATACGTTCAATATATTAACACTGAATACTGTAAATTACTTAGATTCCGCTATTTTTACAGTATTCCCCGCGATTCTCCGGTGCCTTGAAAACGCCCAAATACTGTAATTTTTTAAGGTTCTTTTATTTTTACAGTATTTTCACCCATTTTCCGGCCCTTTCAAAGAGGCCAAATACTGTAAATTTTTGAGATCTTCGATTTTTACAGTAATCGCATCCATTATCAGCCCCATTTTAAGAGGAAAATACTGTAATAATTTGAGAATCTGTTTATTTTACAGTATTTCCGGAAATTTCCGGGTTTTTTGGAGCCGATGAATGCTGTAATTTCCCTGGAATCAGCGCGATTTACAGTATCTAATTTAAATATATCAGTACTCATGACTTTGGCTGTAGAGCCGGATTTTAGCGAGGGTGTCATAAGAATGTTTGGTATGTTGCTTAACCACGAAAAAATATACAAGATTTAATTGTTATGCTGTTAATAAGTATGATATGGTGATATAATTATTTATCATTTCACACTCAGGATCCGGAATGGTGCGTCAAAAGTTTGCTTGAGATGAACGGCAAAAACGAGGATTTCCTTGATAATAACCTGCGTTTGAAAGCTATAATCAGAGCACGAATGTATTCTTAAACTTGTTTGTACAGTCTGTACAAACAAGTTTACTTTATGTGAAACATTATTCAAAGTATTGCAATTCAAAATATGACTATCGCATACTTAAATATCTAATTACGCCGGGAGCATATTTATGAACATTATTGAAATTAAAGATATAAACGCAGAAGAACTTGATATTTTTGCCAGGCTTTCGGAGGCGCAGCTTCTCAGGTATTATGAGCCGGACCTTGGGCTGTTTATTGCAGAGAGCGTAAATGTCATATTAAGAGCTCTGGAAGCAGGATATGAACCCTTATCCATATTGGTGGAAGCGGATCACCTGGAAAAAGAGGCAAAGCCTGTATTGGACGCAGTGGAAAGACTGTGGGGCAGAGAAAAACTTGATGCGATTCCGGTATATACTGCGCCCGGTGAAGTGGTGAAGCTCCTTACAGGTTATGAGTTTGTGAGGGGACTTTGGATGTGCCTTCGTAGAAAGAAACATATACCAATCGATGATTTTTGCAAAGAAAAAAACAGAATCGCCGTCCTGTATGATGTGGTCAATCCCACAAATGTGGGAACCATCGTTCGTTCCGCCGCGGCGCTTGGAATGGATGGGGTATTATTAAATCACATTTCTGCAGATCCATTTGCAAGGCGTGCCGCGAGAGTCAGCATGGGGACGGTATTTCAGATCCCCTGGACTAAGGGGACAAAAAATGATCCTGAGGGGGCAGACTTTATCCGCAGACTTCAGGAATCCGGATTTAAAACAGTGGCAATGGCTCTTACAGAGGATTCCACAGGAATAGATAACGAAGAGATAAGGGAGAATGAGAAACTTGCCGTGATCCTTGGAAACGAGGGCTATGGACTGCCGAAGGAAGTGATCGAGACCTGTGACTACAGGGTCATGATCCCAATGTATCACGGGGTTGATTCTTTGAATGTGGCCGCGGCAAGTGCCATCAGTTTCTGGGAGTTATTGAAAAATCGAAGATAATGTATTATTTTTATATTAAGAATAAAAGTGAGGTGGCAGGCAGATGAATATAGCAATGATAATTGCGGGAGGAGTCGGAGCAAGACTTTCTTCAAAAATGCCGAAACAGTATATCAAGGTTCTTGGCAAACCTGTGTTAGCATATACAATGGAGGCTTTTGAAAAGCATGAAAGAATAGATGCCATCTCTGTGGTATGTCATCCGGATTATGAAGAAGAGATTCGTCTGATGGCAATAGAGTATGGTATTTCAAAGCTTACCCACATTTTTTTCGGTGGGGCCACTGGACAGGAATCCATCAGAAACGGTGTGTTCGGACTTGAAAAATATTACAGCGGAGATGATCTGATACTTATTCATGATGCGATCCGCCCACTGGTGGATCATGAGGTTTTATCCGACTGTATCAGAGTTGCGGAGGAAAATGGCAATGCCATCGTCTGCATCCCCTGTGTCACCACCATGATGCAAAAGGTGAGAGATGACCTTGGAGAGCAGGGCAAGGGACTTGAATGTTCCGATGCAGTTTATCCGAGAGACCTGATAATGGAAACACAGACTCCACAGGCTTTCAGTCTTTCGCTTTTAGGCGAAAAACACAGGGAGGCTTTGGAAAAGGGGATATTAAACGAGACCGCTTCCTGTGCGCTTATGACAAAGCTTGGAGTGAGAGTTTATTTTTCAAAGGGATCTGAAAAAAATATAAAGATCACGGTACCTGAGGATCTGGATCTGATGGAAGCGCTTCTTTCTGTAAAATCAAGCTGGAGAGAGGATAATCTTTTATGAAAAAGATATTTCAAAACGAGGTGGCTGTTATTGATGCAGGGGAGATAAACTCAGCTCTCCTTAACACCGACAGGCAGTATTTCCAGGGGAATCTGCAAAAGGATCAGCTGATCAGCCACATTCATACATTAGATAATGAAATCGGTATCTCGGATTACAAAGAATATGCCCATGACGATCCTCATTATCATGATGAGATCACAGAGACAAATTATGTGATAAGCGGGAAAGTCTGCATGAGGATCCTGGATACGAATACCGATTATATCATCGAAGCCGGCGGAGTTTTTTCGATTCCACCCGGGGTAAAGCACGTGCTCAAAGTAAAGCCGGACACCAGGATCATTTTTTTTAAATCAAAGAGCGTTAATGACAAGCATACACTTGACTTTGACAGTCTGGGGCTTGAAGAATGGTTTAAAGATGAGGAGTTTTAGTTTTGAAATACAAGGATTATCGTAAAAAATCAAAAGAATTATCTAAACTGATAAAAGGAAGTGATGCTAACCGCTCACTTTATTACAAAACGTGGATTACTACGGGATTGTCCATCATTGGCGGTTTTGTGGCAGTATGGCAATTGCCTGACACCATATGGGGGATTCAGGTGAGCCGGTTGATCCCGGCTTTGCTGGGAAAATTTATTCATATCAGCGCATCTGCCTGGGGAGCAGTAACATTTACGATATTTTTCCTGATATGTCTGTGTATCATTTTGGCGGTACGTTTTAAAAAGCGTTTTGAGTTTGGTGAGTATCTGCACAAAATCGTGCATACCGAAAGACCCGGATGCGACATAGAACTTCGCGTGGCAGACAGCTATATCACAAATGCATTTGAAAATTATCCAAAGTCAGCCATGATAATCGGAATTAACAAGACCTTTTTGTTTGAAGAGAGCGAGAAGGGGTCCCTTATCGATGACATGTGCAAACATTTTGAAAAGATCGGCGTGGACAAACACGACGTTCAGCTCCGGATAGATGAGGAACTGAAAAAACTAAAGACCGAAAAAGGCGATGAAGTCATCGACACTGACAGGCCAAAAGTTATGGTACGAAAGCCTATGCCTGCCGGAGAAGAAGTACGCATTGGTGAAAATGATTGTGAAATGCGAGACAACTTCAATATAGGTACAATAGTCGGGGTGGACATCAAATACAAGGACGGGGATCAGCCCGTGGTTAAGAAACTTTACCTCATGGCAAATACCGAGGTCGTTCAGGGCAAAGATTCAACCGAACCCATAAAGGTTAATTCCGACAAAACAGCTTCCGCGGTGGAAAGCTTTGAAAAAATCTGGGATTATTTTGAACAGCCAAAAGCGAGAGGAGAATATCCTCCTAAATCCGAATTGTATGCTCCGCTTCTGATACCTCTTATCGGAGGTGGTGTGGCAAACGAGGGGTACTCTGATATAGAGATCTTTTCAAGGATCGTGGATCTGTATTATGAGAGGCTTAGAAAGAGCCTTAGAGAAATGACAACACCCGCTATAAGCCATATGATAATCAATATTCGGAACAATACCGCCATAAAACAGGACAATGACACTAATACGGGACGAAAGATAGACTTAAACAGTGCATTTTGGTATATGGAATACAGAAATAAGGTTAACCCTGTAAAATTAAAAAATCATAAGTAACGAAAAAAGCAGGTCAGTATGTTTTGACCTGCTTTTCTATATTTGGAAAGTTTTTCATTACCTTGTAATTAAAATAATTTAGCCGATCAGGTAGTCAATTTTTCAAATAAGAATATTTGTATATAAATAAGAAAAACACAAAATATAGTGTTTTGCCTTTACTAAAATCCATAAAGTTAAAAAATTAACAATTTCTTAACAAACGATTGTAAAAATTTTACCAAAGGGCGTTTAAGCCTTGAAATATGGGACTTTTATTAATCTTAAACTTAATAAATTCTTAAAGGCACTAAATATATGTATGTGTTATAATACAAGTGTTGTTTAACGATAATATGTAGGGAATACTCTGAAATGAAGAACTTTATTTTAAACAGATATAAAAATAATAAACGTCATTACAGATTGATATTCAAATCATCGCTTTTTTTGGCCCCCAGTTATCTGGGTGTTTTGATATTTTTCGTGATCCCTTTTATGGTGGTCATCTACTATTCGATGATCGAGAATCCCATCAGCGGCAGCTTTGTGGCATTTGAAAACTTTGTAAAAGTAGTGGGCAACAATGCATTTATGAAAGCGGTGAGAAACACTGCGAAGTTCTCAGCCATTGCAGTGCCCCTTGCCGTGGTGCTGAGCCTTGCGCTGGCTGTGGTGCTGGATTCCAGGATTCCGTTGAAAAGTCAGATGAGGACATTTTTCCTGAGCCCTATGATGGTTCCCGTGGCTTCCATCGTCCTCATATGGCAGGTACTTTTCCATTATAACGGTGTTATCAATGAGTTTTTGCAGGTCTTTGGTGCTGACAAGATTGACTGGTTTAAATCCGAGCATGCACAGATCATAATCATACTATTGTTTTTGTGGAAGAACTTAGGATACAACATGATACTGTTTATGGCGGCTCTGGGTTCCATTCCGAAGGATCTGATAGAGGTGGCAAAGCTTGAAAATGCGGGAAATTTCTTTATATTTTTCTCCATCAAATTAAGGTATCTGTCATCCACAATTTTGTTTGTGACCATAATGTCTCTCATCAATTCCTTTAAGGTGTTCAGAGAGATATATCTGTTAACGGGAGATTATCCCTATGATACGATTTATATGCTCCAGCACTTTATGAACAACAAGTTCAAGAGTCTGGATTACCAAATGCTTTCAGCCGCAGCCATACTTATGTCCATCGTAATGGTCATTCTGGTTGCCATCATGTTTGCGGTTGAAGACAGATACGGAAGAGATATAGAGGGTTAAGCAGTGAAAAAAGTCATCGGTTTTGTCGGTTACCTTTTTAAAACTGTTGTGATGCTGTCAATTGCTCTTGTTTTTCTGATGCCCATCGTGCTTACCATCACCAATTCCTTTATGGGTACGGCGGAGATATCATCAAACTACGGAGTGGTATTTCAGACCACTCAATCCGGAGCAAAGACTTTCATAGCAGAGACGGTAAACCTAAAGTTCATACCGGATATGGTTTCGTTTTCCCAATACGTGACCGTGTTGTTCAAGAGCCCGGACTATCTGTTAAAGTTTTGGAACTCAGCGATACTGGTGGTTCCGATAGTCCTGTTTCAGCTGCTCGTGGCAAGTTTTGCGGCTTACGGCTTTTCAAGGCACATGGGAAGATGGAGAAAATTCATATTCTTTGTTTACATCATATTGATGCTTATGCCTTATCAGGTAACTCTGGTTCCAAACTACCTGGTGGCAAAATGGATGGGTACGTTAAACAGTTATCTTTCCATATGGCTTCCAGGTATATTTTCACCCTTTGCGGTTTATATGCTTGCAAAATTTATGCGAAGGATTCCAACCTCCATCATAGAGGCGGCAAAGATAGACGGGGCCGGGGAATTCAAGATCTATTCACAGATATGTATGCCGATATGTACCGGAGCACTGTTTTCCGTTGCGATGCTGGTATTCATAGATTATTGGAACATGGTTGAACAACCGCTTATCCTGTTAACGGATGAGGAAAAGTATCCCTTGTCGATATTCCTCAGCAGGATCAATTCCGGTGAGGTGGGGCTGGCATTTGCCGTGGCAACCATCTATATGGTACCGGGTCTGTTGCTGTTTTTGTATGGCGAAGATTATCTGGTTGAAGGAATTACCAACCAGGGTGGAGTAAAGGGATAAAAAGGAGATTAGAAATGGCTGCAAAAGAGAAAATGAGCAGAAGAGAATGGGTTAAGACAGTTGCCATAGTTTTTCTGGTTATCCTGCTGTTGTTAACATTCTTTTCAAATACCATAATGAATTATTCATTGCCTGAGGTGGCGGTAAGCTATGTTTCTTACGATTCCATCACCGCAAAGGTTAAGGGTACCGGAACTGTGGAAAGTGAGGATCCCTACGAGGTAAGAGTGGATGTGGCAAGAAAGGTAAAGAGCGTTGCCGTAAGAGAGGGCTCCACTGTTTCAAAGGATGATGTCCTGGTATATTTCGAGGAAGCTCAGAGCGATGAGATAGAAAACGCAAAGAAGGCATATGAGGATGCAAAGGATGCCTACGACAAAGCACTTCTCTCTGCAGATGTTACGTCGGATATGATAAATGAGGCGACCTCCGGTTCTGTTTCCACTGAGACCTACAGGAATCAGATCACCAATGCTCAAAATGCTGTGAATGCCGCGCAGAAGGAAGCGGATAAGGCAGCTAATGCTTCGGCTGATGCAACTGCAGTGAACAATGCTTTAAAAAATATGCAGAATGCAAAGGCTGCTTTGGACAGTGCCAAAAACACATATGATTACTATGTAAGCCTTATCGGATATGAAAACGATGAAACCGTCAGCGGAAATGCATCTCAGTATGATGCGGCATATAAAAATGCATATGCGGCAAAGATAAATGCAGAGAAGGCTTACGCCGATGCGGAGACAGCCTATAATACAGCAAAAAATAATCTCGATCGCAACTCAGACGCAAATACGGCAAATTATGAGGCAAAGAAAGCTGCCCTTGAGGCTAAGCAGGCAGAACTTTCGAATCTGGTTACAAGGATCGGTCAGGTTTTAGCTATCAGAGATTCCTATGAAGCCGTTCAGGAAACAAAGGAAGCATATGACAAGGCAAAGGACAATGTCAGCGCGGACACTGTGGTGGCCGACAGAGACGGTACCATCTCATCCCTCTCTGTTGTGGCAGGTCAGACAACAGACCCCACACAGCCTCTTATGGTCATAACACCTGCAGATGCTTCATATACACTTAGCTTTTCAACCGAAAAATCCCTTGCTTCAAGAGCAAATGTGGGAGATATAGCAGACATCTCAAACTCCTGGTGGTATACGGATGTGACTGCAGTTTTGTCAAGAAAGCGTGTGGATCCTCAGAATCCTTCAAAGAATGTTCTTCTTGAGTTTAAGGTCACCGGAGATGTGGCGGACGGAACAAGCCTTACTCTGTCAGTTGGTCAGAGCAGTCAGAGCTATGATTACGTAGTTCCCAACAATGCCATCCATGAGGACAATGACGGTAAGTTCGTTCTCACTGTTGAAGTCAGAAGCACACCTCTCGGAAACCGTTATATAGCCAGAAGAAAAGATGTTGAAGTCATTATCAGCGATGATGTAAAGAGCGCTGTCAAAGGCGATTTTCAGGGTTGGGAATATGTGATCACAACATCCACCAAACCCATTCAGATAGGAGATCAGGTTAGACTGGCAGATGATTACTAAGATTAAGGATTTTTTGTATGAAAAACTTTATATCAGATTTGGGCTTTTCATTGCATTTTTGGTTTGCCTGATACTCATCGGTATCATCGCCGCCATGTACTCCGGTCTTGACAGAAAATTAAAAGACCAGCTGGCATGGGAAAGATACGGAAACAGTGAAAAATATGCTCAGATAAGCGTATATTTTTCAGATTATGCCGCAAAGAGTGAGTTTGACATTAAGGGAGCTGAGCATCAGATCGAGCAGGCACTTATAACCGACTCGCTGGTGGATCCCGATTCCAAATCGGCGAAACGTGCCTATATTTATGATTGTTATACAACGGCAGATGTGACAGTTGAGGATGCGGATACTTCCGTTAATGTGAAGGCTCTGGGTGTTACGGAGGATTTTTTCCTGATCCATGAGCCGGAGCTCATAACAGGCAGTTATTTTAATTTCTTTGATGAAAATGAGGAAAAATGCCTCCTGGATGAATTCACCGCCTGGAAGCTTTTCGGTTCTCCGAACATTGTGGGCAAATATGTTCTTATCGGAGGCAGAGCCCATCTGGTTACCGGAGTGTTTGCAAATGCGGATGACAAAGTATCAAAAAACAGCGGTGTGCCCGCGTCCATGATAATCACATCCCTTTCATCGGCTATTGATTTTGGTGGAGCCTCCAATATAGAGGGCATGGAATTGGTGCTTCCAAATCCCATAAAGGGATATGCTGTTGGCAAAGTAAAGGAAGTATTTCCGGACGATGATGCATATTCCCTTGTGGTCGACAATTCTGCGAGATTTGGGCTTATAGCTTCGTTGAAGCGTATACCGAATATATTTTACAGAGGTATCAGACTTGATGATATCAAGCTGCCTTATTGGGAAAACAGGGCAGTGGTAATTGAGAACAAAATAACCGGACTTACGATTTTGGCTTTACCTTTGGTTGTATTTTGCTTTTTATCAGTATGTGTATGGTTTTATTTTGGAATTATAAAAAGATCCAGAGATTATTTTAGGAGGAAAAAAGATGAAAAGATCAAAAGCCGTTATGGTATTTAAAAAAGGTCTTGCAATGGCACTTGTTGCAGCCATGACCCTTTCACTTGCTTCTTGCGGCGGAAAGAAGAATGGAGGAAATTCTTCGGGTGTTGTCCTTGATGACGGCCCTGTTGAAGTATCGGAATCCGCAGAAAACAAACAGAACAATCAGGAGGCAAAGCAGAATGTTTACAAGGCTTTGGAACTTGATATGTCTGCCTTTGACGGTGCGGAGAATGTTAATGTTGTCTCTTTCAAAAAAGGAGATGATTCATACGAATCCATAGTTTCATGCTATACGAACAACGAAGATACATTTACTTATGATTATTACTATGCAGTATTCGGAAAAGACGGAAGCATGAAGGATTCTGTTCTGTTAAGCCACAAAGTAGAAGAGGGCGGCGAAGTAGGAATCCTTGAGGAAGGTGCTGAAGGTGTCATACTTGATGATGTGGAAGAAACCGGTGAGGTTGAAGAAGTTTCAGAGGAAAATGAAGTTGAAACTGAAGATGTGATCGATCCCGGATATCCCATTGAGGGAGAGGTTCCCGAAGGCGATTACAATTATGAATCAGATTATCTGTCATATTTTGTCATCGGTTTTGATGGTTATATCTATGCATACGGATCACATACCATCGATAAGAGCGAGAACGGAGAGTACACATATTTAAGAGACGAATATATTGTACAGTGGGATAAAGAGGGTAATGAGATATTCCGCGCTCCCCTGACAGAGCTTGCCTCAAACGATGAAGAGTACTATTACGTAAACAATCTGTTCGGTAATCCCGAAGGCGGAGTGGACCTTATCTACTTTGGTTCAGGTATCGCATGCTTAAGCTTTGCTACTGACGGTACGGTCGGCGAATTAAAGAAGATGGAGAATGCCGATCTGGCCAGCAGAGTAAACAATATGGTACAGGATGCAAAGGGAAATGTTTTCATGACATATTATGCTGATGAAAACTGGGAGAACCTTACCTTTACATCGGTTGATTTAAAGGATATGAAGATGGGTACTCCTAACCCTATAAACAAAGAGGTTGCCTGGGAGTCAAGCTATTTCTATCCCGGATATGATTCAGACCTTATATATAGCACATATAAGGGAATGTTCAAATATAACTTCGGCGATGAAGACGGAACAATGTTCATGAATTATGTTAATTCGGATATACCGACTTCAAGCATGAACAATTTCGTTGCAATTGATGATAAGTCATTCTTTGCATCATACTATTACTGGGACGGAAATGTATCATATGATGTGAGTGCGATATTTACTTATGTGGATCCCGCAGAAATCCCTGACAAGAATATCATCACACTTGCAGGACTTTATATTTCATATGATTACTCCACAAGAGTTGTAGACTTTAACAGAAACAGTGACAGTTACAGAATTGTGGTAAAGGATTATTCCGATTATAATACCGAAGATGATTATGAGGCAGGTCAGAAGCAGTTAAACAATGATATCATCGGCGGAAACATGCCCGATATCCTCATATTGTCATATGGAATGCCTGTTGACAGCTATGTTTCAAAGGGTCTTTTCATGAACATCGACAGTCTGATGGAGGATGACCCCGATATCAATCCCGATGACTACATCCCCAATATCATGGATGCCTTCAGAGTTGACGGAAAGCTTTACTATATTGCTCCTTACTTTGATGTCAGAACTTTCGTTGGAAAGAAGTCCATCTTTGGAGGTTATGACGGATTCTCATTTGAGAATGCAAAAGAGGTTGCGGAAAAATATCCCGATGCTTATCTTTATCCTGATTTTGACAAGCAGTCATTCCTCAGTACCGCGCTTGAGTTCTATGGAAATCAGTATGTTGACCTGAATGAGGGTAAATGTAACTTCGGTGAGGGCGATTTCAAGGAATTATTGGAGTTTGCAAATGCCAACTTCCCCGAGACATTGTCCGACGATTATTACAACGATGATTATTTCAATAATTACGAGACCAGATTTATGAATGATAACGCACTCCTGTATCAGACAAACATCTACAGTGCTCAGGATATGGTTTCCACCTTTAACGGTACATTCGGCGGCGAGGGAATGTTCGTAGGACTTCCTTCAAGCGACCACAGCAAGGCAGTTGCCGCTGTTTACAACAGAATGGCAATCTCTTCAAAGTCTGAGTATATAGGCGGCGCATGGTCATTCCTTAAATACTATCTCACTGATGAGTATCAGGATACCATCCAATATGATGTTCCCATCAAGGAAAGTTCATTCAGAAAATTCCTTGACGCAGGAAAAGAAAAGCCCTTCTATATGGACAACGGCAAAAAGGTTGAATACGATTACACTTACTGGGCAGGAGATAAATCAGTAACCATCGATCCCCTCACAGACGAGCAGGTGGCTGATATCGAAAATACCATCAGAGGTATCAAGAGACTTAACTGGAGCAATGAGAATATCACAAATATCATTACCGAAGAGGTTCCCGCATATTTCAGCGGACAGAAGAGTGTTGATGACGTGGTAAATATCATTCAGAACAGAGCTCAGATCTACGTGGATGAGAACTATTAAATCTCTCATTGGTTTTAGTCGTAAACCAGATATTTTCAGATAAAAATAAAACCCGGACACAAATTGATGTGTTCGGGTTTTTTTGCATTTTGGAATATTGATTATATCCTGAATTGAGCCATGTAGAGTTTATAATACTCGCCCTTCTTTTCCATCAGCTCTGCGGCCGTTCCCTGCTCCAGGATGCCTTTGTCATCGATCACAAAGATCCTGTCTGCGTTTTGAATGGTTGAAAGTCTGTGGGCTATTACAAAGCTTGTTCTGCCTGCAAGGAGCGATCTGATACCGGCCTGAACCATTAACTCGGTCTTAGTATCAATGCTTGATGTGGCTTCATCCAGTATCAGGATACCCGGCATGGATACAAAGGTTCTGGCAAAGGCAAGCAGCTGTTTCTGGCCTATGGAAAGGCCGCCTCCACGTTCGTTTAATTCAGTGTCATATCCTTTTTCCATCTTTTCTATGAATTCGTGGGCACCCACGGCCTTTGCGGCATTAACGATCTCTTCATCGGTTGCATTAAGCTTACCGTATCGGATGTTTTCCTTGACAGTTCCAGTAAAGAGGAAGTTTTCCTGAGTCATAATGCCCATCTGACTTCGCAGGGACAGGAGAGTAACATCCTGTACATCTGTGCCGTCTATTTTTACCTTACCTTTTGTGGCATTGTAAAAACGGCTTATCAGGCTTACGATGGTGGTCTTTCCTGCACCTGTGGGTCCGACGAGGGCTATGGTCTCGCCGGGATTAATATGAAAGCTCACATCCTCCAGGACATTTACGTTTGGAGCATCGGAGTAGGCAAAGGATACATTTTCAAATTCAACTTCACCCCGGATGGGAGGAAGGTCAATTGCGCCCTCCTTGTCCGTGATTTCGCTTGCCGTATCCAAAACCTCAAATACTCGTTCTGCGGCCGCAATGTTGGTAATGAGCTGATTGTAAAAACTGCTCAGGTTACTGATGGGGCGCCAGAACATGTCAATGTAAGTTCCGAATGCGATAAGTGTTCCTATGCTGATGATGTCGGTTCCGATTACCACGATTCCCACATAGAACATTGCGGCACAGCCCAGACCCCAGCTGAAATCGATTACCGAATTATAAGCATCAGTCACTTTTACAGCGCTTACAAAGGCTAATCTGTGTTCATCCAACAACTGCAGAAAAGTCTTTCTTGTTTCGTTTTCTGCGGTAAAACTTTGGATGACCCTCATACCCGCCATATCCTCATGCAAAAATGCATTGAGGTTGGATGATTTCTTTCTGAATATCCTCCATCTTTTGTGGGCGAAGGTTTCTATCAGAAACATACCAACCATTAGTAAAGGAAGTGAACTAAGTGAAGCTAGGGTCAGCACCGGGCTTTTTATGACCATGATCACCACAACGGTTATGATGGTCAGAAAATCCGGGATAAGAGTGGTCACGCAGTTTGACAAAACGTCCTTCAGTGAATTAATGTCACCGATTATCCTTGAGAGGATCTTTCCAGTGGGCCTTGAGTCAAAAAAGTGAAAATCCAAAGTCTGTATATGCGTATACAGATCTTTTCTGATGGTCAGCAAAATGTTGTTGCAGACCTTTGCCATGATCAGCATTCTCAGCCTGATCAACAGCACCATTATAATGTTTAATATGAGAGCAAATAGTATCAGTTTTATCAGTCCGCTAAAGTCGCCCAGCTTTATGTATTCATCGATGGCTTTTTCTATCAAAATGGGATTGTACAGTGAGATCCCGATACAGATTCCCATTATAAACAGCACTATGACGATCTCTTTTTTGTAATTAAACAGGTAGGAGATAAGCCTTAAGAGGGTTTTTCCTTTGCCTGCGGATACTGTCTGCTCGTCATCCTTTATGGAATTGACTGCCATTTTTTTCTCCTTGTTATATTAATTAAATTGCTTCCGGAGCGTATTCTCCGTACTGTGATCTGTAAGTTTCGTAGTAGAGCCCTTTTTTGTTCAGGAGTTCTTCGTGGGTTCCACGTTCTGCGATCTTTCCGCCTTTTAATATTATGATCTCGTCAGCGTTTCTGACTGCGCTGATCCTGTGGGCGATGATGATCTTGGTGTTTGGCATATTTAAAAGTGACTTTTCAATCAAAGTCTCAGTCTCCATGTCCAGAGCGGAAGTGGAATCGTCCATTATGAGCACAGGGTTTTTCTTTGAGAGGGCTCTGGCAATAGAGATCCTTTGCTTTTGACCTCCCGATAATCCGACACCACGTTCACCGATAACGGTATCGTATTTGTCTTCCAGCTTTTCGATAAATTCCGAAGCCCGGGCAGTTTCGGACGCCTGTTTTACTTCTTCCTCAGTCAGGTTGTCCTCGTTTCCCAGCCTGATGTTGTTATCGATGGTGTCTGAAAACAGGAATACATCCTGCATTACGCATTCAATACTGCCTCTTAAGACCTGCAAAGGCAGTTTCTCGATATTGATGTCATCCAGCTTTATCTCTCCCTTGTCCGGATTGTAAAGTCTCTGCAACAGGGAAGCCACAGTGCTCTTTCCGGATCCTGTTTCACCCATGATACCAAGGGTCTTTCCGGGACTGACCTCAAAGGATATATCCTTTAAGATCTCTGTGTCACCCATACTGAAAGATACGTTTTCGAATGCTATTTTTCCTTCGATGTTTTCGGGGAAGATCATGTTTTCGTCCTCTTTTATCTCAGAGGTTTCATCATAGATCTTCTTTATCTTTTTGTTGCTGGCGATGGCACTTGAAAAAGAGTTGGTGAGCCAACCCATCATTTCCATGGGCCATACGATGTTGTATGAGTATTGAATGAAAGCACCCAATGATCCCAATGTAAAGCCTTCGGGATCGTAGATGTGTATCAGTCCTCCAAACAATACTATGAGCAGGGGCAGGACTCTGGTCACCAGGGTAAAATAGGGATGATATTTTACGAAGACCTTTGTCTGGGTCATGTTCAGGTCGCAGTATTTTTCGTTATGCTTCATGAACTTTTTGATCTCGAAGTTTTCACGTGCAAAGGCTTTTACGGTTCTGATACCTGTCAGGTTTTCCTCCGCAATGGTATTAAGGGTGGCATTTTCTTCGCTGATATCGTCGTATACCTTATCAAGCTTTTTTTCCAGGTATATGGCCAGTACCGCACAAACGACCATCAATACCGTGGGGATGATGGCAAGCTTCCATGACAGGGAGATCATGCAATACAGCACTAAAACCGTGTGGACCACGACTTCTATCAAAAGCATGGACACATAGGTCAGTCCGTCCCAGATCCTGTCAATGTCATCCTTAACTCTGGCCATCAGTTCACCGGTGCTGTTTTTGTCAAAAAACGATGCGGACAGGCTCTGCAGATGATCAAACATGTTCTTTCTCATATCGGCGCTTATCTTTGCACCGGTAGTATCAAATAAATATTCTTTGTAATACATAAAAAAGGCTTTTCCCACACCGATGACCAATATGCCGATGAGGATCTTTGGCAACAGCTCAAGTTCATTCCCGAGAATACATCTGTCGATGATATTCTTTGTAAGAATGGGAGAGAGCATGTCAAGGGTCACTCCGATCAGCAGACATATCACCGCAACGGAATAGGCAAACAAATGCTCTTTTATGTAAGATGATATCTTTTTCATTTTTCCTCCTTATTTTTTTCTCCCCGACGTAGTTTGCATAAAAAAACCACGAAGCTGCTACACTTCGTGGAATGAATGTCCTTATGCAAAGAAAATCAAAAAAATCTGCAAGGTCAGTTACAAATTCTTTCTCCCGCCGAGGTAACTTTAATAGATGCAATGTGTAATTTTACTGATGCAAAATGCGCCGCATATGCTAATTTTAAGTTTTTAACATTCACCATTGTAGTCATAATCATCGTTACCTCCTTTTTTTATTCGTGTTTACGGGATGGTGAGATCCCTTTGTCGCGTCCGACATAATTGATTAAAACTAGATTTACCTTATCGCGAAAAAGAATATATGTCAATACCAAACTTTTATAATTTTTAGTTTGTTTTTAATTATTCAAACGTAAACAACACATAATATAAATAAGAAGTTTTCTGTTGCACCTGTAATTTACCTGTTGTATAATCTCCATTGACGAATTTGATAATTATTTTTAGCTATATAAGAGAGGAATGACAAAATGAGCAAAAAACCTGTAGTTTTAATGATCCTTGACGGATTTGGCCTTAATGAGAAGACAGAGGGAAATGCCGTAAAGCTGGCAAAGACCCCTGTGATCGATTCACTTATGTCTGATTATCCATGGGTTAGAGGAAATGCAAGCGGCATGGCCGTAGGACTTCCCGACGGACAGATGGGTAACTCGGAAGTAGGACATCTTAACATGGGTGCAGGACGTATCGTATATCAGGAACTCACCAGGATCACAAAAGAGATCCAGGAAGGTACATTCTTTGAGAATCCCGCGCTTTTAAATGCAGTTGAAAATTGCAAGAAAAACAATTCAGCATTCCATATCATGGGCCTTGTGTCTGACGGTGGTGTACATTCACATATCACACATCTTTTCGGACTTATCGAGCTTTGCAAGAGAAAGGGCCTTGATAAGGTTTATGTACATTGCTTCCTTGACGGACGTGATACACCTCCCGCAAGCGGAAAAGAATATGTTGCTCAGTTGATCGACAAGATGAACGAGATCGGCGTTGGTAAGGTTGCCATGGTAAGCGGACGTTACTATGCAATGGACAGAGATAACAACTATGACAGAGTTAAGCTTGCATATGATGCCATGACAAAGGGAGAAGGACTTAAGGCTGATGATGCCCTTTGCGGAATCCAGGAGTCATATGACAGAGAAGAAACTGATGAGTTTGTAAAACCCACTGTTATCTGCGAAAACGGAAATCCCGTTGCTACAGTAAAGGATGGAGATTCCATCTGCTTCTTTAATTTCCGTCCCGACCGTGCAAGAGAGATCTCAAGAGCTTTCTGCGATGATGATTTCAAGGGATTTGACAGAGGAAACAGACTTGATACCAAGTTTGTCTGCTTCTCAGATTACGATCCTACAATCCCCAACAAGGAAGTTGCATTCCACAAGATCTCAGTTACAAATACATTCGGTGAGTGGCTTGCAGCAAAGGGCTTAAAGCAGGCCAGGATCGCAGAGACCGAAAAATATGCACACGTTACATTCTTCTTTAACGGCGGTGTGGAGACACCAAACGAGGGTGAGGACAGGATTCTTGTTAATTCTCCCAAGGTTGCCACATATGACCTTAAGCCTGAGATGAGTGCTTACGAAGTTTGCGACAAGCTTACAAATGCTATTACAAGTGATAAATATGATGTTATCATCATCAACTTTGCTAATCCCGACATGGTGGGACACACAGGTGTGCTTGAGGCTGCCATCAAGGCGGTTGAAGCAGTTGATGAGTGCGTAGGAAAAGCAGTGGATGCGGTTAAGTCTGTTGACGGTGTTCTCTTTATCTGCGCTGACCACGGAAATGCAGAGCAGCTTATCGATTATGAGACAGGTGAGCCTTTCACAGCTCATACCACAAATCAGGTTCCCTTCATCCTGGTTAACTATGATGAGAATTATAAACTTCGCGAGGGCGGATGCCTGGCTGATATCATTCCTACTCTCATCGAGATCATGGGTGAAAAACAGCCTGAAGAGATGACCGGAAAGTCACTTCTTTTACACAAATAATATTTGATCTAATGGAAAACGGGTGAAATATCCCGTTTTCTTTTACTGTGCGCCTAGCGGCGCACTTTACATGGAGAAAAAATGACAAAGATAGATCTGATCACCGGATTTTTGGGATCCGGTAAGACCACCTTTATAACTGAATATGTTAAATATCTGATCTCAAAGGGGGAGAAGGTCTGTATTCTTGAAAATGACTACGGTGCCGTCAATGTTGATATGATGCTCATATCCGACCTGCGGGGTGAAAACTGCGAGATCGAGATGGTAAGCGGCGGATGTGATATTGACTGTCACAGGAGAAGATTTAAGACAAAGCTTATCGCCATGGGTATGAGCGGATACACCAGGGTAATCGTGGAACCCTCAGGGGTCTTTGATGTGGATGAATTCTTTGATGCTTTGTACGAATCGCCGCTTGACAACTGGTACGAGATAGGAAACGTGATCACGGTTTTGGACGGAGATCTGCCGGATGAACTGTCCGAGGAGTCAGATTATGTGCTGGCAAGTCAGGCTTCATTTGCCGGAAAGATCATTATCAGTAAGACCGGTATCATCAGCCCGGAAAAAGTAGAAGCTTCCGTACAGCATTTAAAAAATGCATTAAAGATGATAAAGTGTGACAGAGATATTACGGATTCACTTGTCTTTAAGGACTGGAGTGCCTACGATGATACGGATTTTGAAATGATCATGAGAGCAGGCTACAGGCAGGAGAGATTTATCAAACGCCAGATCATGGAGGACAATGCTTATTCCAGCAAATACTTTATGAATCTTTCTCTTTCGCCGGAGGAAATAGTGGAGCTGGCAGAAAAGATATTTAGGGATGAGGAAGTGGGACATGTCCTCAGGATTAAAGGCTTTGCAAAAGACGGCGAAGGGTGGAAACTTATTAACTCCACCAGAGGAAAAAACACCGTTGAAAGCATCGAAAACGGCCAGGATGTCATCATTGTCATTGGCGAGAATATAAACGAAGAAAAAATTAGTAGTTGCTATTTTAAAAACACTATGGTATCATAACTTTTGTGTTGCACAGGAGGTGTGAAATGGGCGCATTAAGAATTATACTTACAATTTTGTTTATCATTGATTGTTTAGCTCTTACTGTTATCGTACTTTTGCAGGAAGGTAAATCAGCCGGCTTAGGTACCATTAGCGGAGCTGCAGATACATACTGGGGAAAAAATAAAGGTCGTTCCATGGAGGGCGCACTTTTAAAGATCACACGAGTTCTTGCAGTATTATTTATGGTTCTCGCACTTGTTCTTAATCTGAACGTATTTTAATTAACAGTTTGAACTGACACTCATGGAAACATGGGTGTCTTATTTTTTTAAATAAATTCTGTAATCGAAGGAGGTGTAAAGGAATGTCACTTGCAGATTTTGAATCACTTGAAAACAAACAGAATATGGATGAGATCAGAAAGGAAAAGATCACGGAGCTTGTAAACGACAGCCTTTACGTCCCTATGAAAGAAAAGGAAATGGCTCTTTTAATGCAGGTTGAGGAAGCTGACAGAAAAGAGTTTAACAGGCTTATAAAGGAGCTTGTTCTAGAGGGAAAGCTTACCCTTACCCCAAAAGGCAAGATCATGAAGGGTGACGGCAATGTGATGCTTGGAACCTTTATAAGTAACCAGAGAGGCTTTGGTTTTGTAGAAGTTGAGGGTCAGGAAGAAGACTTCTTTATACCTGAGGACAAGACCCTGGGGGCTTTCCACAGGGACAAGGTTCAGATCATGGTAACTGCTTCTCCAAAGGGAAAGAGAAGAGAAGCCGTGGTACTTCAGATCGTAGAGAGAGGCTTTACAAAGATCGTCGGAACCTTTGAAAAATCAAAGAAAAACTACGGATTTGTAATCCCTGACAATGCAAAATTTATAAATGATATTTTTATTCCCTCCGACAGATCCATGAATGCCGTTCATGGCCACAAGGTTGTCTGTGAGATCACGGATTACGGAGATGAAGTAAAAAATCCCGAGGGAAAGATAATCGAGATAATCGGCCATGTAAATGATCCCGGCGTGGACATCATGTCCATTGTAAGAGGGTATGAACTTCCGGTGGAATTTCCTGAAGAAGTAAAAAATGAGACTTTGAATATTCCCATGAGTGTCTCTGAGGATATGCTTAAAGACAGAAGAGATCTCAGGGATGTTACCATGGTGACCATAGACGGAGAGGACGCAAAGGACCTCGATGATGCGGTATCTCTTTCATTTGACGGAAACAGATATACTTTAGGCGTCCATATTGCCGATGTTTCCGAATATGTCAGAGAAGCTTCGCCCCTTGACAGAGAGGCAAAAAACCGCGGTACCAGCGTATATCTGGTGGACAGGGTGATACCCATGCTTCCACATGCACTCTCAAACGGTATCTGCTCCTTAAATCAAAAAGAGGACAGACTGGCGCTCAGTTGCATCATGACCATCGATAAGTCCGGAAATATCGAGGATTACTCCATCGAGGCTACTGTCATCAATGTTAACAGGCGAATGTCCTACAATGAAGTAAAGAAGATATTGGATGATCCCGAAATAGTAAATGAGGATTCTTCTCTTAATGATTGCAGGGACCTGGTGCCCATGTTTTTACAGATGAGGGAACTGTCACTTATACTTCGCAATAAGAGGAAAAAACGCGGTTCCATAGATTTTGACATTCCCGAATGCAAGATCATCCTGGATAAAGCGGGTCACCCTCTTGATATAAAACCCTATGAGAGAAATGCCGCTACGGACATGATCGAGGATTTTATGCTTGCCGCAAATGAAACGGTGGCTGAGCATTTTTACTGGATGGAGACGCCTTTTGTTTACAGGATCCACGATGTGCCGGATGCTGAAAAGATACAGAGACTTACCACTTTTATCAACAATTACGGTTATTTTATGAAGTCCGTTGGAAAGAGTAAGGCTAAGTCCGACCCTTCCGAGGTTCATCCAAAGGAGATACAAAAGCTGTTGGAAAAGATCGCGGGAACTGATGAGGAACCAATGATAACGCGAATGGCGCTTCGCTCCATGAAGCAGGCAAAATACAGCGTTGACTGCGCAGGACATTTTGGCCTTGCATGCAAATATTATTGTCATTTTACGTCGCCTATCAGGCGTTATCCCGACCTTCAGATCCACAGGATCATAAAGGAATCCCTCAGAAATGAGCTTACTCCAAAGAGGGTAGATCATTACAAATCTCTTTTACCTCTCGTGGCAAAGCACTCTTCGGATATGGAGAGAAGGGCTGATGAAGCAGAGAGAGAAACAGACAAGCTAAAGAAAGTCGAATACATGGAGCAGTTCATTGACTGTGAATTTGACGGTGTGGTTTCGGGAGTGACTGCCTGGGGACTTTATGTGGAACTTAAAAATACCTGTGAGGGTATGGTGCATATTTCAAAGATACCCGGAGATTATTACAACTTCTTTGAAAATACCATGGAGATCGTGGGTGAGCATACAGGCAATAGCTACAGACTGGGTCAGCCTGTAAAGGTAAGAGTCGATGAATGCGACAGATTCATGAAGACTATTGATTTTTCTCTGATAAACTAAACCGCAGGTTTATTTTCAAAGATGGATTTTTGTGTCATAATGGTCTTGAGGATTGAGTGATGGAGAGAGAGACAAAGAAACTAATCGCAAACAACAAGAAAGCTTATCATGACTATTTCATAGATGACAAATACGAAGCAGGGGTGGAATTATGCGGTACCGAAGTCAAGTCCATGAGAATGGGCAAGTGCAGCATCAAGGAAAGCTTTATCCGCATCGAAAACGGTGAAGTATTTGTCTATGGATGTCATGTGAGTCCCTATGAAAAGGGGAATATATTTAACAAGGATCCCTTGAGAGTCAAAAAACTCTTATTACATAAAGCGGAGATCAACAAACTTGTTGGCAAAATCAAGGAAAAGGGTTATACTTTAGTTCCGTTGGAGGTTTATTTCAAAGGCGGAAGAGTCAAAATGGAGATAGGCCTTGCCAGAGGTAAAAAACTCTATGACAAGAGAGATGATATTGCCAAAAAGGATCAGAGAAGAGAGACCGAGAGGGATTTCAAAGTCAAAAACCTGGGCTAGTAAAGGTTTCGACGGGGATCATGAAGTTTAAGAAGCGAGTCGACAGGTACGTCGTAAATGGCCAACTTAAAATTAAACGCTAACGATAATTTAGCATACGCTGCCTAGTTTGCAGCAGTCGGCTTTAGTGCACTCACACATTAAAGATCCGGCTTCGACTATGTGAGAAACGACTTCACCAAAGCTTTGAGGTGATGGGCGTATCATGAAGCTACTGAACGCACCGGGGTGTTAATCTCCTTGTGCGGGAGGGAATGAAATAATGATTAACTACACTCGTAGAAGGGAAAGGGATTGGTTTTCGGACACGGGTTCTACTCCCGTTTAGTCCCCTATACGAAAAAAGAGACCATAAATGGTCTCTTTTTTTCGTATATGGACTAATCAGACGGGAGCCGAACGATGAGGCCGAGGCGTACACGCCGAGAGAATGTGCCGGTGGCACATTCGAGCCGAAATCCGGCCCGAAAGGCGCCTGGGGCGCCGGCGGGACTCCCGCCTGCGGATAAGAAGCATTTCTTTCAACTATTTTATCCGCAATTATCCAGCGCCCAGGCCATTCATTGCCACACATTTGCGGATAAGAAGCATTGCTTCCGACTATTTTATCCGCAATTATCCAGCACCCAGGCCTTTTATTGCCACACACTTGCGGATAAGAAGCATTGCTTCGTCTATATTTTTCTTATACATTTATGGTTGTATATGGTATAATAAAACGTAATAATGCATTATATTGAGGGAAAAAATAAAGTTACTTTTGGGAGATAGAAAACAATGAAAACCTGGATGCGGAGATGCTTTATCATAATGCTTTTTCTGTCGCTTGCATATTTTGCATGGGGACAGTTATACCTGCCTTCCGAGTCAAGGATCGATCTGCGCAATACCTGTGAATTGTTTTTGGATGGATGGATGCAGGAACTGTCGGACGGCACCCTTGTGCCGGCACACATTCCCGGAGATATCAAGTATGAAGATAACAGTGATAGAATCGTCATTATAAATCATGTTCCTACAGACTGCATTAACGGTGAAGGCATCACTGTTAAGAGTTATCTTCAGAATATGGATTTTTATTTAAACGGCGAACTTATCTCCACCTATAGACCTGATGCTTCCAGGATCAGAGAAAAGGTTCCTCCCATGTACTGGGTATTTGCCCCTCTTGCAGGTGCAAAGGCCGGGGACGAGATCCGTGTGGAATTATCTTCATCTTATCCTGATGCAATGAGAAAGGTCAGGGAGATATATTTCGGAAACGAAATCGGATTTTGGATCTATCAGTGGAACGTTAACAAGCTTGAAGCCTCCACTACATTCGTAATGCTTATTTTGAGCCTTCTCATACTTATCCTTACTTTTATAGTTTATTTAAATCACAGGAATTTCCTGAGGATGGGATATCTGGGTATCGGTGTTTTGGTCACCAGTGTCTGGATGTTCTGTAATTCACCTTTGAGGCAGCTCTTTATGCACAATGTTACAGTGGCTTCGGATCTGGCTTTCCTTTGTGTTATGCTGATACCCATACCTTTTTCGTTTTATTTTAATCTGCTTCAGGGCAGAAGATATGAAAAGGCTTATTCAGTACTTATAATCTTCAGTATTTTGGATTTTATCATTGAGAATATTCTTGTATTTTCAAGGGTATGTGATTTCAGAGACAATGCCCTTATTATTAATGGATTTTTGATATTGTGGGTTTTGATATTGGTGGGCACCATTTTTATAGATATATTTACCCGCAGGATCAGAGATTATTTTGTTACCGGAGTTATCATGGTGATCGCAGGGGCACTGGGAGGACTTCAGTCACTTGACTATATTTACAATGCTGCAGATTTTAATATTTCAGCCACGAGCTTTATTCTGATGACCCTTATGATCGTTGCAGGCCTTGACGGATATCATGAAGTTATAAAGGTCAACAATGAGAGACAGAGTGCCATCATTGCAAGCAAGATGAAAAGCGAATTCCTTGCAAATATGTCCCATGAGATCAGGACTCCCATAAATGCAGTCCTGGGCATGAATGAGATGATCCTCAGAGACAGTAAAGAGGACAAGATCCTTTCATATTCCAGGGATATCAAGGCTTCCGGAAATATGCTATTGTCTCTTATAAATGATATTCTGGATTTTTCAAAGATCGAATCGGGAAAACTCGATCTGGTACCGGTGGAATATGATTTAAAGCGCCTGGTAAAGGAACTTGTTGTGATCGTTCGAAACAGAGTTGAGGAAAAAGGACTTGATCTTTCTGTGAGGGTTGATCCTGCCACACCCAGGAATCTGTTGGGTGATGAAAACAGAGTAAAACAGATCGCACTTAATCTTTTGTCAAACGCAGTAAAATATACAGATGCGGGAGAGATCGGATTAAAGGTAGGTTTTGAAACCACCGACGGAAACGATATTTTCCTTGTGATATCTGTGAGAGATACGGGAAAAGGCATCAGACATGATGATATGGACAAGCTTTTCGATTCTTTTAGCAGGGTAGATCAAAAAAAGAACAGGAATATCGAGGGTACCGGACTGGGACTTAGTATCACCAAGCGCCTGATCGAGCGTATGGATGGCGATATCCAGGTTGAGAGTGAATATGGCAAGGGTTCTAAGTTTGTCGTAAAAGTAAGACAGGGCGTGATATCAAATGTCCCCGTCGGAAAATTCAATCTTGACTCAGAATATGATGAACATGCGGAAGAAAAGACCTTGGATTTTGTCGCTCCCGGCGCAAGGATTCTGGTTGTTGATGATGTTCCTATGAATCTGAAGGTTTTCAAAGGATTTTTGAAGGATACCTTCATGATGGTTGATGAGGCGTTAAACGCCAGAGAGGCCATTAATTTTTGGAGAGAGCATAAATATGACATAGTTTTTCTGGATCATATGATGCCGGATATAGACGGAATTGAGTGTAACAAACTGATGCACACCCCCGAAAACGTGGGATTAAATGCGGATACTCCTGTTATAATGCTGACTGCAAATGCCATGGCAGGGCTAAAGGAACAGTATCTTTCTTCGGGATTTGCGGATTATCTTTCAAAACCCTTTAAACCCCAGAGTCTGCAGTCACTGGTGATCAAGTATTTAAACAGCGGAAAAGTCAGAACCGTTGGTGATAACAGAAAATACCATTTCCCCATTGATCACGTGTCAGGTCTTTATAATTATGTGGGAGATGAGTCCTTCTACGAAAAGATGCTTAAGGATTTTGTGGAAAACGACCGGAGGGACAATCTGAAATCAGCACTTAAGGTCAAGGATTATGATGTTTTCAGAAAGACAGTCCATGAATTAAAGAAAAACTCAGAGGCTATAGGTGCAGTTGAGTTTAGGGACCTTAGCATCCTTATGGAGGATGCCGTAAAGAACGGTAATTTTGATTATATTGAATATGCTTTTGATGAGTATATTTTAAAATACAGCGAACTTTTGGAGTTCGCGGATGAGAAACATTAGAGGAGGTTTATCTTTTGGAAACGGGCAAAGATAATACCAGAGTTGCGGAAGGCTACAGCTTTGCAACTGTTGCAGACTGTGAACTCGGAAAAAACGAGAAAAAGAAAATAGAATATCTGGAGTCCAAACTTGATTATTCTAAGCCTGCAACGATCTACAGGATTTATGAAAAGGCACTCAGCGATCGTACTTTTAAAAGTCCCGTGGGATATGAATTTTTGAGAAAACTCCAAAGCTTCCTCCTATCTGACCCTGCAATTGACCCCGCTACGGTTTCGCCCATCCCTCTTTACAAGACATATGCCGAGGTGGAGAGAATGGCTAAAAATCCTGCAAAGCAGAGGATCAAGCCCGCAAAGCCCAAAAAAGAGGTGGCCTGGACAACAGTTTCCGCATGGCTGAATGTATTGTTTGTTTTGGCGATCATTGCCATGTTTACCATATTGCTTAAAAGCGATCAGCCGAATATTTTAAATTATAAAACTGCCATCATAAATCAGTACTCTCAATGGGAAGAGGATTTAAAGGCAAGGGAAACCGTGGTCAAGCAAAAAGAACTGGAACTTAAGATCAGAGAAGAATAGTTCACAATTTCACCATAATTTAGAACTATAATCCATAATAATGATTGGTTTTACATAGTATTTGGAAAGGCGAGGAATTGATATGGATAAATTAAAGATCATGGTGGTGGATGACGAGAGCAGGATGAGAAAACTCGTCGGTGATTTTTTGACAAAGAATAATTTTGACGTGGTTGAAGCTGCAGACGGAGAGGCTGCGATGGATCTTTTTTACAAAGAAAAAGACATTGCTCTCATTGTTTTAGATGTGATGATGCCCAAGATGGATGGCTGGGAGGTCTGCAGAGAGATCAGAGCCACGTCCAAAGTCCCTATCATAATGCTTACCGCAAGGGGCGATGAGAGAGATGAACTGCAGGGATTTTCTCTTGGTGTCGATGAATACATATCAAAACCCTTTAGCCCAAAGATATTGGTGGCGAGGATCGATGCCATACTTCGCAGAACTGCGAAAGCAGGCGAAGAATCAGTCCTTTCCGCCGGCGGAATAGAGATAAACAAGACAGCTCACACTGCGCTTGTGGACGGAGTTTCAATGGATCTTTCCTTTAAGGAATTTGAACTCCTTACATATTTTCTTGAAAATAACGGCATAGCTCTTTCCAGAGAAAAGATTTTGAATAATGTCTGGAATTATGATTATTACGGAGATGACAGGACCATCGACACCCATGTAAAAAAACTCAGGAGCAAGATGGGCGAAAAGGGCGCGCTTATCAAGACTATCTGGGGATTTGGATACAAGCTTGAAGCCTGATCCGGAGATGCTTTATGAATAAGAAAAAGGAAACACAAAAAGTAAAACATTCAATAAAAGTACAGTTTCCGCTTATCTTTATCGGCATGATGATAGGTACCATCCTGCTGTGTATTTTTATGAATGTGTATCTGCTTGAAAAATATTATACGGGAAAAAAGACGGCCATTATTATGGATGCCTATGAGGGCATAAAGGATGCTACCAAACAGGAAGATTACGACGGCACCGTACTGGCTGAGAAATTAAACTATATCTGTAGCACGAACAATATTACCATTGCAGTTATGGATGCCAATTCCAATATGATGTTTGTGTCCAGAAACGGCGGAATGGTCCTCGAGAAGCGTTTGATGAACAGGATCTTTGGCAGGGGGCCCGCACCCGGGGATGCAAAGATACTTGAGACAGGAGAGGATTACGAACTTTCCAGGGCATCCTATGACGGAAATGATTATCTGGAGATTTACGGACGTATCAACAGCACTGTTTCATTTATCATGTCCACTCCAGTTGAATCTATCAGAGAGAGCGCAGCCATTGCCAACAGATTTTTCATATATGTAGGTTTGTTTGCAACCCTTGTCGGCGCCATCATCATGGTATTTGTCTCAAAAAAGATTACAAAGCCCATTTTGGAACTCTCCGATATTTCCGAGAAAATGGTTAAGCTTGATTTTGATGCGCTCTATACAGGAAACAGCCACAATGAGATAGGACTCCTTGGAAGCAATATTAACAAACTTTCCCTTTCTCTTGAAAAATCCATAAGCGATCTAAAGACCGCAAACAATGAGCTTAAAAAAGATATAGAGAAAAAAGAAGAGATCGACGAGATGCGCAAGGAGTTTTTGGCAAATGTATCTCACGAGCTCAAAACTCCCATTGCTTTGATCCAGGGTTACGCTGAAGGGCTAAAAGAGGGAATAAATGACGATGATCCCGACAGCAGGGATTTTTATTGTGATGTCATAATGGACGAAGCCTCAAAGATGAATAACATGGTCAAAAAGCTCCTGACCTTAAATCAGTTGGAGTTTGGCAATGATATCGTCAATATGGAGAGGTTCGATATAGCTGATCTGGTTAAAAACTATGTCCAGTCCGCAGAGATACTTACGCAGGATAAGGGTATCACAGTAAATCTGTGCGAAACGGAGCCTGTATTTGTATGGGGTGATGAATTCAGGGTTGAAGAGGTTGTGACCAACTATTTTTCAAATGCTGTAAATCACTGTGCAGGCGAAAAGATCATAGATATCAATATTATTAAAGAAAACGGAAAGGCAAGAGTTACTGTATTTAACACCGGTTCTCCCATACCGGAGGATTCCATAGAACATATCTGGGAGAAGTTTTATAAAGTTGATAAAGCCCGTACCAGGGAGTATGGCGGAAACGGAGTGGGTCTTTCCATAGTTAAGGCTATCATGGAGTCCATGAATCAGGGGTACGGAGTTCAGAATTTCAACAACGGTGTTATGTTTTGGTTTGAACTGGAATTGATTAAGGATGAACAATAATATTTTCGAAAATGTGGATCCCGAGACAATTATTAAAAAAGCACTGCTTGTGGGACTCGATATAGGTGAAGAGGCCGATTTTGACAGATCCATGGAGGAATTAAAAAGCCTGGCGGAGGCCTGCGGCAAGAGGGTTACGGGTATCATCTCCCAAAAGGCCGCCGATGTGAACAAGGCCTGGTATATAGGAACGGGTAAAGTGGCGGAAGTCGCTGAGTATGCAAAGGAATGTGAGGCGGAAGAGGTCATATTTGACAATCTTTTAAGCCCGTCCCAGATCAGGAACCTCACAAAGGCCATTGACCTGCCGGTGTTAGACAGAAACAGGCTTATTCTGGATATCTTTGCATTAAGGGCCAGGACCAGAGAGAGCAAGATCCAGGTTGAGACAGCCAGATTAAAATATATGCTTCCGAGACTGGTGGGAATTCATGCAGGTTTATCACGTCAGGGTGGCGGAAGCGGAGCACTCAGTAATAAAGGTGCCGGCGAGACAAAACTGGAACTGGACAGAAGACATATAGAGCACAGGATCAGTGAACTCAGGAGAGAACTTGAAAAGGTGGAGGATTCCAGGAACACCCAGAGGAGACTCAGAGACAAAAGCGCCATACCAAAGGTAAGTCTCGTGGGATATACAAATGCCGGAAAATCCACCATCATGAATCATATACTTGAAATGTACGGCAGTGAGGACGACAAAAAGGTGCTGGAAAAAGATATATTGTTTGCCACTCTTGATACCAGTATCAGACTCATAGATAAAAAGGACAAGAGACCCTTCTTTTTATCGGATACTGTAGGATTTATCAACAAGCTTCCACACGATCTGGTGGAGTCCTTTAAATCCACCCTCATGGAAGTGAAGTACTCGGACCTTATCCTCTGTGTGGTAGATTATTCGGATGAAAATTTTAAGGAACAGATGAAGGTCACCGCCGATACGCTTTCGGAACTGGGTGCCGGGGATATTCCTATATTATATGTATATAACAAATCTGACAGGTGTGATATCAATGACCTGCCAAGGATAAGGGGTGACAGTATTTATATTTCCGCTGCAAATGATGAGGGAATAAAGGAACTGACTGAGCTTATTCAGGACAGGACTTACAGTGATCACAGGGAAGTGACCCTTCTCTTTCCGTATAAAAACGGGGCAGAGATGTCGGATTTTTGTGATAATGCGGAAGTTTTATCCTGCGATTACCTTGAAGAAGGTGTCAAGGTAAGAGGAATTTCCGGTAGTAAACTGATAAAGAAATATGATATATTTATCTTAAACAATAAATAATTGTGAGGGACATCGGATGAAGATGCGCAAATTTATTTTTTCTGTCATATTGGGGCTTTTTATGATGATGACATCAGGGTGTGGTGCCATTGACGGCAATTACCCGGAGCTTACACCTGAGGAGGAACAGATGGTCAGCGACTATGCGGCTGTCATGCTCCTGCAATATGATGCCTCTACCAGAAGCCGTCTTGTGGACGAGGAAGAAGTACTCATGGACAATACCAGAAGACGTAATGCCAATATTAACAGCATTACAATGAAGGCACAGGATGAACTCAATGCCAGGATGGAAGAATTAAAAAAGGAAGAGGAAGAAAAAAACAGTAAAACTTCCGAAGGAGCCGACGGAAATTCATCTGAATCGGGAGCTGTTGAGGCACCCGATTATTCACTTGAAGAAGTGTTCAAACTTCCCGAGGGAGTTTATATGTCATATACCGGTTCTACTGTTATGGAAAGCTTTGACGGTGGTGAGGATGATCCCTTATCCGTTGTGGCTGACAAGGACAGCTTACTGTTGATGGCAGGTTTCGTGATCAGAAATGACAGCGGTCGTGGCGTGGATCTGGATTTTCTGCATGAGACCATATCTGCGAGACTCTTTTTAAACGGAAGAGGAGCAAAGGGATTTTTACCCACATTTTTTGACAACGACCTGATGAATTACATGAACACATTACCTGCAGGATCAGATGTTGAGCTTTATCTGATATTCCAGGAGGATCAGGAAGAATTAAACAATATAAGTGATATAAAGATAGTTCTTAAAAATGAATCAAAATCACACACAATTTCTGAATAATCAGAATATTCTGCCTTTGATAACACTATTTTGAATAAAGTGAAATGCAAAAGAAACCCTTGATTTTCGAGGGTTTCTTTGCTTCAACGCTTTAATTGTGTAAAATGTGCAAAAAATTTTTAAAATTATTGTTGACATCCTAAAATCAGAGTGCTATACTCCATTTTGTTGTCGAGGCAAACACCTCTTAAGACAACAAAAAATAATTATAAATTGTTGTTGACGAACACCTCACAATGTGATATATTGAATGAGTTGTCGCCCAAGACAACAGAGAACTTTGACAATCGAACAACAATGCAACCCTGAAAATTTCTTTAAAGAAAAATTCAGAAGAACAGCTCTTAGTAAAATAAGAAGCAACCTAAAAACAGTAATGCCAGTTAAGACTGGCAGGACGAACCTTTTAAC